>DASVQY010000030.1:0-86228 GCA_036388895.1 Pyrinomonadaceae bacterium | reverse complement strand
TTCGCGTTCTTCCGGCAGAAGGACTTTCAATTCTTCGTATTCCTCGGTTTTGCTGGCGTAAAGTGCGCGAAACTCGTTGATGCGCTGTGTGGCGACGCGGGCGGCTTCGTTTTTCGCCTGCAGTTGCGAAACCTGCTCGTTAAGCGCGGTGATCTCGGCGCGCGTCGTGCTGGTTACGAAGTAATAAACGCATCCGTAAACCATTGCAGCGATACCGACTAAAACAAAAAGCTGCATCTGCCATTGTAGACTTTTGAATTTCTCTATCATTTCTGGTTACCTTCTTTATTTTTAAATCAACCGATTCGTTTTCAAGGAAAGTGATTGTTAATTTTTTGCCACCTGCGGCGGTGCGGGGCTGCCGGGTTGAGCTGACGATTGATTGCCGCTCGGCGGCGTGTTTGCTGCTGTCGTTGGGTTGGAATCTTTCGGAGCGCCGGCTTTCGACGGCGTGTAAGCCGTTCGGATCGTGAAGTTTACGATTTCCAACTTCGGCGCTTCTTGTCCGGCTGCGGGCGCGGAAACCTGCTGGCTCTGCACTTCTTTTCTCTGCGTTTCGATGTTCAGATTCGAGAAAAGCCCGCCCGAAAATTCGAGGCTGCGACCGAATTGCGTGACGGCTGTTTCGTCGGGCGAATTTCCTTTGATGGTAACTTGTTCGCCCGCCTGCTCGACCGATTCCAGGTAAAGTCCGGGAGTCATCCGAATTCGTTCGTTGACCGCTTCGAGAACCGCCGCCGGACCGGCTTGCGAAGCGCGAAGTTTCTTGATCGCTTCGATGCGCAGGTCTATGTTTTGAATTTTGGCTTCGAGTTCCTTCTGCTCTTTCAAAACGGCTTCGAGCTGGGCGGCGATTTGCTTTTGTTCTTCGAGCTGGCGTTCGGCTTCGGCTTTCGCCATTTGCGTGCTGATGATGTCCCAGCCGACGACAGCCATCAATAGAAACGCAACCGAAACAGTCATCAGCAAAAGACGCGATACAGGGCTGGAAATTTTGCGTTCGACAGCCGCCGTAGCGCCGGTGTGTCTTTCTGTAACGGAATGTAAAAGGTTTATCTTAATCATCTTAATTCTGCTCCCCTTACTGCCAAACCGACGGCGACCGCCATTTCCGGCATAATTTCACTCAGGTAATCAGGGTCAAATTTGCGAGTGTCAACTTTTATGTTGCGAAACGGATCTAAAATTTCGACGGGCAGTTCGAGTTTTGCCGAAAGGTCTTCCGCCAAACCGCTCAATTTTGAACCGCCGCCGGAAATTAAAATTTTCTGAACGATCATTTCGTTGTCTTCGGTCGTGGCGCGGTAAAAGTCGAAGGTTTTTTGAATTTCCATCGCAACAACATCCGTTACGTTGTTTATCAAAGGTTCAATCGCTTTTTCCTCGATTCCGTCGCGAGCATCGGCTACGCCGCGCTTAACCGCTTCCGCCTGTTGAAAGCTCAAACCCAGACTGCGCTGCAATACATCGGTGAATTGACTTCCGCCGACCGTAATATCACGCGTAAATAAAGAACGCGTTCCTTTGACGATATTGACGTTCATCGTCGAAGCGCCGATATTGAGGAGAGTAACGACTTGTGATTCGTCAGGCTGGTAATTGATTTCGTAGCAGTTCTGCAACGCGAACGTGTCAACGTCAATGACGACCGGCTGCTTTCCGGCAAGCTGAATCGCCTGCTTCATATTGTCAATTCGCTCGCGCTTGCAAGCGGCGATTAAAACCTGCGTCGCGTCGTGATTTTCCTGTGTTACCTGGTAATCGAGCGTCACGTCGGCTAAATCGTACGGAATGTGTTCTTCGGCGTGCCAGTCAATGGATTCTTCGAGTTCTTCGCGGCTCATCGGCGGCAAAACGATGTTTTTGATAATGACCGAATGACCGCTAACGCCCGTCACTACTTGATTAGCCGTGATTTGATGATTTTTGCAGACGCTTTGAATGACTTCGGAAACGATATTTAATTCCATTATCTGCCCGTCAACGATTGTATTGTCGGGCAAATTTTCAAATCCCAGGCTGACTAAATTCAGACTGTTCAACTTACCGTCGAGTTCGACCATCTTGACCGAGCTCGAACCGACATCCAAACCGGCAACGCTTTTCTTTTTACCGAACAGCATTATCTTTTCTACTCCTTTTAGCTTTCACGCCAATCTTTATTTTTATATGACTTTTATACGGACTGTTTTAAGAATTTGTGTGATTTGTTTTCCAGAACCCAAACGAATCAAGTTTTTCGGCTTTTGAAGATTTTTTGCCACCTTCCGGCTGACAGCGTGGACAAGACATAATTCCGATAGGTCAACTGAGAGCGATGCCGAAATAACTTGTTTCGTTTATTTGCTGGATACTCGCAACATTAATGCCTTCAGATGTGTTGCTTTTTGAAAAACTTTTTTGCATTAGGTGGCGAAGGGAAACGACCGTTTGATGTGTCGTTACAAATTAAACTACATTAATGATAAAAAGATGTCAACACTTATTTACATTGTTTAACATCAATTTGAATAAAAATTTTTCAGTTTGATTTTTGATTCGGTCAAAATGAATGCTCATTAGAATCAATCGAAATGTTGAAAACAAATACAAAGGCAATCTCAAGCAGCATTTTTGCTAAGTATTACAAATTTTTGAAATCAAATCGGCGGTTTTGCGGGGTTTTTCGAGCGGAAAAAGATGCGAGCCTTCAATGAAATGAAAATCAATCGGAAAATGTCTGCGCATAAACGATATTCGGGCGAGCCGCGCTTCGCGCGAATTTGTGCCGCCGATGTAATCTGTCGGAACTTGCAGCTTTCCGCGAAAGCGCGGCAGATGATGCGGAATCGTGCGGTAGATTTTCGCTTCGATTGAAGGTTTGAAAAACAATTCGTAGCCTTTTTCGGTCTCAATCGTACCGTTTTCGATGTAATCGCGCAAAACTTCCCGGTCGAATTTTGCAAAATTGTCTTTACGCCGGAAATGCTCGAACGCTTCTTCTTTTGATTTCCAGAGATTGCGCCGAAATCGCGTCGTGCGCGACGGCGAATAGCGGTCAATCAGATTTGTCATTTTCAAAATCTGCAAACCTCTGCTGCTCAAACGGCTGATTATCGGCGCGTCGAGAAGAATAATTCTTTTGTAAAGTTTAGGATTTTCGACTGCGACGAGAAAATGCAGAACGCCGCCCAAACTGTGCCCGACGCCGATAACGGGTTTCGTGTAACGCTTTTCGATTTCTTCTTCCAATTCGTCTTTGAGACGTTTCCAACCGTCGGTGACGGGAAACTTCGGATTATGCGCGTGCCGTTCGAGATAATTGATTTCAAAATCGTTTTCGAGACAGGAGAAAAGTTTATTGTAAGTTTTGGCGGGAAAACCGTTCGCGTGCGCGAAATGAATAATATCTTTTGACATTAAAATCTATTTATCAATTCCCAGTAACCAACGTCAATCCAGCGCCCGAGCTTATATCCGATTTCGCGAAAATGCGCGACTTTTTCAAACCCCAAACGCTCGTGAAATGAGATGCTCGCGTCATTGGGCAAAGCGATTCCGGCGATAATCGCGTGAATGTCCGTTTCTTTCAGACGGTCGAACAATTCGACGTAAAGCTGCGTCCCGATTTTCTGCTGTTTCGCGTCGTTTTTAACGTAAATCGAAACTTCCGCCGAATATTCATAAGCCTGCCGCATCTTAAACTGCGCCGCGTAAGCGTAGCCGAGAATTTCGCTTTCTTCTTCTGCAACGAGATACGGATAATTTTTTACAATACTCTCGACGCGCTGCCTCATCTCTTCGACGGCAAGCGGCTCGGTCTCGAATGTGTGATGCGTATTTTTGATGTAATAATTATAGATTTCGGCAATTTGCCCGGAATCTTCGAGTTCCGCTTTTCTAATAATCATTTCTTTAACTCCATTTTCGCGATTGATTCGAGATGAACTTCGTCGGGACCGTCGGCGAGACGCAGAGAACGCGCGTAAATCCAGAAATTCGCCAGCGGAAAGTCCTGCGAAACTCCGCCGCCGCCGTGTGTTTGTATCGCCCGATCAATTATTTTCAGCGCCGTTCGCGGAACGACTGCTTTAATCATCGCAATTTCTTTTCGCGCCGCTTTGTTCCCGAGTTCATCCATCATCCAAGCGGTTTTTAGAACGAGCAGCCGGGCTTGCTCGATTTCGAGCCTCGCTTCGGCGATCCAGTTTTTGACGATTCCCTGCTCGGCTAAAGTTTTCCCGAAAGCGATGCGCGATTTTGCGCGTTCGCACATTAATTCGAGAGCGCGTTCGGCGACTCCGATTAAACGCATACAATGATGAACTCTTCCTGGACCCAATCTTCCCTGCGCGATTTCAAAACCGCGTCCTTCGCCCAAAATTAAATTTCCCGCCGGAACCCGCACGTTTTCAAATGAGATTTCGGCGTGCCCGTTCGGCGCGTCGTCGAAGCCGAAAACATTCAAAATTCTTTCCACCTTTACGCCGGCGGCGTTCATCGGGACCAGAATCATTGACTGCTGAAGATGTTTCGGCGCGTTTTCGTCGGTTTTACCCATAAAAATCGCCAGTTTGCAGCGCGCGTCGCCCGCGCCGGTTGACCACCATTTTCTACCATTTAAAACGTACTCGTCGCCTTCTTTTTTAATTGACGAACGAATATTCGTCGCGTCCGACGAAGCGACATCCGGTTCGGTCATCGCAAAACACGAACGGATTTCGCCGTTTAACAAAGGTTTCAACCAGGTTTCTTTTTGTTCGAGCGTGCCGTATTTTTCCAAAACCTCCATATTTCCGGTGTCCGGCGCGGAACAATTGAAAACTTCCGAACACCAGACGACTCTGCCCATCATTTCGGCGAGCGGCGCGTATTTGAGATTCGACAAACCGGAAACTTCGGGCAAAAACAAATTCCACAAATTTTCGGCTTTCGCTTTTTCCTTTAAATCTTCGATTAACCGCAAAGGGTTCCACCGGTCACCGGAATTTATTTCCTCGATATAAGCATTTTCGTTCGGATAAATATACGCTTCCATAAACGCCTGCAATTTGTTTTGCAGTTCTCGCGTTTTAGTTGAATAATCGAAGTTCATAATTTTTGAAAAAGATTAGCACAGAAAATTTATTCGTGTAATTCGTATAATAATCAGCTAAAAATTTTATGAAGGACACAACCGAAGTTCGATCGGGCGAAAATTTGAACAAGGAAAATCTACGCGCTTTTCTGCGTGAAAATCTCGACGTTAAATCTGATAAAATCGTCATCGAACAATTTCCTGCCGGAAGCTCCAATCTAACTTACCTGGTTGTAATCGGCGCGGAAGAATACGTTTTGCGCCGACCGCCGTTTGGCAATCAAGTTAAATCGGCGCACGATATGTCGCGTGAGTTTAATGTTCTTTCAAAACTTTCTCAAATTTATAAACCCGCGCCGAAGCCTTTGCTTTACTGCGGGGACGAGGAAATAATCGGTTCCGAATTTTATTTAATGGAGCGGCGCCGAGGATTAATCATTCGGGGAAAATCGCCGGAGATTCTGGAAAAATCCGCTGATTTACAAAAAAAAATTTGCGAGTCGTTCATCGCAAATCTGGCAGCGCTTCACACTCTCGATTACAAACAAATCGGACTCGGCGATATTGGAAAGCCGGAAGGTTACGCGCGTAGACAAGTCGAAGGTTGGACGAAGCGTTATTTTAATGCGAAAACCGATGAAAATATCGAACTCGAAGCGACAATTGAATGGTTAAACTCAAACATCCCGAAAACAAACGGCGGGGCATTGATTCACAACGATTATAAATTCGATAACGTAATGCTCGACCCGGAAAATCTAACCGAAATCGTCGGCGTTCTCGATTGGGAAATGTGCACAATCGGCGAGCCTTTGATGGATTTGGGAACGACGCTCGGCTACTGGATGTCGAAAGAATCCGGCGAATTGCTTTCGATGCCTTTTAACCCACGCGTTTTGATGGAAAATATTTCGCGCCGCGAGCTGGTTGAAATTTACGAAAGTAACACCGGGTGCGACGTTTCCGATATTTTATTTTATTACGTTTTCGGCACGTTCAAAATCGCCGCCATCGCGCAGCAGATTTTTTATCGTTACACTAAAGGTTTTACGCGCGACGAACGCTTTGCTCATTTTAATTTATTCGTCGGCGCACTCGGTAAAATCGCTTTGAATGCGATTGAAAAAGAAAAAATTTAGCCGCGAGCCGACACAAAAGCGCATGAAAGAAAACTAGAATTATTTGTTTTTTCTTTGTGACCTTTCGGGTTTGTTCGTGGCTAATCAAATTTTGTTGTAAAATTGAAGTTTTTATGAACAACAGAAAACTCGGGCTGGCTATCATCGGACTCGGCGGCGCGGTCGGAACGACAATCGTCGCCGGAATCGAGCTTCTCAAAAAAGGATTAATCGGCAAAGAAGGCTTGCCGCTTGCGGATTTACAACCGAATCAATCTGAAAATCCAGCGAACTTCAATTTAGCGAATTATGAAAATATCGTTTTCGGCGGCTGGGATTTATATGCCGAGCACTTAGCGAAAGCGGCGGAAGAGCACGACGTTTTAACGCACAAGCAATTTGTTGCCGTTGAACACGAATTGAAAAAAATAAAGCCCTGGCGAGCAGTCGGAAATAAAGAATTTTTGGCAAATATAGACGGCGAAAATCGAATTTCCAACAATTCGCATCGAGAAACCATTGAAAAAATTCGCGCGGATCTGCGGCAATTTAGAGAGAAATGCGATGAAGCCGTCGTCATAAATCTCGCTTCGACCGAAAGGCTCGCCGACGAAGGCAATGAAGTATTCAATTCGCTCGCCGGTTTTGAAAACGCTCTCGACGAAAATTCAAAAGAAATCTCGCCCGCGATGCTTTACGCATACGCCGCGATTGCCGAACGAGCGCCATACGGAAATTTCACGCCGTCGGTTTCGGCTGATATTCCCGCTTTAATCGAATTTGCCGAAAAAACCGGAGTTCCGATTGCCGGAAAAGACGGAAAAACCGGTCAGACTTTTATCAAAACAGTTCTCGCGCCCGCACTGAAGACACGCGCCTTGAAAGTAGAAGGCTGGTATTCGACGAATATTTTAGGAAACCGCGACGGCTATGCGTTGTCAAATGCCGAATCGCTCGCGTCAAAAGTGAAAACAAAAGGCTCGGTTCTCGACGACATTCTCGGCTATAAAGTCGAAGATCATATTGTTGACATTCGTTATTACCGACCGCGCGGCGACAACAAAGAAGCTTGGGATAACGTAGACGTAACCGGATTTTTGGGTCAGCCGATGCAGATAAAAATTAATTTCTTGTGCAAAGATTCGATTTTAGCCGCGCCGCTGGCAATAGAAATCGCCCGCTGTCTGGATTTGGCAAAACGACGCGGCGAAAAAGGCATTCAGGAACAACTGAGCGTATTTTTCAAACTTCCGATGACGAAGAATGAAAAGCCCGAGCACGCTTTTCACCGCCAGGAAGAAATGTTTCTCGATTGGCTGAAATCGTAAAATCTGATTCGATTAACTGTTTATTTAGGCAAAGAAGTTCTGCCCGCGCGGGTAATGGCTGTTCTTTTTTCCTTGTTCGCGCCGTCCGTTATTTCAACTTTTATTTTTCTGAAGCTGCCGTCGCGCACCTCGTTTGTCGGAGCATAAGAAATCAAATACTGCGTGCGCAGTTCGCCGGAAATATCGGATGCTATCTGCGAAAGCTCGTCAATCGAATCGGGAAAATAAACCTTTCCTCCGGTTTCCTGCGCCAATCTGGTTAAAAAATTCTTCGCTTTTTCCTGGCGGTTGATGCCGTTTGAATCCGTTTGCTTGCTTAAATCGTTAACGAACCCGACGGCGTATATTTGAACGTTCGATTCGCGCAGCAATTTAAAAAGCTGCTGTTCGTCGTGTGCGCTGCCGCGGTCGTCGCCGTCAGAAACCAGAATCAGCGCGCGCAATTTTACGTCGTCGGTTTTTCCGGTGTTCTGATATTTATCAATTTTTCGCGCTGTTTGATACACGGCGTCAATTATCGCCGTTTGCCCGCCCTCGACAAATAAATTATCGAGAGCGTTGTTCAGCGAATTCTTATTCGCCGTAAAATCCTGCACGACCTCGATTTTGTCCGAGCTGACGAAACGAACCAACGCGGATTCGTCTTTCGGACGATTTGCGCCGACGATGATTTTTCCGGCTTCGATAACTTTTTTAAGCTGCGAGCGGAGCGAACGCGAATTGTCAATAACGAGCGCATTAATCGCCGGAACTTCCGTCGTCGTCAAAGACGTGATCGGCTGCAAAACGTCGTCTTCATAAACTTTAAAATGCGCTTGATTTAAATTCGCGACCGGACGATTATTGCCGTCAACGACCCGCACGTTCAAACTTACTTCTTCGGTATCAATTCGGAGAACTTCTTCGTCTTCGACCGGCGTCGGTTCCGGTGTCGGAGCCGGCGACGCCGTTATTACCGGCGCAGGATTTACGGATTGAACTGAATTTTCTGCCGGAGCAGGAGTTCTAACCGGAGTCGGGCTTGCTTTCGGTTTCGGAATCGGAACAGTCTTTTGCGGCGTTAGAATGCTTTTCTCTGGCGTTTGATTATCCTTTTGCGATGTTTTATTAGCAGAATCAGCGGCTATCGAACGTATCGTATCTTTGCGAATCCAGCCTTTGACGTTTCCGTCCAAAGTCGAAACGAAAAACCAGCCGTTTGTGTCCCTGCTTTTTTCGAGAACGACTTTTTCGCCTTTTTGAACGGTTTGAACTTTTTCCGAATTAACGTCGGGCGATTTGCGCAAATGAGTTGACGTAACGATTACTTCCGCCTGTTTTTGAGCGAAGACGGAAAAAGAGAAAATCAAAGTGAAAATTATAGCGATGTAAATTTTCATAAGCTGTATATTTTTGACGGAACGAAATCTGCCCGAAATTGAAAAATATTATTTACCGACGAAAGAATTAAAATAATTGTCAATCGCGAACGAGTTTATTTCGTCTTCGGGCAAAACGGCGAGAAGCATATAACAGCGATTGCCTTGAAAAAAGATTCGGAAACGCCCGACGCGATATTTCGGTTTCAACTGACCTTCGTTGTCTATAACTCTGCCTTCCGGGATTTTCACTAAAAATTCCCGTCCCGATACGCCGCCGTTTTTGAATTTTTCGTCTTTAAGCAATTCGCCTTTCGAGCTTTTCAGGAAACTGTTGCGAATTTTTTTGTAATGAGAATTGATAAAAGGCTTGTACAAAGCAACCTGCCATTTCGGAGAATCTTCGTAAACGACCGCGAAAAAGCCCGTCGAATCGTTGTATGAATAGCCGCCTTTTGTGCTGAGAGTTTCCAGTGCGTCCGGGTCGTGCCGCATTTCGCCGGGCGCGAGAATGCTCCAGGCGCCCGTGTCCGGCGTGAACGTTTTCCAGTTTCTGTCCTGCGCGAACGCCGCCGCGCATAAAACCGCGAGCAATCCAAAAGTTTGCAACAATTTGCCGATCCGAATTACATTCTTAAACATATTTTTGTTCATAACCGCCGACACAAAATTCGCGAGGAGAAATCTTTCTTACGGACATTACAACTGTTTAGCCCGAAACTTGCCGCGCGCGCGAACGACCGCATCGGGACGTTTAACTTTAACGGTGATTTCGTTGACCGACGCATCGGTTTCCGCACCTTTCGAGTGATAACCGAGCTGATACTGCTGTCTCAACTCGCCGGCGATTTTTTTGAAAATCCCGCTCAAATTCGGCGCGTCGCTCTGGTAAAATCTGCCCGCCGTAATGTCGGACATTTCCCTTAAAGAATTTACCGCTTCGATATCAGCCGCTTTCGAGATGAGCTTGGCTTCCTGTTCGGTGAAAACGTCGCCGCGCAGCGGAATCAAGATCGAATAGTTCTTTTTCTTTTTGGCTGGCTTTTTTTCTTTAGTTTTTTCTTCCGAATTTTTGCCTTCCTTCGCCTCTTTTACCGTTCCGTCCGGCTCGATTGTCAATTTATTAAAGCCCGCACCGGTTTGATAAAAAATCGAGTAAATCGAAACGTCCGTTTCTTCGAGGCGGCTCAACAGCTCGTTTTTCGTCATAAAACTGCCGAAATCCTTGCCGTCCGACAGCAGAACGATGACCTTGCGACCTTGAACGTTATCGAAAGAATTTTGCGCGACTTGCTCGATTGCGCGAAGCAAAACAGTGCCTTCCTTTTCAGCGGTGCGCACTTTTTCCAGAGAACTTACAAGCGTTTTGTGATCGGAAGTAAGAGAGTTAAGAACATTGACCTGCGCCGCGAACGTCGCCACGAGACATTTGTCGTTCGGATTCAGCAAATCTATAAAATCCCTTGCCGCGTCTTTGATTTCCTTTAAAGATTCTTTAGTGCTCCCGCTCGTGTCAATCAAAAGCGCGACGTTGACCGGTTCATCATATGTCGAAAATGACGCGATGTTTTGTTCCACCCCGTTTTCATACAAAACGAAATCTTCTTTTTTCAAACCCGAAACGTAACGCCCTTCGCGGTCGCTAACGACGACCGGGACATTTATCAGCGTTTTGTTTCCTTTCCGAATCTTGTCCGGCGCGGACGTTTGCGCGCGTAAATTAATCGGCAGCGTCAAAATCATCAAACAAAGTAAGGCGTAAATAACTCTCATCGCTTTTTCCGTGTATTTCCAAAGTATAGATTCAGCTTTGGACATTTGCAATAAAAGCACGGAAAAACTGTCGGCGCGACCGCCGGTAAAGCCAATTTGAAACGGCGCGGAACGACGATTGCGCAAAAGCAAAAATCCAACAAACGGAACAGTTTAGCTTTTTCGATTATTCAAAAAATCCAAAATCTCCGATTTTTCTGTTCAATTTTTCCAAGTTTATCAATCAATTTCCCGCCGAATAAAAATCCGGGCGCGATTTAAGGCATTTTCCAGAAACCATTGTCGCCGTTATGGATTTGGCACCATCGTTGCGCTTTATACCGTATTGGAGCGAATCCCAAAATAATTTTGTCCAATTATATGGACATTCCTAATAAACACTTATATTTCAAGGAGATACGAAATGTATATAAAGAAAGGAATTCTGCTGCTAGCCTTAGCAATTTGTTTGCAGGCTAGCGCGGCGTTCGCACAAAGCACGACAGGAAGAATTGTCGGAACAGTTTCCGATCCGGGAGGAGCGATTGTTCCCGGAGCGACAATTGTAGTTACCGACAATCAAACCAAACAGGAAAAAACAGTTACCGCGACCAACGACGGTACGTTTGTAGTTCCGCAGCTTGTATTCGGTACTTACACGGTAAGAATCACTGCTCCCGGTTATAAAACTTTCATGGCTGCAGACGTAAAAATTGACGTTGGACGCGAATATCCGCTGAATGCGCAGCTCGAAGTCGGACAAATTTCCGAAGAAGTAACCGTCACAGCCGGCGCCGAACAAATCAACGCGTCGAATGCCGAATTGAGCACGACGATTACCAGAGAGCAAATCGTAGATTTGCCTTTGAACGGACGCAACCCGCTCTCGCTGCTCGATCTGCAAGCCGGAGCCAATCCGACGACCGATTCGATTAACGGACAGCGTTCTACATCAACGAACATCACTCGCGACGGTCTTAATATTCAAGACAATTATATTCGTACAGGAACGGTAGTTCGCGACTCGCCGACGGTTGACGACACCGGCGAATTCACGCTGACGACGCAGAACGCAGGCGCCGAGCAAGGCGGCGGATCGTCGCAGGTTCAACTTGTGACGCCGCGCGGCGGAACGGATTATCACGGCAATTTGTTTATCTTCAACCGCAATTCGGAATTTACCGCCAACTCGTTTTTTAACAATGAAAAGAACATCGCCAAACCGTTTCTGAATCGTAATCAGATCGGCGGCAGTTTGAGCGGACCGTTGCCTTTTCCGAATTTCGGCGAAGGCGGACCGTTGTTTGTCAAAAACAGATCGTTTTTCTTTTTCAATTACGAAAAGTTTCTTCTTCGCCAGCAGGTAACCAATACCGCGACTACTTTGCTTGCGCCCGCGCGCAACGGCGATTTCACGTATCTGGATACTTCGACGAATACTTTAAGAACGGTAAACGTTTTAACCGGATCCGGATTTATTTTTAACAGTACTCAGCCAGGTCGTACAAACAATAACAATATTTTTTCGGCGGCGGGCGGCTCGCTTGGCGTTGATCCGGTTATTCAGTCGCGTATTCTCGACCGGCTTCCGACTACTGCAAACGGAATAACAACGGGCGTCAATTATCTACAAACGACGAGTTTCCTGCTCAGAACGCCGACCAATAGAGATACCTGGTCAACGAGAGTTGATTTCGATCTCAACGACCGCAATTCCATCAACGGCGTTTACAGACGTTCTAACAGTCTGACCGGAAGATCGGGTTCCAATTACCCGTCGGGATTCTCTTCTGATCCTTATGTTTTCAGCGGCGGTCCGTCAAACTTTTTGGCGCTTTCTTACCGATCCACAATCGGCAATAACTTTTCCAACGAAGTTCGAGGCGGATTCAACTACGCCGAAGTTTTATTTATAGAAAGCAACGTTCCGCAGGACTTTTTGATCGGCGGGCTTCCGGTAACCAATCCCGAAGGCTCTTTCCGCGATCAAGGACGAAACACGCTTTATCGCAATTTTCAGGATAATGCCGTTTACACGACCGGCAATCACTCAATCCGTTTCGGCGCTTCAGCCGAGTTCTTCAAATTCCAGCCGTTTGACGCTAACGGAACCACTCCGACATATACAATTTCGTCAACCACAAATCCGAACACGCCGGCTCTGCAGCAAAGTCTGTTTCCGGGAACTATCAGCACAACCGAACTGGCGCGGGCGAATGCCTTACGCTATTTCCTGGGTGGTATCATCGGAAGCGGATCGGTTACGGCGAATTTAAATGACCCGAACGTCGGTTACACGTTCGGTCAATCAATACAACTGCTCAATTATGAACTTTACGCGCCGTATATTCAGGATCAATGGCGCATAAGACCGAATCTGACGCTGAACGTCGGACTGCGCTACGAACTTTACACGCCGGTTAACGCTCCAAAGGCGCTTTATTTAGAGCCGGTTTTGAGCAAACCGGGTGATTTGTACGCGAGCCTTAACGATCCTAACGGTTATCTCGATTATGTCGGTTGTAACGCCGGCGAATGCGGCAGCGGCAACTTTTTCAAAATGGACAAAGACAATTTTGCCCCGAGCTTCAGCGTCGCTTACACGCCGCGATTTGAAAAAGGACTGCTTGGAAGATTAGTCGGTAACGACACGGTAATCAGAGGCGGATTCCGCATCAGCTACGTCAACGACGAATATCTCAAAGCCGCTTCTACACTGACGGAAGCCAACGCCGGATTGGGCGCTTTATCAACGAACGTGCTGGAACTGAGATCGGCGTTGACGCCGCGCAACGGCTTCGCCCCGATTCCGACAATTACGCAGCTTCCGACGTTTACGCCGCCGCCGCGCAGTTTCGCGCTTAACAATGCGGCGCGGAACAGAACGCTTTATGCGGTTGATCCTGATTACCAGGTTGGACGCGTCTATGAATACAATGTCGGTATTCAAAAAAATATCGGATTTGATACCGTGTTAGAGATCAGATACGTCGGAAACAGAAATAATCAAGTTGCCCGCACTATCAACTATAACGAAATCGAGCTCGAGAGAAACGGATTTTTAGCCGACTTTTTGCGGGCGCAAAATAACTGCCGTCTCCAAGGAGCGATAATCAATCCAACGGCACCCAACCCTTTATTCGCTTGTACCGATGCTCGTTACAATCCGAGTATTCCGGGAAGCCAGCCGCTGACCGTGCTGACACAATTGGCTCCGGCTGAAACTTTGTTCAGTTTCAATCCGAACGGCTCGGTTAACGCTATCGGTCAAAGCAATGTGGCGTTTATCCAGCAAGGACGAATCGGCGCCATTGCAAACAACTCTATTTTAAGAGGAAACCAGGGCACCGTTCCGTTCCAGGCTTCGACAAACGGTTTCCAAACGCAGGTTTTGACCAACCAGGGTCAGCTCAACTACAACGCGCTTCAAATGGAAGTTCGTCGTCGGTTTAGGCAGGGATTGTCCTTCCAGGTCAATTACACGTTCCAGAAAACTCTCGGCGACGTATTCGGCGACGATGGCAGCGCCGACCAAAATCGAATAGCTCTGCTGCAGGACAATGAAAATCCGAAGTTGAACTACGGACGAACCGATTTCGACAGAACGCACACGCTGAACGCCAATGCGGTATACGAATTGCCGTTCGGAAGAGGAAAGCGATTCTTGAATCAAGGCGGCTGGGTGGACAAGGTTTTCGGTGGTTTTCAAATCTCTTCGATTGTTAACCTGAGTTCAGGTGCGCCGCTTTCAGTAATTGATCCGCGCGCGACCGCTTCGGTTCTTGCCGGACAATACGGCGGACAAACCGCTATCAGCACGCTGACCGGTGATCAGATCAAAGACCTGACCGGCAGATTTGAAACGCCGAACGGAATTTATTTCTTTAATCCGAGCATTTTGTACGCGACGGCAAACCCGCTTCCGGGAACCGGACTGCCTGTTCTTCAAGGCATTGATCTTTATCAACCGCTTCCGGCTGGGTATACACTAGGTTCGGTTCGCGCGGCGAGCCCGCTCGGAACGGCTCCTTTTCCGGGACAAGTGTTCTTCTTCAACAACGCCGGTCAAACCGGAAACTTGCCGAGGAACTTTATCAACGGATTGCCGTATTTGAACTGGGACCTCGGTTTGAGTAAAAATCTTCGGTTCACGGAAACAACCAGATTACAGTTGCGTATGGAGGCGTTCAATGTCTTGAATCATCAAGTTCCCTACTACGGCTCCAACACTGACATCAACAGCAACAGCTTCGGACGCATTACGCAGTCTTACAACACGCCCCGAATTCTTCAATTCGGCGCTCGTTTCGATTTCTAAGAACTTAAATTTTTAGAAATTATTAATCCTTGAAAGATGCCTCTAAAAGTAGAGACATCTTTTTTTTTATGAAGATAAGAAACTTTGCTTTAGTATAAAGATTAGAAATAAATTTCTTTTCCAAACAGCGTAAAGTAAGGAAAAAACGTCGTCAAAAACCGAAAAGGTGGTTGACAAGGCGTATAAGGCTAACGCAAGATTTTTATAAAATTTTGATAAAAAGGAATAATTCGAATGACGTTAAATTCAATTTCATACAATTTGCCGGAAGAGCTGCAAACGACCGTTTCTGCGAAATTTGCCGAATGGGAAAAGGAAAATTTGATTAGTCGCATCTGGAACAAAGACGCGAGCGTTTGGTGCGGTGAAGACGAAGCGAAATGGCTCGGCTGGCTCGGTTCGGGCGCGGCGGAACTCGGCGATTTGCAAAAGTACAGAGATTTTGCCGAAGACGTAAAAAACGAAGGCTTTACCAACGTTCTGCTGATGGGAATGGGCGGCTCCAGCTTAGCGCCCGAAGTTCTGGCGGAAACGTTCGGAGTCGAAGGTTTTCATATTTTGGATTCGACGGTTCCGGCGCAGATCAAAACAGTTGAGAATAAAATTAATCTCGAAAAAACTCTTTTCATAGTTGCGAGCAAATCCGGTTCGACTTTGGAACCGAACACTTTCAAGCAGTATTTTTTTGAAAAGTTATCGAAAAGAGTCGGGCGCGAAAACGCCGGGCGGCAATTTGTCGCCATTACCGATCCGAATTCGAAAATGCAGCTAGTCGCCGAGCGCGACAATTTCAGAAAAATCTTTTTCGGCGACCCGGAAATCGGCGGGCGTTTTTCGGCGATTTCCCCGTTCGGACTTGCCGCGGGCGCGGCGATGAATTTGAACGTTGAAAAGCTTCTCGAACGCGCCAATGAAATGGTTTCGGCTTGCCGAAACGAAGTACCGAGTGAAAATCCCGGGGCTGTTCTCGGGGCGATTTTAGGCGTTTGCCAGCGAACCGGGCGAGATAAACTGACTATTTTCACCTCGCCGGAGATTTACGATCTCGGCGCGTGGCTCGAACAATTGATCGCCGAATCAACCGGCAAACAAGGCGTTTCGATAATTCCGATTGATCTCGAGACAATCGCCAAACCCGAAGATTACGGCGACGACCGGATTTTCGCTTATTTGAAATTGAAAGATTCGGCTGACGGCTCTCTCGACGAAAAAATCGCGCTTCTCGAAGACAGCGGACTGCCCGTCGTTCGTATCGTTCTGCAGGAAAAAGCAAACATCGGACAAGAATTTTTCCGCTGGGAATTTGCCACCGCCGTCGCCGGAGCGATTATGAATATCAATCCGTTCAACCAGCCCGACGTGGAATCAGCCAAAGTAGAAGCCAGAAAAATCACCGAAGAATACGAAAAAACCGGCGAATTGCCGGAAGAAACGCCGTTTTACGAAAGCGGCGGAACCAAGCTTTTTACGAGCGAAGAATACGCCGCCGCACTCGACAAATACGTCGAAAGCGAAAAGTCGCTGAAAAAATATCTGGAAGCGCATCTCGCGCATTTGCAGGAAAACGATTATTTCGCGCTTCTCGCGTACATCGAACGCAACGGCGAAAATCAAAAACTTTTGCAGGAAATTCGTCATCAGGTTTTTGAATCGAAGCTCGTCGCTACAGCTGTCGGTTTCGGTCCGCGTTTTCTGCACTCGACCGGACAGGCTTACAAAGGCGGCGCGAACAACGGCGTGTTTCTGCAAATAACTTCAGAAGACGCGGAAGATTTTCCCGTTCCCGAACAGAAATATACTTTCGGCGTCGTCAAAGCGGCACAGGCGCGCGGCGATTTTCAGGTTCTTCTCGACCGCGGCAGACGTGCTTTACGCGTTCATTTAGGCGAAGATGTGAAAGGCGGGCTTGCAGTTTTGAAAGACTTGATTTAATAATTTTTCAAACCAAAAATTACGGGTTTATCTTTCGGCAGTACTTTCATTTAATTCTGTGAGTTTTGTCGTATGAAAAAATGAAATTCGGAAACAAATACCGGATTTTTGGTTTGCAATTTGTAAAAATCGAGGAAAAAATATGCGAGAAAAATCCGTCGCCGAACATCGCTTCAAAACTGCGCTTCAACTGTTCTTATTTCTAATTTTCTGCGCCGTTTCAATTCAAGCACAAACCTGCCGCGATCCGTACGTTTATCTGGTTTTGCCGGACAAAAAAGGCAATATAATTGATCCGACGACTCTCGAAGAACCGAAGTACGACGCTAAAAACATTAAAACCTTTTCGCATTATGGCGGCGAAAACGTTGCCAAACAAATAAAAGTTGTGGACGTTGAGGGCAGCGGTTCCTGTTCGCTTAAATTGGACACTCTGACGCTAAAGCATCAGGGAAAGACGATGCGTTTGTCTTTTAATTTAATCGTTTACACATACAATCCGCCGCGAGACAAAGGCGATTTTCGACTTGTTTACGATACTTTCGAGGCGATTAAGCTGCCGCCGATGCAAAACGGCACGTTTGAATACGTTCTTCCCGATTATGAGAAAACAATTCTGCCAGACTGGAAAAAATTAAGCGATAAGGTTTTGTCCGATGAAGAAATTAAAGCTGCGCGACCGACGAAAAAGCAAAATTAACAAAAGCAAATTCAGAAAACCGAAGAACTAACCACAAAAGGCACAAAAGTCACAAATAAATTATTCAATAAAGTTTTTGTGATTTCTGTGCCTTTTGTGGCAATATTTTTGTTGAAACAAACCGCGTTAATTTATTTTTATAATTCTAAACTCCGGCTTTGTCGTATTCTTCCTCTTCTAGTAAATAAGGCGTGACTGCCGGTTTATCCAAATCTTCCTGCAAAATTTTCGCGATTACCGGCAGACTCAAACTGCGCGTTTTCTTGATTCCGGGAACTTCCTTGCCTTTGGCGTAAACAGCGTGGCGACCGTGTTCTTTGTACCACTCGGATAAGGAAGCGGTTTTGTTCATTTCTTCGACGATTTGCCGCCAGCCGACGCCGGTATTGTAAGCGCAGAAGGAAATTTCGCCTTCCTGCGTGCCATAGGGAATGACGCACATTTCTGTGCGGCGAAAATCGTATGTAAAAAGGTCTTGAAACCACATTCCTTCGACGCACAGAACGCGCCAAACGTCTTCCGATTCGTTTTTCGGCTGTGATTTCATACGGTCGTTTCGATCCGAATTTGAACTTGTCGACGACGGTTTAAAGAGATTCAAAATTTGCGAAATTGGAAATCCTTCGGGCGCACGCGAAGCGTCGTAATTTCGCATAATCGCCATTCCCAATTGCGCCATCGTCAACTTTTTGCCGCGCGCCGTGTCGGTGATAACGGCGACATCTTTCATAAACTGCTCGTAATTGAAAAACTCGAACAAAGAAGTCATCGCGCCGGTTTTTTTATTAACGACGACGAGTGTGAAAATTCCGCAATTCGGATGACAGTTGCACGACGACCAGCCCCACGGAGCGTCCGCGCCTTGCAGCATATCCATTACGGAAGTGAAAGCGGAATAGCTCGACAGCGGAAACCAATCGCGCAGCGGCTGAATATCGAGATTTCCTTTTAACTGATCTTTCAAATCGTGCGTCATTCCCGCCAAAGTATAACGCTGCTGTTTTCTATCAGCGTCGGAAACGTCTTCATCACGTCCGGTGAAAGAAACCGGCTGAAACGCAATCGTTTGAACTTTGTCAATATTCTGCGCGGCAAATTTAACGATTTCGCCAATTGCGTCATTGTTTACCGTATTAACAATCGTCGTTACGAGCGTGACTTTTATGCCGACCGACGCTAGATTCTCAATCGCTTTCAATTTAACGTCAAACAAATTGCCGACACCGCGATGTTTATTTTTTTCTTCCGAAACGCCGTCAAACTGCAAATAAACGCCGTGCTGACCGGCTTCTTTCGCCGCTTTGCAAAACTCGATGTCTTCGGCGTAACGAATGCCGTTTGTCGCCGCTAAAATGCGGTAAAATCCTATCTTTTTCGCATAAGCAACTGATTCCAAAAAGTGCGGCGCGATGGTCGGTTCGCCGCCGGAAAATAAAATGATGATTTGTCGTCGCGGCTTAAATGAAACGGCGCGGTCTAAAATCGCTTTCGTATCTTCAAACGTCGGTTCGTGAACGTAGCCGACTTGATTGGCGTCCATAAAACACGGATTGCACATCATATTGCAGCGGTTCGTCAAATCAACCGTCAAAACCGCTCCGCGTCCGAATTTGATGTCCGAAGTTCCGTGATGATGAACGTGAGAATCTTCCGCCGCTTTGAAATCACGCCCGTAAAAAAGCGATTCGATGCGTTCGAGAAACTTCGCGTCCGTCGCCAAAACGTCTTCAAACTCGCCGTGCGTCGGGCAGGTTTTCCGCATAATCACCTGACCGTTTTCGACCAGAATATCAGCTTTAATTTCGCCCGGATGCGAGTTCATCAAAATCTTAAGCGGAATTTCCTTGTTTATCACGCCTTCGCGCACCTGTTTAACGCACGCCGGGCAAAGCGAATCCGTTTCACGCGGAAATCCGAGCGGCGGCGCGGTTTTTTCGTAAGATTTCAATAAAGGCTCAGCCGCCCAAGCCGGTTTGATAGATTCGCCTTCTGGCAGAGTTTTATTGACGGCTTGAAAAGCCTTCCAACTTAAATCGGCAAGTTTGGACGCAACTTTCGAGCCGGTTTTCCCTTTGCCTTTGCCTTCGCCGCGACGGAAATTATCACTGAACATAATGTTTCAATATAGAAAAATACAGAAAGTTGAATAAAATTTTTTGGTGTTCGATGCAGATGTGCAAGTTAAAGGCTAACAAATTAGGAATATTTTTCCAAGTTTATAATAAGCCCGCTCAAGTTTTCTTTCCTCGAAATTGAGAAAGCCATAAGCTTACCATAGTCAACCACTAAGGTATTTTTGTAATAATTTAGCGTCTTTTGCCAATAAAATTCATTTTCAATCATCGAACCAATGACAAAAGCTAATATTGCAATCAATAAGTAAAAAGCATAACGAGTTATAATAAATTTCAAAAATAAAGGATTTCCGACAACCAATGATAACCGGAAATCCTTTACACATACAATATTTTTGATATTTCTACTGTTTTGGTTTGGCAAATTTTGCTTCGTCAACTGGAGCGCCGTGTTTGACTTCGGTGACTGTTGTGATTATTTCAAACTGCGGCGTAACGGCGCGGATTTTGTGCGGGATTTTTACGCCGTCAACTTCGCGGAAGTCTTCGTAAAAAGTTTTTGCGGGAATTTTGCCTTCGGGCGAAATTAAAACGCTGTCGGCGCGCAAAATCAACCCGGTTTGTTTGTCGAAATAGAATGTTTCGGGTGTGAGTCCTTCGGGCGTTCCGACGACGACGTAAGCGTCTTTGTCGCCGATTTTCTCAACGCTTTTGACTTCCATTTTAGAATATAATTTGTCGAGATTTATTTCACGGTAAAAATTATTGACGAGCTTGGTTTGCAGCAGTTCTTCGCCGGTTTTATCGCGGTTGCCTTGAAGCGGATTGACGCTCCACGAAGTTTTTCCGTCGAAAGATTCGATCATTTCGCCGATGCCCGCCAGATTCATTTTCGTGTAGCTTTTATCCGGCGCGACCGACTGGCTTTCAACCGTTCCTTTGATGCCCATCGGCGCGAGCTCAATCGTGCCTTTCATCGTGCGGGTTTTGATTTTTTCGTTTGCGGCTCGTCCGCCGAGCGCGGCGACGTATTTGTCTAAAACGTCCTTAACAGTTGGCAGTTTAGCAGTTTGAACCGTTTTATCGGCGCCGGCTTTAGCATCAGGGGCAGATTTAGCCGGTTCGGTTTTCTGCGCGAAAACGCTGGATGAAATTGCGAATACGAGTGTGAAAAAAATCGCTGATTTCAGTTTCATATAATTTTATTTTTTCTCCTTTTTAATCCTTGTTTCTTAACTTATTTTTTATTTTTCTTTACTTATTCAAAATACGTTTTACTGCCTCTTCAAGCGGCAAATCGCGTCCTTCGAGCAATGCTTGTCGGGTTTGTTTTACTTCGACATCGGGAGCGACGCCGCGTTTTTCGATTAAAATGCTTTTCGGCGATTTGTAATCGGAAATCACGTATTGAAAAATCGCCTTCGTCGGAAGCACTGTGAATACCGACGGCAGAACCGCGCCCGCGCTTCGTTCGCCGATGATTTCGGCGCGCCCGATTTCCTGCATTCCGGCGGCAAAAACTTCGCTTGTCGAAGCCGAGCCGTAATCGGTCAGAACTACGACCTTTCCCTCAAAAGGATTTTCCTGCGGGTAAACGACAAATTTTTGTTCGGTTTCCCGCGCTTTCATAGAACCGAGCGAAGTTCGTTCTTTTACAAGAAGTCCCGCAACGCCCGGAGCCATTCCGCCGACTCCGCCGGGATTTCCGCGCAAATCGAAAACAATTCCTTTCGCGTCGGCGAATTCGCGAACCGCCGCGCGAATTTTCTGCATCTGCGGAATCACCCATATATTAAACCGTATGTAACCGACGTTGCCGTCGAGGCGTTTCGCTTCAAAAATCACTTCCTGCGGCGGGAAATTCCCGAGGGCTTCGCTCATTTCGCTTTTCGCCGCGTAACGTTTTACGCTGAACATTTGCGGCTGATTTTTCGCGTTCAGCACTTCGATTTCCGCGCTTGCATCGGGTTTTCCGCCAAGAATGCTGATTAATGTTTTTTCTTTATAAAGATTTTTTACTCGCTCGTTCTGACCTTGTTCCGTCAAACTTTTTTCCAGCGGAGCGAGAATTTCAGTTACGGTTTTACCGTTGATCTTTTCAATGCTGAATCCGGTTTTCAAACCGCTCGTTTCTGCGGTCGAACCCTTTTCGACGCGGCTGATGACGACTTTTCCGTCTATCATCTTTAAATCAACGCCGATTATGCCGTCGCCGCGTTCGACAGCCTCTGTTGGAGAGCTTGTTTGATAAATATTAAAATGCGAAAGCTTCAACTCGTTCAGCATTTGCCGCAGAACGCCGTGAAACTGCGCGTCCGTTTGCGCAGCCATAGCTTTCGGCTCATACGTTTCGCGTACTTTCGCCCAATCAACGCCGCCGAACGTCGGGTCATAATGTTTTTCATTGATGGTTTTCCACACAATATCGAACGTTTGACGGCGAAGCTCGGTTGTGTCGGTTTTCGACTTGTCAGCGGCGGCAGATGTTTGCGCGTCAATGTGCCAGAACGCCGCGAGCAAAAATGCGAAAGTCAGAACAGCTTTGAATTTCATAATAATTTCGTAAAAAATAAATGTCCTTTGTTATTACGCAGATACATTTTTTTGTGTTTCAATTTTGCACTGCGCTCGACAAAGGATAAAATACCGTGACATAAAATCCTGATTTTCGGGAAATCTACATAAAAAAATAAAAATGAAAACATACAGCGATATTTTAGGACTCATCGGCAATTCGCCTCTCGTAAAAATCAATAATATAACCGGTCAGCACGGCATCAAAGCGCAAGTTTTCGCCAAAATGGAAAGCCTCAATCCGGGCTATTCGGTCAAAGACCGCATCGGCGTTTCGATGGTTAACGACGCCGAAGAAAAAGGTATTTTGAAGCCGGGCGGAACGCTGATCGAGGCGACAAGCGGCAATACGGGAATCGGGCTCGCGCTCGTCGCCGCCGTTCGCGGCTACAAATGCATATTTGCGATGACCGACAAAGTTTCGGTCGAAAAACGACGTTATTTGAAAGCGATGGGCGCCGACATCGTGATTTGTTCGGCGGCGGCGAAATACGGCTCGCCCGATCACTACGTCGAAACGGCGAAACGCATCGCGGCTGAAACCCCGAATTCTTTTTATCCCGATCAATACAATCATCCGGCAAATCCTTTAGCGCATTACCGCACGACGGGACCGGAAATCTGGCGCGATACCGAAGGAAAAATCACGCATTTCGTTTCATCAATCGGCACCGGGGGAACGATTACCGGCACGAGTCGCTTTTTGAAAGAGCAAAATCCGAATATCAAAGTCATCGGCGCAGACCCGTACGGTTCGATTTTCAAAACTTACAAAGAAACCGGACAAGCGCCCGAAGCAACGCCTTATTTGGTCGAAGGCATCGGGCAAAACATTCCGGTCGGCAATGCCGACATGAAAATCATTGACGAAATCATTAACATCACCGACCGCGAAAGTTTTGAGATGTCGCGACAGCTCGGACGTCACGAAGGAATTTTCTGCGGCGGCTCGACCGGAACGATTTT
Organism: Pyrinomonadaceae bacterium; assembly: GCA_036388895.1. GTDB lineage: Bacteria > Acidobacteriota > Blastocatellia > Pyrinomonadales > Pyrinomonadaceae > SXVE01. The sequence goes on along the minus strand of DASVQY010000030.1, from coordinate 63,051 downwards.
CGCCGGAGCGCTGAAAGTCGCTAAAAACCTCGATGAAAACGCGGTCGTCGTGTTCATCGTCTGCGACACGGGCGAGCATTATTTAACCAAACATCATTCGGACGAATGGATGAAGGAAAAACTTCTTCTCGAACCGCAGAAAATAACCGCCGGACTTATCATTGAAACCAAAAATTCCGGCGCGCCCGCTGAATTAATTTACGTTTCGCCGGATGAAAAAGTCAGCGATACTTTGGCTTTGATGAACGAAAAAGGCGTGACGCAGATTCCGGTTTTGGAAAACAACGCTTCGGTCGGTTCCGTGCGCGAAAGCCGAATTCTGGCGAAACTCATCGAAAATCGAGATTTGCTCGAAGCAAAAGTAAGCGAAGTGATGGAAAAGGGCTTTCCGATTGTTGATGTTGACGCGAGTTCCAACGAGATAAAAACCAAGCTGAAAAAATCTCCGGCGGTCTTAATCGAAGATTTCAAACGAATAACCGGCATCATCACTCGTTCTGATGTGCTCGATTTGCCGAGGTAAAAATTTATAAAGCATTTTTCGCAAACTTTTTACAGTTTCGCTCGTAAAACAGCTTGTTTTATGATGAGAATACGAACAAACTGAAAAAGAAGGCAATGAATGAAAACTACAACTCGAAAAATCCGTCGCTCGATGCTCCGTCGGTAAATCAAAAGACTTCATATTTTGCTTCGGGCGACGGAAAATCAGAGAGTTTGGGAATGACAAATTCGCAAAACCAACAAAAGGAACCAGGAAAAACCGGATGGCAAATGCCCGAACCGGTTTTTCGAGTTTCCGACGGTTATTGTCCATTAAAGTCAGACCGATCAGCATCGGCTTCTTCGAAAAAACAGCAAAATACCGATTCAAAAACAGCGAACCAATCTGCCGAAGAAAATTTGCCGGATATTACTTTGTTTAATGTAGATTTATCCGAACTGAAATCCGCTGAAAGCGAAAATTCCTCGCTTCAAGTGCAAGGCGCATCCGAACAACCTTCCGCCGCTAACGCCAAATCCGAAATACTCGCAGAAAATAAATCAAAAAATAAAATCATATATGTCGTTTTAACACTCGTCGGCATTTTCGTAATGCTTTTTCTCGCCGCCGCAATCGTCGGAGTCGCGTATTTCTGGTTTTACTACCGAACGAGCGCCGGGTAAGCTGAATTCTCGAAAACCAATATAAAACTTTGCTTTCTCATGTCAAAAACTGAAATTTTATTGATTCTCACCTAAGAATGGTTTGATTGAGCGGCTAATTCATTTCCAATAAAGATCTAGAAACATCGAGCATGACAAATGTCGCACCCTTAACCCAAAGCGCATCTGGAAAGATTTCGCGGAATATCGTTTGCAAGCAATAAAATAATAATGATTAGCCGTGAACGAACACTGATTTTCAAGAAAGAGCTATAACTTGTCGAATGAAGATTAGTGTTCGTTCTGGCTTAAACTTTGTAAATGAATTCTTTCTGCTGATAAACACTAAGACAAAAGCAAAATAATCAAAACTCATTAATACATGATATGCTTTCGAGGTTATTGTTTGAAAATTGTTCTTACTCTTTATTCTTACTCTTTAAATGTTTTCCAGAACTTTTCAAAAATTTTAACTCCTTGTCCTTTATCATCAGCCCAAATGTCCTTGACCGATTTGGCTTTGGCGTCCTTGTTTTTATTGGCGAAATAGCCGTAAATGACCTTCCTTCCGTTTGACTCGCGCTCGTAGAACAAAATCTGCGTCATAGCCTTTTCGTTTTCATACGAATAATAAAGCCCGGAATTATCTATGTCGCCTTTGTGAACGGGAATCGGTGATTTTTGAAATTCTATTTCCTTTTTCTTGTTTTCATCATGAACAAACATCGGCGCTATAAACTTTGCGGCGCGTTCTCTGAGGTCTTCAAGCTTTTCACCTTCGTTCGGATAAGCGATGAAAATTCCTGAAGGGCTATCTTTTCTCAGCATCAGAATTCCTTTAAAATTGTTTTTGTTCCAATCCATCGGAAAAACGTCTTCTGGAATTTTAAAAACGATTCCGCCCTTCGTTGATTGATCAGCAGCGCTAAAAACAGTGCGGTTAAAAATCCTTTCATTTATTTTATTCTCCAAAATTACGGATGCGTCATTTCCTCGGGTTTTACCCATTCGTCGAATTGTTCCGCCGTGAGCAAGCCTAATTCGATTGCCGATTCTTTCAAATTCAAACCTTTTTTATGCGCGTTTTTGGCGATTTTCGCGGCGTTGTCGTAGCCGATGTGATGATTCAAAGCCGTAACGAGCATCAGCGAATCGTTTAAGTATTCGTCAATCTGCGCCCGGTTCAGTTCGATTCCATTGACGCAAAACTCTATAAAGCCTTTGCAGGCATCGTTCAATAAACGGACGGAGTGCAGGAAATTGTGAATCATCACGGGTTTGAAAACGTTCAATTCGAAATTCCCCTGTGAACCGGCGAAACCGATCGCGGCGTCGTTGCCTAAAACCTGCGCGGCGACCATCGTCATCGCTTCGCTTTGAGTCGGATTTACTTTTCCGGGCATAATCGAACTTCCCGGCTCGTTTTCCGGCAAAATCAGTTCGCCGATGCCGCAGCGCGGACCAGACGCGAGCCAGCGAATGTCGTTGGCGATTTTCATCAGCGAAGCAGCGAGAGTTTTCAGCGCGCCCGAAGCGTAGACGATTTCGTCGTGTGCTGAGAGAGCGGCGAATTTGTTCGGGTGCGAGCGGAACGGCAGCCCGGTCAGTTCGGCGATTTGTTTGGATGCGCGTTCCGCGAATTCTGGATGCGCGTTCAAACCTGTGCCGACGGCTGTTCCGCCTATTGCCAGATCAAACAATCCGTCCAAAACCTGCCGCAATCTTTCGATGTCGCGCTGAAGAAGGCTCGCCCAGCCGCCGAATTCTTGACCGACCGTCAGCGGCGTCGCGTCCTGCAAATGCGTTCTGCCGATTTTCACAACGTCGGCGTATTCCGCCGCCTTCGCGTTTATCGAATTGTAAAGTTCTTCGACGGTCGGAATCAGCGCGTTTACACGTTCCGCTGCCGCAATATACATCGCTGTCGGAAAAGTGTCGTTCGACGACTGCGACATATTCACGTCGTCGTTCGGGTGAACCGGCTTTTTAGAACCCATTTCTCCGCCCGCGATTTCGATGGCGCGATTCGAAATGACTTCGTTCGCGTTCATATTCGTCTGCGTTCCCGAGCCGGTCTGCCACACGCGAAGCGGAAAATGTTCGTCCAGCTTGCCGTCAATCACTTCGTTTGCCGCGCGAACGATCAAATCGGTTTTGTGCAAATCCATTTTGTCGGATTTCAATTGATGATTAACAATCGCGGCGGCTTTTTTCAAAATTCCAAGAGCGCGAATCATCTCGCGCGGCATCACATCGAAACCGATGTTGAAATGATGCAAACTTCTTTCCGTCTGCGCGCCCCAATACTTATCGGCTTCGACTTCGATCTCGCCCATCGAATCCGTTTCTATACGTGTTTTTTTCTCTGTTTTTGCTGCTTCGATCATTTTTATAAAAGTTCCTTTTTAATGAATTAATTAGTAATTTGATTTTACTCAAAAACGGCGCAGAAAAAAATCTTGACAGTTATTTCGCTTAAGATTTACGCTTGTATCGGCATTTCTTCATATTCTTTCAACCCTTGAACTCATTTATGGAAAACATCAAACTTCTCTTTCAGTTATATTTGCGTCCCGCTTTTACGATGAGCGAAATCATAGACAAAGGCAGCTGGCTTTTCGCCGCCGTTTTGGTGCTGATCGTTTCCGCCGCCTTTTCTCTCACAATTAACGCAAAATTGCAGTCAGCTTACAGTGCGCCTAGTTTTACAGAGTTTTACCAGCAGAATTACGATTTGATTGACGAAGATTCGCCAGCCGCGGCAGATGAATATCGCCGCGCCGCCGCTGATTATGAAAAGGCTCTGGCGCAGCGCGCGGCAATTCCGCTCGTCGGAAATACGTTTTTCAAATTTTTCTCGTTTGAACCGACCGCATTTTTTCAGCCGCTTCTTTCGCTTTCGCTTTTTTATATTCCTTTCGCCGTGTTTTTGATTAGTATTTTCGCCGGCGCGGGAAATTTCGGCGTCGTTCTCCGGCGCGATTACGGCGCACTCGCGACCTGCTCGCTGATGAGTTGGGCGGCAGCGCATCTGCCGTTCGCCGCAGCGGGAATTTTGCTTTATTCGTCTGCCGTTTCGCCGGAAATTTATCTGGCGATGTGGTTTGCAAGCAGTATTTTATTCGGCGCTTTGATGGTTTTCGCGCTTCGCACGGTTTTGGGGGCAAATTACGCGGCGGCGATTGCGACTGTTTGCATCGCCTGGCTCGCTTTCAGCCTCGGAATGTATGTTTTCACATACGTTTCGCCGTGGCTTTTCTCGCCGTTTCTGCTGTTCTACGCTTATATGTATTTCGGCGGAGCGATCACCGGCGAAATGCGCGGAGCGGGCGGCGCGTTTCGACAGCGGCAAAATTTCAAACGCTTTCTGCACAACGCGACCGTCAATCCGCGCGACGCCGACGCGCACGTTCAGCTCGGTTTGATTTATCTGCAAAGACGACAGGAAGCAAAGGCGCTCGAACATTTCAATAAAGCCGTCGAGATTGATAAAAATGAAATTGATGCCAATTACGAGCTCGGCAAATTCGCTCGCACAAAAGGCAATTTGCAGCAGGCGCTCGAACATTTTTCAATCGTCGTCGAACAAAACGACAAACACGCATTGAGCGAAATCTGGCGCGAAATCGGCGCGACTTATTTGGCGGCGAATATGTTGACGGAAGCGCGTCAGGCGCTGGAAAAATACATCGAGCGTCGCCCCGTAGACGCCGAAGGCTTGTATTATCTCGGCAAGGTTTTGAAATCGCAGGGCGAGAACGACAAAGCGCGCGAAGTTTTCGAGCAAGCTATCGAATCGGCAAAATCTTCGCCGGATTACCGCCGCCGCGAAATAAAGAACTGGGGGAAATTAGCTCAAAAGGAAATTTAAGAAATTACTGTGAGTGTTGAAAAATAAAGATTGGTTTTGCCTGCGAAATACACGAAAAACACAAAAATAAAAAATTCCTTTTTCCTTTTTCGTTTGTTTAGTTTATTTCGCAGGCAAATTTGCCGTTCAAACAGATTTAATTTTTATGCGACAATAAATTTCACAGATTATTTTCACCTTCGTTTTTGATTTTTTATGTGCGTTTTATTGTTTAATATTTTTCATATTCGACGACAAATCTTTTAATCGGCTCTTCTTCGTCGCCCCACATTTCTTCAAAATGTATTTGCCTGAGCGAATTCGTTTCAAAGCGCGACAAATCTTTTCTCGATAAAGCCCACGGCAATTCGAGCGGTTCTTCGTCGTCTTCGCGTCCGCGCGTGACGACGAGTAATTTACCTTTCAGCTCGACGAAATTGGCAATCGCATCAATTACATTTTTCCGGATTTCCAAAGGCAGAGGCTGAATCGTATAAACTTCCAGAACGAACTCGAACGATTGAAACCAGTCTTTCGGCGGGTCGAACAAATCGGCGACGACGAATTTTATATCAGTGTCGGCGTGCAGCCGCCGCGCCCATTCGATTGCCGTGCGCGAAACGTCGAACGCGGTTACATTGAATCCTAAATCATACAAAAAACGCGCGTCGTCGCCGAGACCGCAGCCGACGACCAGCGCTTTTCGATTATCGCCGCGCAGATCGGTTTTTTCGGCGTAGCTTCGCAGAAACTTATTCGGTTCTAAGTCCGCCCACGGAATTTTTTCGTTATCGCCCGCCGCTTCTTTGTAAAGCGCATCGAACCAGCCGAGCGCATCGCCCTTTTCGGCAAATTCCTTTTGTATTTCCTTTGTCCGTTCGCGTGCGTCGTGTGTTTCAAAACTCATAAGAATTATTTTTCTACCTGAAATCCGGCTTTTTCCCAAGCGCTCGTGCCGCCTTCGACATTGTAAACGTTTTTGAAATTGTTTTTTTCCAGAATTTCCGCCCCTTTCTGCGAACGCCGACCGGTTTGGCAAATCAAATACACGGGTTTTTCCGGGTCGAGTTTGGCGAGCTCTTTTTCTAAAGAATCAATCGGCAAATTAACGGTTCCCGGCGCATGTCCGCTTTCGTATTCCGATTCGGTACGCACATCAATAAACTGCACGTTTTTGTTGTTGTCAACGGCTCGCTTCGTCTGCTCGACCGAAGCCTGTTTGACGCTTCCGTGCCCGGTTACGGAATTCTGACAACCGGCGAAGCTTAGAGTCGCCAGCAGTAAAATGTGAATAAGTATTGTTTTCATAGAGTAAGAACCTTCTCCTGTCTGATGTCAGATTTAATCTTCAATCGGCGCGTGCGCTTCTTTCCAAGCCGTCCAGCCGCCAGCCATCGAAAGCACATTTTTGTAACCCATTTTCTGCAAATTATCCGCCGCGAGCGCCGAGCGATAACCGCCGCCGCAGTATAAAATCAATTCCTCATTTTTATCGGGGAATTTATGCACGATGTCGCGCTCGATGACGCCGCGTCCGATGTGTACGGAGTTCGCCGCGTGTCCGGCGGCAAATTCATTATCTTCGCGCACATCAATCAAAGTCGTTCCGTTTTTCACTTTTTCCAGAGTATCTTCAACCGAAATTTCCCTGATGTTCGGTTTTATGCCGGCGACCAAATTTTCAAATTCCTTTGAATGTTCCATAACTTGAAATTAGTTTAACGCAACTTCCGACAAGCAAACTAGCGAATGCGGCGGGAAATTCTTATAATAGCTTTTTTGCTATTCAATAAAATTTTAATTAGAAGAGGATAAGAAATTGGCAGAACAATTTGACGTAACGATTATCGGCGCGGGACCGGGCGGCTATGTCGCAGCGGTTCGCGCCGCGCAGCTCGGACTTAAAGTAGCGATTATCGAAAAGGAAAACGGCGCGAAGCTCGGCGGAACGTGCGGTTTGCGCGGCTGTATTCCGACAAAAGCTCTTTTGCAGTCAGCGTATTTATATGAAAAAGCCGGACATTTCGCCGAACACGGAATCAAGATCGACAATCTCGGATTCGATTGGACGCAGGTGCAGAAACGCAAAAGCGCGATTGTTGATAAAAACGCGGCTGGCGTTACTTACCTGATGAAAAAACATAAAATCGCGGTTTACAACGGCTTTGGCAAAATCGTCGGCAAAGGAAAAATCGAAGTCACGAAAGACGGCGGCGCGAAAGAAACAATCGAAACGAAAAACATCATCATCGCCACCGGCTCGGTCGTCAAACCGTTTCCTGGCTTTGAAACCGACGGCAAACAAGTCGTCAATTCCGACCAGATTTTAGAACTCGAAAGCGTCCCGAAATCAATGATCGTTATGGGTTCGGGTGCGGTCGGCGTCGAATTCGCTTCGGTTTACGCGCGTTTCGGCTGCGAAACGACAATAGTCGAATTTATGCCGCGCATCGTTCCGGTCGAAGACGAAGAAGTTTCCAAAGAACTCGCCCGCAGCTTCAAAAAACAAGGGATTAAAGTTGAAACCGGAATAAAGCTGGAAAAAATCGAAAAAACGAAAAACGGCGTCAAAGCGACCGGCAAAAACGACAAAGGCGCTGACGTTTCCTATGAAGCCGAAATGTTCCTCGTCGCCGTCGGGCGAATGCCTTATTTGGAAGGTTTAGGCTTGGAAAACACGAAAGTCAAACTTTCACAGCGCGGAACTGTCGAAGTAAACGAGTTCTGCGAAACCGACGAACCGGGCATTTTCGCGATCGGCGACGTAATCGCCACGCCGTGGCTCGCGCATCTCGCGTCAAAAGAAGGAATTATGGTCGTCGAAAGAATCGCGGGCAAAAAAGTCGAACCGATAAATATGCGCCTCGTTCCTAACTGCACATACTGCGACCCGGAAGTCGCTTCAGTCGGTTTGACCGAAGCCAAAGCCCGCGAAGAAGGCTATGACGTAAAAGTCGGCAAGTTCCCTTTCTCGGCATCCGGTAAAGCCAGAATTTTAGGCGAAACCGACGGCTTCGTGAAAATCGTCTCCGAGAAAAAATACGATGAAGTTCTCGGCGTCCACATCATCGGACCGCACGCGACGGAACTGCTTGCCGAAGCCTGCGTCGCAATGCAGCTTGAATCAACCGCCGATGAATTGGGCAGAACTATTCACGCGCACCCGACTGTTTCAGAATCGGTTATGGAGGCGGCGGAAGGCGTTCACGATTTGACGATTCATATTTAACGGGTCATTTTCGACATTAACATGTTGATGTTATGAAGTTTATTTTCAAATAGCTGGCTTGAAAGTTACAAGCTGAAAGGAAAATACGACAACCGACGAGAGCGATTCGTTCGTTCTCGTTTTTTGTTTATAATCTGTCTTTTTATGAAAACTGAGCAAACATCTTATCCGCGAAATAAAATTAAAATTTTGCTTCTCGAAAACATTTCTGATTCGGCGGTTGCGGAATTAAAACAAAGCGGTTATGCGGAAATCAAAAAACTTTCGGGCGCTTTGAGCGAAGCGGATTTGATCGAGGAAATCAAAGGCGTGCATATTTTGGGAATCCGCTCGAAAACGCAGGTTACGGAAAACGTCTTTGAAAATGCCGACAAACTTCTGGCAATCGGCGCGTTTTGTATCGGCGTTAACCAGATAAATTTGAAAGCCGCCACGCAAAGCGGCGTCGCCGTTTTTAACGCGCCTTATTCCAATACTCGCTCGGTTGCGGAATTGATAATCGGATTATGCGTGATGTTGATTCGCCGGATCACGGATAAAAATATCGCCGCGCATCTGGGCGTTTGGCTCAAGGATTCGGCGGGAAGTTACGAACTGCGCGGAAAAACTCTGGGAATTATCGGTTACGGCAACATCGGTTCGCAGGTTTCCGTGATGGCTGAAGCGCTCGGCATGAACGTGATTTATTACGACGCGGTGACGAAATTGCCGCACGGAAACGCTAAACAAATCAGAGATTTGCGCGAGCTTTTGCAGCAGTCGAATATCGTTACTCTGCACGTTCCGTCCGACGCTACGACACGCGGAATGATTAACGAAGAAACGCTCGCGGCGATGCAGAAAGGAACGATTTTTCTCAATTACAGCCGCGGCGACGTAGTTGATTTGGAGGCGCTCAAAAAATACATCGAAAACGGCACGATCAGCGGCGCGGGCGTGGACGTTTTTCCCGAAGAACCGGAGAAAAACGGCGACGCCTTTTCGAGCGGTCTGCAAAATCTGCCGAACGTTATATTAACGCCGCACATCGGCGGCTCGACCGAAGAAGCGCAAGCGAATATCGGTTTTGACGTGACGGCTAAATTGATAAATTATTTGGAACTCGGAACTTCTATCGGCTCGCACACGGTTCCCGAACTCAATCTGCCGCCGCAAGCCGGAACGCACCGGATTCTGCACATTCACGAAAATATTCCCGGCGTTTTGAGTGAAATAAACTCGAAATTGTCCGAGCGGGGTATTAATATTTTGGGTCAGTATCTGAAAACGAACGAAGAAATCGGCTATGTAATTCTCGATATTGACACGAAATTATCGAGAGAAGCGTTTGAGATTTTGCGCGAGGTCAAAAGCACTATAAAAACCAGAATGGTTTATTAAAGATTTATAAATCAATGAAAATCAAAACAAAACTGCGACAAGCGGCAATTCTTTTATTAATAAATCTTACGTTTTTAATTTTAGGCGTGAGCGCGCAGTGGCAAAAGCAAGAGGTTGATACAAAAGCGAGTTTGCGCGGTCTTTCCGTCGTTAATGAGAAAATAATATGGGCGAGCGGAACGGGCGGAACGTTTTTGAAAACGGTTGACGGCGGTAAAACCTGGACGGTCGGCGTTGTTCCGGGAGCGGAAAAATTGGATTTCCGCGATGTCGAGGCTTTCGACGCGAACACGGCGTATATTTTGAGCATCGGCGAAGGCGAAAATTCGCGCATCTACAAAACGGCTGACGGCGGTAAAACCTGGAAACTGCAATTTAAAAACGGCAACCCCAAAGCGTTTTTCGACGCAGTCGCTTTCTGGAACAAAACGAGCGGAATCGCTATGAGCGATCCGGCTGACGGCAAATATATTTTGATCGCAACCGATAAAGGCGAAACCTGGAGATATCTGCCGAGAAACAAGATGCCGCCGGCAAAAGCGGGCGAAGCGGCATTTGCGGCGAGCGGAACGTGTTTGATTACGCAGGGCAGAAACAACGTCTTTCTCGTCACCGGCGGAAATGACGCTCGTGTTTTTCGCTCGAATAATCGCGGAAAAACGTGGTCGGTCGCCGACACGCCGATTGTCAAAGGCACGGCGGGCAGCGGAATTTTTTCGATTGCGATGTACGACGCGCAAAACGGCGTTATCGTCGGCGGAAATTACGAAAAGCCGAATGAAACGATTAACAATCTGGCTTTCACGTATGACGGCGGCGCGACGTGGGTTGCGGGAAAAGGCTTGAACGGCTATCGTTCGGGCGTCGCTTACATTGATAAAAAAACTTTAATCGCCGTCGGCTCAAACGGCTCGGACATTTCCAGAGACGGCGGCAGAATTTGGATGAACATTGATAAAGAAAATTACAATGCCGTGCAAGCAAAGGGCGAAAACGCGATTTGGGCGGTTGGAGCGAACGGCTTGGTCGCTAAACTTCCGATTAGTGAAGAATAATTTTGGCGCATCTTTTTGGTCAAATAAAACGTATTTATCGTTTGAGATATACCATTTTACAATCGAAACTTTATTATTTATGAAAAAACACGCACCCAAATTATTTTTTGTCGCCTCAATTCTTTTTTACATTGCGGCTTTTCTTTCAACTGAATCGAGGTCTGTTTACGCCGCTCTCGGTTCGGTATTTCTGGTTCTCGGGGTGGTCAACACATTTCGCGGAAAAAGCGTAAAATGACAATCGGATGAACTATACACTTTACGATTTTGTCGGTTCGGTCGGCGTTTTTCTCATCATTCTCACGTATATTTTGCTGCAAGCCGAAAAAATCAAAAGCGAATCTTTGATTTACTCGGTGCTCAACGCCGCAGGCGCGAGTTTGATTATCTTTTCGCTCGTCTTCAATTTTAATTTTTCGGCGTTCATCGTAGAATTTTTTTGGGTGCTGATCAGCATCTACGGAATCATTAAATATTTTGCGAAGAAGAAATAAAGAAAAACCAAGTAAAAACCAAGTAAAAAATAAGTAAAAGGCGAGTAGAAATAGAATGTCGGCGAAAACCAATCTGCAAAAATCTGAAAAACCTTTGAGCTGCACGTCGGAAACATCACTTTCCAAAGAGCAATTTATCGAACTTTACCGCTTCGTCAAAATGACGAGAATGTTCGACGAAGTGACCGTTCGGCTCAAGCGACAGGCGAAATTAACGGGCGGAGTTTTTACGTCTTTGGGACAGGAAGCAACGGCGGTCGGAACGGCTTACGCTTTGCAGCCGCAGGATTTTATCGCGCCTCTTATTCGCGACATCGGCGCTTGCTTCGTGAAAGGAATTTTGCCGCGCACGATCTTCGCTCAGTATCTCGGAAAAGGCAACGCGCCGAGCCGCGCAACCGACGTTCAGTTTCATTTCGCCGATCTGGAAAAAGGTTTTGTCGGTCCGATTTCGCATCTCGGCGATATGATTCCGGTAATGGCGGGCGTTTTGCTGGCGGCGCGGATGAAAAAGCAGGATCGCGTTGCCGTCGCATACATCGGCGAAGGCGCATCGTCCACCGGCGCTTTTCACGAAGGCGTGAATTTCGCCGCGGTGCAAAAATTGCCTCTGATTACAATCATCGAAAACAACGGCTACGCTTATTCAACGCCGACACGCAATCAAACCGCTGCGGCGCATTTCGTTGATAAAGCAGTCGGATACGGCATTTTAGGCTTATCAGTTGACGGCAACGATATCGTCGCTTCCTACGAAACTATGAAACGCGCGGTCGAACACGCTCGCGGCGGAAACGGTTCCGTTTTAATCGAAGCGATGACGTACCGCCGCAAAGGTCACGCCGAACACGACAATCAAAGTTACGTTCCCGCGGGCGAAATCGAATTTTGGGCGAAAAACAACGACCCGATTGATCGTTACGAAAGATTTTTAAAAGAAGAAGAAATTGCCTCAGCCGACGAACTGAGCGAAATTATCGCGGAAATCGAAAAATATTTGGACGATGAATTGGCAATCGCAGAATCGGCGGCGCTGCCCGAACCGGAATCGGCGGCTTACGACGTTTTCGACAATCGAATCGTTAAACCGGCTTTCAAGAAAAAAGTTTTGGAAAAATAAAGTTGTTCTAAACTTTGCTTGATTGTGTAAATACAGTTTGTGACGAACAACCTTAATTGAAACTTCTTTTTCTTTTACAACTTATGAAAGTAGGCTTTACCAGCGTTCCATTTAAAACCGAAAGCGGACTGTCGCAAATTGACGGAATGGCGAAGTTTTCGTCCGCCGGAATCATTCTGGAGTTTGAATCGAAACTTTTCGGGATTATCAAGGACGGAGTAAAAGAAGCGCGCATCGCAATTGACGAGATTTTAGACGTAAAATTTCGCAAAGGCTTTTTCAAAATGGGAGCAAAAATCGAAATTCGCCTGAAAGATTTTACCAAACTGAGCAAAATGCCGAACCGCGAAGGCAAAATTACTTTAAAGATTAAAAAGGACGATTTCGAGCGCGCAAAAGAAGCGGTTCAGAAACTGCAAAAAGATATGAGTGAACATCAGGAATCGCTTCCGCCGACGCACACTCCGGTCAGCCGACTTTTCGAAGAAAGCGAAGAAGAAACGAAAGATTTGGCGTAAGACAAACAGTAACTTTTATATTGATATTTTGAGCGGCACGAAACGAAATTCACACTGATACGGAAATACTTTGCCGAGCGGTATAAATTATTATTAATTCGCGAAAACGGGCTAAAGAGTTTAACTAAAAATGGCGACAGCAACAAAACAGGAAACAAAGGGCTTAACTTTAATCGAAGCAATCCGGCAAGGCATTCACGAGGAAATGAAGCGCGACGAAACGGTTTTCGTCATCGGCGAAGACATCGGCGCGTACGGCGGCGCGTTTAAGCTGACTGAAGGTTTTATTGACGAATTCGGCACCGAACGAATGATTGACACGCCGATTTCCGAAGCCGCCATCGTCGGCGCGGCGTGCGGCGCGGCGCTTTTGGGAATGAAACCGGTTGCTGAATTTCAGTTTATTGATTTCATCTCGACGGGATTCGATATGCTGACGAATTATGCGGCGAAATCGCGTTATCGCGGGTGCGGTTCTATTCAAGCGGTTTTTCGCGGTCCGTGCGGTTCGGGCGTGCGCGGCGGTCCGTTTCACTCTTTAAACGCCGAATCGTTTTTTCTGAACACGGCTGGCTTGAAAATGGTCGAGCCTTCAACGGCTTATGACGCGAAAGGTTTGATAAAAGCGGCAATTCGTGACCCCGATCCGGTTCTGTTTTTCGAACATAAAAAGCTTTATCGTCTGCCGCGCCTGCGCGAACAATTGCCCGAAGAAGATTACATCGTCGAAATCGGCAAGGCTCGGACGGCGAGAGAAGGAAAAGATTTATCAATCATCACATTCGGCGCACAGGTTTTGAACGCGATGGACGCGGCTGACGAACTCGAAAAATCCGACGGTTTGAGCGTTGAAGTAATTGATTTGCGCTCGCTCGCGCCGCTCGATAAAGAAGCGATTCTGGCAACCGTCAAAAAAACGAATCGCGCTATGGTTTTGCACGAAGCGAGTTTGACCGGCGGAATCGGCGGCGAAATTTCCGCCATCATCGCCGAAGAAGCGTTCGAATGGCTCGACGCGCCGGTAATTCGCGTCGCTTCCATTGACGCGCCGGTTCCCTTCGCGCCGCAAATGGAAGATTATTATCTGCCGCAAGTCTCGGAAATCATCGAAGCGGCACGAAAATTAGCAAATTATTGAAATTGAAAAATACAAAGATTTTATTTTTATGTCTTTGTTTTATTTCGTTAACACTCCGGCTTCACGAAAGCAGAGCAATCAAAATGATAAATTTTTCGTTACACAGTAAAGTTGCCAAATGCAGAAATTTTAAGTAAAAACAAAATCAAGAATGGAGAAAATTTATGCCGAAATATGTTATAGAACGAGAACTTCCCGGTGCTGGAACTTTGACATCAGATCAGTTGAGGAACGTTTCGCAAACTTCGTGCAGCGTTTTAAGTAAGCTTGGAACTGAAATTCAATGGGTTCAAAGTTACGTTACGGACGACAAAATTTATTGCGTTTATATCGCGCCGAACGAAGAAATTATTAAAGAACATGCCAGAGAAGGCGGATTTCCGGCTAACAAAATTACGGAAGTTAAAGCGATTATTGATCCAACAACCGCCGAAGTGCATTAAATTTGCCGAAATATAAAAAGAAGATCATCTTCGGTTCTCATTTAACTTCGATTTGTTAAGTGCCATTTTGAGCTTTTCCTTCCTTGGGCGCTTTTTATAATTATGCTTTGCTTTCACCCGAACTACTTTCCGCTTCGTTCAAAATCCATATTTTTTTTATTTGCTTATGAAGGTTTTCTTTCATAAACTTAACGGATAATGAGAGTTACAATCGGACAAATCAACACGACAAATGGTGATATTGATGGAAATATCACCAAAATTTTAGCGGCAATCGAAAAAGCGAAAGCCGACGGATCGGATATGATCGTTTTTCCCGAAGTGGCGATTCACGGCTACACTTCGTTTGATTGGTTTCAAGATCGAGACATTATTATTTCTTCACTCGAGCCGCTGGAACGAATTATTCCGGCGACGAAAGGAATTATTGCCATTGTCGGCACGATTCGCCCCAACACGGAAACTGACGGGAAAAGGCTTTTCAATACTGCTGCCGTTATTCACGACGGAAAGCTCATCGGATTTGCCGATAAAACGCTTTTGCCCGAATACGATGTTTTCGACGATCCGCGTTATTTTGAACCGTCAGACGTGCGAAAAATGTTTGAAATCAACGGGCATAAAATTGGCGTCGTTGTTTGCGAAGATTTCTGGAACGATAAAACTTTCTGGAAAGAGCGTCTGTATGATGTTGACCCAGCGGATGAACTGCTGATGCAGGGCGCGGAAATGATCGTCGCGCTTAACGCTTCGCCGTATAACAAAGGCAAGATAAAACTGCGCTGCGAGATGGTCGCCCATCGCGCCAAATTACAAAAGAAGCCGATTGTTTTCGTTAATTTAGTCGGCGGAAACGACGGAATAGTTTTTGACGGCGCGAGTTTGATTGCCGACGAAGAAGGCGACATTATTTTGCAGGCGACGGCATTTGAAGAATTCGTCGAAACGGTTGAACTCGACGCTCACCAGCCGGATTCGCGCGGAATTACCGGCGCTGAATGCGAATCAATTCGTCAGGCGCTTGTTCTGGGAATAAAAGATTACGCGCGGAAAAACGGTTTCGTAAAAGCTGTTTTGGGACTTTCGGGTGGAATTGATTCAACGCTTGTCGCGGCGCTTGCTGCTGAAGCTATAGGCGCGGAAAACCTTCTGTGCGTGATGATGCCTTCGCCATTTTCATCGGAAGGAAGTATCAAGGATTCGGAAGAGTTAATAAAAAATCTCGGCTGCGAAGGCAGAATCGAGCCGATTTCCGGCGCGTTTGAAGTGATGCTCAAACAAATGAATCTGCACAAACCGACGAGAGGCGGCGAATCTCTCGCGGCGGAAAATATGCAGTCGCGTCTGCGCGGCGTGATTTTGATGGCGATTTCGAACGCGGAAGGCAGATTGCTGCTTTCGACCGGCAACAAATCCGAACTCGCCGTCGGTTACTGCACGCTTTACGGCGACACGAACGGCGGTCTGGCGGTTCTGGGCGACGTTTTGAAAACCGAAGCGTGGGAAATCGCTCGTCAAATAAATAAAAACGCGGGGCGCGAACTGATTCCGAATAAAATCATTGATAAAAAACCGTCCGCCGAGCTCGCGCCGAATCAGTTCGACCAGGACAGCTTGCCGCCTTACGAATTGATGGACAAGATTTTAGAGCGTTATTTCGAAGATAAACTCTCGCCCGAAGAAATCGTTGCTTTGGGAAATGATCGAAATCTCGTTTACGAAGTTTTGAACAAAGTCGAATCGCCCGCCAACGAGTTCAAACGCCAGCAATTGCCGCCGACAATTATTATTTCGCGCAACGCAATCGGCGTCGGGCGAAGAAGACCGATCACGCATAAGTATAAAAGGAAACCCGTTGAGTAAAAATTTGCGATAAATTTCCGCAAGAAATCTTCACGACCTTCGTTCTCGGGAACAAAAGACAATATTTGTTGTCTAAAAGAACGGAGGTTTTTATGGCTAAATTCGATAACCCTTTGAACAATATTAAAATCGCAAGCCCTTGTTCGGCTGATTGGAACCGAATGATGGGCGACGAGCGCAAACGCTATTGCGGCGACTGTAAATTAAATGTTTACAATTTGTCGGGAATGACTCGCGCCGAAGCGGAAAATCTTTTGATTAACTCCGAAGGCAGATTGTGCGTTCGATTTTATCGCCGCGCGGACGGAACTGTTTTGACGAAAGATTGTCCGGTCGGCTGGCAGTTATTAAAAAGACGGGTTTCAAAAACTGCGGCGACAGTCGCTTCGTTTATTTTTGCCGTCCTGGGCGGTTTGGGATTAAACAGTTTTTTTAATCAAACAAAAAAACCGATTCCCACGGTCGGAGCGATTGCCGTGCAAGATGTTGAGAATGTTCCGCTGAACAATAATTTCAATATCGAAACCGAGAACAAGATTGATGATAACTCTGAAATTATGGGGAAATATGCTCCCGGTATTTCATTTGGAGGCGCAATTTATAATGTTGAAGAAGTTCGTCAAAAAGTTAAGGAAAAACGCCGCCGTTAATTTTTAGCGAAGTAACCTTGACGAGCGCGAACTTTCAAATTTCTCGGATTCTGCAACCCGACATCCAATTTGACGTAACGATTATTCGGAAACTCGGCTTCGGAATAATATTGAACGAGATATTGTGCGCGAAGCTCGGCGGAAATTTGCGCGAAAATCCGTTCGAGAATCTGAGCGTTTCTCTGATCGAAATTCGCAGAATTTCTCTCGGTCACAAATTGCGGCAAAAAGGCTGTCCCGCCCGTTTGATCGGCAAATTGTTGAAGCACGTCTTGTGCTCGCTGGCTGGCGACGTTCAATCTGACCGAAGGTCCCGATGGGTTTAGCGAATAAAAAACTGTGTCGGCGTTTTGCAGTGTCTTTAAAACGCTCGCCCGCGCGCGTGTATGCGCAGCATTTGTTCGCTTTGCATATTTGCTCGAAAATTTATCTAAATCTTTTGTCGTAATTTTGTTTACGTCTAAATCTTCAGCGGCATCAATGGTTGATTGTTTTGTGGCTTCGCTATAGTTATCTTCCCCGTCAGAAAGCGATAAAATAACCCGGCGACTACGTGCTGGCGAGTTTTTACTCAAATACTGAGCAGCTGCCGAAACGGTATCATAAAAAGCGGTCGAAGATTTCATTCCGCTTATAGAACGAACTTTGACTGCCGTATTCGCTGCGGTGTCACGCGTTTGCATCAAAACCGGTCTATCGGTAATCAAAAAGATCGTTGCGCGATCTTCCGGTCGCATCACGCCTTGCAAAAATTGAGCAGCGGCTGATTTTTCCAATTCAAATATTTTATTTACGCTGCTCGAAACATCAATCAGCAACGCGATTTCAAGCGGCACTTTTTCCGCGTCGGAAACATTTTCTACCTGCTGCGGCTTGCCTTCTTCGGAAACGCGAAAATCCTGCGCCGACAAACCTAATACAGGTTGTCCGTTGGCATCCGTCACCGAAACCGGAACCATTATCAAACGCGAACTGACCTTTATAATTTCCCCGTCATCGGTCGGCGGCGGTGTAGACTGCGGCGTTTGTGCAGATGCGGTTAACGCAAAAATAACAATGAATAAAAATGCCACCAATGATAAATGAGATACGTTTTTCATAACTGAATACCGCTTTTGTGTTCGCACAAATACCGCGAAGATGAATGTGTAAATAAAAAAAGAGGACAAAATTGATAAAAAACCTTTGTCGTTTTTCATCATAATTTGTCCTCAATTCCTAAAAGCTATTACTGTTGATCGTTGCTCGTTCCCGCCGGACGAACTTCAACGTTTTGATTTAAACCTTTGCTGACCGTCAATTTAACTTCAACGCGGCGATTCTGCGCGCGTCCTTCACGAGTCGCATTGTCTGCAATCGCTTGGGCTTCTCCAAAACCGTACGAAACGCCGATACGTCGAAGCGGAATGTTGTGTGTTTCGATCAAATAATCGAGAACCGCTTGAGCACGTCGTCGGCTCAATTCTTTGTTCTTTTTGGCGTCTCCGTCAGCAGATGCGAAACCGGTGACTTCGATAAGATAACCTTTCATATTCAAAGCGTTTTGCGCGAGCGTATCAAGGTTTTGTTTGCCTTCGGATGAAAGCACTGCGCTATTTACTTTGAAATTAACTGTTTGAGTTGACTGAACAACATATTCATCAACAGCCGAAATTCTTTGATTGGTTGCATTAACGCCTTCAATAGCCGCATCAGCCGTAGCTTGAGCAGCCTTCGCGCCGCCGCGGGCTGAATTGGAAATTGCCACTAACTCTTCGATTTGTCCTGAAATGCGCTGCGCGTTCGCTTCAGCTTGATCGAGCCTTTCTTCAGCCGGAGTCACGCGGCTGTCAATTGATTGAGCTACACGGAAATCGTCTTTTCCGAAACGTACTTTATTAGCCATTAAACTGCCGCTGTTGTCGCCGCGACCTTCGACTTCCAAATTCAAACCGCGAACGATTTGGTTTGCCGCAACAGTGTCGCTGCCGCCGAAGATTCCGCCTTTGGTTTTAATGCTCGTGTTTGGCGCGAACATAACGCGCGTGTTTACGCCGACCGCGTCGCGAACGACAAAACTGTTATCTTCGGTCGAAACGACGACGCCTTTAATTTTATATTTTTGTCCGGCAGTTAAAGTACGAGTTTGAGCGTCCTGCGCAAAAATGCTCGCCGCTCCTAAAAACAATGCCAAAGACAAAGCTGAAATTTTTTTTAACATAGAAATTCATCTCCAAACTTAAAATTAAATTTTTGGTTTACTATTTTCAACGCTACCGACATATGACGTTTGAAATTTAGCTCGGGTTGTCGAAAACTAATTTCCTATTTTATGTAAAAATCAAAATAAAAAAAGCTAAATTTCGACTTAGCTTTACGAAATCATATGTTTTGGCAGATTTACAATAAAACTGTGTTCAACAATAATCGTGCCAAAAATTTTTCAGAGAATTACTTTTGATAATTAAACGTTTATTTTTTTTGCTTAACAGCTTCTGTTTTTTGGGTTTAGAGAAATTAAAGGTATTTTGAGGGAAAATTTACGAATCAAAAGCGAACAGTTTTACACTTAAAAACTGTTCGCTTTTGATTCGTTAGGGAAAAGTTTATAAAGAAAATTGGGCGTTTTCAAGATATTCTTTCATATAAGATAAAAACTTCTCGGCATCTGCTCCGTCAACGACGCGGTGATCGTAAGTCATTGCGAAATACGCCATCGAGCGAATCGCTATAACGTCATCGCCGTCGGATGTCGTAATTACTTTCGGACGTTTTTCGATTGTTCCGACGCAGAGAATGGCGACTTGCGGCTGGTTAATAATCGGCGTGCCGAAAAGACCGCCGAAAACTCCCGGATTCGTAATCGTAAACGTTCCGCCCTGAACTTCGTCGGGCGAAAGTTTTTTCGACCGCGCCCGGTCTGCCAGATCGTTTGCCGTTAAAGCTAAGCCGGAAAGCGAAAGCGTGTCGGCGCGTTTGATTACCGGAACGATCAAGCCCCAATCGAGCGCCACCGCCATTCCGAGATTGATGTCGCCTTTGTAAATAATCTGATCGCCGGAAACTTGCGAGTTGACAATCGGGAATTTCCGCAAAGCGTTTGAGACAGCCTGAAAAATAAACGGCATATAAGTCAGCTTCGTGCCGTAACGCGCCTGAAATTCGTTTTTGTTTTTCTCGCGGAATTTTGCCACGTTCGTCATATCAATTTCGTAAACGCTCGCGACGTGCGCCGAAGTCTGCTTGGAAAACGTCATATGCTCGGCGATTTTCTTTCGCATTACCGACATCGGCTCGATCCGGTCGCTGACCGAGGGGGAAACTTGCGGCGCTTTGTAATCGGATTTTTGAACGGGCGGCGAAACCGTTTGCGGCAGCGGCGCGGCAGGCGCAATCGAAGGCGCGGCGGGAGCGTCTTTGCGAAGCAAATCCTGCGGGCGAAGTGCGGCTCCGGACTCGATAAAAGATATAATATCTTTTTTCGTGACGCGTCCGCTCATTCCGGTTCCCTGCAGTCTGGAAATGTCTATGCCGTGCTCTTTTGCGATATTACGCACAAGCGGACTCGATTTCGTTCTTCGCAAATCTTCGATTGATATGTTTCCGCCGTTCGATGACTGTCCGTTTCCGGTTTGACCGTTTGAAGAAGTTTTTGCCTCTTCGACGGCGCCGGGACGGCTGTAATCGTAGCTTCTGCCTTCAACCTCTTCGGTTTCTTCTTTTTGCTCTGCTACTGCCGAAACAGCAGTCTGCTGAATCGGCTGCGGCGCGGGCGTAATATCGGCGCCTGTCGCTTTGGCTGTGGTTTGTTCCGCTTGAGCTTGCGCAGCGGGCGAAGTTTGACTGGCGGACGGACTCGCGCCTTCGGCTCCGACCAAAGCCACAATTGAACCTACTTCGACCGTTTCGCCTTCCTGCGCTCTGATTTCGAGCAAAACGCCCGCCGCCGGACTCGGAACTTCCGCGTCAACTTTATCGGTTGAAATCTCAAGAAGCGGCTCGTCTTTTTCGATTTTATCGCCGACTGATTTCAGCCATTTCGAGACTGTTCCCTCGGTGATTGACTCGCCCATTTGCGGCATTACCACTTCGGTCGAATTTTCCGAACTTGCAGAAGCGGCAGAGCTTCCAGAATTTGCCGGACTTGTTGAGGTTTCGGCAGGCGACGACGCGACTGCTGCTTGAGATTGTTCGACAACCGGCAAATCA
Source organism: Pyrinomonadaceae bacterium (assembly GCA_036388895.1). GTDB lineage: Bacteria > Acidobacteriota > Blastocatellia > Pyrinomonadales > Pyrinomonadaceae > SXVE01. The sequence goes on along the minus strand of DASVQY010000030.1, from coordinate 41,977 downwards.
TTCGATTCTCCGGCTACGGGGCTCGCTTCTTTAACTTTTGATGCTTCGGCGCCCGCCGCGGCTTGCGCTGACGTTGAGTTGTCCGCCGCCGCTTCGCCTTCCGCGCCGATTACGGCGACGACCGTTCCGACTTCGACCGTTTCGCCTTCCTGACTTCGAATTTCCAACAAAACGCCCGCGCCCGGACTCGGAACTTCCGCGTCAACTTTATCGGTTGATATTTCCAGAATTGGCTCGTCGCGCTCGATTTTATCGCCGACCGATTTCAACCATTTTGAAATAGTTCCTTCCGTAATTGACTCGCCCATCTGCGGCATTACCACTTCTACGCTCATATGTTCTCCGTTTAATAAATTATTGCTATATAAAAAATATCAAAGAGATAGAATACAAGAAAAACGGGTGAAAAGTGAAAAGCGGAAAGTAAAACGGCGGAAATTAGAAAGTAAGGCTTCGATTACTCGCCTGCAAAATTCAGCAGATATTTTGAGAAGCGTTTTCGCGCTCCAAATTAAAAATAAATTTTATCGTTTATAACGCGCTCTTTAGTTATGAACGGAAATACTTCAAACATTTTTTTTGTCGGCGGAAACTTCTCTATCAATTCGAGCTAAAATTTCCGCAATTTGATGAATCGCTTCGGTCAAAACTATTTTTTCGCCGTTTATTTTTGTAATTTCAAAATTAATTTTTCGCCCGCTCAACATACGACTTTCGGTTTTCATTTTTGTCGTTTTGATTTCATTCCATAAATAAACGTTTTTCCGGTACTCGAATCCGTTTTCATACAGCTTTAATTCATTTTTTCTCTGCGTAATCCAGCCGAAAAGCGTCAAAAGCTGTACGAGCAAAAAAGCCGTGGCGAGCAAAAAATATCCGATGTTTTGGCGAATCGAAAATGCGATGAGCATCGCTAAGAAAAAGACAAAGGAAACGACCGCAATGATTGCTGCTCTCTGTAAATAAACCGGCGACGTGCCGTAAACGCGTTGAAATTTTCCTAAACTTTTTGTTGTTTCCAACATTAATGAGAAATTCGGAAGCGATGATTTTAATGTAAAGATTTTAATCTGGGAAAGGAATTTGGTATTTTGTTTGTTATTTTATTTCGCGTACTTGCTTTCAACTCACCTGTAATTCAGTTTCTTTGTACTTATCGGTTTCTTTGTATTTATCGTTCTTCTTGATCATCTCCAAACGATTGCCGCGTTTATTGTACCTAACCTCATCCATAATATTATAAATAAAAAGAACCCCGCGCCCCGAGGTTTTGAACAGATTATCGGGATTTCGCGGGTCTGGAATGGATTCGACATCGAAACCGTCGCCTTGATCTTCGATGGTAAAACGAGCTTCTCGGGTCGAAACTTCGGCTGAAACTTTGACGGTTTTGTTGGCGTCAAATTTGTTGCCGTGTTTGACGGCGTTGACAAATGCTTCGTCGAGAGCGATAAAAAGATTAGAGCTTTCGGGATTTATGACGCCAACCTTTTCAACCCTTTTCATTAAATAATCCAAAATCGAGTGCATCAAACTGATCGCGCTCGGAAAAACGAATTCGATTTTTTCGCGGATTTGCTGAACTGCATGCAGTTTATCAACAAACTGCGCTTTATAATTGAGAACCGTTTCAAAAAGATGTTTAAGCTCGTTTTCGTTGAATTCTTCGCGGCGGAAATTCGTGGCGCAAACTTTGAAGGCTTTGACGTGGCTTCGTTTGAAATCTTCCGACTCGTCTTCGGGCAGACAGCCGTCTTCCGATTCGTTGATTTCTTTTTTCGGAAATGCAATGTCGCCGTCAAGATCGGAAATGACGAGATCGAAGTCGCCGACTTCTTCGAGTTCGACGGCTTCATCGCGGCTTTCAGTAGTTTTGACGTAATAACCGCTTTTGCTGAAAACCTCTTCGAGCGCGCTGCTTAAATCATCGTGGTCATCAACAATTAAGATTCGTCTTTGCATTCACACCTTCCGTTTGCGGTAACAGAGCTTTTCCAGTAGAAATAAACGAAAAAATAAACGTCTTTGTTGCACATAATAACTCAAATTGATAGAAATTTCCTATTAATGCCGGAAAAAACGAAAAAAAAATCGGAAAAAATCGAAGAAGTTTATCAACACGGTTCCCTGGCGCGTTATTCAATGCGCGAACGAGTTCTCATTCGCCTTGCCGATATAACTTTTTATGCGCTCATTTACTTGATCGGAAAAACGATTCGCTTTGAACGAGAAGGCTGGGAAATTCTCGAATCAATCGAGCGCGGCGGAAAAATTCCGGTTTTAGCTTTCTGGCACAATCGTATTTTTCTGGCGACGTATTATTTCAGAAATCGGGGCATAATCGTGATGAGTTCGCACAGTTTTGAAGGCGAATTTACGGCGCGATTTATACAGCGCTTCGGTTTCGGCGTCGTGCGCGGATCAAGCACGCGAGGCGGAATAGGCGCTCTTGTCGAAATGGTTCGCTTGATGAAAAAAGGTTTGCCGATGGGCTTTTCGGTTGACGGACCAAGAGGACCGAAATACGTCGCAAAATCGGGCGCGTGCATGTTAGCCAAAAAAACCCGAAATCCGGTTTTGCCTTTTATGATCGAGGCGGAAAAATACTGGGAATTGAAAAATTGGGACAATTTACAGATACCGAAGCCGTTCAGCCGCGCCCGCGTTTACATTGCCGAACCGGTTAATGTGGCTGAAAATGCGACCGACGAACAAATCGAGAAAAGCCGCGAAGAGTTACAAGCGAAGTTGGATGAAATGGTCGCGCTCGGCGAAAATTGGCGCAAAAACACGCCAAAACAATCAAACCTTTAACAGTTACGAAAAACTTTCTTGCCGTTTAATCGTCGAATAAACGTGTTCGATTTCATTTTGTTCGGCTAAAACCGTCGCCGACATTAAAACGAACGCAATCCAAACTGCATCGGCTAAAAACAAATGAACGAGCTGCATCACAATCGGCGCGAGCGTCAAAAGCGTTACCGAGCCCCACGCGAATTGAATCAAAATCAAAATTATCAAAACATTCGCCCAGCGATTCACCGACGAATTTCCTTTCGCTTGAGATTTAATCCAGCCAGCCAGAAATGCCAGAAAAACGCCGACTGCAATTGATAAAATCGGATGACTGACGCGCAGACGAAGCAAGATATGCGAAGTTTCGGAAAAGTCTTTCGCAATGCCTTCGGTAATCGAGGCGGACGGAAAAAGCATATTGCTCAAAGCGGCTATCGAGCCTGTAACACCAATCAAAAATATTCCGAAGACGCCCAATCCAAGCATTAACAAAATTTTCGGCTGCGATTTTAAATTTAAAGGTTTTCCGCCGCTCGCGAACCAGGCGGTTAAAGTCAAAAAAGCCAGTAAAATAAAAGTATTCGTTAAATGTCCGATCATCCAGAACGGACGAGCGGCGGTTAAAGTTTCGGCAGTATTTCCGGTTAAAACCAATCCCGCGCCGACGAGCGCTTCAGTGATAATAAAAATAAACGAAACGAGCGCTGTTTTTCGTACCGCGCTTCCCTTTCCGTATTTGCGAAACGCCCAAATCAGCAGTGCCAGAACGACGATAAAAGCGATTCCGCTCGTCAAGCGATGCGAAAATTCGATAACGGTTTTCATTTCGGGCGCTGACGGAATGACTTCCCCGTGACAGGTCAGCCAATGCTGTCCGCATCCGTCGCCGGATTTCGACGCGCGAAGAAAGACGCCCCACAAAATAACAACTACGTTATACGCCAAAACAAACCAGGCGTATTTAGCGAACCGTGACAGTTTCGTTTCCGTTTTCATTTGCTAAATTTTTACTGTTAAAATACTTTTTTACGAAGCAAAATTGCCCGAATATATAATTTCTCACTTTAAGAATAACATCTGGGAAAAGAGACCGGAAACAAAGGAAAATTAGAAAAACTTAATGAAAATCAAACAGTTATTTACTTGTTCCATTTTGCCGGCAACTTCTTATCATTAAAATGTATAACCGCTTTTACCGTTTTTTGCTAAGTTGTATTTTTGTGTGAAACCTTAATTTTTCTATGAAAAAAGAGCGAATTGACAAACTTCTTATCGAACGGGGATTTGCCGATTCGCGAACAAAAGCGCAGGCGCTCGTCATGGCTGGCGTCGTTTTGGTTGATGAAAAGCGTGTCGAAAAGCCTTCGGAATCTTTCCCGCTCGACGCGAAAATTAGAATTAAAGGTGAAAGTGAGGAAACAAAATATGTCGGGCGCGGCGGATTGAAACTCGAAAAGGCATTGGAAGATTTTTGTATTCGCCCAAACGGATATATCTGTCTCGATGTCGGAGCATCAACCGGCGGATTCACCGATTGTCTTTTGCAAAATGGCGCTGAAAAAGTCGTAACAATTGATGTCGGAACAAATCAATTAGTCTGGAAACTGAGAAATGACGCGCGCGTCGAAGTTCGCGAAAACGTAAATGCCAGATATTTAAAGCCGGAAGATTTTTCGCAAAAATTCGATTTGATCGTAATGGACGTTTCATTTATTTCTGTGACAAAAATTCTTCCCGCGCTCGTTTCGCTGATAAAAGAGACGGGGAAAATTATACTGCTCATAAAACCTCAGTTCGAGGTCGGACGCGGCGAAGTCGGGAAAGGCGGAATCGTTCGCGAAACGGAAAAACACGAGCGCGTCATCGCGGAAGTTAATGATTTTGCCGAAAAATGCGGCTTGAAAACTGTGAATGTAATTAATTCGCCGATCACGGGCGCTGACGGTAACCGCGAATTTTTGGCTTTATATGAAAAGCCGTCTGGTAAATAAATGCAAAAAAAGTATTTTTAATGAAAGAAAAAGAGAATAAAGTTAAAGAATCAAATTCTGAAAAATTAATTGAGGGCGTTGATTATTATTTTGAAAACGGTTTGATGATTTTAACCGGATATTTTCTAAAGAAAAGAGGTTATTGCTGCCGAAACGGCTGCCGCCATTGCCCTTACGCGTATAAGGAAAAAGATTCGGAAAAAGCAGTTTTATAAAATGTTATAAAAGAAAGGTTTCGAGTTCTTCTTTTTTCAAAGAAGGTTTGACAGTTTCGGCAGAAACACCGGGTTTCGGCGCTCTAATAAGAGTTACGGGCGAATCAGCGGAACAGCAAATATCAATTAATTTTTCATAATCCGCCTGCATATTGCCCTGCTCCTTAAGCCATTTTAATGTGTCTTCTAAAATTCTCGCGCTGTGTGAATTGCTCGGATGTTCGATCTGGTAATGTACCCATTTACCATCACGGCGAGTCGAAACAATTCCCGCGTTTCTGAGATATGCCAGATGCCGGGAAACCTTCGGCTGACTTTCTCCTAAGACTTCAGAAAAAAAACAAACACAAACTTCTCCGCCGCGCATTAAATTCAAAAGCCGCAGCCGTGTTTTATCAGACAAAGCGAGGAATAAATTTTCCATTTCCAAAAGGTTATTTTCGCTGTTCATATCTAATTATTATCACAAAACAATTCGTTTGTCTTGACAAAATATAGAAGCGCTAATAAATCCGCTTCGACACATGCGTTTTGCCGTATATAAATTTATATCAGGAGAAATCAATGAAAGCTCATATCTCATTGAACGCCGGAGATGTTAATAAAAACGCAAATATTACAGTAAAAAGTTTGTTGTTGAGTCAATAAAATCAAGACAGATTACACCGAATTTGGTATTGCCAAACGTCCGCTTAATTTAACAATGAATCAAGTTCCTTTTGAAACGAACGGCTCGCTTTCGCATCGCGGGCGGCAGGCAGAATCTTCAAAAGAAGTTTTGAGAATACGGCAACGGTGGATCGAAAATGATTCGACGACTTTTGATGAAATGCAGACCGGCTGTTGTTACGCTTTACATGATAAAACCTGGGTCACAGCCCCGGGCGGGAATCGGTGGAAAGTTTTCGTCGTTCCGGAAAATACTGAAAAAGATAACATTTTCGCCTCGTCGTGTTGCGCGCCGACAGCGAAAATGGTTAGCATTAGCCGTTGATTTTTAGTTTTTACAACGGAGAATAATGGCTGAAAAATCTTTCTATACTTTGGCTGTTCACGCGGGCGAAGATTTAACGCAAAATCATGGTTCGGTTTCAGTCCCGATTTACAACGCATCGGTTTACGCGTTTGCCGATGCTGACGAAGGCGAAGCGATCCATAATCATCGCCAGGCGGGTTATTTTTACGGAAAGCTCGGAAATCCTACGCAGGACGCTCTTGAAAAAGCCATTTGTGCCTTGGAAAACGGGGACGCGGCACTCGGCTTCGCTTCGGGAATGGCTGCGGTTTCGGCTGCGGTTCTATCTTTAGTAAAAACCGGCGATCACATCGTGGCGCCGGATTCGATGTATTCGACGACTACGATTTTTTTCGAGGAATTAAGCGAGAAATTCGGTATTGAAACGAGTTTTGTTGACGCGACAAATGCCGAGAATTATGCAGCCGCGGTTCGCACGGACACAAAGATTTTCTGGCTCGAAACGCCGTCAAACCCGCTTTTGAAAATCACTGATCTTTCGGCAATCGCGGAAATCGCCGGCAAAAATAATATAACAACTGTTGCCGACAACACTTTCGCAACGCCGTTCAATACGCGCCCGCTGGATTACGGAGTTGATATTGTCGTTCACAGCGCCACGAAATATCTGGGCGGTCACAGTGATTTAACGGCGGGTTTGATGGTCGGAAAAAGAGAAATAGTTGATACGGCACGTTTAAGAACGACAAAACTTTACGGCGGAAATATCGCTCCACAGGTCGCGTGGCTGGTTCTGCGCGGGATGAAAACATTAGCTTTGAGAATGGAATGCCATAACCGCAACGCATTCGCCATTGCGAATATGTTGTGTAATCATCCGAAAGTTAAAGCGGTTTATTATCCCGGTTTGGAAACTCATCAAAATTACAATGTTGCCGGGAAGCAAATGAGAGGCTTCGGCGGAATGATCGCTTTTGATGTCGGCAGCATCGAAGCAGGAAAAAATCTGGTTAACAACGTAAAGGTCTGCACGCTGGCGACATCGCTCGGCGGCGTGGAAACAATTGTTCAGCATTCGGCTTCGATGACGCACGCGACGTTAACGAGCGAACAAAGATTGAAAGCGGGCGTCACAGACGGTTTGATTCGGCTTTCCGTCGGCGTCGAAGACGTAAACGACTTGATAAGCGATTTGCAGAATGCTTTAGAGCGGGTTTAATTCAAGTTTTCTATATCGAAAAGTTTGTGGAAGTTAGAACAGTCAAGCAAAGTGAATCGGTCGCTAAAATAGAAGCGGAAAAACCTTTCAAGTATATAGTTCAGAATCTGGAAAACACATTCGGCGAGCCGAAACTGTCCCGGAAAAGCGACCCGCTCTCGATGCTCATCAATATCATTTTGTCGCAGGCGACGACCGATGTAAACAGCGAGCGGACTTTCCGAAATCTGAAAAAACGATTCAAAAATTGGGAAAGCGTTCTTGAAGCAGACGAAGACGAAATTGCCGATGAAATTAGGCTCGGCGGTCTGGCGAATCAAAAAGCCCGCATTATCAAAGACTTATTGCGCCAAATTGTTGAAAGACACGGAACGCTTTCGCTGGAATTTATTGAGAAAATGTCCGATGAAGACGCCCGCGACTACCTGCAAAATTTTCGCGGAATCGGTCCGAAAACCGTCGCCTGCACACTGCTTTTTGCTTGTCACAAAGAAGTATTTCCGCTGGACACGCACATTTTTCGCATTTTCAGGCGGATGGGAATTCTTCCCGAAAAAATCACCGACGCTAAAGCTCACAAACTTCTCGACGAATTAGTGCCGAAAGGAAAGTTTTATTCGCTGCACGTCAATCTGATACGGCTCGGGAAACAAATTTGCCGCCCCCGAGAACCTTTGTGTGAACAATGTCCGCTTATCGAATATTGTGATTACGGGATGACGAAAGTTTAAGACGAGTTTCGGCGCCGGAATGAGTTTCATTTGCTCGATTTATTCGATGCTTTTTCGGAAACTCGCCCGGCGCTTTAATAAATGAAATTACTTTAGAACAAATGGCTGAAACGCTTTATTTAACAACTCCGCGACTGCGCAGTTTTATGAGTTCTTCCAAAGATACATTGTTATAGCCCTGAGATTTAGCCCGTCGGATGAATTCCCGATCTACGTCGTGGTTTTTCAAGCGAATAGCCGATTCCGCCGAAACATTTGAATAACCTTCTTCATTTAACTCTCTTATAAATGCAGACGTTATATCGTGATTTTTAAGTCTGATTAACTGTTCAATCGAAAGGTTTTCAAAACCGACCGCCTTCATCTGTTCGACAAATTCGGCTGTCACATCGTGATTGCGCATTCTGATAAGCGTTTCCAAGGGCTGACGTTCAAAGCCCATGGCTTTCGCCTGATTAACATAGTCGGCGTCTATATCGTGATTGCGAGCGCGAATCAGTTGTTCCATAGCTAAGTTTTCAAAACCGGCGGATTTTAATTCGCGGACGTATTGAGGCGTAACGTCGTGCGTTTTTGCCCGTCTGACCTGCTCGAACGTCAGCTTGTCATATCCGGCAGCTTTTAAGTCATCAATGTATTTTTCCGTTAAATCGTGAAGGGCTGCGCTGAGCAGATTTTCTTCGGTCAAGTTGTCGTAGCCGCGAGCGCGCATCTGAGAAATGAACTTTTCGCTCGGTTTCAGCGTCCAAAATCCGGTTCCCTTTCCTTCGCTGAAAAACCCTTCACATATGAACGTTCCGGCTTCGCGAACGATATTAAAACTGACATCCATTCTTTGAGACGTGAGGGCTTCAGCCGGCAATCCCTGTAATTGGCTGAGCGGCAAATTGTCGCCGGTCATATTAAAACCGCCTTTCTCGCTGCGGCGCTGAAAGGTAAAATGAATTTCATCTTTTTTATTCGGGTATAATTTTGCAGTCCACTCGCCCGAAATTGCTTTTTGCGAAGTTTGCGCCCTGACATTGGCGGAGTTATTTCCGCTTATCGTTATAACGATAAAAACTGCCATTAATCCGACAAAAGACATCAGCGCCGCACGAATGTTTTTTTCGTTCAGTAAATTCTTTTTGGCACCGTTTTGGAATATTTTCATAGTTTTCTCCTTTGTTGTTATACAAAGAACACCGACAGCGCTTTTTTTGTGACAAATTATTAAAGTTTGCTTTGAAAAGCTGTTTTATTTAGGATTACTGATTCGAGTCCCTTTTCGCTGATTTTGCAGGCGGATCTTAATGTCCGGCGTATTTACTGTTTTACACAAATAATGCCGTTTTATACTTTGAAGGCGTTTTTTCGATAATTCATAAATTTGGAAACTTCCCGGATCGTCTGTTAAAGGCTCATCGAATGTTTCATTTATTGCGGACTTTTTAACACTTCCCGATGACTGTCAATCCATCCGGCTAAAAGCGGAAATACCCAGACGAGAAGCGCGACAAAGGCTAAAGTAGTGACATCGGGTGGAGGCGAACTTAGAATATTGCTGATATAGATTAATACTAAAAAGATCACAAAGCCCCAAAAACCAAACTGACCGATCTTGTTTTTAGGACGTGTTACCTTCCGGTAGATACCGACTCCTATTATAAAAAGAAGACTTTCGACAATAATTGTTCCAGAAACAGAATTCCACAAGCCCAAACCGATTTTTGTTTCGTTTCCCGGAAGAAGCGGAAGATCCGGTCTGTGTACTGCGGCATCCAAAACCCAGTGACTGAGCACCCCGATTCCGATAACTATTGCGCCGATTCTATAACGGCTAACGGCGTAATAAACGAGTCCCAAAAGCAGAGACCAGCCGATTGCCGCGACCAGACTATGCGTAAATGGGTAATGAACGAAATTGAGCGGAGTAAAGGCTGTATTGCCCGGCTCAATTTTGACTTTTTCCAAACCGCCGAGCACGAAAAAAGACCAGATTAAATCGAGGAAAAGCGGAGCGGCAATCAACCAGCTCAAATTCGTTTTAGGAGCCAGTTTTTTAGCCGCGAACCCGACGGCGAAGTGTCCAATAAACATGCTGACAATATATTCTTAGTAAAGATAAAAAACAATACAACAGCGAAAACTCTAATTTAGGATAGAACAGATGAGGTTTTTCAGGTCAAAATAAAAAAGCCCGGTTTATACACGGGCAAAGCTTTTAATTGAGCCATTCCGGCAAGAATAAATTAATCTTTATTATAAGTTTTCGGAACGGCATACATTTCGTATTGCCGCTTTGTATGCTATATGAATCAAGAGTAGAAGTTTTGCCCACAAATCAACTCGACTTTTCCTTCTGTCTTTTTTATTTATTAGCCGCTTCGGGCACGGCGGTTGTGTCGCTAGTAAATAACACAGAGTGTTGGAACGTCCTTGTCAGCGTCTTTTCGCCCCAACAAATAGAAAGAACGCTGAAACGCCCTGATCTGTAATTATCTTTTATCTGCACGCGCTAAAACGGCTTTATTAAGCATCATCGGCGGGCAATTTCTACTCTTGATTCACATATACTAATCTATTCGTATCATTAATCCGGTCGTGAGAACACAATGAAGTACAAACTTGTTATCTTTGATTTCGACGGCACACTAGCTGATTCTTTTCCCTGGTTTCTCCGAATCATTAACGATGTTGCCGAAAAGTATCGGTTTCGCCCGATCGAGGATCACGAAATTGAAGCATTACGCGGCTACGATAATCGAAAAATTATCGAGCATTTGAAAATGCCTGTGTGGAAGATGCCTTTTGTTACGCGTTATATGCGGAAGATTATGACAAAAGACATTCATGGAATATCTCTTTTTCCGGGCGTTAATCAAATGCTGCGGAATTTAATCGCCGGAGGTTTGGAAACAGCGATTGTCACATCAAACTCGACAGCAAACGTGCGGACCGTTCTCGGACCGGAAAATACAAACTTGATTAAATATTACGCGTGCGGCGCGAGGCTTTTCGGCAAGCCGGCAAAAATAAAAAAGGTGCTTCGTTGGAGCGGCGTAAATCCGGCTGAAGCGATTTGCGTCGGCGATGAGATTAGAGATTTGCAAGCCGCTCATTCAGTCGGCGCGGCTTTCGGAGCCGTCTCGTGGGGATACGCCAGACCGGAATCGTTTACTCCGCTGTCACCCGAAGAAGTTTTTCTAAATATAAGCGATATTGTAGTAAAGCTCACTAAATAGGTATCTTTCAGCGATAGGGACGCGGGAATAAAACGCCTAAAACCATTTATGATCAAAACCTTTATTTTTGATTTGGGAAACGTAATCGTTTCGTTCGATCACGGCAAAATCGTTCAAAGATTCGGAGAGTTTTGCATGTACTCGCCGGATGAAATCTTTAGCAAGGCTATTTCATCCGAAGTAGTTCGAGAATACAGTGTCGGGGCAATAACTACGACGGAATTTTATGAAGCCGTTATTCGTGAACTCGATATAAGTATGAGTTTTGAAGATTTTTTTCAGGCGTGGAATTGCACATTTGTACCGGAGCCGATATTACCCGAACGAATTATCAAAAGTTTGTCCGAAAAATATAAACTTCTCGTTCTTTCCGATACAAACGAGATGCATTTTGATTATATAAAAGAAAATTTTCCGATTTTAGATTATATTGATGATTTTATTTTGTCTCATAAAGTAAATGTCGTTAAACCGTCAGCGGAAATTTTTCAGGCGGTTGTAAAAATCGCCGGATGCAAGCCGGAAGAATGTTTTTTTGTTGATGATTTGCAGGTAAACGTCGAAGGAGCAAAAAGATTCGGACTTAATGCAATGCAGTTTATATCAGCCGAGCAATTTGAAGAAGAATTAAAGATACGCAATTTAATATAAAAGGGCGATGCTTACCCACAGCATCGCCCTTTTATAGGCTTTTATATCGTTTGTGAAGTTAGATTAAACTTCGTTGTTTTCGCCTTTCGACTTACTCATCCCGAGTGCGGTCTGCGCGTGCGGCAGCGGCAGTCCGACCGCGTCTGATTTACTGTCGAGTTCTTCATCGGGCATTTGCCCGTCATGATCGTTAACGATCATTCCGCCCGATTGTTTCGTGAAAATCAGCTGATCGAGATTTTCGTCGTAACCGATTGTGACAAGATCGCCGGTTTCGATTTGCTGCGTCGCGACAAGATTCGAAAGCGGATAAACCAGGAAACGCTCAATCGAACGCTTCAGATGCCGCGCTCCGTATTTGAGATCAATACCTTCTTTCAACAAAAATTCTTTCGCTTCTTCCGTGCATTCAAAAATAAACTTCGTACCGGCTGAGTCGGTAATACGATCCTGAACCGATTTAAGCTCGATGCCGAGAATTTGCCGCAAATGATGTTCTTTCAGACTTCTGAAGACGACAACCTTGTCAATACGGTTCATAAATTCCGGCGAGAATTTACGTTTTGCGGCTTCGAGCGCGGTGCGATAAATTTTTGTATCAATTTCGTTGTCGTCGGGAGTTTTTCCGCTTTTCGTCGGAGCGAAGCCGATTCCGCCGGAAATCATCTCGCTCATCTCGCGCGCGCCCAAATTTGAAGTCATTATAACGATGGTCTTGGAGAAATCAACGCGCCGATTGTCGCCTAAAGTCAGCGTCGCTTTATCCAAAATTCCCAAAAGCAATTGCCACAGCGAATCCGAAGCCTTTTCAATCTCGTCGAACAAAACAAACGAAAGTTTTGTGTCTTCGGTGTGAGCTTTGTCGAGATTTTCCTGCGTCAGCATCGGGCTGGTTTCGCGGTGTCCGAGATATCCCGGAGGCGAACCGATGAGTTTGGCGATTTCGTGCGAATGTTGAAACTCGGCGCAGTCAATTTTTACGACCGAATGAGGTTCGCCGAACAGAACTTCGGCTGCGGCTTCGACAACGCGCGTTTTTCCCGAACCGGTCGGACCCAAAAACAGCATCGTTCCGATTGGGCGTGAAGGGTTATTCATTCCTGCCAGATAAATCTGGAACAGTCCGCTCATTCGTCGGACGGCGCGTTCCTGTCCGACAATCCGAGCCGAGAGTTTGTCTTCAAATTCTTTTGCTCGCGGGCTTTTCTTGTCGGGGTCAAGCAAAACCACTGTTTCATTTGATTCTTTCTTTTTTGACATTTCGTTTTTCATTCTCGTTTCTCTCCTACTGCTTGAAAGAACGCTTTTCGCCGTAGAGCCTTGCAAAAAGACGGTTTTTCAAAGCGCCTCCGCTGTATTGAAATATACAGCTAGCTGCTCGTCATATTGATGATTTCAAAAGATTTTACGTTGGCTGGACTTTGGATTTTGGAAGACCTTCCAAAGGAACTCTGAAAGCCGAATTGCGTATTTCGGCTTTGCTTATTCTTAACACAAATTGAACAATTTTTGCAAGGAAAAATTAAAGAACAACTTTAAGTTTTATAAATGCGCTCTATTTTCACTAAAAAATTAATCGTAATATTCAAGACCGAGATGCGTAATTAAATCTTCGCCGCGCAGATGCCGAAGCGTATTTTTCAGCTTCATCAACTGAATAAAAATATCGTGTTCCGGGTAAAGTTCCGGCGCGGTTTGCGGCGCTTTGAAATAAAACGAAAGCCATTCCTGAACGCCTTTCATCCCGGCGCGTTTGGCTAAATCCAAAAATAAAGCCAAATCCAAACAAAGCGGCGCGGCGAGAATCGAATCGCGGCACATAAAATCAATTTTTATCTGCATTTTGTAGCCGAGCCAGCCGAAAATGTCTATCGCGTCCCAGCCTTCTTTGTTGTCGCCGCGCGGCGGGTAATAATTGATGCGAACGACGTGCGAAAAATCTTTATAAAGCTCCGGGTAAACGTCCGGCTGCAAAATGTGTTCGAGCACGGAAAGTTTCGATTCTTCCTTGGTTTTGAAACTTTCCGGATCGTCTAAAACTTCGCCGTCGCGGTTTCCCAGAATATTCGTCGAATACCAGCCGTCAAGTCCGAGCATTCTTGATTTCAAACCGGGCGCGATGATCGTTTTCATCAAAGTTTGCCCGGTTTTGAAATCTTTGCCGCAAATCGGCACATTATTGTCTTCGGCTAATTTGGTTAAAGCAGGAATATCAACCGACAAATTCGGCGCGCCGTTGGCGAACGGAACGCCTGATTTCAGCGCGGCGTAAGCGTAAATCATCGAAGGCGCGATTGCCGCGTCATCATCGTATAAACCTTTTTCAAACGCTTCTAAAGTTTGATGAACCGCTGATTGTTCGAGAAAAACTTCGGTCGAAGCCGCCCAGACGATCACCAATCTATCGCAGCCCTTTTCTTCTTTAAAGCGAGCGATGTCTTCGATAATCTGTTCGGCAAGCTGCATTTTGTTCTTGCCTTCTTTGACGTTCGTTCCGTTCAGACGCTTTACATAATTCTGCGAAAAAACCGCCGCCATCGGTTTCAAAGAATCAAGCTGCTCGCGCAAATCCTCAACCAGAGATTTCTCTAAAACGCCAGCGTGAAGCGCGGCTTCATATGCCGAATCGGAAAAAATATCCCACGCGCCAAAGACGATATCGTTCAAATCGGCGAGTGGCACGAAATCTTTGATTTTCGGGCAGCGGTTATCAGTCCGTTTTCCGAGGCGAATCGTTCCCATCTGTGTCAAAGAACCAATTGGTTCCGCCGTTCCCTTGCGAATCGCTTCCACGCCGGCAACAAATGTCGTGCTGACCGCGCCGAGTCCGACGAGCAAAATTCCGAGTTTGCCGTCTGCCGGCGCAATCTCTACACCTTTTTCAACCATTATGTTTGTAGTTTCCTCCGAGAATGAAAGAGAAATGATAACTTTACAAAAATGTTAAGGCAAACGAGAGAAGAATATTATTCTTCATATTTCTTTGTTGACTGAAAATCTTCCAGATTAAACTCATCCGCGATAATGTTAAGAATTTTCGCTGTGTGACGAATTTCTTTTATTTCACTATTCCCGACATTTTCATAAGTTTTGAAAATTCCATCAACCTTGCTTTCTATAATACATATACTCGCATCAGCATCTGGTATAGATTTTTTACTTATAGAATCAGGAAAAGTTAAAAGTTCATTATCAATGAACTTTTGCCACACACTTTTCCAGCCTGACTTCGGTGCGTCCAAATTTGTTTTTATTTGTTTTTCAACACCTGATTTTTGATTAATCGTATTTCTCAATACTTTTGCAGACCAATTTCCATTCGTTCGTTTAAGAATAAAAACACTTTCTTTGACACCTAAATCTTTGTAAATTCCCATATAAAAATCAGTAATTTGCCATACTCTAACTTCTATGTCTTCTTCAGCAATCCGTCGCCTTTCTAAATCGTAAAGCCCAAATTTACTCACACGATTTTTATTTTCTTTCCTCCAAAATTCTTCCATACTTATTTTTTCCGGTGTCGGAAAAGCAGAAATTTTCTCACGGTTTATCTGAATACTTTCATTGGCAGAAAACGAATTATTTTCGGCTATTTGATTAGAAACCGAAGAAACTTCAACAACGGGTTGCAAGGAATTGTCCGTTTTTATCGAAGTACTTCGAGTGCAGCAAATCGTTAAAACAAATGTGAGTAAGATCAAAAGGATTTTCATACAAATCAACTTCGATAAATCCGGTAATCAATCTCAGCAAAAATATTGTCGCGGTTTTCGATTTCGGCAAGAAGTGGTTCGTTGAATTCGTTCGTTTCGAGCATTTTCGCCAGCAGATTAAAACGGTGAATGTGCGATTTAAATCTTCTGGATGAATATTGTACGGTCGTGCCTTGATAAATTTGAAACGCCCAATCACTAGATTGAGCGAGCAGAAGTTCGCGGGCGAGTTGATTTAAGATGCGATACTCAATCGCGTTCGGATATTCGTAAAGATTTGCGAAATCCGTCATTTTCCGCTCGGCTGCGTGTTGATACGGGTACATCCAGGAATTTCTTTCGTTGAGCCAAACTTTGTAATAACCGTTTTCGCCCCAGCTCGACGCTGACGGCTGCTGAATTTGAATCGGGATTTTCGCGTCGAGAAAATCGCCGGGCGTGATTGCTTCGATTTCCGTTTGGTCGTAATGCAGTTTGCGGAAAAGAAAATCCAAAAATTGCGGTCCTTCAAACCACCAGTGACCGTAGAGTTCCGCGTCGTAAGGCGATGTCACGAGCGGCGGATGACCGCCGAACGTTTCGCGCAGTTGATACGCCTGTTTGATGCGCTTGCCGATAAAATCCGAAGCGTCCTCAGCGGCTTTCTCTCGCGCCCAATTCGGTAAATAAGGCTGTTTATTTTGCTGTTCGGTAGTTTTTCCCGTAATCCGGTGATATTTCAAACCGAGATGCCGGCGATTTCCGTCTTTGTGCAGATGCGGTTTCAAATAATCAAGCGGCAAATCCCAACCGATGTCTCGATAAAATTCTCGATAAACGGCGTTGCCCGGATAACCGACTTCAGCGCTCCAAACTTGCTGCGAAGTTTCCACGTCGCGTGCAAAAACAGCTACGCCGTTCTGACACAAAACCGGCGCGTGAACACCGAAACGCGGTCGCGGGTCACCGTAAAGTATCGCGTGCGAATCGCCGATGAAATATTCGATTCCCGCTTCCTTCAATAGATTTTCGATTCCGTGTTCGTAAGCGCATTCCGGCAGCCAAATGCCTCGCGGCTGCCTGCCGAAATGTTTTTTATAATTAGCAACGGCAACCTGAATCTGCGCCCTTCGCGCTTCGTGCGTGGAAATCAAAGGCAAAAATCCGTGCGTCGCGCCGCAAGTAATAATTTCCAAAACGCCTTCGTTCTGCAATTCCCGAAAAGCGTTGATGAGATTTCTTTTGTATTTAACGTTCCATAAATCGAGCGCCGCGCTCAAATTACTGACATACATCTGCGCCGCATCGTAAAATTCCGGTGCTTCTCGCTGAACTCTGTCGAATTCCTTTTTCGCCAGTTCCAGAAGATTTTCGAGATGCCGCGTGTATCGTTCTTCGAGCAGTTTATCGGCGAGCATTTCGCACAGCGGCGGCGAGACGTTCATCGTCAGGCGAGGTTTTGCGCCCGCTTCGTGCAGATTTTGAAAGATAAAAATGAGCGGCAGGTAAACTTCGGTTATCGCTTCATACAGCCAATCTTCTTCTAAGAACTCGGGATATTCGGGATGGCGAACGAACGGCAGATGCGCGTGCAAGATTAAGCTGAAATAACCGACAGGCATAATTTAAGTTTACAGCAAGTTACAGATAATTTGCAGAAAGTTAACAGATAGTTTTGTGATGTAGAGAATAAAACTATCTTTAACTTCCTGCAACTTGCTGTAAACTATCCGTTAACTTTCAGGGAACTGATCGGCGAAAGTTTCGATAAAAGTTTCGGCGCGTATTTCGGCAATAGGGTTTTCGGCACGACGCGTTTTTTAATTGTTTTCGGAAAATTAACCAGACTCGCGCCGTAAACTGCCGAACCGATGCTTTCTTCTTCGACAATTTCATCGGCAAAAACGTCGAAATTTTCCTGGAGCGCGGCGAGCGATTTTTCCGCGCTTAAATCTGCTGCATTCTCCTGCAAAACACTGAAAAGAGCCTCGCTGATATGTCCGCGCAAATCAGACAGCGAAACGCCGGACGCCAAAGCCAGCAGCGCGAAACGAATTTCTTCCGAATTACCGTATTCCGAATCAGCCTTTTGTTCTCCGATCAACTGATTGAAAGCTTTGTTCGTCGCATTATCCGCCGTTTGCTCATCATCGCCGGCGAGCGCCACTTCAAAAGCATCGCGCTCGAAACCGGAAACGTCGAGAACTTCGGCAAACTCGGTCGCCGTCACCGCCCAATCAGCATCGGACGCCTGTCGCGGCGAAGGATTTTTTCGCGGCGTTTCGACCGCATTTGAATACATCACCCGAATAAACGGACGATTCGGCGCGTAAAAGCCGATTTCCGCTTGATAACTCGATGCTGCATCTACGTTAAACCACCAATTCCCTTCTGTTTCGACCGGGTAAAGTTCTTCGCGGTCGCGCGTTTGATTGACGAGTTTGACGACCAATTGATAATTTCCCGTATTGTCGCCGAAAGTCTTCCGTAAAACCTGAAACGGACTGTTTCTCATTGACCAGTAAAAAAACAAACGATTCGGCGACTGCATCTGCAAACGCGCCCGATCTTCGCGTTCGAGTTCAGGCAGTTTCGGCTCGGCGAGTTCGAGGAAAATCGGATCTTTTTCTTCATCGTGCTCGGGCGCCTCTAGTCCGGTCGTTATCGTCGCGTCTGCGTCGAGAACCGAAATAAAATTGCTTTCCTCGTTCGGAATATATGATTCTTTTCTAATCAAATCACCGGAAGATAAAGTTTCTAACTCGAAATCTCCCGACGCAAATTCTTCTTGATTCAGCTCCGACTCGTTATTATTCAGCGTGTTTTCCGTATCATCAATGCTCATAAAATTATCTGAAAGTTATAATAAAACAAAAATTATCCGTTTTTTTTATAAAACTGACAAGTCTGAAAAAACACATATAAGCAATGAAAAGAAAAAGGCGAGAATTTATCTTTATTCTCACCTTACTTATCTTCATTACTGATTTTCTCACTGTTTACATCAATCCGGCGGCGCTTTTGAGTTTGACTTCGACGCGTCCGATGTCGCTGTTGATTTGCGCGCGGACGGGCAGACGGCGCGCATCATCGGTAATCCAGATAATCAAACTTCCCTCTTTTTCGATTAAACGATTTGTGCCGAAAACTTCCGGTTCGACGCGAAAACACCAGATTTTGCCGAGAATCGTTTTTTGCTGTTCGCGTTCGGTGACGCGGACAGGAATTTTATACACCAAGCCCGAATCGCTGATCGGTATTTCAAAACTTTTGCCGACCGCTAACGGCAGAAGCCGCAGGGTGTAAATGCCGGAAACCATATCCTGCATTTTTTCATTTATTTCCGAAGCGATGCGGCGCGGCGGGCGCATCGGGTCGTTCGGATCGGTTTCGACGTATGTCACGCGGTTGTCTCGATAATTGAAAACCGCTTCGGAATCGCGCACGCGTTTTTCCTGTTCGTCGTGTTTGACGGTCTTCAAAACGCGAAAATTTTCGGCATCAATCGTCGAATTTACGCGCTGCAAAAAACTGTACCGGAAAAGTTTCAGCAGAGAACCTTTCGATTTAGCTTCGGCGTTTATCAAATAATTGTTTTTATTATCGGCGGCGGCGACTGAAAAAGTTAAATCCGCAACCGAGATGCCTTTAATGATTTTGCTGAATTTGCCTTCGTAGGTGAGAGTTTCGCCAACGCTAAAAGGTTTATTTTTGGCTGACTGAGCAAGAGAGAACGAAACCGAAAATGAGAGAAAAATTGAAAAAAAGACAAAGAGTCTTGAAAACTTTAATATTTTTTTGCTCATAAGTTTTGGATTTAAGTGCTTGAAAACCGTAATCGCCGCATACAATAAATACCAGGAAACCACAAATCTTTATTATTTTCGGCGGTGCCTAAGTATAACCGAAAAGATTATTTTTCAGTTAACTAAATATTATTTTTAGTGAATTTTTTGCTGTTTCATTATAAGAGTCGGACTATTAACTTTTTCTTACATTCCTTTTTTATTCAAATTTTATTCAAAGTTTTAATTTCACGGTTTTCCGAGTCTTTTTTGCACCGCTTTGAAAATCGTTTCCGGCGAAATGTCCATACAAATCCAGTTCGCACACGTTCTTCGATGACAATTCGTGCGGCACGCGATGTCAATTCGTTCAACACAAATGTCCTGCGGATTCGGACTTCCGTTACGCCACCACTCGGTCGGACCGAAAATTCCGACGGTCGGCGTTTTGGCGGCAATAGCCAGGTGCGTCGGTCCCGTATCGCCGCCGACGTAAATTTTCGCTTTTTTCGCCAGCTCGTAAAATCCTTTTAACGAAGGTTGAAATAAAAAAACCTTGCCGGATTTGCTGCCGCGCAAAACTTTTTCGGCTAAATCCTTTTCATTCGGAGCGGTCGTGACGATTGAAACTAAGTTGTTTCTTTCCCAGAGTTTATCCGCCAATTCGCCGAATTTTTCCTGGTGCCAGAGTTTCGTCGTCCAACCGCCCGCCGGATTTAAAATCGCGAAATTTTCATTTGTCTGTTCGACAATCTTTTGGGCTTCTAGTCGGTGTGCTTCATCCGTGTAAATCGGAAACTCAAAATTTGTTTCGGGAACGGAAATTTTCAAAGCTCTTGCCGCAAGCTCCAAATTTTTTCGGATAATGTGCGTTTTCGGCTGCACGTCAACGGTTTCATTAAGCAAAAAACGGCTGAACGGCTCGCGTAGATTTCGGGCGGAGAAACCGTAACGGCGTTTTACTCTGGAAAATCTGGCGATTGCCGAGGATTTCAAAAGACCTTGAAAATCGAGCGCAACGTCGTATTTGTATTGACGAAGCTCGCGCCATTGACGGCTCGCTTCGTTTAGAGTGTGTTCAAATCGTTTTTCGCCGCGCAGCGAACGCGTATCAACTTCGATGAGATTGTCTATCAAAGGATTTCCGCGCAAAATCTCTGCCGAGCGGCGCTCGACCGCCCAGCCGATTTCCACGTTCGGCAGATTTGTCCGAATTGCCGCCAAAACCGGCAGCGTGTGAACGATATCGCCGATACTGCTGAGTTTGACTATGAGAATTTTCATCCTTTTCAATCGTAAACGGTAAAAATGAAATTGAAAATCATTAGATGTCGTTTGCGTGCAAAATAAGGTTGTCGTTACGACCATTTTAAAGATATAGTTAATTTTTCCCACACAAAAATCTGGAAATTTCATTCAAAAATAAGCTATTTTAGACGATAGAGCCTGTACGCTCCGGCATTACGACCTTGCTGCCCGGATATGAAACAATCAATGCGCCCGCAGCGCGAATTACGCCCGACCTTGGTTTTTTTAACCGGAGATTTACTCGCCGTTTCAGTTCCGCTCGAACGCGAAGAAGTAATTCTCGGTCGTGCGCTCTCCGCCGACGTTCGTATCAACGACAAAAAAATCTCGCGCAAGCACGCCAAAATCAATACAATTTGCGACGGCGAGAGCGAAGCCGTCGAATATTTCGTGACCGATTTACAGTCGCGAAACGGCACGCTTCTTAACGGAGAGAAAATTCAGCGCGAAAAACTGCAGAACGGCGACAAAATAACAATCGGCGAACATATTCTGCGCTTTGAACTGCTCGACGAAATTGACCGCGAATACCAGCGTCAGATTCACCGTCTTTTATCGCACGACGATTTGACCGGACTGCTTTCGAGCCGTTCGTTTTTTTCCGAGCTGCGGCGCGAAGCGGGACGCGCGAAAACGGAAAATCGTCCTTTCTGCGTTCTGATGATGGACGTAGATCATTTCAAAAAAGTAAACGACACATACGGGCATTTGACGGGCAGTAAAACACTGGAAGAAATTGGCGCGTGCATTACCCAGAATCTGCGCAGCGGCGACGTTGCGGCGCGCTTCGGCGGCGAGGAGTTTGCTGCTTTCCTGCTTGACGCGGAACTCGCGCAAGCCATGGTCGCGGCGGAAAGGATTCGCTCGGAAATTGAAAAACAGGAATTCAGCGTGATGCGGCAAGGCAAATACACAAAAGCGCATCGCGTTACGATCAGCATCGGAATCGCCGCGTTTCCGAGCGATTCGAGCGACCCGATAGAACTTGTCGAAATGGCGGACTCGGCGCTTTACCGCGCCAAACGCGAAGGCAGGAACCGGGTCTGCGCTTATCGAGATTTAACCGCCGAAGAATCAAACCAGCCCTTACCGTCGCGTTCCGAATAAATTTTTGCAACTTTTAGATTTAACGCAACGTGAAAGCAACCGTTACCGAGAGTTTTGGCTTCAAAAGCAAAGCGCATCTGAATTTTGAAGTTTAACCGGAAAGACATTTTTCTATAATTCGTGCTAAACTAACGGTTTTGTTGCTCTAATAAAGATACATTCTGCATAAACATTGAAGACCACGAATTTCAAATTACGAATTACGAATGAAGTAAAATCGGTTACGACATTCGCAATTTTTTATCGCTGATTTGTAATTTGAAATTCGTAATTCGTAATTTAAAGTTGTGATTACCAAACTCAATCTTGCCAGCCATCCTTTTCGCAATCGCACACCGCCGTATGTTCTCGCGCTAGTAATGCTCGCGTGTGCGGTCGCCGGCGCGCTTTTGTGTTTCTCAAGTTTGCGTGAAGCCATTGCGCAAAATGAAATTGTCAAACAGCAAATCGAACAGATGGATGCCGAATCGAAACGTCTAAAAGGCGAGGGCGAAAAAGTTCAGCAGCAATTGTCGCCCGAACAGCGGGCGCTTTTGATCGGCGCGCACAAGCTCGTCGCCAATAAAACATTCGGCTGGTCGCGTCTTTTTGCTGACCTGGAACAGGTTCTGCCCGGCAGCGTCAGCGCCTCGCGCATCAGCGTCGCCAATATTTACCGCGAGAACGACCGCGTTAAAGCCGAGCTTGAATTCAGCGTTCTCAGCCGCGATTATCAATCGGTAATGACGATGATCGAGAATATGAATTCTTCGGGTATGTTTCAGGCTGAACTTCGGGGACAGGATTTGCAGAAAAACGAACGGTTCACTTATACGGAGTATACTCTGCGGCTGATTTACACGCCCGGTTACGGATATTCGACTGCTCCGCAAACCGATGTCGCCCAGACCGATCAGGGAGGCAATCAACGATGAACGAAAATAAGATTAATCCGAACAACGATCCGCACCGGTCAGACATAGAAAAAACCGAGTTTTTAGTCAACGATTACGGCGAAACGATTGACCCGACCGTTGTCGTCGAGGAAGAAGACCGCACCGTTTTACTGACCGACAAGGAAACCATCATCATCGAAAAAGAACCGGTGATTGATATAGTTCCGAAAAATCGTCCGCGAAAAATTTACGCCGGAATGTGGGGACGAAACGAAATCGCGACCGTCGGCGTCGGAATGCTGGCGATTTTGACGGTTATTTTGCTGTTCGTTTTCCTTGTTTTGCCCGCGAAAAAAGAGCTTGAGGCTAACCGAGCCGAGAGCGACCGTCTCGAACGAGAATTAACGACCGCTCGCTCGCGTTACGGAACGATTACTTCGACCGAAGAACAAGTCGCCCGGCTCGTTTCGAGCGTCAGCGATTTTGAAACCAGATTTCTTCCGCTTGCGACGAACGGCAGAACGGCGCTTTATCAAAGAATTAACGGTTTGATTTCGGCTTACGGCTTGGTCAATACCAGCGGACCGGACTACGCGCCGCTTGAAATCGCCGACGGAAGAAGTACTGCTTCGGAAGAAGAAAGCGGCAGAGCCAAGTTTCAGAGCATTTTTCCTGGTGCTTACGTGACAATGACGGTCGAAGGCTCTTATCAAAATCTGCGCCGCTTTATCAGAGAAGTTGAAACGAGCAATCAATTTATCGTAATCAGCGCGATTGAGCTGGAACCTTCGGAAACCAAGGAAAAGGAAGCTCAAACGGCGACGCAGGCGAGCATTAACGGAGCGCAAATTTCGCCGGTCGTGCAAAACAACCCGATTGGCGCGCAGCAGATGCCGAGACAAATTCCGATTGCGCCGCAGACGATGCCGCAACAAATGCCGCAGGGTCAAATGCCGCAAATCCAGGCTCGACCGGCGACTCCGCGCGGGAAAACGCACGGCGAAACCGTTACTTTGCGGCTCGAAATGGCGGCTTATTTCCGCCGCCCGGATTTTGTTCCGCTGCCGGTCGAAACCGCTAATCCTTAATTTATTTGCGAGTAAAAATATTTTTCTGTATTCGCTTGATAATGTTTGTGCTTGAAACGCGAACTTGATTAGAAGTAAATGAAACTTTTTGAAGGAAAAACACCCGCCGAAAGAAACAAGATTATCGCCGCCATCGTGCTCGGCGTGATGTCTCTCGGGTCATTGTGGATCGCGTTCGGCGGCAGCATCTTCAGCCGCAAAACATCGGTTACGGTCAGTGCGACCTCGCCGACTCCAAAACCGTCCGTTTCGCCGAATGCGAACAGAGACGAATTGCAGATGCCTTCGCAAACCGAGCAGGACTTGGTTTATTCGACGATTCCGGTTCTTTACACGCCCGGCACTTTTTCCGCTCCTGATGCGGGCA
This sequence comes from Pyrinomonadaceae bacterium, assembly GCA_036388895.1. Classification (GTDB taxonomy): domain Bacteria; phylum Acidobacteriota; class Blastocatellia; order Pyrinomonadales; family Pyrinomonadaceae; genus SXVE01. The sequence goes on along the minus strand of DASVQY010000030.1, from coordinate 17,952 downwards.
GAAACATTTTCGCGTTTTACGAGCCGCCTCCGCCGACGCCATATAGTCCGACGCCTTTTCCGACGCCGAAACCGGCAACTCCGACACCGGTCCCAACTCCCGAACCAACGCCGCATTTTCTCGCCTCAAACATAGCGCCGTCAAGCGTTTACGCCGGTTCAAAAGGATTTCGTCTCGAAGTCAACGGCGACCGTTTTATGCCCGATTCGCGTATATATTTTAACGGCAATGAGATTCCGACAGTTTTCGTCAGTCCGCAAAAACTCGTCGCGGACATTCCGGCGAATTTGATTAGTTCCGAAGGTTCGCGGCAGGTTATCGTGCAGACGCCTGACGGCAGAATGTATTCCAATCAGGTTATGCTGAACGTCCAAGCTCCGCCGCGTCCAGAATTTCAGTACATTGGAATGATTGCCCGTCGAGGATACAATAACGACACGGCATATTTTCAGGAAAAAAATAAAAACGAGCCGTTCGGCGCGCGGTTGAATGATATTGTCGGCGGACGTTTTCGCGTGTTCAGTATTTCTGCAAGTGAAGTTGTATTCGAGGATAAAGAATTAGGTTTTCGTCATAAATTGTCGCTTTACCGCCCGCCGCCGGGACAAAACGCTTCGACCGGCAGACCTGGTAATCCGAACATTTATACTCCGTATAATCAGCCGATGCCGAATATGGTTCCGCAGGAAATTCCGGGTATTCCGAGCAATATTCCGCGTTATGTTCCGCCGCAGCCGCCGCCGCAGCCGCAAAAACAGGATATGAGGAGGAACAACGACGATAACGATGATGATGATGGCAAGCCTTAAAAATGCGAAACGTTGCTTAACTGCTCCGTTACTGATTATTGCGCCGTTCAGCAAAGCGCAACCCGCTGCATGCAATCGGAAATCCGAGAGCGGAATGTCTCTGCTCGCCGTTATGGCTGTAATGACGATTTTCGCCATCGCGCTTTTGGCTGTGGCGCCGAGCGTGCAGCTCGAAGTTCAGCGCGAAAGGGAGCTTGAAGCTATTCGACGCGGCGAAGAAGTCGCCGAAGCCATCCGGCAATATGTTAATGCCAACAACGGAAAACTTCCGAATTCGATTGATGATCTGCTGGAAGGCTTGCCGCAGGGGACAAAAAAAAGGCAGATTTTACGGGCGTCAGCCGCGATTGATCCGTTGAGCCAGGACGGAAAATGGCAGCTCGTTCCGATTAATAAAATGAAGAACTTCGCTCTGCGCGTGCGAGAGTATAACAACGACGCGCTTCCTTCATCAAGCGGTCTTCATCCCAATATTATCAATCAGCTAGGTGTTATCATCACGAATATAGATGTTAGAAGCGAAGATGATACGGTTGCGCCGGGCGAAGAAACCGACGAAGAAACTTTTTCGACCGACAATCAACCGTTTATCGGCGTCGTCAGTCAAAGCAATAGCAAATCCGTTATTTCTTATTACGGCATAGAAAATCATTCTAAATGGATTTTTACGCCGCTTTTTAGAGGTTCGGGTTTCACACAATTCCCCGGCGGTGGCGGCAATATTCCAACACCACCGATTCCAGGTCCAATTCGTTAAAATCGTAGTAATTATCCGTTACCAAACAAAATTACTTTGTAGAATTCGTTTTGTCGTAAGAGTAAGCGATCTTCTTTGCTTGAAGAACATCTCAATAAAGTAAAACACAAGGGTTAAAACAAGATAAACAGAATAAAGAGGATGCTTTTCCTTTCTTTATCCTGTTTATCTTGTTTAGCCTGTTTAATTTCTGTATTTCTACCGTCTGGAATTTACTCTTGATGCTTTCTGAAACACATTAAGTTTGTTTGATCAAATCAACTCATCATCCTTCTTTTTATTCTTTTGAGTATTTTCCTCGACCGAAACACTCTCGCTTTCCGGCGTTTGAACAACTGGCGAACTCGACCGAAACATTCCGATTCCCGCGGCTTGCAGAGATTTTTTAATCATAGTCGCCGCTGCGTCGAAAACCTGCATCGGAGCGTTTTCATCGGTGTTCGTCCAAAAATAAATTGAAAGACTAACGCCGTCAGCCGTTAAATCCGTCACAACAACGCTGGATTTCGGTTTGCTGACAACGCCCGGAACATTTCGCAAAACTCTCTCGATTATTTCTTTAACCTGTTCAACGTCCGAATCGAAACCGATATTTATTTTCAAAAGCATACGGCGTTCCGCGCCCGCTCCGCGAATCGTTAAAGGACTCGAATACATTTCGCCGTTCGGAATCAGAACGAGCTCGCCGTCATCCTTTCTCAATTGCGTCGCCCGAACGCCTATATACTCGACTACGCCTTGATTGCTGCCGACAAAGATATAATCACCGATGCGAAACGTCTGCTGCCATAAAATCAGAACGCCGGATAAAAGATTGTTCAAAATATCTTTTGTTGCAAAACCGACGACAAACGACGTAAAGCCCAATCCGGTTATCAAGTCGCCGAATCCGAATGTCGGAATTATCATGGTCAATGCGGCGAAAATGCCGAGAACAAAAATAAATACGACAATCAGACGACTGAATAAAATACGCAGCCGGTCGTCGAGATTCGCCCGGCTCGACGCTTTCCAGAAAATGCTTTTGACGATTTTGGCGAGCAGCCAGAAAATTAGTAAAACTAAAATTCCGGCAACGACATACGGCAAACGCTCGATTAAAGACGCCGCGATATTGTTTATTGACTGCCAAGCAACATCTTTTACCGTCCAGGCATTTTCAATAATTCTCGCAGAAGTATTACTATTTTGTAGAAACATACGCTAAATTTATATATTCTGTTAATTGCTTTTCATTTGCAAAAAGTCGGAATTTTTGTCGGGCATTTGACTTTTGCAATTCTTAGAATTAGAATAATTCTAAATGAAGGGAGAAATTATGCATAATACAAAAATTGATTTGGATTTGGGAACAAGAGAAAGAGTTATCGAAATTTTAAATTCGCGGCTCGCCGACGCAATTGATTTAAAGTCACAAGCAAAACAGGCACACTGGAACGTTAAAGGCAGAAATTTCATCGGTTTGCATGAATTGTTCGATCAAGTTTCCACCGAGGTCGAAACTTACATTGACAATATCGCGGAAAGAGTTACGGTTCTCGGCGGAACGGCGCTCGGAACTGTTCGCGTCGCCGCGCAAAGATCATCTTTGAGCGAGTATCCGCTCGAAATCACGGACGGCGAATCCCACGTTGACGCGCTTTCGACAGCCATGGCTGATTTTACAAAAAGAGTGCGAGCAAATATTGATGAAGCGGATGAATTAGGCGATATGGTTACGGCGGATATTTTCACTGAAGTAGCGAGCGGAGTTGACAAACTTTTGTGGTTCGTCGAAGCGCATAATCAATCCTAAATTGTTTAATATCAATAAAAAAGATGCTCGACGAAAATATGTCCAGCATCTTTTTTTTATTTTTAAGGCATTCGATTTGAATAAAATCTACCGGCGCCTATTTTTTATTTAGGATTTTTTATACAGAAACACTACTTTTTACCGCGCGGCGCGAATTCTTTCGGAATCGGATTGTCGGGTCTTTCTTCGTCCCATGAAACGGCGGAAATCCACCAGCGCGTTCCGTCCCAGAAAAGCTCGATGCTATTGACGCCGCGACCGCTCAATTTTTTATCGGCGGTCGTGAATTCATAAGTCGAAAAAACGTGCGCGAGATTTCCGAAACGCCGCGTCACGCGATTGATTTCACGTTCGACAAAGCCTTCTTTGACGAAAAACGCGTTGGAAGAATTCACGTATTTTTCGTGATTCATCAAATTCGCGCGAATTTTCCCATTCTCGGCGCTCATACCGACAAACCGCACGTCGGGCGCGTATAAAGTTTTATCGCGCGACCATTGGCGCGGTTCGCCTTTTCCGCCGGAAATAACTTCGTAAAACGCTCTGATTATTCCGTCAATCGTCGCAACGTCTTCGGGTTTCGCTTCGACAGACGAGATTGCTACGGCATTCAAATCTCTTTGACATTGAAATTCGAGTGTCGAGGCGGCGTTCGCGATTTTCCAACCTTGTTCTGTTCTGACCAAATTAAAGGTATTCGTTCCGCAATGAGAAAATTTGTCGCCGACGTAAAAAGTGTAGCGTCCGTGCACAACCGCCAAATCGCCGTACATTTCAACTTTCGGCTGCGGCATTTTTTCGATGTATTCGGGCGCTTTCGATTCGGAAATCATTTTTGCAAAAGCGTCAGCGGTTAAAATGCGCGTTTTTGAAAGCCCTTCTCCCGTTCGCGGCTTATCAATGGCGACAAGCTGACCTTCTGCAGTAAACAAACCGCGAATCGCTTCTGCATTTTTCGTTCGCATCGCCTCAAAGAGCTTGTCGGCTACGGCGACAGCTTCCTGCCCACTATTTGGATTTGCCGCGGTTTGTGCCGGACAGCAGACAACGAACGCGAAGAACAAGAATAAAAGCATTTTCATATCTTTAATTTTTGTCGATAAGAGAGTTTTGAATTTTCGGCGCGATTTCATCCAGCCATTTGTTCATTTCCGTTTGAGCGTAATATTTCCCTTTCAACATTACGCCCGCCCGTTTTTCCGTGTTTGAAATATTTTCAAGCGGATTTGCGTCGAGTAAAACCAAATCGGCGCGCTTACCTTTTTCAACTGTTCCTACTTTGTCCAGCGTTCCGAAAAACATTGAAGGATTTTTTGTAGCGGCTTCTAAAACGGCGTAATTCGATAAACCGGCATCTTTTAACGCTTTCATTTCGCGGTGCATCGTAAATCCGTAAAGCCAGAGAAATTCAGGCGTGTCGGAACCGGTCATAATCCTTCCGCCCGCGTCGTAAATCGCCCGGATGAGTTTGTTTCTGATTTCAACCCACTTCGCGCGTTTTTCTAGCGGAACCTGGTTGAGACTCGTTTTTTTGTAAAAGTTTATAAAAGTTTCCTGAACTTTTTTCGGGTAAAAATTAAAATCCGGCTGCGCTCTGATTGATTCTTCGCTGCGGGGCAATCCGAAAGTGTTTTTCATAAAATGCTGCGTCGGATCAACATACGGATTTGCAGCAACTGTCCGTTCGGCAATTTCGCTAATCTTACTTTCGTCAATTACGTCGAGACTTTCCCAGTTTTTCGGATTATAAATATAAAGGTCGGAAACCGAACCTTTTATCGGCGAATTTTCGGGCAGCAGCGCCTCGAGATAACCGTCCAGATGTTCGATTTGCTGCCGCGCTTTCAAAGCTCTCTGCAATCCTACAAAACGACTGTCGGCGTGACCGACAACGCGAATTTTCTGCTTCGCGGCTTCGTCAATCGCGGCTTCGTAAACTTCCGGCTTAATAAACGTAGTTATTTTTATAAAATCGTAGCCGGATTGTTTTGATTTTCTGACCGCTTCGCGAGCTTCTTGTTCGGTATTGACGACGAAATTATTTCCCTGCTCTTTTCCGGTCAAATGCGGGCTTGCCGAATAAATCGTCGGCGCAATAATTTCGCCCTTCGCCGACTTTGCGCGCAAAATCAATTGTTCGGGCGTTCCGATCATAAAACGAATCGTCGTCACCCCGTTGGCGATCATCACTTTTAATTCGTCTTCGGCTATTGAATCCGGGTAATCGTCGCCGTCCGAAAGCAGATGCGTGTGCATATCAACGAGTCCGGGAATCAAAAATTTCCCTTTGCCGTCAATCATTTGTACATCTTTCGGAATTTTTACATTTCTTCCGATATCGGAAATAACGCCGTTTTTAACGAGCACTGTTTGATTCGTCAAAACGCGTTCTTTATCCATCGGAATGACGTTGACGTTCACAAAAGCGATTGTCTGCCCTGAAACCGTCAACAACCCGAACAAAACTGCAGCCAAAATGTAAACAATTCTTTTCATTTTGTTCCTTCCATCACAAAATTATTCAGAGCGCGGCGGACATGCGTTATTTACTTTTTTTCGGCGGACTTTGCCACAGAATATTGATGATTTTCCACTTTCCGTCGTATTTGGCGAGATGCATATAATCTATGCCCCAAATCGCCGTAACTTTCGCGCTTGCCGTTTGATCGGAAACATCGAAAACGACGACTTCCTTCGGCGCGTCTTTCGGAAGTTTACCGGCTTTGTTGTAGTTTTTCGATAATTCGACGAGCTGCGCGAACGTCATCGCGCTCGGCGTGTAAGCGGTTTCGTTTTTCTTCACGAAAAAGCCGCGCTTGACGAGTTCCGGGTGAACGCTTCGCTCGACCTTTGCCGGATCAACGTCGTAAACCGATTCGATGTAATCCATAGCCGCTTGCCTGACCGCGTTACGGTCTTCTTCCGTCTGCGCCTGAACCGAAAAACAAAACACAAAAATCAAACTGAACAAAATTATTGCTTTCATTTATTTATCTCCTGAATTTGAATTCTTTTTGCAATCTATAAAAAGTTAAAAATATGATTTATTTCGCCGCGGCGACTTTTCTCGCTTTTTCCTGTTCGGTGCAGCCTTGCGGCTCGATTGTCGTAGATGCTCCGGCAATCTTCCAGCCGGCATCGGTGCGAACCAGATGAAATGCGTTTACGCCGCAGTGCGAGATTTTCCCGTCAATAAAAAAGACGTATCTGCCCCAGACGAGCGCCAAATCTCCGAAAATCTTGGTTTCGGGAGCGTACATATCTTCTTTTATTTCGCCGCGTTTTTCGGCAAAATTTTTGGAAAACGCTTCGGCGGTAAAGGTTTTATTGACGCTTTTTCCTTCCCTGTTTTTGATGACGGCGACGAGTTGTGCTTCGGGCGTGTGCAGCGCGACGATTTCGGCGGGTTTATGCGCCGCCATCATATCGAACATTTTATTGACGATTCCTAAAGAATCCTTCGCATCATCCGCTTTTTGGGCGAAAACCGAAATCGAAATTGCTAACGTAAAAATAAATGCGGTTAAAATTTGCTTCATTTGTTTGTTTTTTCCTTCTTTATTATTTTTTGAATGAAAAATCAGAAATCCTTTGAAAATTAAAAGATTCCTGATATTTCAAATGAATTTTTATTTTTCAAATGATTAATTCGACCCGGCTTGCGCGGCGAGCGGTTTATCAACTTTTGGGCGCGTCGCGCGGTTCGCCAATTCCCATCCGGTAGCGAAAATCGTCCGCGTTATTTTTTCCATCTGCGCGAAATCAATTTTTTCAACCGAATCCGACGGTTGATGATAATCGGCGTGACTGCCGTCCATATAAAAAATAATCGGAACGCCTTTGCGCGCGTAATTGTAATGATCGGAGCGATAGAAAAATTGTTCCGGGTCTTTCGGGTCGTCGTATTTGTAATTAAAACTCAAATTAAGAAAAGCCTTGTTCGTCGCTTCGCTCAATTCGCCGAGCTCGGTGCTCATCATTTTCGAGCCGATCAGAAAAACCTCGCCTTGTTTCGGCAAAAGTTTGTTGACCGGATGATTTTCGTCGCCTGCCGCCTGCGCTCGACCGATCATATCAATATTTAACTGCGTGACAATCGAATTAATCGGCACGGTCGGATTGTCCGTAAAATATTCGCTGCCCCACAAACCCTTCTCCTCGCCCGCGTGCCAGATGAACAAAATCGAGCGTTTCGGACGCTGACCTTTGGCAAAAGCTTCCGCCATCGCCATCACGGCAACCGTTCCCGAACCGTCGTCGTCCGCGCCGTTCCAAATTTTATCTTCGCCCGACCAATTCGGATTCATGCCGACATGATCGTAATGTGCGCCGATGGCGATGTATTCATTCTTCAAAACCGGGTCCGAGCCTTCTAAAACCCCTACGACGTTTTGCGAATGAATGTTTTCGGTTTTAACCGCGACATTCAAGTTTATTTTTTTCGTCGGCTTCAAATCGAACGCTTCGACGGGTTCGCCTGCCAACGCTTTCGCGTAAACGTTCGCCCCGCTAGCCTTTTCGCCTTGAAAAAGCGCGGCGATAAGACGGGGCGCAGCCGTTATCGTCGGGATCGTGATTTGTGTTTGCGGCTTCCCGAACGTCAAACCGCCCTTTTCCGTCTGATCGTATTTCGACGCCTGCCAATTAGCCAAACTTCCGAAAGTTCCGAATGCGATAACCGCTTTCGCACCGTTTGCCTGCGCGTAAAACGGCGGCGACATCCAATCTTCGCCGGCTTTTCCCTGCAAATCGTTGAACGTCACGCCTTTCGGCAAACTGTTGACGACGACAACGATTTTATCTTTTACGTCAATTCCCTGATACGGATTGATGTTTTTTGATTTAATGACCCAGCCGTGACTCGCGTAAACGATGTTGCTGCCGGAAATATTGGTGGCGTTATAGTTAGAAAGAAAATCTTCGCCGTAAACGAAAGATAAATTGTTTAATTGAAGGCGAGTGTTCTGCGCGTCAATTTTATTTCTGACGAGCGGGAATTTTTGGTAATAACTGCCGTTGTCGCCCGCCGGTTTGACGCCCCAGCTTTTCAAATGCTGTGCAATGTACATCGCCGCAATATCAAGCCCGCGCGAAGGTGTATCGCGTCCTTCGAGTTCGTCGGAAGCGATAAACTCAAGATGATTTCTAAGCTGCGCGGCGGTTATATTTTCAACATTGCCGAATCTCGGAGCAGAAGCGGCAGCGCTGCCCACGCCTAATTTCGCGTTTTTTACCTTGTTTTGAGCATTAACGGGAATGCCAGAAAAGACGAATAAAATTAAAACAAATGCCAGTATTTTTCTCATTGTTTCCTCATTTATATAAAATAAAAACAAACTCAAGCCGCAGATTTGCGCGGTCGAAGATTGAATAGTTTTCGCCTTGGTATAAAAAGTTGTTTGTATCGAAGTTATTTGCGAAATCTGTTGTTATTTAATTCTTACATTCCCGCGAGAGCTACGCCGTCCGGTCCCTGCCCGGTCGCGGCTTTGCCTGAAACTTCGCCTTTTTCCAGATCAATTTTCAGCACGTAATCGCTCTGCACGGCGGAAACGAAAGCCGTTTTGCCGTTTTTTGAAAAAACAATGCCGAGCGGAACGTTTTCGAGCTTCATACGCTTTGTTTCCTTTCGGGTTACGGCGTCAATTATGATTAATTCTTTCGTATTCGGCATCGTCATTACGACCTGCTTGCCGTCGGGCGTGAACTTGACCCGATACGGGCGTTCGCCTAACTTGATTTTTTCCTTGAATTTATTCGTTGCCGCGTCAACAATATCAACCGCGCCTTCGGCGTTTAATCCGACCCAGATTTCTTTTCCGTCGGGCGAAAGATCAATTGCTTCGGGCTGTTTGCCGACCGCGACGTGCGTTATTTTCGAGGCGGCGGGCGGCGTGTTTTGAAACTCGAAAGCCGTAACCGAATCAGAACCGATGTTCGCCGTGTAAAACTTTTTCTGATCCGGCGCGGCAACGATCATATGCGAGCCGTTTTGTCCGGTTCCCATTATCCAATCAACTTTATTGGCGACCGGATCGTAACGCGCAATAACTCGATTGGTTTCAGCGGTAAAATAAATCTTTCCGCCGATTTCCTGTAATCCGTGCGGTCGCAGCAGCGGCGACAAATCAACGCGTCGAATTTCTTTTTTCGCATCCGTATCAATTATTGAAAAAGAACTTCCGGGCGTTTGCGCGCCGTAATTAGCGACGTAAGCCGTGCGCCCGTCAGCCGACAAAACGACTTCGTGCGGTCCTTCGCCGGTCGGAACTTTGCCGAGAACTTTCATATCATTCGGATCAATAATCGCTAAACTTCCTTCGGCTTTGTTGAGCGCGACGAGAACGGGTTTCGTCGTTTGACCGATAACGACGATGTAATTTCTCCAGGCGATAACAATTGTAAAAACGAACAGAAAAAGAATTTTGAATATAGTTTTACCTTTCATATAAATTTTTGCGGGATGAATTTGGTTTCAGCGATGAATTTAATCGTTTTATAAACGGAAGAGAACAATTTTGTGATGAAATGAACACGCGCGGGACGAACGGTTCAGAAATTTATTTTATTGGCGTTCAAAAGATTGAAAAATATCCACAAAAATGTACGAATATTAAAGATTAAAAATTAGGAAAAAGCGCTTAGTTTTTTGTTCCGGGACTTTTTAAGATCTGTTCTTTAACTCTTAACATTGATTTTTAATCACAATTTACGTCTGGTTTTCAAAAAGTTCGAGGAAGCGCTCGCGGTAATTGCGGCTCAGAGTCAGTTCCGTCCCGTTGCGTAAAATAACCGAATAATCGCCGCTGAACATCGGATGCAGTTCTTTTATGCGATCAATATTAACGACCGTAGAACGATGAATCCGCAGGAATTTATCCGGGTTGAGCTTCGCTTCGACGGCGTTCATCGTTTCGCGTATCAAGTGAGATTCGCGCCCGACGTGCAGTTTCAAGTAATTTCCCGCCGCTTCGATCCAATCAATCTCGTCGGTTTTAATAAAGAAAACGCGACCGACGGATTTAACAACGAGTCTTTCGAGATATTTTTTCTCCTGTTTTAAATCGGCAATCAGCGAAGCGAGTCTCTCGTCGAGATTGCCGAAGTTTCTTCGTTCGATGTGTTCGCGGGCGCGCGAAACGGCGCGAAGCAGACGCTCGCGGTTGAACGGTTTAAGCAGATAATCGAGCGCGTGTACGTCGAAGGCTTGCAGCGCGTATTGGTCGTAAGCAGTCACGAAAATGACGGTCGGAACTGTTTTCGCATCGAGCGATTTGAGAACACCGAAACCGTTTTTTTCCGGCATTTGAATGTCGAGAAAAACAAGATCGGGTTTTTCTGATTTAATCATCGAAACGGCTTGGTCGCCGTTCGCGCTTTCGCCGACGATTTCAATATCGGCGACATCGCGCAAAAAACGCTTGACGCGCTCGCGCGCAAGCTGTTCGTCGTCAACGATTAAAGTTTTAATTTTCATTTCCGATAATTAATTTCCGGCAGACATTCCGCTTTTCTATCGAAGCGGACGAAATTCGGCTGAAACGATTTCGTTTGCAAACGTAATTTAATTTCGCGTTTCTTTATACGGAATCGTCAGATTCACGACAAAACCGTTTTTTCCGGCGGCTTCTAAATCAAATTTATGCCGCTCGCCGTAAAGATGCCGCAAGCGACGGCGCGTGTTGGAAAGCCCGACGCCTTCGGATAAATTTTCCAAATCTCCGAACGGAACGCCGATGCCGTCATCGCTCACCGTCAAATTTAAGCTTCCGTTATTTCTTGCCGCGCCGATTTCGATTTTTCCGCCTTCGGAACGCGGCGCAAGTCCGTGTTTTATAGCGTTTTCGACAAGCGGTTGAAGAATCATATTCGGAACGGAGGCGTCCAAGGTTTCCGGCGCGATTCGCATTTCGACCTTTAAACGCTCCTGAAAACGCATCTGTTCGATTTCCAGGTATTTTCGCAAAAATTCGAGTTCCTGTTTTAAGGAAATTTCCTGCACTTCGAGTTTTTCAAAAGACATTCGCAGCAAATCGCTCAAATCGCCGATCATCTGCTCGGCGGCTTCCGGGTCTCTGTGAATCAGTTCGGAAATGGCGTTGAGCGTGTTGAAAAGAAAATGCGGATGAAGCTGCATCTTTAACACCTGCAGCCGCGAAGTCGCCAGACGAGCTTCGAGCTGCGAAGTTTTCAGCTCGCGCTCGCGATATTTCTGGTAATAACTGAACGCAGACTTGATGCCGACAACGCTCAAATAAATCAAAATGCTCAAATGCAGATTGATGTACACGAAAAATTGATACGCTTCGAGAAAGCTCGTAAATTGACGATTCGGCGGATAGCCCAATCGCGTCAGAACGAAAGTGTCAATCGCCTGTTGAAAAAGCGCTATGACGACGCTGGCAATGAGATGAATCGGCAGAGACGTTTTCCACTTCCCTGTTTCAAACGGAAATCTTCGCGCCAGATAAATAATCAAAGGGCTAAGCGCGAACCAGACGTAACCGGAAACCATCTGCCACGATAAAATTTGCCAGAACGGAAGCGGATTGCGCGAAAGCTGGTTTTGCAGCGCGAATTGGCTGGCGAAAAAGAACCCGAAAAGAGTCCAGACCGCCCAGATTGCAAACCATTTCGCCGCTCTGCGGTTTAATTTCGGCTCTTGAGTCATTGGTTCATTCAACCGCAATTTTCGCATTTCGGCAAGAAATCTGTGATGAAAGGCTGAAATCTTCTGACAAAACGCGATTTTCCGCCCTATTCGCTTTGCGGGGAATTTGAAGTTATAATTTGAAAAAATTAACAGAACAAACAGAACAAAAGGGAAATAATATGGCAGAAAATAAACCGACGAAAGAACAGCTCGAACGCCGCCGCGACGAAATCAATAAACAGTTAAATGAAGTTCACAACGATGAACGCATTCAGCTCGATAATGAGCTTGAAGAGCAGGCTATTCAACTGGAACAGCACGATGTTTCCGTAACAATGGAGCAAAATCTGCGAAAGGAATTAGCCATTATCGAAGACCAATTGCTTGATCTCGAAGAGAAATAATTACTCTTCTTTCAAAGAATAAGACGAGCGGCGTTGAAACCTTGATTCAATCAAATCGCGCGAACTCGTCCGAAATTCATTTCAGACATTTCTATCGAATAAATACGGTAATCAGAAAAATCTAAGACCTTTATTCGGCTAATTCCGCAAGCATAATATCCGATTTAATTTGATCTTGCTGTGCGTAAAGAATGCGGTTTCCGTCTGACGAAACGGCTAGATTGGCGTAATAAGCAAGCGGCAATTTATTAACGGCGGAGATTTTCCGGGTTTGTCTGGCAGCGAAATCATAAAACATAATGTCCAGAGGAGTTTGAGCTGCAAGCAGAGCGTAGAAAACTCCGCTCTGATTTACCGTCCAGCAGCGGCACGCACCGGCTTCTCCGAGTTCATTGATCGGTTTTTCATCGCCGCCGTTGATGGAAACGCTCCACAAACCCGCCTTCCCCGAGCCTTTAGAATAAATAATTTCCTTGCCGTTTGGCGCGGCGAACATTTCAAACGCGCCTTCTCTGGTAATTTGCGTCGCTTTGCCTCCGTCCGCAGACATTTTCCAGATTTGATCGCTGCCCGAACGGTTTGACAAAAAGAAAATCCATCGCCCGTCTATGCTCCAGGCGGGCATTGAGTTATTTTTTAGATTTTCGGTCAGACGGCGCGGCGCTCCGCCATTGGTGGAAACGATGTATATGTCGCCGCCGCCCGCAATTTGTGCGTCGAAAACGATAAACTTTCCGTCAGGCGAAAATCGCGGGCTGCCCGCCGAACCGCCGGAATCGGTTAATTGACGCTGGTTTTTACCTTCGGCGTCCGTCAACCAGATTTCATAATTTCCGGTGCGGTCTGATGCAAAAGCGATTTGCGAACCGTCGGGCGAAAACTGCGGGCTGTGGTCGGCGCGCGTCGAACGTATGAGCGGGCGAGATGTTTTATTCGGCTGAATTTCCCAGATGTTTTCGTCAGCCGTTTCTTCGACAAAGGCGATTGTTCGACCGTCTGGCGAAGTCGCTACGCTTTGTAAATCTCTGCTGCCTGTTGGAATCAAGCGCGGTTCTTCGCCTTTACTCAAAGAAACTTGCCACAAATTTAGCTGGTTGCCGCCGCGAAATGACGTAAAAAAAATCTTTTCGCCTTCAGCGCCCCAGGCTAACCCATAAATTCTAACGTCGTCCGAAGTAATTTGACGCGGATCTCCGCCGTTTGCCGGAATAATGAAAATCTCGCGCCGAAAACTGCTGAAATAGCGGATGAAAGCCAGGCTTTTCCCGTCCGGCGAGAAGCGCGGCGTATGATCAACGGCGGGAACTTCGGGCATCGTTAATCTGTTTTTTTCGCCGGTGAGCAAATTAATCAAGAAAATTCCCGCTTCATTTTTCGATAAATCGAGATTAGCGTGAGCCAGATATTTTCCGTTCGGTGAAAACGAAAGGCTTGCGTAACTCGCCCGGTCGTAAATTTTACGTTCTGTGCCGCCGAGCGCGGAAATCAAAATTATCTCGTTGTGGTCGGGAAAAACGCGGACGAAAGCGATAAATTTGCCGTCGGGAGAGAAAACCGGATTGATCTCGTCCCGGTCGGTCGAAGTCAGCCGAACCGGATCGCCCGAGCCGATGAGTTTAACGTAAATATTAGAATTCCCATTTTCGCCCCCGCCGTCCCACGAATAAACTATCTGCTTGCCGTCCGGCGAAAAAGACGGAGAACTTTCACGCCCGGGCAAGCCGGAAAATGGCGCGATTTTCGGTGCCAGAATGATTTCCGGCTGGCTTCGAGGAAAATAACCGCGGTAACCCACTATAGCGATAACCGCTAAAATCAAAACAAAAGGCAAAATCCAAAGCGGCGAAACGCTCCGCCTGACTCCCGCGCCGGGTAAAATCTTCACATTTTTTTCGGGGCTTTCGGCAGGTTGCATTTCGCCCGGTTCGGGCTGCATTCGAACCGCATTTCCATTCTTATTAGCGGGTAAAATCTCGATGGTTTCTTCAACTTGAATTTTCTGAATGTTTTGTTGCTCGATACCCTTCAAATTTTCGCCGACTTTAACGACCTCCGGCAAAAAACGGTAACCGCGTTTAGGAATGGTTTCAATGATTTTCTCGCCACCCGCGCCGCCTTCAGCGAGTTTTTTTCTCAACCAGGAAATGTTTCGCGTCAAAGTCGCCTCTTCAACAAAAGCGTCTTTCCAGATTGTTTCGAGCAGCTCGTCTTTTTTTACTACCCGACCGGAGTTCTCGATCAGAAATAAAAGCAAATCGAACTCCTTCGGCGTCAGAGAAATTGTTTTTTCATCGCGCTCTAAACGACAATTTTTCACGTCGAGATGAAACGACGCAAACACGTACGAGCCGTTTGTTTCTTTACCTTCCATTGTTTATCCGAGATTTATCCGAAAAGTTTCGCTTTTTTTATCAGGACTTTGCCGGGGGATTTTTATAACTTTCCTAAATCAAGTATAAGAGAAATCTGCTTGTCTAATTCTACCCTAAAACAAATGGAAATAATAAAAAGGATAGGCAGAAACAAATTTTTTATCCGAATAGGAAGTGCTATAATTCTAAAGATTAATTCATCCGAACATTAAAACTATGACAGCACAAGATTTTCTTACCGGAACGGTCAAAGGACCGGGCGAATTGCCGCACGAATACCTTTTCATCACCAAAGACAACAAAAAAACGCGCATCGGCGAATTCGTTTATTACCGCGCGGATGTCGGCGACGAAAAGCGCCAGATCATCGGCACGATAAAATCGCGCAAGCTCGTGCGCAATCTGCCCGACGTTTTTCTTTCCGATCCGAACACGCCGCCTGCGCTTGTTTCGTCATTAATCGGGCTGGACGGCGACGGCTGCGAGATTTACGAAATTACAGTTGAAACAATCGGTTATTTCAGCTCGACGCTCAAGGATTTCGTCAATCCGCGCATTCCGCCGAATCCGGGCGACGCGATTTATCTGGCTTCGAGCGAAACGCTCGCCGAGATGCTTTCGCCCCGAAAAACGGCACAAACGGGCGCGGCACATATCGGCAGTTTGCTGACGCGCGAATCCGGCGAGGTTCCGGTTGTGCTTTCGGTCAAAGACGTTGTTTCGACGCATCTTGCTATCTTAGCTTCGACCGGCTCGGGTAAATCTTACACGGCGGGCGTTTTCGTCGAAGAATTGATGCAGGCGCACAATCGCGCTGCCGTTTTGATAGTTGACCCGCACGGCGAATATCACACGATGAATTCGATTATGGGCGATTCGCAGTTTTTCGCCGAAGACGGCTACAAACCGGAAGTAAAAATCTTTACGCCCGAAAAAATAAAGGTTCGTTTTTCGACTCTGACCGAAGCGGACGTGAAATATCTTCTGCCCGAAGGAACTTCCGACAAAATGCTTCACTTTTTATCGCAGGCGTTTCGCAGTTTGCAGGAAAGATTGCGCGTCGAACGGCGACAGGATTACGCCTACGCTTATCACGATTTGCGCGACGAAGTAAACAAGCAAAAATACGGCGACGAAAAGAAAAACGGCGACGGCGGCAACACGTCTTCGATTGACGGTCTTTTGTGGCGGCTCGATTCCCGCTTCGACAAACCGGACAGCATCTTTTCGGCAAACGATCACATTCCGCTCAGGGATTTATTTGCGCCCGGACGCTGCACGATTTTGCAATTGTCCGATATCGAACAGCACGAACAGCAAGTCATTGTCGGCACGCTTCTGCGCCGCGTCAATAAAGCCAGAATGTTCACCGTACGCGGAGAAGCCGCGCCGAACACGGAAAATCATCTGCCTTATCCGGTCTTCACGCTTTTAGAAGAAGCGCACCGTTTCGCGCCCGCCGGTGCGAGCGTCGTTTCGACAAACATTTTGAAGCAGATTCTTTCCGAAGGCAGAAAATTCGGCGTCGGCATCGGGTTGATCACGCAGCGCCCCGGAAAACTCGATCAAGACGTTCTCTCGCAATGTATGACGCAAATCATTATGCGAATCGTCAACCCGATTGACCAGCAAACCGTCGCCCAATCCGTCGAAGGCGCCGGACGCGCGATGCTCGCCGAACTTCCCGCCTTAACCAAAGGTCAAGCCGTTATTTCGGGAGTTGGCATCAACACGCCTGTAATGTGCCGCATCCGCCCGAGATTAACAACCCACGGCGGCGAAACCTTCGACGCGCCGACCGAATGGATGCGGTGGCATTCGTCCGATTCCAAAGACAAACGCGAAATGGACAGTTCCCCGTATTTGAAGCCGAGTTCGGATAAAAAGCCGGAGAAAATTGGGAATATTAGAATTTAATTTATGATGAAAACAGTATTTGGAAGTAAATTTTATTCTTTGCCATTAAATAAATCGTTCAAAAAAGAATTTATTGTTAAACCCGAATTTCGAGAACGATCTTGCGCTTTTATCGTAAGCGGAAATTTTCCTTCCTAATTTCACGAATGAATTTATCAATCCGACCGGCTGATGTTTTCGACACAAATATTATCTGCGCACTCGGCGTGACGACTTTTTACGAAGCATATTTTGAGCAGGACGATTCGGATGATTTGGCGAATTATGTGATGGAAAGTTTTGATCGGGAAAAGATCGAAACGGATTTGAATGATAGGAATTCGACGTTTTTTATTGCCGAGTTAAACGGAAGGGCTGTCGGTTATGCGAAACTTCGCGAAAACTCGGAAGTTGAGTGTTTGAAAAATGAGAATGCCATCGAGTTGCAGAGAATTTATATTTTGGAACGCGTGAAAGGACAGGGCGTCGGCGTCGAATTGTTGAATCGGTGCGCGGAAACGGCGCGGGCGAAAGGTTACGAAACGATCTGGCTCAGCGTTTGGACGGAAAATCCTTCGGCAGTAAAATTTTATGAAAAGTTTGGATTTGCGATAGTCGGCGAGGTGCAATTTCCTTACGGCAAAACTGTCGGAACGAATCACGTAATGAAATTAAAATTGTAAATCTCATCAAGGCACAAAAGGCGTTTTATCTGAATTCATCAACGGTCGGCTCAAACGTCCGGTTTAACTCAATAACAAAAAATAATTCTATGGAAAGATTTTTTATACTTTCTCGAAATTACATTTACGCCACATAAATTCCAAATAAAAATGCTTCTTTAATTTCACTCTCCTTTTCGGGCGCATTTGAATTTAACCTCGATTTAACATAAATTTAACAGCTAACAATTCAGGACTGGCATTAAACGAAAAGACTAATGAACATTTTCTGGGAAGAATTGACTTTCGGATTGCCGGACGCGAGTCAATGGGCACGGATCGTGATCCGGCTGCTCGCGGCGACAGTGTTCGGCGCTTTGATCGGAATTCAGCGCGAGCGCGTCGGGAAAGCGGCTGGCGTCCGAACACATATACTCGTTATGCTCGGCACGACGGTTTTTGTTTTGTCGGGTTCTATTTTCGGAATGTCTTCGGAAGGTTTGTCGCGCGTTATTCAGGGAATTATCACGGGAATCGGATTTATCGGCGCCGGTTCGATTCTCAAGCTCGACAAAGAGCGCAATATTTTGGGTTTGACGACTTC
>DASVQY010000029.1:0-18792 GCA_036388895.1 Pyrinomonadaceae bacterium | reverse complement strand
GCCGGCAAACGCACTAATTGACATTGCAAGCATAAACGCAAGCAAGATAATGCTCTTTTTCATTTGAATTGTTCTCCTGTTTATTTTGAATTGAGGATGATATCCCCTGAACGAATATCAACCGAAATTATTTTAGCAATTTTTATTGCGAGAAGGATATATGTTTTTAGAATCCGCAAAAACCCCTACCACTGCCGAGTTGTTCCTCATCATTGAAGAGGCGAAAAATGCTGAGCTTTGTCGGAATGTTCGGCTTTCGCAAGAAATCTTGCGAAACGTTTGGGATGATTTTGCGATTGACCCAAAATTCGATTACTGCGAGCCGAAAATAAGGGCAGAACTTTTTCGTTTGTGCGGGGTTTTTCTAAGTCTATACGGCAGTGCCAGAAACAAAAACGATTTCCAGCTCCGCGGAAAAAACTTATTAACCAAAGCTATCAATATATTCGAAGCGGAAGGCTTGCATGATAAATCGGCGGAAGCGAACGTAATGCTGGCTTTTTGCTACTGGAACGGCGGCGAAGTCGAAGAGTGCGAAGCTGTTCTCGAGACAATCGAATCCGGTTTTGCCGAAAACCAGCTTCACCCGGTTTATTTGCAAAGTTGTGTTAACCGGATGATGACGCTTTATTACAACGAAAAATTTCAAGAAGCTCTTTCCATCATTGAAAAATTAACTGTGCCAATGGAATTTTGCATGGACGCTCGCCTCCAAGCAATGTTTCATAATCAGGCAGGCATTATTTACCGTTCAATTGGTAAGTATGGTAAAGCCGCATATCACTTAAACGAGGCGATCCGTTTTGCCAAGCGAGCGAATAATCCGCTCTTTGTCGGTATTAATTTTAATAATCTGGCATTTCTTTATAAGGAAATGTCCAATTTGGCTCAAGCCCATCATTGTGTTTCCGAATCAATAAAGGTTTTGGAGAAATTAAATCATTTGGGGTTATTGCCGCACTTCCTCGATACCAAGGCTGCAATTTTTTTGGACGAAGGCAAATCCATCGAAGCACTGAAAACCATCGAGGAATCAATTGAACTATTTAGACAAGGCGAAGATTACAGAGGGTTAGTCGCATCACTGTGGACTAAAGTTCGTTGCTTATTTCGTCTTGATCTCAAAGATGAAGCGCTTTTCATTTACACGGAACTGCAGCAAATTGCTGCCGAACGCATTGGTAAAACCGCCGTAAGAAAATACGAGAAAGCATTAGCCGATGAAATTTACGTCTGCAAAAACCTGCCGCTGCTCGATGAAGTTGCCGAATTCAAAAAATCGCGCATCCGGATTGCGCTTGTAAAATTCGGCAACAATATGGCGGATGTTCAAAAACATCTGAAGATAGAAAAGCACCAAACGCTTTCTCAAATTCTGAACAACCAATTTCCCGAACTTTACGATGAACTCGGTATCAAGCGCCGCCGCAGTCCGGGCAAGCGGGATTCCGACCCGAAGGAAAAAAAGAAAAAAGTAAAAACAGTTAAAACCAGCAGCGCAGACAAGGAGATATCGCGCCTCGTGATGCAGAACGTTAAATTTTCCTTCAAATTCAATCTCCGGGCGAAAAGCCTCGAAACATATTATTTCGGCTCTTCTTTAATGAAACGTTTCGGTGTTGCGGGGGACGCCGTCGTCGCTGTCGTGCCGATCGAGCGCATTGAACAGGGAATACCGCTGCTTATTTCCGAAGACGAAGACTACGCATTGGGACGAGCCGAATACGATGAGTTCGCCGGGTTGTTTTATTTGGTAAATGATGAAGGCAGTCCGGTTCCGATTGATAATTCAAACGTCATCGGCATCCCGGTCGGTTACTGCCCGATGGCGGATTCGGACAAGGACCCGGTGGAATTTTCATTGCTGAAAATGATTGATTAAGCGCGAAAAAGCGATGTCGGTTAAAAAATATTACTCGAATAAAAAAAAGACGGGCTGGCGCGATAATCCTCAATACGCGCCGGTGAAAAAGTTACCCGCCGGAGCGAAACAAAAAGAGCATCAGAAAAAATATTATTCCTGGGGCTACGATGTTGATCTCGATCCGATCGAATTTCGAGCAGACGGAACGCCGGTGAGAAATCGCCGCCGCGAAGCCGGGTTCGCTTCGAGCCGTGACGCCGAAGCAGCAGCCGCTAAAATAAAATTCTCCGAAAAGGACGGAAAATACGACCTCAAAAAAAGAAAAAATATTTACCCGCTTCTGGGCGAGTTTTTTCAAAAAAGAATCAATACGATCCGCCAGCGTCAGGAGCGCGTGCGCGCCGTCCGCGTTCTGCAGTCTCTTCTCGATGCGCTTGAAGAAAACGGTTTTGTAAATTTGCGGCTCGACCAGCTGCAGACGGCGCACATCAACTTGCTCGTCAGTCGTCGAAAAAACGATAAATATTCCGGCGATGCCATCAAGGACGAAACGATCAATCGCGATTTGCGAACGCTGCGCGCGACGCTCAATCAAGCCGTAAATCTTTATCCGGATCTGGAAAATTACGTCGCGCCGAAAATCCCTTTTCTCAAAACCGATAAAACGCGACGCGAAAAAGTGCTGCCGGCAGCGGAAGTGCAGTTGATCGTCAACGAGTTTATGAAGCCCCGGGGCGAAAGGGAGTCGCAGGCGAAATTTTTGACGCGCCGTCGCGCCGGACTTCTTTTCGCTCTGTCGGCAGTCACCGGCGCGCGTCCCGGGGAGCTGGTCGCGCTGCGCGAAGAAGACATTCTCGAAGATATCGGGTCGCTGAAAATAACGGGAAAAAAAACGCGGTTCAGGACGGCGAAGACCGTTCGCTATTTCCCGCTGCTCGACATCGTGCGGCAAATTTTGGCTGCGGCTTTAATGATAAAAATCGGCGAATACATCTTCAGCCGGAAGGGAACTCTGACGCCGAGCTATTACGATAATGTGGCTGAAGCGTGCCGCCGCGCCGGACTCAAATACGGTCGCCGCGTAACGGGCGGAATCATCCCTTACGATTTGCGGCACACGGCGACGACGCTTTTGATGCAGTCGGGCGCTGATTTTGAAACCGTCAAATCTCTGACCGGACAATCGCGTCACACCTTGTGGCATTACACGCACGCAAGCCGGGATTCGATAAATCGGGCGGTAACCGTACTGGATAATTTCGCCGAAAAAGCGTTTGAAAATTCCGGTGTTGGACGCGGTTTGGACACAAAAGAAGAATCGGAAAATACAAGTTTAATTATTGCAGCAAATAAATCTTAACTTCGAATCCTGTCGAGGGCATTTCAAAACGAATCGGCAAGCTCAGTAAATATGCTGGCTTGCCGATTTTTATTGATTAATACTCGAATTTGGTAATCCGACACCAGCGACATATGCGACTATTGTAGACAAAAAAATGTCAAAAAACCGTCAAAAAATCTTCGACCGCTTTTTTGAATTCGGCGAAACTCATTTGACCCGATTTCGCCCGCTCGAAAATCGTTTTTAACCGCTCGTCCTTGTCATCGCCATTCCTGCCCATTTGTTTTTCAATAATCTGCATCGCCCGCGCGCGAGTCCTGCGTGGCGTGCGCGTAGCGTTTGAGCATGGCATCTTTCGAATGCCCGCTGAAGCTCCGGGTCGTCGAAGAATCTACGGCTCCGTGTTCAAGCGCGGTGACGAACGAATGGCGCGTATCGTGAATTATCAACCCGTTCGGCGTCTTCTTTCCGTAAGGAATTTTCAGGCGGCGGCATGCCGCTTCAAAAATCGAATACGTTTTTCCATGAATTTTGCCTTTTTCGCTAAAGAAAAACTTTCCTTCCGGGTAAAGCCGCGCGGCTTCGGACAATACCCAGATTTGCGTGGGCGTGAGCGGCTCGAAAATCGTCCAGCGAACGCCGCTTCTTTTGGTTTTGAACCGCTCGACCTTAAGCCGCCGGGCTGGGAGGTCGAAATTGATTTTCTCCACGGCGCATATTTCGCCGTGCCGCAGTCCGGTGAGAAGTCCGAAATAAAAAACGAGTCCGGTCCGGCGGCGCGCCGCACATTCCGCCGCCGACTCGCTTTTCTGTTTTTCGCCGAAGAAATATCCGAGCAGTCGTTCCCGCTCGTCTTTCGTGACGACTCTCTGCCTGGTATCGTCTGCAACGGCGGGTCGGTAAATCGCCGGTGATCGCCAGTTTTCAAGCTCGGCGTAAAAATCTCCGGCTTTTTTAAGCGCCGCTGAAATGCAGTTAAGTTCGCGGTCGGCGGTTTCGGTTTTCACGCCTTCACCCATCCGAAAATCGATGTAATCTTTTGTGTGTTTGCGCCCTATTTCGTCAACTGTTGCGGCAGCAGGCAGGATTTTAAGAAACGTTCTGAAAACGCGGCGGGCGCGAACAGCTTCCGCTTCGCCGGTTAAGCTTTCAGCATATTTTTCGAATAATTCTTCGGCTTTAGGATATTTTACGAGACTTGCGACGCCGATTTCTTTCAGGCGCTCCTGCATTTTCAATTGCTCGATGTAGCTTTCGGCTTCCTTGGCAGTGCGGAATCCGCGGCGGATATGGCGAGCGCCGTTAAACTGAGTGTCAACCTGAAAAGTTACCCAAACGCCGCGGCGGCGATCCCAGCGCCAGCCGGTTTTCGTTTTGCCTAATTCGTTTTGAGTAATTTCCTTGATTGCCATAAACGAAAAGTGTTTTTATGTTTCTATTGAAAAATCAGGGTCTAATTCAATAAGTTGTTCCGGGCAAGAGCGGCGGCGGCTTTTCCGGCTGCAGTCTTCACAAATAAGCTCATACTTATTCTCGTCCTGCTCGAAATAAACGAAAGGTTTTTCGCCGCAGCGGTCGCAAAGTTTTCTGTTTTGCTGGGTCATAAATAAAACTTCGTACTATCCTTGATATTTAAATCACAAAAATTTTTAGCATTTTCGTGCTAAAATGTGCGCATTATGGCTGACGAAAAAACATCACTTGATTTGGCTTACCAAATATCAATTAGTTCATACGAGCATGCAGCAAAACGTTTTGACGCTATTGACACTAAAATCCAAAATTTGTTTACCTTCGCGCTCGGTTTTTTAGTTATTGCGCCTTCTTTAATCAAACCTGCAACAACTTCCTTATCAAGATCATTTTGGGCGGCAATCGTGTTGCTCGTTATTGCAGCATTGCTTAGCGTTTATGCGCGGTTATACGGAAATCTCCACAGCCTCAGCCCTCAAAAACTTTTTGCAAACAAAGGGCATGAATTACAGCCTGACGAATTTAAGCGTAAAATTATCGAGTCTGCCGGAGACGCCTACCAAGCGAATAAGGAAATGCTCGAATATAAATGGCAACTAAGCCTCCTTTCAATGGCTATCTTTGGTGCCGGTCTGATTTGTCTGATCTATTGGCTGAGTCATCAGATGGCGTAGGTGGTTGCGGTCTCGGAGGTTGCGGATTACCTTTTTCCGTGTCTCTGTCAAAACGTCCGCTTCTGCTTCCGTCCGGGTGCCTAGTCGTATCATTCCAGTTATCGCCTTTATCATCTTTGTGTGTTGGCATAATTATTTACCTTCTTATTTCTAATCCTTTTCAAGTTATTTTCAGTTATAATTTCCAAACCGCACTCGCTTTATTTCAGTTTGTGAACACAAGGACATTGTTCCATCTCTATTGAATTTGGGTTGTTAGGAATACGTGCATTTACCGCAACTCGGCATTTTCCGTAACTTATTATTCTTTCGGGAACGGTATGCAATACCGCGTCAAACTCATCTGCCCTGATTTGTTTTTGTACATAGTAGAAAGTGACGGTCTGATTACATTTTTCGCAGTCAAAAGTTGCTTCTTTGTGAGCATAAGTATTGTTTGACATAAAATAATAAAGCTCCGTATAGCAGATTTATACTCCACTCGTTAGATTTTGTAAGTGTCATAAATCCACTTTCGCCAGTCTATTTGTTCTGACGTAAAACCATCATCAAGTAAATCTTCACGGCTTTTTGTTCTGACCCAGACAGTTGGAATTATGCAACATAAAGCTAAATCATCTGCTTGACGCTCAAACCTGTCTTCACTACCGCGAACAAAACGGCGAACGCCGTAATGCTCGTAAAACGCGTGACCGAATTCGTGCCAAGCTGTTTCCGCAAGTGATGAAAAAGGTAATTTGTTTTTGAGTGCTATTACACGAAATCTTTTTCCTTTCCTTGTTCTTGGAAAGCTAATCCCATCTTCAATTAATTTTTCATCAAAGATAATTACAGGAATTTTCATTTCTGCTGCAACCCATTCAAAAACATCCATTCCGAGAGGTTTTATGCCGAATCCATATTTGTGAAGTATTTCTGGAATATGCATTATTTTACAAATTTGAGTTTTTTAGTTCTGCGAATTTGCAGCTGTCTCTTCATCCATCATTCGATCCAGTTCTCTGTCCACCATATCTAAAAGCCGCCTAAAAGCCTCTTTTTTCGCCGGTGATAAATTTTTCCGTTTTTTGTACATAGCCTCAATTTCAATGCGCTCAATTTCGTCCTCATCTGGCATAACTCCGCGCACAATTGCAAAAATTATTTCTTCCGGTTCATCTAAACCTTTTGCTAAAGCCTTCAATGAGGCAGGTGACGGATTTTTGGCATCCCCATTTTTAATCTTATTTACGTAGGAATGGCTAATGTTCCCGCCGCTCTTTTCCTCTACATCTCTGGCAGTTAAGTCTTTCTCTTTCATTGCTTTACTGACAAAACCAGCAAGCGTTTCTGTATCCTGTATGACACTCATTGTGTAATTATGGAAAACTATTTGTGTCTTTTGGGAACTTTCTTGTAAATAATTGTTGACAAACATAAACAAAACCCCTATATTTAATTTGTGTCCAATACGACACAAAAGGATTATTAAAGGAAACAGCCATGAAAACTGAGCTTCCAACAATGGAAATCGAAAATGAAAACGTTGTGCTGGCTTCTCGACTGCCTATTGAAGTCAAAGAAAAGGTTGAGAGATTTGCAAAAAAAACTATGCGTACAGTTTCTCAATCGGTTCACTACTTACTGGAAACACATCCTGAGTTAAAAGAACAAACCAATTCACAAATTGAGTTAAGTAAATAACCAATCAAAGGGAATTTCAGAATTGTGGACTTAATAATCGGATTTTTATTACTAATCGCGCTGATCTGCAAAATTGCGCTTTTAATCCGGTTTATTTTAACCGGCAAATATGACGACTTATGAAAAACGGTAATAACAACGCTCAAACTATCAACACAATGTCAGCTATCGAAAAAGGAACAATATTCCGCATCACAGGCAACGTTTACAAAAACAAAATCTTTACCTGCGTTGATACCTATTACGGCATTGACAATGGCTACACGATTAAAGCAGTAGCTAATGACGGAACCGATTATTACTTTAGCCGAACGAATCTCGCTTATTACGGCGACTCGGTGAAAATCATCAGTCAGGCTAAAAAAAACGAAACATCTGAAGAAACGACCGCCGCTGAAACCAATCTCGAAAAAGCCTTTCGCCAAACATACGCAAATAAAGTAGCTCTCGCCGACACGCCGGAAGCTGGCGAGCGATGGCACAGAGCCTTAACGAAAGCGATGACCGAAATCGAAAATAATAAAACGATTATTTTTGCTGACGGCGTAATGACTTTTCAATCGCGCTTTTCGGGCAAATTCCGAATCGTCAAAGAAACCGGATGTGCCCCGTTTTGTGATTGTAAAGGAACGTCCTATCACACAGCCCTTTACGCAATCGTTTCGGCGTTTACTGAAATTGAGTCTTTAGACAGCTTTACGACCGAACCCATTCATATTTGCAGTTTTTGCAATGCAGCGACTGAAACCGGTTCAGACCATTGGGACTGCGAATTGGGTGTTGCAGACGGAATTAAAGCCGAATCGACTCGTTTGAGAGCAAAAGAGACGGCGGTGACGGTGTGATTCTCATTCAGCCTTTCATTCCGGCGCAGACAATCGCGGAAGACGCGGCAGTAAAGCGATTTGCGGAAAACCCTTCGGTCAAATGCCGGTATTGCGGCAAAGACACGACGACCGGGCTGGATCATCTCGACTGCGAGCTGAAATCTTTCATCAACCAGACCGATGAACAGGAATTAAGAATATGAGTTTAATCAAAGCGCGCCAGAAACCGGGTTACCGCTGGCATCCGGGCGATCTTACCGGCACAACGGAAGCCGCTCAAATCCTCGGCTACAAATCGCCGAAAGTACTGCAGGACGACGACCGGCGAAAAGTATTGATGAAGGAATTCGAGTCGCTCAAATGCACGTTGACCGACACGATCTGGATCGGCGGTCAGCGCCGGTTCCTGAGAAGCGAGATTGACGAGTTTTTGACGCGCAAAGTGGAATCGGCGGACGCGGCGGCAGGGAAAAGACGAGAAGATTTAAGACTCGTGAAATAAAAACGATGGCTGTTTTAATATCCGACCGCATAGGCGACATACGCGTTTCCCGGATGGAAACGATTTTTTTGCGGCTTTTTCGGCTCGCAGTGCTGTTTTTTCGGAATTACGAAGCGGCGGCAGTCAATAAATACAAAAAATATATGCTTTTTTCAATTGTTCACGGAGCGAGAAAAATAATTCGCACGGTTGTAAGTTACTGGAATTTTTAAGCTGCGAAGTTGGTATGAAAATAGAAATAAATTTGATCGCGCGAGACGAAGCTACTGTATCGGTAGAAGGGCAAACTGCGACCGTAACAATTAGAAGATTCGGTTATGACAGCGAGCTTGATGCTACTTCCGTTCCGGAAGACAGCCCCGCGAAATTGATTCTCGAACAGTTTCACGAACCGGTCGCAAACGTTTTGAAGATTCTGCAAATCACCAATAACAGCGAGCTTTCCGAACCCTTAAGCGAAGAGATTCTTGACGAGATTTGGGAAGAAGTAAATTTTTGAAAATATGAAATACGCAGATTTGAAAAACAAACTCATTAAAATTTTCCGGGCTTTTCAAAAGGCGCTCGCCAATATTTTTTTCAAATTTTCGCAATGTTATCAACACAACATAGCGAAGCCAAAGGCTGAAAACCATCTTGAACGTACCGCAGAAGGTTGTGAGCAAGCCAAACTAAATCTCGTTAAATTTTTCAAAAATTGCGACGCAGCGGACTCATATTCAAACGGCAAACTGATTGACGAGTGTTACCGCTCGGTAGACGAACAGTTTGAGATCGACACCCGTGAAGCCGCGCTGTTTACCACTCTGCTCGAACGGTTTCAAAAATCTATAGGTCTTGAAATAACGCCGAACGGAATTACCGTTGACGATTCGATTTTGGACGAGCAGTGGCTCGAGGAGGTATCTAGTGACGATTTATAAATTATCGGAAATTCTTGCTGATCTCGAACAAAAAGGCTTTTTGCCGGATGACAAGTCGAGAGATTCGACTGATTGCACGAATATTGAACGCAATCGCTGCCCTAAATGTAAACAGGGATTGATTTACAAGGGATTTTCAAAATTTTCAACTCCTGTCGAGTATCAAGGTTTCGGCGTCTGCGAGCCATGCGATTACGCGGAATTGTTTTACCGAGAGAAAACTGATTTTCACGAAGCGAAACCTCGTCGAAAAAGGAAAATGCGAAAGTTTACGGAAATAGTGATAAGCAAATAAATGACGGCAACTGCAAAAATAAATAAAACAAAAACAATCATCGCCGCCGATATGTGGTGCGGCGGCGGCGGAACGTCAACCGGTTTAGTTGAAGCTGTAAGTAAACTCGGTTACAACCTGGAACTTACCGCCGTAAATCACTGGGACATTGCCGTTGCAACCCATTCGGCAAATCATCCGAAAGCGCGGCATTTCTGCAAAGCCGTCGATTCAATCAACCCTTTGGAAATTTACGCCGGTCGCTGGCTGCAGCTGCTCGTCGCATCACCGGAATGCGTACATCATTCGCGAGCCAGAGGCGGCAAGCCGCGCGACGAACAGAAACGCGCCGACGCCTGGGATTTGAAACGCTGGATCGAAAAGCTTTACATCGAAAACCTGATTATCGAAAACGTCCGCGAATTCGTTGATTGGGGACCTTTAGGCGCGGACGGAAAACCTTTGAAGAGCAAAAAGGGAGTTTACTTCAAACAGTTCATCGATTACCTCGAAATTCTTTACAAAGTGGAATGGCGCATTTTGAACTGTGCCGATTACGGCGACGCAACGACGCGCGAAAGGTTTTTCCTTATCGCAAAGCGCGGAAAGAATAAAAAAATCGTTTTCCCGGAACCGACGCACGCGAGCCGCAAAGTTCTGGCTAGAAAACAGCCCGGGTTGTTTGCGACGAAAGAACTGAAGCCGTGGCGAGCCGCTCGCGAGATAATTGACTGGAGTTTGGAAGGCAAATCCATTTTCGGACGAAAAAAACCGCTCTCCGAAAACACGATGAAGCGGATCTTCGCCGGTTTGTTCAAATATTCTCTGAAACCTTTCGTTATGGGAACTGGCGGACCGACCGGACAACAGCGCCCGCGCTCGGTTGAAGAGCCACTGCGCACGGTTTTGACCGACGGAAGACAAAATCTTTTTGTCCCGTACCTTATCAACCTGAAAGCCACGGACCGCCGCGACCGCTCGATTGAAGAGCCGACGTTCACGCAGTGCGGGGCGAATCATCAATATCTGGTCGAGCCTTTTCTCGTTAATCTTTCGCACACGAAAACAACGATGCAGCGATGTGCAAAGGTCTGGATAATCCGCTGCCGACAGTTTGCGGCAAAGGTATGCTCGGACTTCTCGAGCCTTATCTCGTGCAGTATTTCGGCGGAGCGACGGCAAAACCTGTTGACGAACCGCTTCCGACTATCACCGCAAATTACGAGCATTACGGATTGGCGGAGCCTTATTTAATCAAATATCACGGCAATGAAGACGGCGCGCATTCCGTCGAAGAACCGCTTTCCACAATTACGACGAAAGATCGTCTCGGAGTCTGCGAGCCGTTCATTGTCAGCTATCACGGCGGGAACGGTGCTGAAAATCGCCATCGTTCGATTGATGAACCTTTACCGACCGCAGACACTTCAAATCGTTTTGCCGTCGCCGAACCATTTATTGTTCCCTGCAACCACGGAAAAGACGATATGCGCAGTCATTCGGTTGATGATCCTGTAAATACCGTAACGGCAAAATGTGCTTTCGCATTGGTTGAACCGTATCTCGTCCGCTTCAAAAACAATCAGGACGGTCAAAGCATTGACGATCCGCTGAAAACCATCACGACGAAAGACAGTTACGGGTTATGTATTCCGCAGCTCGGCGCGATCCTCGACATTCGTTTCCGTATGCTCCAGCCGCACGAGCTGGCAGCGGCGATGAGTTTTCCTAAAACTTATTATTTCGCCGGAAACAGGGAACAGAAAGTAAAACAAATCGGCAATGCGGTGCCGGTGAAAACTGCCGAAGCACTTTGCCGGGCGGTTTTAGAAAGTTAATTGAAAAGTTTTTAAAAGCCGAAAGACTGCGAAAGAAACAATTGGAAATTAACAAACCAAAATGAGCGATAAACTCAAAACTTTTATTAAACAAAAGATAAAGCGATTGTTTTGCAGGCACAGGCTGCATCCGGTCTATCACTCGCATTACTGCGATAAATGCGGCAAAACAACCTGGTTTTAATAAAAAAAGAGGCTGCTCTCGGCACAGCCTCAAAAGTATCAAGGAGGATATCAGCATGATTTCTCGAATTGGAGACGCATATTAAAAAGTTTTTTGCGGATTGAAAGCTCAGGCTTTCAAACGGTACCGACGAATCTACCGAATTCAAAAACGGTTCGCGCATTACTTTTAATACTGTCTGACTGTGAAGAAAAAGGGCGGTGAGTAGAAACATCGCCCTAAAAAAATTATCAGCATTATGAATCACATCCAGAGTTTGAATTCAAAACAAAGGCGAGCCGCCGCCGAATATATTCGAAAGGAAAACGCAAAATACGGTGATGAGCTGGTATTGATACCGAAGGAAAAATACCCGCCTGCGCCGGACGGCTGGAAACTGCCCGTTGCCGTTTATCGCAATCGCCGTTTCATCGTGCAGATTTTTCAGGAAGATTGCGACGTGCTGCGGTTTTCAGTCGCTCGAACGCAAATTGATCATCAGGGCAAATGGCTTGACGGAATAACGTGGGATGATCTGCAAACGCTGAAAAATCAGCTTTTCCCGGACCGTGAAGCCGTCGAGTTTTATCCGGCTTTAGAGGATGTCGTTAACGTCGCAAATATGCGGCATTTGTGGGTATTGCCCGAAAAACTCGGATTTGGCTGGAAGAGTAAATAAAAAGATGAAGTCAAAAAACAATGAAATCAATAAATTTAATTCCCCCGCAATTGCTGTATCGGAACGGCTAATGTGGCGCGAAGCGAAGAAACAGGTTTCAAATTTTGCGCATATAAAAGTTGCTTTGGCGGGCAAGGAAGATGTCGCGGTATGCCGGATGTGCGGCGCTGAAATTGTTTTGCCGGTTCCGGGAAGAAACAGGCAGAGTTTAGTTCTGGAAACGGCGCGGAAACATTTTTACAAGCACAAATTGGATCAAATTTAAATTTTATGGCAATCAGACATTGTTCATTTTGCGAGTTCGCTGCCGATTACGACGATTTTCCCGATGGCTCAATTTGTTATTTAGGTATCTGCGCCTGTGCAAATTGTCTTGAAAAAGAAGTGACAAAAGATTTTAGAGATTTATTGACCGAAGAAGGATTTGAGACGAAAAACAAATGACAATAGAGACGGAAATTGCGCCAGCGATTGATTATAACTCGATAAAAGAAGAAGCCGAACTGCTCGCCTACGAGCCGCCGCCGCAAAGCGCGTTCGCCGTTAAAAGTGCGGCTGACTGGCTGGCAATCGCCAAAAATCAGCGGGTGCCGAAAAAGCTGTTCGATGAATTCTGGTACGAGTCCGAGCTGTGTTTTCTGTTTGCCGATACCAATGCAGGTAAATCGATTCTCGCCGTCCAGATTGCCGAAATGATCGCTTCGGGAAAATCCGAAGCCGAAGCGCAAAAAGTCCTTTATTTCGATTTTGAATTGTCGGCAAAACAGTTCGAGCGCCGGTACTGCCAAATAATCAAAACCGACGATAAAGAGATTTACGGCAATCATTACGATTTCAGCGAGCGTTTCTTCAGGGTCGAAGTCGATATTGATGCGATGCAGCCCGAGCGGTTTAAAACGGAAGCGGAATGGCTCGACTTTTCGTTTAATCTCGCTCTTGCTGAATCGGAGGCACGAATCATCATCGTCGATAACATCACGTATATGCGAAACGAGCTTGAAAAGAGCGGCATCGCGTCGGAAATGATGAAGCTGCTTAAAACCTTAAAGAAAAAATACGATCTGTCGATTTTAGCGCTGGGTCACACGCCGAAGCGCGATTTAAGTAAGCCGATCAGTAAAAACGATCTCGGCGGGTCGAAAATGCTGATCAATTTTGCCGACTCGTGTTTTGCCATCGGCGAAAGCTTCAAGGATAAAAATCTTCGCTATCTGAAACAGATTAAAACCCGTAACGGCGAGCATCGGTACGATGCCGAGAACGTTTACGTCCATCAGATTGCCAAAGACTACAATTTTCTCGAATTTCAGCCGCTCGATTACGCGCCGGAAAAAGAACATTTGAAATCTTTAACCGATAAGGAGCGCGGCGAATTGCCCGAGCAAATCCGCAATCTCAAAAATATGCTCGGACTATCGCAGCGGGAAATTGCAAAGCGGCTCGGAATTTCTCCGAGTACGGTCAACAAATACTTGAAAGCCGATGGAGACGTTAAATAAACGTTCGTTTGGTGTTCATTGTGTGTTCGAGCCGTTCGAGGCGTTCGAGGCGTTCGAGGCGTTCGAGATGTTCGAGATGTTCATTTTGAATTTTTGTTCGAGTTGTTATTAGTGTTCATGGAACGAACACTCGAACACTAGCAGAAAACTGAAAATAACGGCTTAGTCTCGTCTTTAAAAGAGAGAGAGTGAGAGATGGGAGAGGTCTACTTACTTACTATATATATATTTACAAAGAAAGAAGCTAACCCTAAGAGATAAAAGAAGTTATGCCTGAATTAGAGAAATATAGAGGAAATCGCTCGCGCCATACCTGCCCTTCGTGCGGGCAAAAGAAACAGTTCGCCAGGTACATTGATGATTCCGGCGAATACATCTCTGATGAAGTAGGGCGCTGCAACCGCGAAAGCTCATGCGGCTATCATTTGACGCCGAAAGAATACTTTTCGAGCCGAAATGTTCAGTGTTCGCGATCCGGAGTGTCAAGCGGAATGAACAAAGTAAGCAGTTTGAACATCTCGAACACCTCGAACGCCTCGAACACCTCGAACACTGTTGAACAAATTGAACACTTCGACACAATTGATAATTCTTTCGTCGTGCGCGCTCTCGCTTGGGGTGCGAAAAACCGTTTTCTCAATTTCCTGCTTTCTTTTATTGATGCGGAACTGGTTGAAAAAATGGCGCGCCGGTATTTCATCGGAACGACTAGAGACGGTCGAACGGTGTTCTGGCAGCTTGATCAGGCGGGACGCGCCAGAACGGGAAAAATCATTTCTTACGTTCAGGAAACCGGAAAGCGCGACAAAAAGGTGTATCCGTCGTGGGTTCATTACGAATTGAAAAAACACAAATTACTGCCTGAAACCTTTGTTCATCAATTGTGTTTTTTCGGCGAGCATCTTCTGCGGCGCGATACGAATAAACCGGTTGCTATCGTCGAGGCGGAAAAAACCGCCGCCGTCGCTTCCGTTTTTATTGATAAGTTCATCTGGCTCGCTGCGGGAGGCAAGTCTTATTTGAAAGCCGAGCGTCTCAGGCGATTCAAAAAGCGAAAAATCGTTTTATTTCCCGACGCCGACGGTTACGAGCTTTGGGAGCGGGAAGCGGCTGACGCCCGAGCCGTAAAGCTGAACGTCACGACTTCACGAATAATTGAAGACTCCGCCACTGAAGACGAAAAACGCGCAGGTTTCGATTTAGCCGATTATTTGATTCTGAACGAAATTAAAGCTCAAAGACACAATTTTTATGCTGAAAACTACAACTCGAAAGTCGATGAGATTTTAACCAATGAAGAAAGGTTTGAAGAGTTTAACGTGATACTCGACGAGCGGATGGCGATTGCGGAAGAAAGTGGGTTTGAGCCGTCAATGGTTTTGCGGCAGGAAAACGCGCGGGAAATCGTAAATCGAATGTAAATGACGCCTTCACCTAAAAAACTTAATCCCGATATTCAAATCATTCGGGAGCTTGAAATAAAGATGCTCGCTTCACCGAACGGGCGCGATCAAAACGAATCGCCGAAAGCCGCGCTCGAACGATTAGAACAGCTCGGTTACGCCGATTACCTCGAGCAAAAAGGCGACTTGAAAGGCGCTGAGTTTTTCCGGTTAGATGATGAAATCGAGGTAAATAAAATCAGAGAAAAGCGGGAACGGCTTGCAGTCGAATTGAAAGGAAAAATTAAGAAAACGAGGCAAAAAACGACATGAAGAAAAACTCCTACACGCTACTACTAAAGATCGAGCGTCAGCGCAAAATTTTTCGTGAACAGGCTGAAGCGGATAAACCGGTGCGCGAAATCATCGGCGTGGAGATATCCGCCGATTACGGCGAAAACTGGAAACTTCACGCGCTGTGTACCGATTGCTTACAGGAAATAGAACCGCCTCTGCAGCGTCACAAGCTCGGCGCGGCGCACACGAAAACTTGTGACTGGTGCGGCGCGAGAAATGTTATTCGGAAATAAAAAAAAAGAGGTTAATTTATTTAACCTCAAAACCATTTCTTCTCCGGAGACTCAGTAAATTTAAGACGCCGATCAAAAACGTTTTTGCGGAAAAACTTAAAAATAAATGAAACAAGCTCGCAAAACCTCACTCGATGCTAATCACACGGAAATTGCCAACGGTCTGAAAGCTTACGGCTACGGCGTAACCGATATGGCGGCGGTCGGCGGCGGTATGACTGATCTGCTAGTTTCGGACGGGAAAACAAAAATCACCGTAGCAATGGAAATCAAAACTTCCGCAGGCAGATTGAAACTTTCGCAGCTCAAATTCCTGGCGAATTTCAAAGGCTATTCGGCTTTTGTTTCAACTCTTGATGAAGCCGTATCGGTGATGCGTTATCCGCAGCTTCATTGCCTGTCCGAACAATATAAACAGGCGATGATTAAATTTTTAATTCGCTGGGAACCCGAGGCGCGAACGAAACAAAAAACGACAAATCCTCAAATACTGGTGAAAACTTTCGAAAGGGAAATCGAGCGGATTCTCTCCAAATAAAAAAACCGAAGTTGCCGCTTCGGTTCCAGTTCACAAAAATTAGCCTGTTCTAAAGACTGAAAATAAATTATCCGCATTTTTATTTACAGTCAAATGCAATCATTAAAAAATATACGCTGCTCGAATCCGAATTGCCGCGAGATTCTCGGACAAACGGACGGTAAGAAAATCGTGCCTGCAAACGAACAGGTTTTCTCGAAATTACTGTCGCACAGAAAGAATAAATCGAATCCGCTTTACTGCATTCGCTGCCACCGTATTACCCGATTTTACAGGGGCAAATTAAAATCTAAATCGAAATTCAGAAAAAGAGATAAGGTTTCTTTAAATTAACTTTTATTTCGCTTTTAAAGAATCACTTTTTTTAAAAAAACCTCTTGACTCTGTAGACGAGTGCAGGGTATAGACTGGTTTTTGTCGGGTGTATTCCCGAATTTTAATATAGTTAAGAGAGGCTATTATAACGAAAAATGCGTGACAAAAAACGGAAAAATACTTTGGCGGCGTCTAATTTGGAATCACCATTGAACCATAAAAATATGCCGAATCAGTTTTCAAAGCGGGCTAAACGATTTATTACAAAGCTCGCGATCATAATATCGGCGGCGCTTTTAGCGGGAGCTGTTTATCAATTCGTTGGAACAAAGATTGATGAGCGTAAATACCCGGCACCTGGAAGTATGGTTGATGTCGGCGGCTATAATTTACATCTGTATTGTACGGGAGAAGGAAAGCAAACTGTTGTGCTCGAAGCGGGACTCGGCGGCGGCGTTCTCGACTGGAGCGTTGTACAACCGGAAATTGCAAAATTCACGCGCGTCTGCTCGTACGATCATGCCGGTGCAGGGTGGAGCGAGCAGGGACCCGATCCGCGCAACAGTGGGCAGATAGTTAAAGAGCTCCACATTTTGCTCGAAAACGCCGGACTTCAGCCGCCTTTTGTCTTAGTCGGTCATTCGCTCGGCGGAGCAAACGTTCAGCTTTATGCCAGTCAGTACCCGGATGAGGTTGCCGGCGTGGTTTTGGTGGATTCATCGCATGAAAATCAATTTTTACGCAAAGAGCTGCCCGCACATTCATCCGTTTATTCTTTACTGATGAAGGGGCTTGCTCCGGTAGGAGTGCTGCGGCTGCTTTATAAGCTAAAACAGCCGTCAGAAAACATTTCGCCCGATCTGGCATCGAATCTGGCTGCCGTTTACTCCCGAACCGGACACACGTTCTCGGTCGCAGATGAGTTTTCCAATATGGCGAAAAGTATGGAACAGCTTCGCCAGACACCTATGAGGCTCGTCGATAAACCGTTAATAGTATTAACCCACGGAAAGCCGCAGGATAATAAGAATGCCGAAAGAGCCTGGCAGGAATTGCAATCTGAATTAGCCAGCCGCTCTTCAAACGGCAAACTGATCATCGCTTCGGAAAGTGGGCATTATATTCAATTCGACGAGCCTGCTTTGGTAGTAGATGCAATTCGTCGGGTTCTAAACTCGGCAAACGGGCAATATCACGCTGAGGCAGGATTTTGATTGCAATAAAAAACACTTTGTTATAAATTTACACCTAACAAATTGAGTCGCTCTGCCTTTATCAGAGCACAGAAAGAGACGGACGCCTTTCATTTTTAAGCTAAATGCTTGAATTTGAAAGGCGTTTTTCATTTTCCCTGAAAACAGATTAAATTATGGGACAAGATTACCTGACCGATTCACAGCTTAAAGCGATAATGCCGCTTTGCAATGCTGAAAAACGCAAAATCTTTACGCCTTATCTGAATTTATCTATGGCGTATTTCCGGATTAATACCGAATTGCGCGTCTCGATGTATCTTGCTCATCTCGCTCACGAATCAACGGATTTAACGCCCTGGGTCGAGAATTTGAATTACTCGGCTTCAAGACTGACTCAGGTTTGGTCGCGCAGGTTTCCGACTCTCGAAGCTGCCGCGCCTTACGCTCATAATCCGAAAGCTCTAGCCAATAAAGTTTATAACGGTCGGATGGGGAACCGTATCGGCACAAACGACGGTTTTCTTTATCGCGGGCGCGCTCCGCTTCAAGCCACCGGACGCGATATGTACGCCAAGCTGACCGAATCAATCGGACGCGATTTCAATGTCGATTTTGTCGCAAACCCGGATTTACTGCTGACGGTTCAATACTGTTTTCTGTCTTCGGCGTGGATTTTTGCCGTCGAAAAGAATTGCCTGCCGCTCGCCGACCGGCGCGATCTGGAAGGAACTACAAGGCGAATTAACGGCGGCACAAACGGGTTGAAGGACCGGCTGCAAAATTACCGTACAGCGCTCGCCGTATTGCCCGACAGTTTTAACCTGAAAAGTTACGCGCAGTTTCAAACCGAAATGTTCGGCAGCGAGCGCGTTATCGCCAACGCGTCAAAAGCCAACAATCAAAGCAGGTTGACCGTTACGAATCAGGATTTAATTCATCTTGATATTCCAACAACTTCGGCGGCTCCCGCAGACAACTCGCCTCAAGACGGTCCGTCGGATGTTCCAAGCGAAAACTTTTCGTCCGACTC
>DASVQY010000028.1:0-133568 GCA_036388895.1 Pyrinomonadaceae bacterium | reverse complement strand
ATTGACAGAGAATTTTTTTAGTGAGAAAGTGAGTGAGCACTTACTTATACATTTTGGAGCACCCGTTGGAGAAAAATTTAGAAGCGGTTACGAGAATGGCGGGCGATGTGCGCCGTCAACAAATTTTACAAATAGCGATGCGCCTTTTTTCGGAAAAAGGATTCAGCGGAACGACGACAAAGGAAATCGCCGGTACTGCGGGCATTTCCGAAGCGACCGTTTTCAAGCATTTTGCCAATAAAGACGAGCTTTATTCGGCGATTCTCGATCACAAAGCGTGTAACCGCGGCTTTCAAAATCCGTTTCACGAAGTCGCCGACAAAATCGAGGCGAAAGATGATTTCGGAGTTTTTTACACGATGGCGCTGAACGCACTTGAGCATCACGCGGAAGACTGTGATTTTTTGCGTTTGATGCTTCATTCGGCGCTAGAAGGTCACGATTTGGCGCGGATATTTTTTGAAAGTTTCATCACCGATGTTTACGACTTTCTCGGCGGCTACATTCGCCAGCGTCAGGGCGACGGAGCATTTCGCGAAATCGAACCGAAAGTTGCGGTTCGCGCGTTTATCGGAATGTTCGTTCATCATTCGCTTAACAATATACTTTGGGATAAGGAACAAAAATTATTAAAAATTTCCAATGAAGATGCGGCGCGCGAATTTGCCCGTATATTGCTTCAGGGAATTAAAAAGTAAAGCGCGAAGTATTCATACATATTTTTATATTTATATGAAAGCCATTAAATACATACTCTTTGCCGTTCTCGTTTTTTCAACAGCGTTGCTCGGCGCGTCCTGCGGCAGCTCCAAAGCAAGTTCGGCGAATTCAAACAATGCGAACGCTGCGTCGCCGGTCGTTGACGTTGCGACAGCGCAGGCTGTCGTTCGACAGATTCCGACTTATTTTGAAGCGACGGGAAACTTAGCGAGCGACGCGCAGACGGACGTTGCGCCGACGGTCGGCGGCAAAATCGTCGAAGTTAATTTCGACATCGGAAGCTACGTCAATCGAGGCGACGTTTTGGTCAGGCTCGATAATCGCGACGCGCAAATCAAACTCGAGCAGGCGCGCGCGCAGGTCGCACAGGCTGAATCGGGCGTTCGCCAGGCACAGGCGCAAGTCGAAGCAGCGCGCGCGAACGTTCGACAGACGCAGGCGCGTCTCGGTCTGACGGAAGGCTCGAATTTTAATATCGAAACGTTTTCGCAGGTGCGTGCCATTGCCGCACAGCTCGAATTAGCCGAAAAGGAATTAAGGCGAGCCGAAAGGTTAGTCGAAACCGGAGATATCGCCCGAACGATTTACGATCAGAGAAAAGCGCAGCGCGATCAGTTAAGAGCGCAATTAGACGAAGCTCGTTCGACTGCATCGGTTGCGGTTGCCGCGATTCGCACGGCGCAATCTCAAGTCGAAACAGCACAGGCAGCCGTTCGTTCGGCGCAATCTGCGGCGGACACGGCGAGAACACAAGTATCGTCCGCTGAAAAAGCGATTACCGACACGATTGTTTATGCGCCGATCAGCGGCTACGTTTCGGACAGAGCAGCCGATTTAGGTGAGTTCGCAGCGACGAACAGCAAAATAGCGACGATTGTACGTACCGGCGTTTTGCGTCTGCGAATAGACATTCCCGAACAAGCAATCGGACAGGTAGCCGTCGGGCAAGGCATTTCTTTGCAAACGAGTGCTTATCCAGATCGTAATTTTGCCGGAACGGTCGTGCGAATTGCGCCGAATTTGAATGCGACTTCGAGAACTTTGACGGTCGAAGCCGAAGTGGAAAATGTCGGCGGTTTATTAAAACCTGGACAATTCGCAACGGTTCGCGTCGCTCAATCGAAACCCGCGCCTGCAGTAATGATTCCGGTAACGGCTGTTAGAACGGAAGGCGATAATAACAGAGTTTACGTAATTCAGGACGGGTTTGCGTCCGAACGGCTCGTCCAGCTCGGATTTCTTGAAAACGACTATATCGAAGTAAAACAAGGCGTACGGGAAAATGAAACGGTCGCGACGAGCAACTTGAATTTGCTCAACGACGGCGTGTTGGTTCGTCAACAGAATTAAATTTAGTTGTTGGGTTTTAGAGGTTAGATTTTGTCAATTTTTACAGGAATCCAATCTTTATCCCCAAAACCCAATTAATAAACCCAAACTTATAGAATTTATATGCAATGGTTAGCAGAAGTTTGTGTCAAGCGTCCGGTGTTCGCGACAATGTTGATTTTGTCGCTGGTCACGGTCGGAGCATTCTCGTTTTTCTCCCTCGGCGTTGATTTATTTCCGAAAATTGATTTTCCGACGATTACCATAACGGTTATCAATCCGGGCGCGTCGCCGCAGGAAATCGAAACGGAAGTAACAGAAAAAATTGAAGAAGCCGTCAACACGATCAGCGGTATTGACGAACTGCGTTCATCTTCGATTGAAGGGATTTCACAGGTTTTCGTGCAGTTCGTTCTCGAAAAAGACGTTAACGTCGCGGCGCAGGAAGTCGAGAATCGGGTTCAAACGGTCATTCCAAATCTGCCTGAAACGGCAGAGCAGCCGACCGTGCAGAAACTCGATACGGACGCCGCGCCGGTTTTGCGTATTGCCGTTTCAGCGCCGACGAATCTGCGTGACGTAACGGAAACGGCGCGAACGAAAATCAAGGAACGAATCGAATCGGTCAACGGCGTCGGTCAGGTGTCAATTATCGGCGGACGTGAACGGCAGATAAACGTTTGGGTTGATCCGGACAAAATGCGTTCTTACAACGTAACGGCTGGAGAAATCACTAACGCTTTGCGCTTGCAAAATATCGAATTTCCAAGCGGAAGATTAGACGAAGGACAGACGGAAACGAGCGTCAGAACGCTTGGCAAAATCAGAAAACCCGAAGAATTTGCGAACGTCGTCATCGCCACGCGAGGCACTTATCAAGTCAAAGTCAAAGATTTAGGCTACGTTGAAGACGGCGCGGAAGAAATTCGCTCGCAAGCTTTGCTTAACGGTCAACCAGCCGTAACTCTGATCGTTTCAAAACAATCGGGACAAAATACAGTCGCCGTCGCGCGCGAATTAAAAGAGCGTCTGAAGGAAATCGAGCCGACTCTGCCGAAAAATTACCGGATGCAGATTATCGGTGACAACTCTATTTTTATTGAAAACAGTTTGCACGCCATTGAAGAACACTTAGTCGTCGGCGGCATTTTGGCGGCAATCGTCGTGTTTCTGTTTTTATGGAGTTTCCGTTCAACGATTATCGCGGCGCTGGCGATTCCGACTTCGATTATTTCGACGTTCGCATTGATGTACGCGATGGGTTACACGCTTAATTCGATCACGATGCTTTCGCTGACATTGATGGTCGGTATTGTAATTGACGACGCGATCGTCGTGCTTGAAAACATCTACCGCTTCGTCGAAGAAAAAGGAATGCCCCCGTTTCAAGCGGCGATTGAAGGAACTCGCGAAATCGGCTTAGCCGTTCTGGCAACGACGCTTTCGCTGATGGCGGTTTTCGTTCCGATCGGCTTTATGCAGGGTATTGTTGGACGCTTTATGTCCTCGTTTGGATTGACAGCTTCATTTGCAATTCTCGTCAGTTTGATTGTTTCGTTTACGTTAACGCCGATGCTTGCTGCGCGGTTGATTAAACCGAAAAAAGAAGAAGACATCGAAAAACAAGTCGAACCGGTCGGCGAAGGCGAAGCCAAAAAAATCTCGGGCGATGGAATGCTCGAATCACATTACGAAGAGCCATTAACGAACCGGAACGAAGAGCCAACAACCGAAGGTCATTCTTCAAAGAATAGCTGGTTTTACAGCAAAATTGACGGCACATATACGTGGCTTTTGAAGTTCTCGATGGCACATCGCTGGCTTATCGTTCTTATGTGCGTGCTGGTTTTCATCAGCATCGTTCCGCTGTTTATGTTCGTCGGTAAAAACTTTTTGCCGGTTGACGACCAATCACAGTATGAAATTTCGGTTCGCGCGCCCGAAGGTTATTCGCTTTCGGCAACTTCGCAACTGCTCGAAAGAATTGCAGGCGAAATCCGAAAAACGCCGGGCGTGACCGACACGCTCGTGACAATCGGCGGCGGACAGCAGCAAGTAGTTAACAACGGTACGATTTACGTCAAATTAACCGACACCAGCGAACGAGAAAAGTCGCAGGAACAATTGATGTCGGA
The DNA here is from genome assembly GCA_036388895.1 of Pyrinomonadaceae bacterium. Classification (GTDB taxonomy): domain Bacteria; phylum Acidobacteriota; class Blastocatellia; order Pyrinomonadales; family Pyrinomonadaceae; genus SXVE01. The sequence continues at coordinate 129,384 of DASVQY010000028.1, read as the reverse complement.
CGCTCGTGAACTTTTGAAAAAGTTTCCGCCCGAGCTTCGTACAGGTGTTCAGCAGGTACAGGCTTTTTCCGGCGGCGGCTTCCGAAATGCAAACGTGCAGTTTTTGATTGCGGGACCCGATCTCAAAAAACTCGAAGAAGCTTCAACTATTTTGCTCGAAAAAATGAAAACCATTCCTGACGCGGTTGACGTTGACTCGACTCTAATCAGCGGGAAACCCGAAGTGCAGCTTGAAATTGACCGCGACACGGCGGCTGATTTAGGGGTTCGGGTCGGTGACATCTCGCAGGCGCTAAACACTTTGGTTGCCGGACAGGAAGCGACGACGTTCAATGAAGGAACCGACCAGTATGAAGTTCGTGTTCGCGCGATTAACAATTATCGTACAGACATCGAAGGCTTGAGCCGTCTGGTTGTGCCTTCGACAAAATTAGGCGTTGTTTCACTCGACCGACTTGTGAAAGTAAAACAAGGAACCGGTCCGAGTTCTGTCGAAAGAACGAACCGGCAGAGACAAGTGACGCTTCTGGCAAACACTCGTCCCGGCGGTTCGGCGGCGAATATTACAAATGCGATTGACGGTTTCGTCAAAGAACTGAATATGCCCGCCGGCTATACGACTGGTTATGTCGGGCAATCGAAGGAAATGGGAAAAGCCGGTTTTTATTTCCTGTTGGCGATTTCCCTATCTTTCATCTTTATGTACATCGTGCTCGCGGCGCAGTTTGAATCGTTCATTCACCCGGTGACGATTCTTTTAACGCTTCCGCTTTCGATTCCGTTCGGTATTCTCAGTCTTTTGATTGCGGGACAAACCGTAAATATTTTTTCGGGTCTCGGTTTACTGCTTCTTTTCGGCGTCGTAAAGAAAAACGCGATTTTGCAGATTGATCATACAAACACTTTGCGCGAACGCGGAATGAATCGTTACGATGCGGTAATCCAAGCGAACCGCGACCGTCTGCGTCCGATTTTAATGACGACGATTGCTCTTGTCGCCGGTATGATTCCGCTCGTCGTCTCGACCGGCGCGGGCGCGGGAACGAACCGCTCGATCGGCGTTCTGGTCGTCGGCGGACAAAGTTTGTGTTTGCTTTTAACTTTGCTCGCCGTTCCGGTTTTTTATTCGCTGTTCGACGATGTCAGTCAATGGCGTATTTTCGGTCGTGCCGGAGATTATTCATCGAGGTTTTTCGGCGGCATACGGCGAAGATTTACGGCTGCGGCAAGCTCGATTTTCAGCAAACAGTAATCAGCGGGGCAGGAATTTCTCCTGCCCTCGCAATCGTTTTCAACAAAAACGATTGCGAGGGCAGAAAGTATCGAATTTTATTTAATTAGTCTTACTCGGCGGACAGGGATCAAGCCGCTGTCCTAAAGTTTTATATGAAAAGGCAATTATTCATTTTAATTTTATTTCTTTTATCTTTCACCGGAATAAAAGCGCAAACCGCGACGCCGACGCCTTCGCCGACTCCTCTTGAACAGAAACAAGCCGACGACGCGCAAAACGTGCAGCCGGAAAATTTGCGGGGCGTGCCGGCGATTGCGCCGAACTATCAATCCGATGATAAAAGTCTGCCGGATTTGGGCAGAGTCGGCGTGGATATGCTTCAGCAAAAACCGCTTTCGCTGAAAGAAGCGATTTCGCTCGCGCTCGAAAACAACAAAGACATCGAAGTTTCGCGGCAAAACGTGCGAATCGCCGAATTCGATTTACAGGCGGCGAACGGTTTTTACGAGCCGCGTTTTACCGGACAAACATTTTACGAACGAGCGACGACGCCGAACGTTTCGATTTTCAGCACGAACCCGACGACGACCAACAGCTCGATAAACGCCAATGCCGGTCTGCAAGGCTTTATTCGCAAATTCGGAACGGTTTTCAACGCGGGCGTCAACAATCAGCGATTGACGACGAATAATCCGATTTCGATTTTGAGTCCTCAAAATAATACGTCATTTACGGCGAGCGTGACGCAGCCGCTTTTTCGCGGTCGTTCGTTCGACCAGCCGCGACGCACAATCGAAATCGCCAAACGCAATCTTTCGCTGACCGACACGCAGTTTCGCCAGCGCACGATTGAAATAATCACGAATGTTCAGCGCGCTTACTGGGATTTGACGTTTGCTTTGCGAAATTTGCAGGTTCAGCGCGACGGCGTGCGCGACGCGAAACAGCAGCTCGAACACAATCGTCGGCTGGTCGAAGAAGGACAGCTCGCGCCGATTGATATCGTCGCGGCGGAAACGCAGGTCGCCAACATCGAACAAGGCGTTTACGAAGCGCTCGAAACCGTCAGCCGCGCCGAAAACAACCTAAAAAATCTGATTGCGGCAAACAAAAACGATATGCTCTGGAGCGAATCAATCGTTCCGACCGATTCGGTTGATTTGGACGCGCCCAGTACGACTCTGCCCGAAGCGCTCAATGTGGCAATCGAAAATCGTCCGGAAATCGAAGTCAATAACGTGCAGCGAGACATCAACGAAATTGACCGCAGATTCCTTCTCGATCAAACGAAACCGCAAGTTGATTTGGTAGCAAGTTACACGACTTCCGGCGTCGGCGGCAGTCAAAACCCCGATTTCCGAAACATTTTTACACAAACCTGCGACCCGAGCTCCCAAGCATATCAAGCTTGCCAGCAGGAGTTACAGGTAAGACAAGCGGCGCAGCAGGCACAATTAAATAATTTGACGGGCAGTTCGATTTCCGACGTTTTCGCCAATCGTTACCCGACATTTCGCGTCGGCGTGCAGTTTAATCTGCCGCTTTTCGGCAATCAGGCGACAAAAGCGCAGCTCGGACGTTCGCTTGTGCAAGGCGAACAGATTCGCACACAGCGCGAGCAAATCGAGCAATCTATACAGGTTGACGTGCGCAATTCGCTGCAATCGCTGCGAACTTCCGAGGCACGTCTGCGCGCGGCGGCGATTTCGCGCGAGAACTCGCAGAAACAATACGAATCCGAGCAGAGAAAACTAGACAACGGTCAATCCGACGTTTACAAAGTTCTCGAGCGTCAAACCGCTCTGATGAACGCCCGCAGCGCCGAACTTCGCGCTCAAACCGAATTAAACAAAGCGATTGCCGATTTGCAGCGAGCGACCGGAAACTCTCTGAAAGCGAATAACATCGAGGCTAGATTGAGAAAATAGTTCAAAGTCCGAAGTCTAAAATCAAAGGTCAAAGAAGATTTGAGTTTGCATTTTAGATTTCGGACTTTGAACTCACAACTTATGAAAGCAGTTTACATCAAGGAATTCGGCGGCGCGGAAAATTTAGAGATTCGTGAAATTGAAAATCCGCCGAAACCGCGAAATGCTGAAGTTACGGTTCGCGTAAAAGCAGCCGGATTGAACCGCGCGGATATTTTGCAGCGCAAAGGTTTTTACTCCGCGCCGAAAGGTTACCCTGAAAGGATTTTAGGTTTGGAGTTTGCCGGCGAAGTTTACGAAACGGGCGAAACGGTTAGAAATTTGAAAATCGGAGATAGAGTTTTCGGCATCACGGCGGGCGGCGCGCAAGCCGAATTGCTTTTAACCGATGAAACCTTGCTGGCAAAAATCCCCGAAAATTTATCGCACACTGACGCCGCCGCCATTCCCGAAGCATTTATCACCGCGCACGACGCAGTTTTCACGCAGGGAAATTTGCGTGAAAACGAAACGCTTTTAATTCACGCCATCGGTTCGGGCGTCGGACTCGCCGCTTTGCAGTTGGCGAAGGCGCGAAATATTTATACTATTGGAACTTCGCGCACGCTCGATAAATTGGAAAAGTGCAAGCAATTCAGGCTTGATTTCAGCGTTTTGTCTGATTCCGACGCCATTCAATCGAGTCCGCAGCAATTCGGCGAACTGATTCGATTCAAGACGAACGGAAAAGGCATCGACGTAATTTTGGATTTGGTCGGCGCGAGTTATTTTCCGGCGAATCTAGAAAGCCTCGCCGCAAAAGGCAGATTGATTTTGGTCGGTTTGACCGGCGGAAGAACGGCGGAATTCAATCTCGGAACGGCGCTGGCAAAACGCGCCCGAATAATCGGAACGGTTCTGCGCTCGCGCTCGAACGAAGAAAAAGCCGAAGCGACTGTGGCTTTCGTCAAAGAAGTTTTGCCGCTGTTTGAAAACAAGAAATTAAAGCCGAACGTTGATCGCGTTTTCAAAATGGAAGAAATTAAAGCTGCTCACGAATATATCGAATCGAACGAAAGTTTCGGCAAAGTCGTTTTGGAAATTTAGCCGCGAACAAACACAAAAGATCCCGAAAAATAAATCAAAAAGAAACAAAATTATTGAAAAATAAAGGCTTAATAAAAACCCATTAATAGTTGTAAGATCCTTTCGTGCTTTTTCGTGTTTTTCGCGGCTAAATCCGCTTTGAAATTCTTTGCGCCGCTTCGTCGGTGATAATGCAGAGACCTGAAATATTTTGATTTTGCAGTTCGGCTATTTTTCGTTCGGCTTCTTCGTAAGTTAAATTTTCGGCAACGCGCCCGTCGAAATTTACGACCGACCAAAGCGGTTTTCGCAATTCGTTTGTGAGATTCGCGTCGGAAACATCCGTCTCGTTCAAAACAATTTCTTCGCTTCGAGCGTTTGGCAATTCATCTGAATTTTTCGCTTTTTTCTTTGTCATAGCAATTCCGCATTGCGCGCTTCACCGTTACCGTTAAGTCATATAAAATTATGTATTTATCCGAACCGCAACGCAAGCTTTTTCAGTTGTTAAAAGCGGCAATAAAAAGAAAATTACAGAAAAAAATGATTTTATCAACTGAAATTTATATTGATAAAATAAAAATATGATTCATAGCGAAACAATTTTTCTCACGGGATTTCCGGGCTTTATCGCCGAACGATTAGTCGAACGTCTCGCCCGAAGCGAGACGAAATTTTTTCTGCTTGTTCAACCGCAATATACCGAAAAAGCGAAACGCGACATCGAAAAAATCGTTTGTAAAACCAATGTCCCGACGGAAAATTTCAAATTAATCGAAGGCGACATTACGTTCGAAAATCTCGGAATGTCGAAAAATGATTCGGAAACGGTTCGCACGGAAACGACCGACGTTCATCATCTTGCCGCCGTTTACGATTTGGCAGTCGAAAAAGATTTAGCGTTTCGCGTCAACGTCGAAGGCACGAAAAACGTCAATGATTTCGTCCGCAGCGTGCCGAAACTGCGCCGCTACAACTACGTTTCCACCTGCTACGTCGCCGGACAGCGCACCGGAGAAATTCTTGAAAACGAGCTCGAACACAGCGCTGGTTTTCGCAATTATTACGAAGAAACGAAATATCTGGCGGAAATGGAAGTCGAAAAACTGAAAAAAGAAATTCCGACAATCGTTTTTCGTCCGTCCGTCGTCGTCGGCGATTCAAAAACCGGCGAAACGGCGAAATACGACGGCATTTATTATTTAATGCTGTATTTGCTGAAAGCACCGAATTTTCTGCGCTTCGTTAACGTCGGCAATGCAAATGTAAAATTGAATCTCGTGCCGGTTGATTTCGTCGTCGAAGGAATTGCCGCACTGGCAAATGACAAGGCGGCGATTGGAAAAACAATCGCTCTCGCTGACCCGAACCCGCTGACGACCGAAGAGCTTTTTGACGCTATTACGGAAGCGTTGATCGGGAAAAAAAGCGTTGTGAAACCGTCGCCGAAATTAATCGAATGGTCTCTGCATTTGAAAGTCTCGCCGCCGATGACCGGTTTGCCGTTTTCGGCTGTTCCTTACTTTTTTATTCCGCAAACTTACGACACGAGCGTCGCCGAAAACCTTCTCGCGCCGCACAACGTTTCGTGTCCGAACTTCAGAAGCTATGTCGGAAATCTCTTAAAATTTGTCGAGGAAAATCCGAAATTGTAGAAGAAAATTTTAACTTATTTGTATAAATCCGGCTCGCCCGGCGGACGCGTGTTCCAGCGCTTGTGAATCCAGAGCCATTGTTCGGGATAAAGGCGCACGTATTTTTCGATTACGTTTGTAATTTTCTGCGTTAAATTCAAAATATCCGCTTCATCGTCGCCGGTTTTTTCGTATTCGATTGGCGGTTCGAGATAAACGACATATTTTCGCTTCGATTCTTCCCAAACGGCAAACGCCGGAAGAACAGCCGCGCCGGTTTTCAACGCGAGCTTTGCGATGCTCGTCGTCGTCGAAGAACGAATGCCGAAAAAATCCACGAAAACGCCTTCCTTTTCCTGCACGTTCAAATCCGCTAAAATTCCGAGCAATTCGCCGTTTTCCAGAACGCGAAACATTTTTCTGGCAGACCTTGTTTTGTCGAGCGTGACGGAACCGAATCGCGTTCGCATTTTATCCACGAAATTTTCGACCAGCGGATTATCAATGCGCCGCACCAGAATATTCATTCCGAAACCGAACGCCGGCGGCAAAAGATTGAAAACTTCCCAACTGCCGAAATGCCCGGTGAAAAACAAAACTCCTTTGCCTTTTTCATAAGCCGGATCGAAATTTTCTTCCTTGCCGACGACTTCGACCAAATTTCTGATGTCCTCGTGTTTGAATTTTCTAAAATGTGAAACGAAACCGAGATGCCTTCCCAAAGATTTGAACGTGCCGCGCACAATTTTTTCCTTTTCTTCGTCGGATAGCTCCGGCATCGCGATTTTAAGATTGCGCCGAGCCGTTTTTTGCAGTCTTGGAAAGCGTTTGGCAAGAAAAACGCCGACGGATTTGCCGAACCGCATCGAAGTTTCAAGCGGCAGCGCACCGATTGCGCCCAAAAGCGAGCGCACGGCGAGGAGTTCTGATTTGTTTTGCAGATTACTGCGCTTTTTCGGCACAAATCCTACCAAATTTCCGTTAAGTCGAGTTCAAAGCCTTCTAAAACATTTTCGCCGGAAACGCGTTGCGGATTTTCTAGGACTTCGACCATCCTGCCCCCGCGATATATATGAACCTCTTTATTTTTCGGATCAATCAACCAACCGAGCCGCGCACCGTTTTCCACGTATTCCGCCATTTTGTTTTGTAAATCAATTAAATTATCCGATTCCGAGCGCAGTTCGATGACAAAATCAGGACAGAGCTGCAAGAATTTCTTTAGTTCTTCGACGGAAATTTTTCAAGCCGTTTTTTATCAGTCCACGAAGCATCGGGCGCGTAAACCGCGCCGTTTTTCAAAAGAAAACCGCCGTTTGAACCGAGTACTATTCCATTTTTGTCTTTTTTTGCCCAAACTCTTATCTGAGTCTTAATTTCCGCATTTCTACCGCTTGTTTCAAATCCGGTCGGCGGCATAATTATGACATCTCCGTCTTTGGTAAGCTCGGCGCGAAGTTTTCTGTTTTCCTGACAAAACTCCCAAAATTCTTCGGCTGTCATTTTGTCCGGTTCATTTTCAAACTCGATATGCAGGCGCACGGATTTTGTTCGTCTGGGAAAACGGGTCGGAACAAAAATACCGGTGATAGCGATCGTGTTCATAGAAGTTTCTCCTCTAAAATAGCGGCGGGCGTTAATTTTATTTTCGGAATTGCAATCATTCTTTTTCGCCAAATTTATGAAAACTTATAAACAATTATACCGGAGCGTTTAGTCGGCTTACCGGATAATGTGAAGGGCTGGAACTTGGCTTTTTTCGCGGCATTAACTGATACATCAAATAATTCTTTGTTACCCTTTACCGCTTCGGCTGAAATTATTTCTCCGTTTTCGCCGATCAAAACTTTGATATGAACTTCGCCTTTCAAATTTTGCGGATTTGCAGGTTGCGGAAGTTCGACGGCTAAACCATTGACATAACCGCTCGAAACTATTGTTTCAAATGGCTTCTGGGATTCTTTTTCGCAAAAAGAAGTATCGCTTTCAAGGTTTGAGTAAATACACTTGTCGAGCCGCGACATTCCGCCGACATACGCCGAAATTTCGTTGTTTTCTTTGAGAATATTTTCGGCAATCGTTCTGCTGCTTATTGCCAAATCACGCTTTTCGATGTTGTGATAATAAATCGCTTGTTTTCGATTTAGCGTCACTTTTCTGCCTAAACTCTTTTTATCATTTTTCTTTTCAATTAATTCAAGACCCTTTTGACGAATTTTGAAAGCCAGTTCAGGCAATGGTTTGTTTCCGTGTAAGTATGATTCTGATTCGACAAAAAGATTCAACCAATAATATTTTTCAATGTCGTCGCCAAGATATTTCCAGAGTTCCGTTTCAAAATTATCACTTAGGTGATTTCGTTCCTGATTGAAAATTCTCGCCAAATTTTCTTTGTTGCCGCTATAACCGCCTCTTTCAGTTTTCAAGGCTTTGTCAAAATCTTCAAAAGGTTTATTTTGAGCAAGCGAAGACAAACACGCAAAGCAAATTAAAAAGCAAAGAGCGATAATTTTTCTCATAATAATTCTAAGCCGCCTTCTTTTCTACACGATTATAAACTGTATCTCTTTCAACAGCTTCAAATCCGGCGTTTTCGATCATCGTAATAATTTCCTGTTTTGTCATTTTAACTTCGCCTTCAGCGGCGTAAGCGTGCGTCAATTCGCCGCCGTCGGTGATTGTGCCGTCGAGGTCGTTGGCGCCGAAATGAAGCGCGGTCTGTGCCGTCGCTTTGCCGAGCATTACCCAATACGCCTTTATGTGGTCGAAATTATCAATCATCAGGCGCGAGACGGCGATGGTTTTCAAATTATCAATCGCGTCCGGTCCCGGCAGAGATGAAAGCGCCGTTCCCGGCGGGTAAAATGCGAGCGGGATAAAGCATTGAAAACCGCCGGTTTTGTCCTGCTGTTCGCGCAGTTTTATCATATGATCAACGCGGTCTTCCGTAGATTCGATATGCCCGTAAAGCATCGTCGCGTTTGTTTTCAAGCCCGCTCGATGAACTTTTCCGGCGAGTTCAAGCCAGCGCCCGCCGTCGCACTTGTGGTCGCAGATGCGCGAGCGAGTCGGCTCGGCGAAAATCTCTGCGCCGCCACCCGGACACGAATCCATCCCGGCGGCTTTCAATTTTTCGATCACTTCCTCGTCCGACATCTTGTAAAAACGGGCGAAGAAATCCAGCTCTACCATCGTCAACGCCTTCAAATGCAAAGCGGGAAACTCGCGTTTCAAAGACGAAAACAAGTCGGTGTAATAAGAAAAAGGCAGCTTCGTATTGAGTCCCCCGACAATATGCAGCTCGGTCGCGCCTTCCGCAACAGCATTTCGTGCTATTTCAATGCCTTCTTCAATCGAATGTGTGTAAGCGTCCTCCTGCCGCGCACGGCGATAAAAACCGCAAAATTTGCAGTCCGCCACGCAAATATTCGTGTGATTAAAATGCCGGTTGACGTTAAAATAAGTCGTCCGCCCGTGTTTTTTCCGCCGCACAAAATCGGCGAGCTTTCCGAGCGCGTTCAAATCGTCGGTTTTGAAAAGCGCCACGCCTTCGTCAAAAGTAAGGCGCTCGCCCGCTTCGACCCTGGCGGCGATTTTGTTTAAGTTCGTATCAAATGAAAATTGCATATTATTTAGTTTCAAAATCAGATACTTATATGTTAAAAATACAGGTGAATTTCATTTCCTTCTCTGCAAATATAATGCCTCAATTTTAACAAATGTTTCATTAAATGTTCATTTAACAAATGCAACAATTATAGTGCGTTCATGAAATGCTGTAAGTTTTCAACGTGTGCCTGAGAATGATCGAAGAAAGCATTTTGCGAAAACTTCTTTTGAATTTAGGAAAAATGCAAATTCTTAAATAAACGCTTTTTTATAAATCTAAAAGGCAGAGGCTCTATTTCGCCGTATAAAAAGAAAAAATAAGAGCTGTAACTCACAATCTAAAATGGAATAATACTTGCTAACTCGTTTCTGGAGTCGGTCCAATTTTTCTTTCCCTCGTTTCGTACGGCGATTTTCTTAAACCAGAATTTCTTCTCGGTTTAATCGCCATATTTTTGCTTTTCAATATCGGCGATATGATAAATTGCTACTCCGATTATGAACTTGACGCGATTTACAAAAGCCATCTGTCGAACGCCGTTTATGAACTCGGAAAACGAAATGTTCTGGCGCAAATCGTTTTATCGGGAATTGCCGCTCTCGGTTTAACGATTTGGGCGAGCGTTTTGAGCGGGCGGCTTTATCTCATTCCGCTGACGATTTTCGGGATTCTTCTCGGGCTGCAATATTCGATAAAACCCTTTAAATTCAAATCGAAAGGCTTGTGGCAATTATTATGTCTCTGGACAATCATATTTTTCGGTCCGATGATTTATGTTGCGATAATCACCAACGGCTTTCCCTACTTGCTTCAACTCGCGCTTTTCGCCGCTTACGGTTTGCATCAAATGGGAATAATAATGCTCAACACGGCAGAAGATTACATCGAGGACAGAAACGCCGGATTAAACACAATAATCGTCGCGCTCGGTCTGCACCGAGCGATGAATTTCGCATGGCAATTAGTATTTTTTAGCGGAATCGCTTTGCAAATAATTTTCTTAGGTTTATTTTACGGAAACCGAATTCCCTTTATTTTTTACGCATTAATTTTCGTCTTCACGCTTGGTTGGCTGAAAATAATTTTCGAATACAGAAAAATTCTCGGCAAAATAAAAGACAAAAATGAAACTGACGCGACCGACACGTTAAAGAATAACGGAATGAAAGTTCCCGAATGGCTGAAAATCAGCGCTTATGTGAGCCTTTTTGTCGTTGTGATTTCATTTATTTGGAAGATTTATTAAAACAATAAAAGATAATTAAATTGATAATTTCTACAATCGCCTTGAAATCATTGGTTTGAATGAATTAATGCCTTTGTCAATTGTTAAAGGCTTGTTTGGAAATTATTTCAGCTCAAAACTCTGTGCACTATACCATTCGTGTGAGATGTCTTTCATAAATAAGGCGTGGTCAAATTCGATTGTGCCTTTCGGGAAAATTGTTTCATCATCATAAAAACTTGATTCAACAAAATCTATTTCGAGCGGTTCAACTTTCCAATTTTTTATGTCCAAAATTATTCCGTCTAAATTCTTTTCGTCTTTTGTTGCGGAATATCCGAGCGAGCCTTTTTCAAAAAAGTTTGATGCTTCGATTAGTGAAGAGAAAACAGAATTTTCACGGAATTTTATGAATTTTGTTCCGGCAAATTTGATCGACACTGTTCCATCTTCGGATTTCATCGAAAAATTTATTTCATTTCCATTTTCTGAAACATCAAAGTTGGCTTTATGATGTTCGCCCGGAAACAGCTTTCCGCCGATTGTCGAATTGATAAAAGAATTTGTATCGCGGCGCGGAATGTAAACGCCCTCGTTTGTTTTGCCATTTTCATCCTTCCATAAAACCGCAATGCGGTGCGCGGCATTTTCGCTTGATGTGCCGACAAATTCGGGCGTATATTTCGGGCGAATGTGTTCAAGTCTAATCAAGCAAATTCCTGCAATTGCTTTTCCTTTGTATAGTTTTGGACGGAAACCTTTTGGCAAAAGTTTTTGTATTGTTTCCGGTTTAGCGCGGTAATTTACTAAAATTCTTCGTTTAATAACACCTTGTAGAGTTGGGATTTTCATTTCTACTAAAAATACTTAGCGACAAAAACAGCGCCGCCGAATGTTAAAAATAAAATCACGCTGACGAAAGCATTGGTCGTAAAAAACGCGGCGTTCATTCGCGATAAATCGTTCGGTTTGACGAGCGTGTGCTGGTAAATCATCAATGCGCCGACTGCTGCAACGCCGATGAAGGCGAGCCAGCCTAAATTGGTAATCAGATAAAGCAAAATCAAAACGAAAAAAGCCTGTGCATGGAAAATTCGGGCGATGAAAAGCGAATTTTTAATGCCGAAACGTGCCGGAATTGAGCGCAGACCGGCTTTTTTATCATATTCGTAATCCTGACACGCGTATAAAACGTCGAAACCGGCTGTCCACATCATTACGAGAAGCGATAAAAGCAGCGGCACTTCCGAATCAATCGCTCCGCGAACGGCAATCCACGCGGCGGTAGGACTGATTGCCAAACTCCAGCCTAAAATTAGATGCGCGAGAGATGTAAATCTTTTCGCGTATGAATAACCGAGAACGCTCAAAAGCGCGATGGGCGAGAGCGCGAAAGTCAGCCAGTTTAAGGCGTAAGCGGCGATTTCAAACAAAACGACCGAAACAATAAAAAATGCCCACGCGAAATTTACGGAAAGTTTTCCCGAAGGCAATTCGCGGTTCGCCGTGCGCGGATTCGCGGCGTCGAATTTTCTGTCAATTATTCTATTGAAAGTCATTGCGGCGCTGCGTGCGCCGAACATTGCGACCGTTATCCATAAGATCTGCCACAAAGACGGCAATCCGTCAGCCGCCAAGACCGCGCCGAGAAAAGCGAACGGAAGCGCAAACAGCGTGTGCTCGAACTTTATCATCCGAAGCGTCGTTTTTAATTTTGTCGAGAAAGAATTCATTTTTGTTTGGTCGTTGCAGGACTTGAAAATAAGAAAAGCAAATATTTTGCCAAACGTAAATTGTAACAAAAACCGCTGTTTTCGGCATATTTCATTGGCAAGTTGCCAAAGCGAAAGGCAGATTGCAAACAAAAATTAATCGGATTGCGCGCCGGTCGAAGAAGCCGATTTCGCGCTCGCGGTTTTGAAAATATAGAAATTTGTTTCAAAAACCATTTATTTTGAGTAATAATTTAGACGGCGGAAAAACTTATGCTGAAAACCGAAGAACGTCGAGAAATAAAAATCGAAACGCGCTTTGAAAACAGGTTGAGCAGGCGCGAGCGTTCGCTCAAAGACCTTCTGCCCGAAGAAGCGTTTTCGCGGATCGCCGAAACGCCGCTCGTCCGGGGCAACGGCGTTCGTCTGCTCAAAGACGCCGCCGAAAATTACCCGGCGTGGCTGGCGGCGATTGAAGCGGCGGAAAAAACGATTCATTTTGAAAGTTACATCATTCACGAGGACGCGCAGGGGCATCTTTTCGCCGACGCGCTGATAAAAAAAGCGAAAGAAGGCGTTCGAGTTCGAGTGATTTACGATTGGATGGGCGGATTCGGGAAAACTTCCCGGAAATACTGGCAGCGTCTGCGCGAAGGCGGCGTTGAAGTGCGCTGTTTCAATTCGTTCAGTTTCGTTCGTCCCCTCGGATGGATAACGCGCGATCATCGAAAGACTCTGACGGTTGACGGAAAAATTTCATTTGTTACAGGGCTTTGCGTTGGTCAGATGTGGGCTGGAGAGCCGGAAAAAGGCATCGAACCGTGGCGCGATACGGGCGTCGAGCTGCGCGGCAGATCGGTCGCTTACGTTGATCGCGCTTTCGCCGATGTTTGGGACGATATGGGCTCGGTAATCCCGGAAAAACAAGTTGCCGATGAAACGAGTTTAGAAGACGCGGGCGACGTAAATCTGCGCGTTGTAGCAACAAAGCCGGGAAATGCAAGAGTTTACCGGCTCGATCAAATGGTCGCGGCTTTGTCGCGGGAAACTTTATGGCTGACCGACGCTTATTTTGCGGGAACGAACGCTTATATCGAAACTTTGCGCTCGGCAGCGTCAGACGGCGTTGACGTGCGGCTGCTTCTTCCGGCGGCGACGGATATTCCGGTGATGCAGGCGATTTCGCGTTCCGGTTATCGAAGTTTACTGGAAAGCGGCGTGAGAATTTACGAATGGAACGGTCCGATGCTGCACGCGAAAACTGCCGTGATAGACGGTTTCTGGTCGCGCGTCGGTTCGACAAATCTCAATATCGCGAGCTGGCTGACGAATTGCGAAATTGACGTGATTATAGAAGACAAAAATTTCGGGCGGCAAATGCAGGAAATGTATCTCGCCGATTTGGGAAATGCGACCGAGATTTGTTTGGGAGGAAATAATAAAGCGCGACCGGTAAAAGAAAGAAAAAAACCTAAGAGAACGAGTTCAGCCACTTCCGCGCGGTTCGCGCCGTCGGCGATTACAATCGGCAGCGCGCTCGGCTCGTCAATTTCGAGCAATAAAAAACGCCCGCTCGGAATGATGGAAGCCAAAATCAATTTGTTCGGCGGCGGAATCCTTTTGATTACAGGCGTCATCGCCATATTTTTCCCGAGCGTTCTGGCGATTCCGCTCGGAGTTATTTTCGTCTGGCTTGCCGTTTCGCTGTTTATTAATTCTTATCAGCTTTTCAAGCAAAACGAGCAGAATGAAAATTCATCGAATGAAACGAAACCGCCGATTGAAATGAATCAACAAAGGTTAATTAACGGCGATGACGATGCTAAAACGAGCAATACAACTGGCGATTTAAGGTAAATTTTTTCTCTTTGAATTTCTGTTTTTGGGACAATAATCGCCGATTGATGCGTTTGCGCTTTGAAAATGAAGGATACTTTTCGGATTGCAACTTATAACGTTCACAAATGCAAAGGTTTGGATTTGCAGACGAGTCCTTTGCGAATAGCCGATGTACTGCGCGAAATTAATGCCGATATTATCGCTTTGCAGGAAGTCGTTTCGGTGCAAAACGGCACGGCGCGTGAAAATCAAGCGCGATTCATCGCCGAAGAACTGGGCTTTGATTACTGCATGGGCGAAAATCGCAAGCATTTCGGCGGCGTTTACGGCAATGTGGTTTTATCGCGTTTCCCGATTACCGAAACGAAAAATCACGACATAAGCGTTCCCGGGCGCGAGCCGCGCGGATGTCTGCACGCGGACGTAAAAATCAATTCAAACGATTACCTGCACATTTACAATATTCATCTCGGAACCGCCTTTTTCGAGCGGCGCAAACAGGCGATTCGACTGCTCGACGCGGAAATTTTGAATCGCCATCATTTCGCGCCGCGCATAATGCTCGGCGATTTTAACGAATGGACGCAAGGGCTTACATCGCGTCTTCTAAAAAACCATTTTCGCTCGGCTGATTTACGCGAACACCTGCCCAGAAAACGGACTTATCCGGGAATACTTCCGTTTTTGCATCTCGATCACATTTATTACGATAATCATCTGAAAATCGAAAACGCGTTTATTCACCGGACACGTCTCGCGCTCGTCGCCTCCGATCATCTGCCGCTCGTCGCCGATTTTTGTTTGAAATAGTATTTGAAATAGTAAAACTTTCAGTTACAATAATTTGCCGCTGCTTTTTCGCAAATCAGGCGAGTTAAATCCAAAATCCAAAATCCAAAATCGAAATGCCTTCAGGAAAAACACACGATGCCGTTACATTCTTTTTTGCCGCGCCCGTTTTCGCGGCGTCGTGGAAAGTTTCGGAGAACTTGCCAGTTGCCGTAGTCGTCACAATCGCTTTTCTCGTCGGCGGTCTGATGTTCGGTCCCGATTTGGATACGATGAGCAAGCAATACACGCGATGGAGCATTTTTCGGTTTTTGTGGTACCCGTATCAAGCGTTTTTCAAACATCGCTCTCGCTGGTCGCACGGACTTGTTTTCGGAACTTTTTTGCGCGTCGTTTACTTTATGGGCGTTCTGACGCTTTTGTCATTTTCAGCGGTTTATTTGATTTCGATTTTCAACGGTAACGAATTGCCGAACCTTCTGGAATTTACAAAAACGTGGCAGCGAATCGGCGAATACGTTCGGACGAACGTCGGAGAAAACTCCTTTCCGGCTGTTTTCATAGGGCTTTGGCTCGGCGCGGCGAGTCACACGCTGACCGATATAATCGGCTCGTTCGTCAAGACCGGCAAAGTTTCCGAATTTCTCTGATAATCAAGGATTTTTACCGAAAGGCAAACGGATTGCCGGTGCTGCGGAAAAGCTTAATGAAACGCGGGTCTTCGCGCAGCACGTCGAGCTTCGGCTCGGTACCGAACCACGTAATCCAAGGGTCGCGTTCGGCGAACATTTGTTCAAAATACTCGAAAGCCGCGTCGTATTCTTCGAGCGCGACGTGTCCCATCGCCAGAAAATACGGCTTGACGTAAGTTCTGGCAGCTAGTTCTTTCATTTCTCGTAAAACTTCCCGCGCTTCTTCCCGCCGCCCCGCCGCGACAAGCGCAAAACACAACGAATATTTAGGCAAAGCCGAATCGGGCATCAATTCGGCGCCTTTTCGCGCCTGAACGACGGCTTCGTTGGTTTTTCCGACGTGAGTTAAGGCGTTGCCGAGCTGCAAATAACCCTGCGCGTAATTCGCGTCTAAATCTATGATCTGCCGCGCTTTATTAATTGCTTCTTCAAAACGCTTAGCCTGGTATAATTGCCAGGCGGTTATAGTCATCGCTCGCGTCGAAAGCGGATTCAGAGATTCGGCATATTTAATTTTTTCCAAACCTTCCCCGATTCTTCCCATTTCCATCATCCAGCTCGAATACCATTCGTGCGCCAGCGAATAATTCGGATTTAATTCGATAGCTTTTTTATAAAGCCGTTCGGCTTCTTCAAAATCCCACAAACTTTCTTTTATCAGCGCGAGCGAAGCGTAGGCTTCGCCCAAATCTTTGTCGAGTTCGATTGCGCGACGGGCGGCGTTTTCTGCTTTTCGATAAAACTCGGCGGGCGGCAAAATCCCGTAAATAATCGCCCAGTTGTAAAAATCCGCCAGCCCGACATACGCCAGCGCATAATTCGGGTCGAGCTCGATGGCTTTTTCAAATGCGGCAAGCGCTTTCGGAAGCGAATCCGGCGTGAATTGGTTCCAGTAATAACGTCCGCGCAGATAAGTTTCGTACGCTTCGGCGTTTTTCGTCTCGCGTTTGGTAAGGATTTTGCGCTCCTCGCCGGTCAAACTCGTTACCAAGGATTTGACGACGCGTTCGGAAATCGAATCTTCGAGTTCAAGCACGTCTGTTGATTTTTCATCGAAAACCTGTGCCCACTGAGCAGTGTTTTCTTTTATGTTTAGAAGCTGCATCGAAACGCGGATACGTTCTCCGCTGCGCCTGAAATTTCCGTCTAAAACATAATCCACGTCAAGCTCGTTTCCGGCGCGAAACGGATCGAAATCCGTTTCCACATAATGCGTCACCGAACTGGTTGGGCGCACGATTATGCGTTTTATGTTTGTCAGACGCGTGATCACCGCATCAGCCAGACCGAAACCGAGAAATTTGTCTCCGGTATCTTCGCCGTTTCCGTAAGACATTGATTTAAGAGGCAGAACAGCGATGACCGGAATATCTGCCTTCTCATTGTTAACGAACGGTTTGTAAAGCGGATTGTTTGTGAGACGCAAGATTTCCTGAAAGCGAAAATCACCGTGCAATTCGGCAAACTGGGGATCAACGCCGAGCCAGTTCAATCTGCCGTCTCGTATTTTCAGAGCTTCGTTTAATTGAGCGAACGCTTTTTCCTTATCGCCCAAGTTTAAATACGCCATCGCCAGCAAATAAGGCGAAACGTACTGCGTCTCAGCCGTTTGGCGAATTTCTTCGAGCAGCGAAAATGCTTTTTCGCGATTTCCCGCCGCCGCGTAAACCGAAGCGAGCCAGCACAAAGTATAAGAACTTCGACCGAGAAGCTTCATTCCGCGCTCGCCCATTTTTAATGCTTCATCGTATTGTTTGCCGTGACAATAAACCGAGCATAAAAAAATATAGCCCAACCCGTAATTCGGATTTTGTTCGACAAAACGAATTGTCGAATTTAGAGCTTCGTCATAGCGCCGGGCATAATATAATGTCCAATTCAACGTCTGTGGAACAATCGGCGTGTGCGGGTCGAGTTCCATCGCGCGGTATATTTGCTCGAATGCCTCGTCGTATTCGCCGCGCATTACCAGATAATAACAATACCAAACCCGCCCGATAACGTAGTTGGGATTCAATTCTATCGCCCGGCGCAGGTAACCGCCCGCCGCGTCCCAATCGTAATCGCCCATCTGCGCGGCAAAACCCAGGGCGGCGTAGGCTTCGGCGAGCGAATCGTCAATCGAAATGGCTTTTAGCGCGGCTTTTTTCGAAGCAGCGGAAGTTTCGGCGAACGATTTGATTGCGTAAACTCCGAGAAAATTATAGTAATCGGCAATTCCGGCGTAAGCGAGCGCGTAATCGGGCGCGATCTCGACAGCGCGGTTATAACAGGCGAGCGCCCGCGCAAAACCTTCAGCCGTGAACTGATTCCAGTAGTAACGACCGCGCAGATATGCTTCGTACGCTTCGACATTATCCGTTCCGCGTTTTTTTATTTGTTTCAGCTCTTCGCCTGACAAGCTCGAAATCAGTGATTTCGCGACGCGCTCGGAAATCAAATCTTCAAATTCGAGAACGTCCGTGAATTTTTCGTCGAATTTCTCAGCCCATCGCGTCGAATTGTTGTTTATATCCAAAAGCTGCGCGGTAACGCGAATCCTGTCTCCGATGCGGCGAATATTTCCTTCAACAACGTATTCAACGCCCAATTCTCTGCCTGAAAGAAACGAATCGGTATTGCCGGAAAAACTGACGACCGAGCTCGTCGGACGCACGATAAAACGGCGAATATTTGAAAGCCGCATCGTCAAAGCGTCCGCCAAACCGATGCCCAAAAACTCGCTGCTCGCATCTTCATTTTGTTTTGCGCCGAGTATTTTGAAAGGCAAAATCGCTATCGAGCGATTATCGTTACGCTCGACGGGAACCGATTTCGGAGCGGGAGCGAAATATTCGGCTTTGACTTCACGATTTTCAAGAAAGTTCGTAATATCTTCGGCTAAATCTTCGGCTGATTGATAACGCTCTGACGGATTCTTTCTAAGCGTTTTCAAGATGATCTTCTCAAGATCAGTTCCGATTGATTCGTTTTTGTAGCTGTTCTTTCCAGATTCGCTTTTCGAAAACGGTTCGTTGATCTCTGACAAAGAACGAATCTTCAAAGACGCAGGTCGAATCGGTTCTTCTTCACAGATCACGCGCGAAACTTCGCTCGGCAAATGCCTCTTTAAATAATAAGGACGATGCCCGGTCAAAAGCTCGTAGAGCATCACGCCCAGACTGTAAATGTCCGATGCGGGCGTCACTTCATCGCCGCAAATTTGCTCGGGCGAAGCGTACTCGGGCGTCAAAACGCGGATTTGCGTTGCGGTCGGTTCTATTTCGGTGACTGACAATTCGGGGTCTAAAACCTTGGCGATGCCGAAATCCAGCAGCTTGGGTTTGCCGCTGGCTTTAACGAGTATGTTCGACGGTTTCAGATCGCGGTGAATAACCTTGATTTGATGAGCCGCGTGCGCGGCGTAGCAAATCTGCCGGAAAAGCCGCAGCTTCTCGTTGACGTCCAATCCGTTTTCATCGCAAAAGCGGTAAAGCGGCGCGCCTTCGATGTATTCCATTACGAAATACGGCAAACCGTCGGGCGTCGAACCTCCGCCGAGAAAATATGCGATGTTCGGGTGATTGAGCGCGGCTAAAATCTGTCGTTCGCGGCGAAAACGTTTCAGAATCAAATCCGTATCCATTCCGCGTTTGATGAGTTTAACCGCGACTGTTTGATAAAATTCGCCGTCGGCGCGTTCGGCTAGATAAACCGCGCCCATTCCGCCGCGCCCGAGTTCCCGTTTTAACTCGTAAACGCCGATGCGCCGCCCGATCATCGGATTTTCGTGAATGTCTTCGGTTGTTGCCATCAAAAACTAAACGCAGTAAGCGAAAAATACAGAGTGAATATTTTATCTTCACTTTATTCTGACACCGGAGTAATTGCCGGTCAATCGAATTTCTGCGCTGAGGTGAAAACCGCCGGTTTGTCCCAATATATTTTCATATTCAGCAAATAACTTTTAATTTTCACCGACAAACCATTACCGAAAACGCTTCGCCCGAGTTTGCCGTAAACAAACACGACAACCGCTTCTAGCCGCTGACTTCGAGCTTTTATTTTTAGTTTTGATTTTCTGAATTTATCTCTGAATTTACCTGCCGGTTCGCGCCGCCGCCAGTCGTGCCGCGTGGCGGCGAACGGCGTCGGAAACATTGCGATTTTTTGAAATGGTTATTAAATCGTGTGCCTGCAGGCGAGCCAGAAGATTTACGGCGTTGGCAAACGGAGTCCGCGGATTGCGCGCCAGATTATGAACAATCGTATAGCTGCGCGCGAAAGTTCGGTTAATCGAGATTTGCCGCAAAACGTCTTCCGGGACGGTGCGCATAGCGGAAATCTTTTCGATTTCCTGCTCGGTAATTCGAGGATTTTGGATGACGGCTTGAGCGACGATTCGGTTCGGGTCGCGAATGAGAATGTTTCTCGCCGCGCGGTCGCCTTTGAGCGCCATCAGCACGCGGTCTTTCATCTTCATTCGCATTATGCGGTTAATCAGCGCGATGCGGTCGGCGGTAAAGCCGTCTTCCTCCATGCTCAATTCACCAATAATTTTATTGATGACGGCTTCCTGCTGCTCGGCGGTTTCCTCGTAAAATTCTTCGATGGATTCGAGCGAAAGCCACGAATCGTCAGTTTCCGCGTCGGGAACTTCGATATGCTCGGCGATAAAGAGCGCGTCTTCCAGATTCAAATCCGAACCGGAACTTTCGACAAATTCGGCGGCGGCTTCCTGTCCGCGAGCGCGAAGCTCGTCGGCGATTTGCTGTGCGCCGCGTTCCTTTTCAAAAAATTCCCGCTTGATTTCCGACGCGCGTCGTTCGGCTTCGCCCGTCCGGTGAGGATTATGAATAATCGCTTCGATGATTGCCGGATTTTGAATTAAAAGCTGCTGGTTAAGCGATATGCGTTCGAGCAGTTCGCCGATTTTCGTTTTTCTGGCGAACTGTACGATTGTCGTCGTCGGCGTATTTTGATTCGTTAAAACGGCTTCGTAAACTTCTTTCGGCAAATCTTCGCGCTCAGCGAAAAAACTTAAAACCCGCGGCGCAATCGCATCAGTTTTCAAAAGATTTTGAAGTTCGTCGGCATTTTGCGTGGCGAGAGTTGACTGCGCGGTTTCGGCTAGTTCCCCGTCGTCTGCACTGGAAAGAGCAACGAGAACTTCGAGCAAATCGCTGAGCGACAGAGGCAAAATTCCGCGCGCGGCGGCAAGCTGCGCGGGGCGCGGCGCTGTTCCGGTAATAATGGCTTTGACGGCGGGATTGACTGAATTTATTTCAGAATTCATAAATTGCAAAGATGTCTGAAAAGTAAAAATTTAAGGCTGGCGGCAAATCGCAGAGTTTTTGCGATTCTTCTCGAATCATTCTAGCACAAACCGACTTTAAGGTAACTATATATTCTTGACTATCAAAGTTGCTTCTTTTAGTCTAAATCTTTCGGAAAAGCACGCCGAATAAAAATATAATCTCTCTTGGCGAATTTACAAACGACTTTCATTTACAATATTTCAAACAATGATTAAAGACGAGTTAAAAAATCTTATCGCGGCTAAAACCGCAACCATCGGCGTTATCGGTTTAGGGTATGTCGGATTGCCGCTGATCGTCGAATTTGCTTTAAAAGGCTACCCGACAATCGGTTTTGAAGTTGACGAGAAAAAAACCGAACTGCTCAATCAAGGAAACTCTCATATCGTTGACGTTCCTTCGGAAAATGTTCAAAAAGCTCTTGAAGCGGGAAAATTTACCGCAACGACCGATTTCTCTCGCCTCAAAGAGTGCGACGTAATTATCATCTGCGTTCCGACGCCGCTGAGGAAAACCAAAGACCCGGATATGTCTTATATTTTGGCTGCCGGGGAAGAAATAAAAAAATACGCGCGGCGCGGTCAACTCGTTATTCTCGAATCAACGACTTATCCGGGAACGACCGACGAAGTTCTCCAGCCGATGATCGAAGAAGCCGGACTTAAATTAGACGAGGATTTTCTGCTCGCCTTTTCGCCCGAACGCGTTGATCCGGGCAATCCGCAATTTCAAACGCACAATATCACAAAAGTAGTCGGCGGAGTTGGAGATGACTCGACAGAAGTAGCTGCACTGCTTTATTCGCAAATTGTCGAAAACGTTCACGCCGTATCAAGCGCTCGCGTCGCCGAAGCCTGTAAATTATGGGAAAACACGTTTCGCGCTATCAATATCGGAATGGCGAACGAAATGGCGAAGGTCTGCAACGCGCTCGGCATTGATACATGGGAAGTCGTTCGCGCCGCCGCGACAAAACCGTTCGGCTTTATGCCGTTTTATCCGGGACCAGGAATCGGCGGGCACTGCATTCCGCTCGATCCGCATTATCTTTCATGGAAAGCACGGCAGCACGGTTTCGATTCGAGATTTATCACTTTGGCGGAAGAAATTAATTCTTCAATGCCGAAATATGTTGCCGGACTTGTTAGAGACGCGTTAAACGAAAATCAGAAATCGGTAAAAGGCTCGAAGATTTTGATTTTGGGCGTCGCATACAAAAAGGACATTGACGATATGCGCGAATCTCCTGCGCTTTCAGTGATTGATTTATTGCGTTCGCGCGGCGCAGAAGTCATTTATCATGACGAGTTCGTTCCGGAAGTGACTTTCGATCACGCTTATACAATCGGGGCAGGCGAACCGCTTTACAACCAGGAATTGACTGACGATTTGATTAAAACGGCAGATTGCGTGGTGATTTGTACCGAACACTCGAACGTGGATTACAAACGAGTTTGTCAATTAGCATCGGTCATCGTTGACACGCGAAACGCTTTGAAATCGGAAACGAGGAACGGAAGTAAAGCGAAAATTGTGCGACTTTAACATTTACCATTTATCATTGAAAATCACCCAATTTTGTAATCTTTGGACAGTGAATGAAAATGATAAATGATAAGTGATAAGTGATAAATGATTAAAGTTTTGAACATTGTCGGCGCGCGTCCGAATTTTATGAAGATTGCGCCGATTCAGCGCGAAATGCTGCGGCGCGAAAATGAGTTTCTACCGCTCATCGTTCACACCGGACAGCATTACGACGCGGCAATGTCCGAATCGTTTTTCGTTGATTTAGGAATACCGGAACCTGATTACCATTTAGAAATCGGCTCGGCTTCGCACGCGGTTCAAACTGCCAAAATAATGACGGCATTTGAACCGATAGTTTTGGATGAAAAGCCCGACTGGGTTTTAGTCGTCGGCGACGTTAATTCGACGATTGCCTGCGCTCTGGTTTGCGCGAAATTAAACGTAAAAATCGCTCACGTCGAAGCCGGACTTCGCTCGCGCGACCGGCAAATGCCCGAAGAAATCAACCGCATTTTAACCGATTCGATTTCGGATTTGCTTTTCACGACTTCGCCGGACGCTGACGACAACTTGCGCGCAGAAGGCATTCCCGACAATAAAATCAAATTTGTCGGCAATGTAATGATTGATTCGCTGTTTTACAGTCTGGAACTGGCGAAAAAATCTACAATTCGGCGGGATTTGAATTTGATTGAAAACGAGTATGCGGTTTTAACGCTACATCGTCCTTCAAACGTTGACGAAAAACAAATTTTTGAAAATCTGCTCGACGCGCTCAGCGAAACGAGTCGAAAAATTCCGATAATTTTCCCCGTTCATCCGCGCACGCGGGGCAATATCGAAAAATTCGGCTTTGCCGAAAAAATCGCAGAATCAAACATCAAGCTCATCGAACCGCTCGGTTATCTGGATTTTATGCGGCTTTACAGCGGCGCGAAATTAGTTTTGACCGATTCGGGCGGACTTCAGGAAGAAACGACCGCGCTCGGAATTCCCTGTCTGACTTTGCGCGAAAACACCGAGCGACCGATTACTATCGAAATGGGAACGAACGTTTTGGTCGGCACCAATCCCGAAAAAATTAAACAGTCGGCTTTTGATGTTTTATCCGCGCAAACCGATTCTCAAAACCAAAAAATCCCGCCGCTCTGGGACGGGAAAGCGGCGCAGCGTATTTGCGATGCGTTGGAAATAGGGTGAAAACAATTGCGACAGTTTCTTTTCTCTCCAAAAACAAAGCCGCGTTAAACTTCTCTTTTTGATTCACTCTCGAATCGCTGAACAAACTCAAAATTAGCAAAATTTATTGTTCCAATTGTGTATTTCGTTTTATCATTTTAGAAATCGTCAAAAACTTGATTTTGAAAAATGAAAAAAAGAACCGCTTTAGTTTTATTCGCCGCTTTCGCCGCATTATTTCTCTTTTTTCAACGCGCGGCGGAAACTAAACGATTCGCGCCCGTTGCAAAACAAACTTTCTCAGATATAAAACCGCAATCTTTTCGCGCCGTCGGCGCTTCCGTTTCCGAAGAAGTCAAAAGTTTTGCGCCCGCGACGCCCTATCAAGGACAAACGGGAAAAAGAACTGCGGAAGAAAAGGCGCGTCAGATTCCGAATAAATTGCCTTTCAGAAAACAAGTCGAAAACGCGGTTCGAGACGCAGAGACGAATTTCGCCAGAATTTCCGGTGAGCCGATGCCTGCGCCCGCGCTTTCATTCGACGGATTATCGAGCAACGATAACGCCGCGGCTTTCGGTTTTCGGATGTCTCCGCCCGACCCGTTCGGCGATGTCGGACCGAATCATTACGTTCAAGCCGTCAATTCGCTCGTTCGCGTTTACGACAAAAAAGGCAGCGCATTAACGCCGCCTTTTAAATTGAGCAGTCTTTTCGAGCGGCTCGAAACGCCGTGCGCGACGCGCAACGACGGCGACCCGATTGTGCTTTATGACCCGCTCGCCGACCGCTGGTTAATCAGCCAGTTTTGCACGCAATTCCCGCCGTTTCGCCAGATGATTGCCGTTTCCGTCAGCGGCGATCCGACCGGAAAGTTCTATATTTATGAATTTGTAATGCCGGGCGTCAAACTCAACGATTACCCGAAAATCGGCGTTTGGGCGGACGGTTATTACATGGCGACTGACGAATTTTTCGGTGGTGACTACGCCGGAACAGGGGTTTTTGCGTTCGATAAATCGAAATTAATAAAAGGCGACGCGTCGGCAAGTTACATATATTTCGATTTGGCTTCGCCTTCGACGATACGGCTTGGCGGACTTTTACCGGCGGATTTTGATGGAGTTAATCCGCCGCCTGTTGGCGCGCCAAACGTTTTTGTCGGTTATACGGCGACCGAGTACGGCGACGCGAGCGATGCCATTCGGCTTTTCGATTTTCAGGCGGATTTTCTAAATCCGGCGAATTCTACCTTTAAAGAACGCGCGGAAAGCCCTTTAGTTGTCGCGCCGTTCGACCCGACAAGTCCCGACGGGCGCGGCGATATTCGGCAACCCGGAACTGACGAAGCGCTCGATTCGCAATCCGACCGGTTAATGTACCGCGCCGCTTACCGCAATTTCAACTCGCACGAATCGTTGGTTTTCAATCAAACCGTTCGCTCGTCAGCAAACGAAGAAAAATATCGCGCCGGAGTTCGCGTTTACGAATTAAGAAAATCAGGCGCCACGTTCACCGTCCGCGAACAAGCGACAATCGGCGGCGACAAAGATTCGCGCTGGATGGCGAGCGCAGCTCAGGATCATCGCGGAAATATAGCGGTCGGTTACAGTTCGGTCAGCGATGAAAAAAAACCTTCAATATTTTATTCGGGCAAACTTGTCGCCGAACCAAACGGAACTTTTCGTCGTGAAACCGCTTTGATAACCGGAACGGGCATTCAAACGTCTTCCGGTTCGCGATGGGGCGATTACAGCGCGATGAGCGTTGACCCGGTTGACGACTGTACGTTTTGGATGACGAACGAATATTATTCGGCGGAAAGTCAGGAGCAAAGTCCGTTCGACTGGCGAACCCGCATCGGAAAATTCAAATTCGCCGAGTGCGAGCCTGCGCCGAGTGCGACAATCACCGGAATTGTGACAAACGCTTCAAACAACCAGCCAATTGAAGGCGCAATCATAACAGCAAATGTCGTTCACTCACGCAGCACGGACGCGAACGGAAGCTTCGGAAATTTTACGATTCTGCCGAACACATACGTTTTAACGGCTTCGGCAAAAGGTTTTCGTTCGCATACTTTTACTGTTTCGGTAATTGACGGGCAAACATTAGCACAAAGTTTCTCGCTCGAACCAGCGGCAATTGTGGAGAACGCCGGAATGAAAATTACAAAAGAAAGCTGCGGCTTCAAAAATTCGATAGAACCGGGCGAGACTGTGACAGTAGACATCGGTTTTCGCAACACGGGCGCGAGAAACGCCGCAAACTTATCCGCTGTTTTGCAACCGACCGGCGGCATAGCCAATCCGCAAAATGCGCAGAGTTACGGCGCTTTAACGGCTAACGGAAATTCCGTTTCGCGCTCGTTTACTTTTACTGTTTCAAAAGATACGGCTTGCGGCGAAGCCGTAATTCTAACCTTTTTATTAAAAGACGGCGAGGAGAATTTGGAAACGATTTCGATTCCCGTAACTACAGGCAGAAAACGCATTGTTTTGCAGGAAAATTTCGATTCCATTAACGCGCCGGATTTGCCGAACGGCTGGACGACCGGAAGCGATACGCAGCAAGTTTGGACGACTTCGACTGCGCAAAAACAATCAATGCCGAACTCCGTATTTTCGCCGAGCTCGACTCAAATCGGCATTAACGAACTCGTTTCGCCGGTTTTTCAGGTTAATTCAACCGACGCGGAAATCAGTTTTCGCAACTGGTACGAATTTGAAACGACTTTTCTACGCAACAAACTTTACGATGGCTCGGTTTTGGAAATTAAAATCGGAGAAAACGATTGGCAGGATATTGAAACGGCGGGCGGCGCATTTTTGTCAGGCGGTTACGACGGTGCTCTGGACGGCTGCTGTCAGAATCCGCTTGCGGGCAGGCGCACCTGGTCGGGCAGAAGCGGCGTTAATCAAACGTCCGAGTTTATAACGACTAAAGCAAAGCTGCCCGTTTCGGCTGCCGGTAAAAGCGTTCGTCTCCGCTGGCGCGTCGGCACAGACTTGGGAACTTCTCGACAAGGACAATATATAGATGATTTAGTCGTATCAGATGGTTACACTTGCAGTTGTCGAAACACACGAAAAGATCGCGTGCCTTTGGATTTCAATTCTGACCGGTGAAACGTTTGTACCAATCTTTTGACCGTCAGATAATCCGCCGATTTAATGAACCATTTCCAACGGCTGTCTCGAATAAACCAATTCGGCGACGACGGCTTGAAACGAGAAGTTTTCTTCTTTTTCCGTTAAGGATCGAGCGCGCAAAATTTCCCAGTCTTCTCGCGGAATATTCTTAAAGGCTTCGACGACCAAAGGATCGAACTGCGTTCCGGCGTTTTTTTCCAATTCTTCGAGCGCCTCGTTATAAGGACGACCCTTGCGGTAAACCCTGTCGCTGATTATCGCGTCGAAAGCATCCGCCACCGAAAAAATTCTCGCGCCGAAATCAATGTCTTCGCCGCGAAGACCTGAAGGATAGCCGCTTCCGTCCCATTTTTCGTGATGCTGCGCGACTATACGCGTCGCGCCTTCCAAAAACGCAATATTTCGCAAAATCCTTTGTCCGTGAAGCGGGTGAAGCTTCATTTTTTCCCATTCTTCGTCGTTCAATTTGGCGGGTTTGCGCAAAATCGCATCGGGAACTCCGATTTTTCCGATGTCGTGCATCAACGCGCCGAGTTCCAAATCGCGCAGAGCTTTTTTGTCCAAACCGAGTTCGTAACCGAGTCTGAGGCTGAAAGTCACGACTCTTTCCGAATGCCCGTGAGTTTCATAATCGCGGGTTTCAAGCGCCTGAACGAGCGCTTTGAGAGTGCTGCGGTAAGATATTTCGACTTCTTCCAAAGCCTTGTCGAGTTCGGCGGTTCTTTCTGTAACAAGTTCTTCCAGATGACACTGATAATTATCTTTTAGACACTTTAACTCGTACTTCTCGTATGCCCTTTCGACCGCCGTTTCAATTTTTTTCATTTCAAAAGGCTTTTGAATCACCTCGAAGGCTCCGGCGCGAAATGCTCTCACTGTGTTTCCAGCCGAATCGTTTTCGCTGATAATTACGAGCGATGTGCGCGGCGAGTACTTTTGAAGATATGGAACCAGGGCGAGTCCATTAAAATCCGGCGGAGCGACTGCTGTTACTAAGACTGAATACTCTTTTTGCCGTATTTTTTCTGCCGCCGAGTTGATGGAATCGGCTTCGTCGCAGACGTATTTTGCCCCGAAAAAACCCGTTAAAAGTTTTTGCCTCGTCGGATTATTGTCAATCAGTAATAATTTTTTTTCGCAGGGGCGTCCACCAAACATATATAAATTTACGAGGGAAGGTGAGAAATCACCGGTTTTGAAAAGTTCAAATGCGGAAAGCTCGATCAAATAACAAATTTCAGCCAACAAAATTTAACACATAAAAACATAACATTGCAACACATTTTTCATGCGACCGAATATCCCGAAAGCACAACTTCTAGTTGCATTGAAACCGAAAGACAAAAAGGAAAGCCGTAAGCATTGTAAGCTACGACTTACTTTTTTATGTATGTTGATTAGAACTATTTACGTATTTTTAGGCTTAAGACAGCTTTGACTTAATGCCGATCCACGCATAAATTAAAGATCAATGTTATTGCCGCTTATCTTATTTGTTGATATTAACCGTATCGGCGTAGATGAAAATTTGCTGATCTTTTAATTTATTGAGCTCGGCTTCGATCCGCGACTCTAAATCCAGCTAATTTCCCGTCCGATGTCTGCCGTGACCAGCATTCGCACAATGCCGGTCACGGTCGCCGTATCACTGACCACATAACCGGCGCGGCTTAACAATCCTTCAACGTCGGGCGCAATTACCTCGTTATCTTCGACGCATTCGGCAAACCTGTCCGTCGCGTGTTCCAATCCTTTGACAAGCGCCAGAACTTCGTCTTCGGTGTCAGTATTATCAACACGATTATTGTCGAACGCTTGGGCGAGACTATCCTCAAATCTATCTGTCCAGGTTTCAAGCCGCATAACCGCATTCATCATCATACGTTTGTTTTTTAACATTGAGTTTTGATTATTAGTCTGCGCGTGCATGGCAAACGAGACGCTCATCAATGCCAGGATGAACATCCCCCATCAATTGTTTTATTTTTTTCATAAATTTTCCTCGCTTAATAAAGCAGTATTTCCTTCTTATTAAAAGGATTACTTAAATTTTATTTGAATCGCCGATGCGCAAAGGAGAGTGAAATCACCTAATTTTTATGAGCGTAACCAGCTACCTTCATATTCGGAGCATCGTTCGAGCGAGAAATAAAATTGAAAGCGGAATATGTTTAATGCAATTACAAATGCGCGCCGGTAAATACAGATGGTTTTGATTAATTTCGTATGATTCGTATTCATTTTGTCGGGCATAGCTTCACTCCGTATAAATTTATTTCGCATCGGAGCTTAATCGGGTATTTTTACTTCAATATTTTGCCGAAATTGAGTTAAAATAACCAAAAACTATCAAACTCTTTTTTTGAGGTCGGCATCTTAGGGAAACGTTTCCTGAATTTTTTAAGCACATTTTTGGAGGATTTCAATGTTTCGTAAAAATTATTTTACATTTCTATTAGCAACAGCATTATTTTTAACGAGCGGTTTAGCCGTTCTTGCTCAAACGGCGCCGATTCGCGGCAAAGTCGAATTGGTTAAAGCGGACGGAACGAGAGAACCGGTTGCCGGCGCAGTTGTCGAACCTTTCCGCACCGACGCAAAAGGCAAAGCTCCGTCGGCTAAAACGAACAAAAAAGGCGAATTTAGCTTCGCCGGTTTACAACTCGGTCAAACATTCGCTCTTTCCATCAGCGCGCCGAATATCAAGCCCGCGCTTCAACAAAACGTGAAAGCCGGAATGGAAAATATACTTATCACGGTTACTGAAGGCGATGGCAAGCGTTGGTCAGAAGAAGAAATCAGACAGGCTCTCGCGGCTCCCGCTTCAAACAACACTTCCGGCGGCGCTGCGACGGCAGCAACGCAAGGAGCAAGCGGAAACGGCAATCAAAAAGTTGAATTGACCGAAGAACAAAAGAAAGAACAAGCCGAGTACGAATCGAAAGTCAAAGAAGTAACGGCGAAGAATGAAAAAATCCAGAAAAATACGGCGGTTATTCAAGCTGCTTTGAAGGAAGGAAACGATGCTTTTAATTCTAAGAATTATGATGCCGCTATTGCCAAATATAGCGAGGGCATAAATGCCGAGCCGGATTTCGTCGGCAGCGCTCCGATTCTTTTAAACAATAAAGGAGCCGCGTTAAAAATTCGCGCCGTAGATGTTTATAATCAGGCGGTGAAATCTTCCGATCAAGCGGCGAAGGCGGCTTCATTAGCCAGAGTTAAACAGGATTTGCAGGATGCGGTCGCTTCTTATTCGCGTTCCTGGACGATTCTGAAAACCGCTCAGGCTGCCGACATTTCCAATCCAGCCAACCATGAAGCGGCTAAACTTCAAGCTTTAACCGGCTTGACCGATTCGTATCGTCTGCTGGCGGTGACAAAATCTGATACGACAAAAGGCGCTGAAGCCGAAGTTGCTTTCAGTGATTATTTTGCCGTAGAAACCGACGCGGCGAAAAAAGCCAAAGCGCAAATCGTATTGGGCGACATTCTGCGCGATTCGGGCGAATCGGAAAAAGCTCTTGCGGCTTATCAAACAGTTTTGCAAGGCTCGCCGAACAACCCGGACGCTTTGGTCGGAGCCGGTTTAATGCTCGTAAACATCGGTTATCTCAACAATGACAAAGCGAAATTTCAGGAAGCTTCAAACTTTCTGCAAAAGTTTTTGAGCAATGCGCCCGCGACGCATCCTTTCGCCGACGACGCCAAAGCTTTGCTTGATACTTTGAAAAAAGAACAAAACGTTACCCCGCAAAAAGGCAAAGGTAAAAATTAGTTTTTTTTAGGTTAACGATTTTCAGGTTGTGTTTGAATTCAAACACAACCTTTTTCTTTATGAATTACGAAATTAAACTCGCCGCTGAGAAAGACATTCCGGGCATTTTTAACCTTTTGCGCGAATTTGCTGAATTTGAAAATCTCGCTCACGAATTTTTAATTACGGAAGAAAGTTTGCGCGAAGCTGTTTTCGGCGAATATGCGTTTGTTCATTTGATTATAGGTTTAAGCGAATGCAACTTAATTGCTTTCGCCTTGCTTTATCCGAAATACGCGAGTTTTCGCGGCGAGCGAAGTCTTTATCTGGAAGATTTATACGTCAAGCCGGAATTTCGCGGAAAGGGTTTTGGGCTGAAAATGCTTCGGCGGGCGGCGAAGCTCGCCAAGGAAAAAGGTTTTCAAAGACTTGACTGGCAAGCGCTGAAATGGAATCAGCCGGCAATTGATTTTTATAACAAAATCGGCGCCGAATCCGACGACGGCAATATCAACTTTCGCTTAAAAGGGAAGAATTTCGACGATCTGGCTTCGTAGATTTTTTATAAAATCCCTTGAAAATGAGTATTGTTTTTGTTTCGGAAAATCTTCAAACAAAA
This sequence comes from Pyrinomonadaceae bacterium, assembly GCA_036388895.1. Taxonomy (GTDB): domain Bacteria; phylum Acidobacteriota; class Blastocatellia; order Pyrinomonadales; family Pyrinomonadaceae; genus SXVE01. The sequence continues at coordinate 98,124 of DASVQY010000028.1, read as the reverse complement.
TTTTTTGTCATAATTTTTTTGATCGCGGTGTTTTTCTTTTGTCTAAGGTCAAAAATTCTATAAAGGAGATTTTTTTATGAAACAAAATATTCAAGCAGTAATTCGTTCGTTATTCACTTTCGCATTCGCCGTTTTTATAGCCGGCGCATTCGTCGTTACGGCGCAGACGGCGCAGACAGGCACCTGGAAAGCAAGCAACAGAACAGGAAAAGAAGGAACAACAAAACAAGGAAAAATTCAGTTGAATTTTTCGCGCGATTCCGACAAGTACCGCAACAGTTCAAACGGTTCGAGTTTTGATTTGAGTGAGCTGCAGGGCTTGTCGCAAGCGCAAATTGATGGAGAATCCGCTGTTAAATTCGGCATCGTTCGCGAAGCCGGAACTATCGAAATGGAAGGAACTTTTTCCGCCGGAAAAGGTTCGGGAACATACCGTTTCACACCGAATCAAAGCTACATCAGCGCGATGAAATCACGAGGCTTCGATTTTGAAAGCCCTGCCGCAAAAGGCGATTCCGAAAACAGGCTCTTCGCCGCCGCAATGATAAACGTTACAACCGCACTAGCCGATGATTTGCTTTCGGCGAATTTTGGCAAGCTAGGCGTTGACGATCTTTTCAAAGCGGCAATCTTCAAGGTTGATTCGAAATTTATGCGCGAAATGAAGGATTCCGGTTTTCCGAATCTCGGAATGGAAGAATTGGTTAAAGCGCGTATTTTCAAAATTGACGGCGAATTTCTGCGCGAGTTGAACAGCGCCGGTTTCGGCAACGAACCGTTTGAAAACGTCGTTAAAATGCGCATTTTCAAAATCACTCCGGAATTTATCACCGGCGTTCGCGCTGAAGGCTTTCAAAATATCGGAATCGAAGATTTAGTAAAAATGAAGATTTTCAACATCAATTCCGAATTTATTCGTCAGGCAAGAGCCGAAGGCGTTCCGATGGAAGTCGAAAAACTCGTCCAGAAAAGAATCGGCGTTTGGGGCAAATAAGATTTTTGCCTACGAAATACACAAAAATTCAAAGGAAAGAAAATCACTTTTCCTTTTTCGTATGTTTTGCGTATTTCGTAGGCAATTTTTTTATTCAAACTGCTTTCTAAATTCTTCAAAAGTTCGGCGAAAATCGTTGAACTCATTCCGCAAAGTATCCAGCTCTCTTTCGATTTCAGCCATCCGTTCATTTCCGCTTTGTCTGTTCGTCGAAGAAATTTCCGGCACTACATTTGATTGTGACGAAACCGTGACTTCGCCGGATAAAAGGTGTGCGTAACGAGCTTCTTTTTGTCCGGCTTGACGTTCTAATTTAACAACGAGCGGCTCATCCCGATGCGACAGCGCGTCGAGCGTTTCATTGACTTCGCCGATGCCGGAAAATTCGTAAAGCCTTCCGGTTCGCTCGCGCAATTCTCCTAGAGTTTGCGCGCCGCGAAGAAGCAAAGCGCAGATCACCGCAACTTCCGACGGTTCCAACTCGTAAACGCTTGGCAGCATATGTTTATATTTCGGCACCCGACTCGTGCTGCCGTAAAATACATAAACCAGATTTTTTTCCCGAAGGCTCTCCAGCGCCCGGGTCACTGTCGCTTCGTCGTAAGAGACAATCGGATCGCGGTTTGTTTTCTGGTTGCAGGCGGCGTTTAAAGCGTTTAGCGTCAGCGGGTAATATTCCGGCGTGGTTAATTGTTTTTCGACAAGCGCGCCGACGACGCGCGCCTCGATTTCGGTTAAGTGTTCGCTCATATATCGTTTGATAGCTTAATACATTTTCCGCGCGATGTTGAGTGATTTACAATGATAAACGGTAAAAAAACGGTGAAAATATTCGTTGCGCGTTCGGCGCAGGACATAGAAACGGCTTACGAGCGATTATCGGTTTCGGCGGAAATCGGATGCGATACCGAAACTTCTTCGCTTTCGGTGCGAAACGGAAAACTCTTTTCAGTACAGTTTTCCGACGGTGCTTACAATGTCTTGGTCCCGATTTCCGAAGGAGTTTCAATCGGACGACTCGGCGAAATTCTCGACAATCCAAACATTACGAAAATTTTTCACAACGCGAAATTCGATTTGGAATTTTTACGCGAAAACGGTCATTCGGTGCAAAATATTTTCTGCACGATGATTGCCGAAAAGATTTTGACTAAAGGAGCGAATCAATCTTCTGGTTTGGCAGACACGCTTTATCGTTATTTCGCGGTTGATCTGGACAAATCGCAGCGGGCGAAATTTAACCGAAAATGGGACGGAATCTGGACTGACGAGCTCGTTCATTACGCGCTTGCCGATGTCGCTTACCTGCCGAAACTGATGCGTGAACAAAAACTCTGGCTCGAAAGGCTAGGTCTCACAAATGATTTTATCGCTCACATGCGAAAGGTTATTTAATCTTCCACAAACACAAAAGAACAAGAAAAAGGTAACAAAAATTAGCCCCGAATTACACGAACTTTCACGAATATTAAAATTATAATAAACTTTTTTACTCGCTGTATTCGTGTAAGTCAAATCTAAAAATCCTTCGTGCATTTTCGCGGCTAAACTCTTACCAGTGATGATTCGCCGGGTGTCCTTCTTTAACGGCAACGAATAAACCCCTGCAGGTTGCGCAAACTTTATCGTTCGCGATTAATTCGGCTTCGACAGTCGCGCGGTCTTCGGTTGATTCGACAACGCGCGCAACAAGTTTGATCGTCGCGCCGGAAGGCGTCGGACGCAGCAGTTTGACCGAATAATTCGCCGTTACGGTGCAGTCCGGTTCGGTTTTACCGTTCTTTTTCATTAGATGATGCGCCGCCGTCCAGTTTGAATGACAATCGAGCAGCGTTCCGACGATGCCGCCCGAAAGCATTCCCGGAAATGCTTGATGATGATCTTCGGCACGCCACTCAGCCGTGACTTCTTCGCCGTCCGTGAAGCTTCTGATTCGCAAGCCTTTTTCGTTTTTCACGCCGCAGCCGAAGCAGATTCCGTTCGGCGCGAATGTTTCCTGCAATGATTTTTCTTCGTGCATAACTTTAAAGAAGCTGATTTTATTGCTGTTAAAACTTGTTTATTTTCTATTAGCAATAATTTGCAAATGTTGGTAAAATAAATCGGGAGTATGCGCTAAGTTTTCTATAAGTTCAAACAATAAAAATCAACTTTCGAGCGATATTAGCACATTCAGAAACTTAAATATTACCGGGAAACCCGTACGAACGCGGCAACTCGATCAACATATTTGAACGTCTTACTCTTTTCGGCAAGTCGTTTTCAAGAAAACGCATTACAAAAACTTTAAAGCGATGAAAAGATTTAATCAAAACAAAATACAAACGAGCGAAAAAGGTAAATCGAATATTCAACCTCCATCATTTAATAAACCGATGCGCGGCTATTACGCCGGAGTGAGCGCGGCTATTTTTGCCATAATCGTTTTGCATTTCGCCGCGCAGTTCGTCTTTTTCAACAATAAGGATTTGACGAGTGAAAAGGCTTTTGCCAAAACTGAGAACGAACAAATCAAACCACAAAGCGCCGAAATAAAAACAGAATATAAAGCAATAAATTCTGATGTCGTAACAACGCCGCCTCCGATGATCCGGCGCGAGAGCAGGATTATCGCCTCGCCCGCCGCAGTAAAGAAAAAACAGCCTCGTGAAGCCCGGGCGGAACGGCTCCGGCGCGCCGAGAAAATTTTAACCGGAGTCTAAAACCTCATAACCCTTAATTTAATCAAAAGGAAATTGTAAAAATAATGAAACCCCCGGTTTTTGCAATCGAACAGCATAGTATTTTTATTAAAATAATTACACTCTGTCTTTTAATTTTGATAACGGGCGGCAACTTAACCGCTCAGTATAAAGGCGCGCCCGTCAAAAAGAACCGGCTTATTCAGGCTCTTCGCTCGAGACAGTTGCAGACGCGCGACATCGTAACGATTATCAATACTAACGGCGTTGATTTTCAGTTGACTTCTGAATTGAGAAAAACCTTGATCGCCGCCGGCGCGCGTCCCGAGGTAATCCGAGCTATTTCCAACAATCCGCGCTATCCGTCGAAAAACGATAATATTGTTTCAGGAAACGACAGCGTCGTTGCAAAATCCAGAAGAAAAAATGTAATTCGTCAGAACAAACCCGCCGCGCCGAATTACGACGATTTAATTTATCAGGCGATTTATTCTTATAAGGATCAAAAAAATCCGAATAGTGCCGTTCGCATTCTGGAAAGCGCGGCACGAGTAAAGCCGAGAAGCCCCGAGGCTTATCAGATGCTCGGATTTGTTTATCTGTACGGACTTAATAATTTCGCTCAAGCGGAAAAGTCTATGCGCGAATCGGTCGAGAACGGCGGCAGCGCGGTTTTTCGCGTTTTTCACGATGACAACGGAAAATTTACAAACCGCTGTACCGGTTCTTTGTATATTTCGCAGGACACTCTGCGTTTTGAATCCGACGATAATATTCACACATTTGAAACTTCGGCGGTCAACATTGATAAGATCAAATTAGACACCGAATCTACGAAAACGTGGAAAAAACACAGCATATTCAAAATCTTTCTCAAAATCGGCACCCAGGAAGCAAAGTTTAGATTCGCGCCGCTGACCGGAGAACAGGAAGAATCGAAAATGGTCGAACGATTTATCGCCTCCCCCAGCTCGAACAAAAACTTTCCCGGTTCGGCGGTGGCTTTGTCTCATTAAACAAGTGAGACGAATTTCGCCGCGCGATTTGAAATAAGCGGAAAAGAAATAGCCGCAAAAAAGCACAAAATTCACAAAAAAAGCGATTTATTAAAGTTTGTTTTTATGTATTTTGTGCTTTTTTGCGGCTATTGTTTCTTATAATAAAAAACAGATAGCCGCTAACGAAATAAAAGCATTTTTCCCGTCCCTGACTCCGCTTTTTTATCTTTTCCGATTTTTCCGCATTCATCGGGATTCCATCGCAGTTTATAACTTGTTTTTTATATTAAAGTTAGCGTAAATTTATCTCGCTTTCCTCTTTCCAAATACTTTTTCGGAGAATTTATGCTCGCGACTTTGGCAATAGTCTTTTTAATCTGGCTTGTTTTCGGTTATTTTGCTTACGGACGTTGGATTGCGAAACAATTCAAGTTAGACGATTCACACGAAACGCCCGCTAATCGAATAAACGACGGCGAAGATTTTATTCCGACAAAGCCTTTTTATCTTTTCGGACAGCATTTTTCGGCGATTGCTGCTGCCGGTCCGATTGCCGGACCGATTCTGGCTTGTCAGGCGTTCGGCTGGCTTCCGTGTCTGCTTTGGATCGCGCTCGGCGTCGTTTTAATCGGCGCGGTTCACGATTTTTCTTCGCTTGCGTCTTCCGTTCGGCACGGAGCGCAGTCAATCGCTGAAATCACGCGCGAAAAATTGGGAAACGGCGCCGGGCGAGCGATGATGGCGTTTATCTGGATCGCGCTCGTTTACGTGATCGTCGCATTTACGGATATTACAGCCGGAACTTTCGTCGCCGGCGACGAAGCGCTGCAAAACGCTGCTGGCTTTAATCCGGGCGGCGCGGTCGCTTTTGCGAGCATAACGTATCTGGGACTTTCAATCGTGTTGGGTTTAGTCGAAAAATATCTAAAGCCGCCGCTTTGGTTGTCAACCGTCATTTTTGTGCCCGCGACTTTCGCGCTTTCTTATCTCGGAACGAAGTTTTCCACCGTTTTTTTGCTCGACCACACGAGCTGGGCGGTTTTGATTCTGTTTTACTGCATCGCCGCGTCGCTCGTTCCGGTTTGGGCGCTGCTGCAGCCGCGCGGTTATCTCGGCGGTTTTGTTCTTTATACGGCAATCGCCGTGGGCATTATCGGCATTTTTTTCGGCGGTTACGAGATTCAGCAGCCGCACTTTAAGTCATGGGATGTCGGCGGAATGACCGGAATGCTGTTTCCGTTTCTTTTCGTGACGATTGCCTGCGGCGCTTGCTCGGGTTTTCACGGATTAGTATGTTCGGGAACGACATCGAAACAGATTGACAAAGAATCGCACGCGAAATCCGTTGGTTACGGCGCGATGCTGGCGGAAGGCTTCGTCGCGTTCATCGCGCTGGTCACGATTATGATCGTTGCTTCGGACGCGGCGAAAGGCGTTTCGCCGGGAAAGATTTACGGCAACGGCATCGGCGAATTTTTAACTATTCTCATCGGCAAAGAGAATTTGCCGTTCGCCGTCACGTTCGGCGCGATGGCTTTTTCGACGTTTGTTTTCGATACTTTAGACGTTTCTTTGCGGCTCGGTCGTTATATCGTTCAGGAATTATTCGGATTAAAAGGAAAAATCGGAGCGGTAATCGGAACTCTGGCGACTATTTTCGTGCCGTTCATTTGCGCTCTTATCGCGCCGAGAGGAAGCTGGAACGATTTTTGGACGCTGTTCGGCGCGTCGAATCAACTGCTCGCCGCATTAACTCTGCTTTCGATAACGGCGTGGCTTTATCAAGCCCGTCAAAGAATCGCTTTTACGCTTTTGCCGATGCTTTTTGTTCTGACAATTACGCTTTGGGCTTTGACGAGTATGGTCATCGGCAATTTTCAGGCAGCGAACGGTTTCGACATTAAATTCGTCAACGGTTTGGCTTCGCTCGCTTTGATTTCGCTGGCGATTTATCTGGTCATTACGGCGATTCTGAAATTGCGCGGCGAAAAAAGTAAAGGCGAATTAATAGCCGAAAATATTTGATAAAAATGTCATTAGTTGAAGAAGATATTGACGTAAAAGAAGTCATAAGCCCGGCGGAGGCGCGTTTTGAACTTTGGCGCAACCGCGCCGGATTTTTCCTCGCGCCGTTCGCTTTTCTGGCGATTTATTTCGCGCCCTTAAATCTCAAACCCGAAGCGCACAATCTGGCGGCGATTATCGCCATCGTTATCATTTTATGGATTTGCGAAAGTTTGCCGATGCCTGTGACGGCTTTGATCGGCGCGGCGCTGTGCGTTTTGTTCAAAGTTGCTCCGGCAAAAGACGTTTTCGCGCCGTTCGCCGATCCGCTGATGTTCCTTTTCATCGGCTCGTTTATCCTGGCAAGGGCGATTTTTCTGCACGATCTCGACAAACGATTCGCTTACGGGGTTTTGTCGCTAAAATGGATCGGCGCGCGCCCTAGCCGAATTTTATTCGCTTTCGGTGCCGTCACGGCGTTTATTTCCGGCTGGATTTCCAATACGGCGACGACTGCGATGATGTTCGCCATCGGAATGTCCATCATCACGTTTCTTTTCAAGCAAGAAAAGGAAACCGGAGTAAAAATCAATCGCAATTACGCGACGGCATTGATGCTGATAACGTCTTTTGCCGCCTCAATCGGCGGACTCGCCACGCCCATCGGAACTCCGCCGAACGTCATCGGACTCGGATTCATACGCCAGCTGGTCGGAGCGGAAATTTCGTTCTTCAAATGGATGATGATCGGAGCGCCGATTGTCATTGTGCTTTATTTGTTTCTTTATTTGTATCTCAATTACCTCGCGCCGGCTGGAGTCAAAGAAATCGAGGGCAGCGCGGAAATGATTAGGCGCGAAAAAACCGAGCTCGGCAATTGGACGCGGGCGCAGAAATCCACCGTAATCGCTTTCGGAGCGGCAATCACGCTTTGGATTTTTTCCGGCTTAATCGCGCTTTTCGCCGGCGAGACGAGCGAAATTTACAAAACGATAAACACTCGTTTGCCCGAAGCGGTCGGAGCGATTGCCGGCGCGATTTTATTGTTTCTTTTGCCGGGAAACGAACCGGGCGAAAAAGCTATAACCTGGAATGAAGCGGTGAAAATTGATTGGGGCGTCGTGCTGCTTTACGGCGGCGGATTCGCGCTCGGCGTGCTTTCATTTCAAACCGGGCTGGCGGAGTCAATCGGCGTTAGTTTAACAGGATTTCTGCCTTTGAGCGGCGAATTCGGTTTGCTTGTCGCTTCGGTTATTGTCGCCGTTCTGATTTCCGAAACGACATCGAATACGGCTTCGGCGAATATGGTCGTTCCGGTTGTAATAGCAATCGCCAAAGCTCAGGGAGCCGACCCGCTGATTCCGGCGCTCGGCGCGACGTTCGGCGCGAGTCTCGGTTTTATGCTTCCGGTTTCGACGCCGTGCAACGCGATTGTTTACGGTTCGGGTTACATTCCGCTGATGAAAATGGTGCGTTACGGAATTCTTCTCGACATTTTCGGCGCAATCGTGATTATAGTTTTACTCAGTTTGCTCGCACCGTTCCTTCGCTGAAACTAAATTTTTGATTCGATTTTATCAAGCGTGCGAGTCGTATTTTCGGTTACGCTGACGGCGGGCTCGCGATATTCTTCAAGCCGCGCCGTGCTCGCCGAATTTAATTGACCGGTTTGAAAATTGGATTGAATATCGTTGTTACTCGGTAAAGATTTTTTTGAAAGAACCGCCGCTTGTCGAATGATTAAAGAACAAATCGCAAAAAGCGCCGCCAGATAAAACATCGAAATAAAAACCAGAGCCGTCGGATGAACGCCGTTTTTAACAAGAATCAAAACGACGAAAATAAAACAGAACAGCCCGGAACCGCCGATATAGCCGACCGACGACGAAAGATTTTCGGCAACCGATTTTTGAGTTTCCAGTTCGAGTTTAGAAACCCTCGCACCGCAGTAATTGCAGTAATTCAGTTCCTGCTTTATTTGAACGCCGCAATTTGCACAAAACATCGCTCACACCTTCTTCGTTGTTTTCGATAAATTTATTCTTTCGGTTTAATTTTATCTTCGAGCCATTCGGTCAAATCATCAACTGATTCGATATGAACCGGTTTTCCCCGCCACGCTTTGAAGGCAAAAATAACGAGCATAATTGTCGTGACAATCGAGAAAATCATATTCCCGACGTTCGCCAAATTCGTCACGTTGCCGACGCCGCTTAAAATCGTCGTGATAATCAAAATCCCGATGTGCGCCGCCAGCCCCTGCGCCGCGTGAAAACGCACCTTTGTTTCGCTTTTCGGAACTAAAAATAAAATTATCAATCCCGCAATCAAACCGATCCAGAAAGGCAGATAAGGCAGCGCGGTTAAGATATTTTCCGGCAAACCGATTTTATCCACTTTGCGCGAAGAAGATTTGTTCATATCGGCAAGCCGCGCCGTTTGATAATTTGCCGGAATATTTTGCCCGTTATACGGCGATTGATATTCGCTGAAATTATTTCCTTCAAACCGGCGAGTCTGCTCTTCGGTCACGCTAGGCGGCGGAATTTCGGAAGTGACGTAAGCGTTTTTCGGCAAAACGACAGTTTCCTTTTCCTTCACTTTTTCGGGAAAATCAGGATCGAGCGGATTTGTGTCGAACTTTTTCTTTGCCATTGTTTTTAGATTTTACGACATCGTGTCAAGTTTAGTTCGGAAAAATCAATTTTTGTTCAAACAGTGGATTTTAACGTGATTCAAAACTTCTCCACTTTGGGCTTTTGATGTTAACTCATTTCCGCCCCAATCTTCAGTCATTAAATGAGTATGATCATTATTGCCCTTTTCAGCAGAATTGAGGAGTTTATTTAACTCCTCAATTAATAATTTAAGCCCGCTCGAATCAGTAAAAATTTCCAATTCATCTTTATCTTTATTAAGTTCAAAAGCGAGTAAATAATCGTTCCCCATATTTATTCAACGATTTTTATTCCTAATTCTTTCAGCTGCGCCTCGTCAACATCGCCCGGCGAATCCATCATCAAATCCTGCGCCGAAGCGGTTTTCGGAAAGGCGATCAAATCACGAATGTTATCGGTTTGCAGTAAAGCCATCAAAGTTCGCTCGATACCGGCAGCGAAACCGCCGTGCGGCGGCGTTCCGTATTCCAAAGCTTCTAGGAAAAAGCCGAAACGCTCGCGCGCTTTTTCCTTTGAGAGTCCGAGAGCTTTGAAATTCAATGCCTGAACATCGCGCTGATGAATACGAATCGAACCGCCCGCGCACTCGATGCCGTTGATAACGGCGTCGTAAGCCTTTGCGCGAACACGCCCGAGCAGATGCCGCTCGCTTTCGTTTTCGACGGCGCGTTTGAACATCTCCAAATCTTCGTCCATCGGCGAAGTGAACGGATGATGAGCCGCCGCGTAATTTCCCGTATCTTCGTCATACTCAAACATCGGAAAATCAACTACCATTAAAGTTTTGAAAACATCTTTCGGAATCAGGTTTTCGCGTTTTGCAACTTCCAGACGAAGCGCGCCGAGACTCGCCGCAACAACCGACTTGCGACCAGCGACAATCAAAACGGCATCGCCTTTTTCCGCGTTTGCGGCTGATGCGAGTTCGGCGATTTTCGCCTCGCCCAAAACTTTCAAAAGAGAAGAAGTAGTTTCCGCTTCGCCCAATTTTATCCAGGCAAGTGCGCCCGCTCCGTAACGCTTGACGAATTCCTGCAATTCGTCAAGTTGTTTGCGCGAATAGTCAGCTTTACTTTTAGCGACAATTGCTTTGATTTCGCCCTTGTTTTCCAGCGCGGAAGCGAACGGCGCGAAATCGGTTCCTCCTAGATTTTCCGATAAATCTACAAGTTCCATTTCAAAACGTGTATCCGGTTTATCGCTTCCGTAGCGGCGCATCGCTTCGGCGTAAGTCATTCGCGGAAAGCGTTCGGGAAGTTCAACGCCCATCAAACGAAAAACGCTTTGAAACATTCCTTCGATAACGCGATAAACCATTTCCTGATTCGCAAAACTCATTTCCACGTCGAGCTGTGTAAATTCCGGCTGCCGGTCGGCGCGCAAATCTTCGTCGCGGAAGCATCGCGCGATTTGATAATATTTGTCGAAACCGGAAATCATACAAAGCTGTTTCAGAATCTGCGGCGATTGCGGCAGCGCGAAAAACTTGCTCGTGTGAATGCGCGAAGGAACGATGAAATCACGCGCGCCTTCGGGCGTGGATTTCAGCAAAATCGGCGTTTCGATTTCGATAAACCCCTGCGAATCCATAAACTCGCGGATTTTGGCGACCGTTTTCGCCCGCATTCGTATGTTGTGCTGCAACTGCGGGCGGCGCAAATCCAAATAACGATATTTAAGGCGCGTATCTTCACTCGCCAGATTCTCGGAGCCGGCGACTTCGAGTTGAAACGGCGGTGTTTTCGCGTCGTTCAAAATCAAAAGCTCGTTGACTTTAACTTCGATGTCGCCGGTCGCGAGTTTCGCGTTGTGCGTTCCTTCAGCGCGCGAAACAACTTCGCCTCGAACGGCGATGACGAATTCGCCGCGCAGATTTTTCGCCTTCGCGTGCGCTTCTTTTGCAGCTTCTTCGCTGACGACAATCTGCGTTATGCCGTCGCGGTCGCGCAGATCAATAAAAGTAAAAATGCCGAAATCGCGCTTTTTCGCCACCCAGCCCATCAAAACAACCTGCCCGCCGACATTCGATTCGCGCAGTTCGCCGCACGAATGCGTTTTTTCCAAGTTTCCTAAAACGTCCAACATAAAATTTTTCAAAAAAGTATTAAACAAAATAAAAAACGCCTTTCGATTACGCGATAAACGAAAGGCGGAACGTCGAAGAAAAACGCTCTCGCCAATCAATTATTATCGTCGTTAAACCGAACCGCGTTCATAAAAACTTTATTAATAGTAAAAGTAAAACCGTGCAAAATAATACAAGATAGGCGCGCTAAAAAGCAAACTGTCGAGCCTGTCGAGCAAACCGCCGTGTCCGGGCAAAATGCTCGCGGCGTCTTTCACGTTCGAGCCGCGCTTCATCGCGCTTTCCGCCAAATCGCCCAGAATTCCGACAACGGTCAACACAATCGCCAGCGGAATCGAAAATTTTACGGGCAGTTCCGGGAAAAACCAAAACGAAGCAACGACGGCAAATATCGAACTCAAAATCAGCCCGCCGATTGCGCCTTCCCAGGTTTTGTTCGGCGAAACTTTTGGAATCAGTTTGCGCTTGCCGAAATTTTTGCCAATGTAATAAGCTCCGACATCCGCGCCCATTCCGACCGTGAAGAAAAAGGCGAGCAATTTCGTCGAAAGATGAGGCACCATCGAGTTTTCAAAACCGTTTCGCATCGCGACGATAAACCCGCCTAAAAAAACGACATATAAAACTCCTAAAATTGTAACGCCGACGCCAACCAGCATTTTCGAAAAGTCCTTTTGAAACCGGAACATTTGTGTGATTAAAACAAAAATCAGAAACAAAGCCAGCGTCAAAACCAGTAACTCCGGCGCTTTCGTCGGCGCGTCGAAAATAAAAGCGACAAAAAACGCCGCTGCGCCTAAATACCCGACACTTGCGTCGGCTTTTAATTCGAGTTTTTTCGTAAACGTATAAAACTCAAAAAGTCCCGCGCTCAGCCCCAAAGCCGCAATTAGAAGAAACAGCCAGTTTGCCCAAGAATAATCGGGCAGAAAATACGGCAGAATGATTGATAAAATTAAAACGGGCAGGGCGACGAGCGCGGTTAAGAGACGACTGTTCATAAAGGATAAAAGATTAAGAGATAAAGGTAAATATTTAAAGCTCTTACCCTGGTGGCATTACGCCGCCGTATCGGCGTTCTCGTTTCTGAAAATCTAAAATCGCCTTAAAGATTTCCTCGCGACGAAAGTCTGGAAAAAGCGTCGGCGTCACATAAATTTCGCTGTAAGCCAGTTGCCACAATAAAAAGTTGGAAATGCGAAATTCGCCGCTCGTGCGAATCATTAAATCAACTTCCGGCAATCCGCGCGTGTAAAGATTTGCTTCGATGTCGGCTTCGGTCAAATCGTTCGACGATTTCCCGCTTTTCTGTAAATCGAGAACGGCTTTTCGGCACGCTTCGGTAATCTCGGCGCGCCCGCCGTAATTGAGCGCGACGCTTAAAACAGTTCCGGTGTTTTTTGCCGTATGCTGCATCGCATTCTCGATCTGCTTTTGCAAATCTTCTGAAAGACCTTCGATTTTCCCGATTGCCTGAAATTTTATGTTGTTATTGTGAACCGTTTTTAATTCTTTTTTCAGATAAAGTTTGAGCATCTGCATCAAACCGGAAACTTCGTCTTCGGGACGTTTCCAATTTTCAGTCGAAAAAGCGTACAGCGTAACGGCTTTGATTTGCAATCGAGCGCAAGTATCGAGAATGGCGCGAACCGATTCGGCTCCGGCGCGATGCCCGAAAATTCTCGGTTTACCGCGCTGTTTCGCCCAGCGTCCGTTGCCATCCATTATTATCGCGACGTGCTGCGGGAGCCTGGCGAAATCAATTTTCGCGAGCAGTTTCGCTTCTTCCGAATCGGATTTGACAACTTTGGCAAAGTTTTCGAGCATTTTTGTATTTTATGACAAATGAAACCACAGATTTTCACAGATAAGCTCAAAGAAATCAAAAACATTCAACGTTAATCTGTGAAATCTGCGGCTTCAAAGAATTCTTTCCTCGACGTTGACGATTGATGATCTATTTATTTTGCCGTAAACGTGCGGATAAATTTCATTTTTTGTCGAAGGTTCGGCAATCAGCGGAGAAGTTAAAAGGTGCGGGTTTATATGCAGAATAAAAACGCGCGCGGCGTTTTTATAATAGCGTTCGAGAACGTCGTCGAGCTGATTTCGGTAACTGCAGTGAATAAAGCCTTCGGTTTGCAAACTTTCGGCTTCGTATTCGTACTCGTCTTTGAATTTTTCCCAATCTTCGGGCGTAACGATGTGATAAATAATCATATAACAAAAATGAGAATCACATTTCTAAAAATCAAAATGGCATTTTACATTTTGATTTTTAGATTTTGCATTATAGAAAACTCATTCGTAATAAACTTTGACCAAAGTCAGACCGTTTGCCGGAGCGGTCGCACCAGCTAAATTTCTGTCTCCGCTGACGATTGCCGTCTGAATTGTATCAGAATCTTTTTCGCCGCGCCCGACTTCCAGCAAAGTGCCGACAATCGAACGAACCATATAACGCAGAAATCCGTCGCCCGTAATGCGAAATTCAATTACTGCCGCGTTTGCCCTACTGCTCCAATCAGATTCGACTGAAAAATCCGAAATCGTTCGCACGCGGCTTTCGGCGTCGGAATTGGCGGCGGAAAAAGCCGTCCAATCGTGTTTTCCGAGAAAAAGCCGCGCCGCTTCGTTCATTTTTCCGACATCGAGCGGACGCGCTTCGTGATGCGCGAAGCGACACAAAAAGGGCGAAATCACCGGAGCGTTGACGACGCGGTAAACGTATGTTTTTCCTTTCGCAGAAAATCGCGCGTGAAACTCATCAGGCGCTTTCTCGACATTCAAAATTCTGACATCGCGCCACAAATTGCCGTTGATCGCGCCGCGCAATTTTTCCGGCGTAAATGATTTTGCAATTTTCACATTGGCGACTTGACCTTCGGCGTGAACGCCCGCGTCGGTCCTGCCCGAACCGGCGACGTAAACATCCGCGTTTTCGAGCAAAGACAAAACTCGCTGTAGTTCGCCCTGAACGGTGCGCTGATTGTCCTGAACCTGCCAACCGTGAAAATCCGTGCCGTCGTATTGAATGAGAAGTTTGAAGTTCATTAAAATTTAATCGCTGACAGCGACATCCCCTACTACTTGTTTTGTTCGCATATCGAAATTAATTTCCATCCGGCATCTCCAAAAATAACAGCGCGAAATTGTTACTACTTCATAACCAACCCAATTGCCTGAATTTTCGTCAGCCTTGCCAAGAAGATTTTCGATCTCATTCTTTGTTTTTCCTTGAAGAGTTTTGTTGTTTCTGATGTCTTCGATCATACTGCCGCGAACAGTCTTTCCGCCCCTCTCCACTTTTCAGCGTCAAATTTTTGCGGTTGAATGTTACAAGCATTTGCCAAAAGAATCGTTGATAAAGCAATAAGATGTCTTCTCATTTTTTAACTTTTGGATAAAGCAATTCAAACCGTTCACAATTTACCGGCATTTCAAGGCTCGGTTCTTTGTTGATTGCAGTATACCTGCGCGAAAAATAATCCCAATGAACTTTGCGCCAGTAATCGAGGCTTTGATCGCCCTCGCCTTCGCTGAAAGCAAATTCAGCATCAACTTCGTTAAACGGTAAAACTTTAAGCTCGGTCGTGCGAATAACGCATTTCGGGTTTCCGTCAAAATCGGTGACGACGCTGTAACCGCCAACAATCGGCGCATCTTCCGGTTTATTTTCATACTCCCAGGGAAGCGATGCGGTTCCGGTTTTTTTGCCTTGCAAAACCAGATTTGAAAGCTCTTCGGCGTCTTCGCGTCCGAGTCCGAAATGCCAAATCTGAAACGGCGTATTTTGATTTATTTCAGAATTGATTTCGCAAAATTCTCGCCAAAAATCCGCGATTCGATTTGTCATTTTCATACTTTCGTTTGTGAGCGGCTTCCCGGTTTAACGGCGATTTCCCCTGAAGCGCACATCGGGCAATCTTCCGTTTGATAACTAACAACTTCCAAACTCGCCAAAGCTATGCGCGGAACGCCGACATCGGCTGCGCCGTTCGAGCGGTCAATAACGGAAGCCGCGCCGATAATTTTCGCGCCGTTTTTTTCCAGCGCCGCAATACATTCGCGCGTTGAACCGCCTGTTGTTATCACATCTTCTACCACTAAAATTCGTTCGTTTTCTTTAATCGAAAAACCGCGCCGCAAAGTCATCGTTCCGCTTTCGCGTTCCGTCCAGATAAAACGAGCGTTCAGCGCCTGCGCGACGGCGAAACCGATTATCAATCCGCCGATTGCGGGCGAAGCGACAGTTTCGATATTTTCGTTGGCAAAATGTTCGGCAATCGCTTCGCCGAATTTTGCGGCATCAGACGGACGTTGCAACGCGCGCGCGCATTGCAGGTATTTTGAACTGTGCAAACCGCTCGACAAAATAAAATGCCCTTCTAAAAGCGCATCGGTTTGTTTGAAATGCTCTAATATTTCTTCTAAGTTCATACAGTCTACTAAGTTCATTGAGTTCGCAGAGTTTATTGAGTTAAAGGAAATTCTTTTTCTCAAAGAACTCAACGAACCCAATGAACTCTACGAACTGCCTAAAATCGGTTTTGGGTCGAAATATCCGTAGGCTTCGGTGATTTTTCCGTTTTGCACCCGGAATTTTTCTAAAATAGTGATCACGCCGAAAATCCCGTCAACTTCCCAGTGCGTGACGACGTATTCACCTTCGCAAATGTGCTGAATGATGCGAACGTCGTTTATTGCGGGCAAAAAACCGGATAAAAACTCTTTCAGATTTTCCGCGCCAATGTTTTTTCCGCTCACCGGGTCTTCAAATTTCAAATCGTCGGCAAGCAAAGCCGTGCTTAAATCTTTTCGCTTCAGGGCGTTCAAGTAAGTCTCTACAACTTTAATGTTTTCTTCTCTCATCCGCTTATTTCTCCGAAAAAATTATCAAAGTCCTTTGCTTGCCGCTCACTTGCTTGCAGATTCATATTTTCACGTTAGAATAAACTAAAGATGGCGCCTTATCCAAATTTGATTTCCGAATCTATGCTCGTCAGCGAAACGATTCAGCTTCTGCAATCGGTCGGCGGACGCGCGTCTGCGGTAAAAGTCGTTGATTACGTGATGAAAATTCGCAAGCCCGAACCGGATTTGGCGATAATGCTCGTTTCCGACTTGATTGAAACTGATCCGCGTTTGCAGTTAAACGCAGATACCGTCGAACTCGTCGAAGATGATTTGAAGCAGAAGAAGCTGGCGGAAACCGATTTTGTCGTTTTCGATCTGGAAACTACCGGAGCTAAAACGCCGCCGTGCCGCGTTACTGAAATCGGCGCTTATCGCGTAAAGAACGGCGCAATTACCGACGAATTCCACACTTTGGTCAATCCTGAGACGACGATTCCGGCGTTCATATCGCAATTGACAGGAATTACAAATCAGATGGTCAGCCGCGCGCCGAAATTCCGCGAAATAGCCGCTGATTTTTTAGATTTTATCGGCGATTCGGTGTTAGTGGCGCACAACGCGCATTTCGATATGCGTTTTTTAAATCACGAAATCGGCAGGATTTACACCGACTATCGCGTCGCCAATCATCATCTCTGCACAGTTCAATTGTCGCGCAAGCTGCTGCCGCACATCGAAAATCATCGTTTGAACACCGTCGCGCAGTATTTTTCCGTCGCGCTTATCAATCATCATCGCGCCGCCGAAGACGCTCGCGCGACGGCGCATATTTTCGTTAATCTGCTCGAAGAACTGAAAACGCGCGGCATCAGCGATTTGGCGGCGGCAAAGAAATTTAAATTTTAATAATTTCCCGACCGAATACATAAATTCACATTCTAAAATTTCTCTCTTTTAATCTTATTTCTTAATTATTTACTCATTTTCATCTTAACTGTATTACCAACACTTTTCTGAGGCTGAACTTTTGTTTCGTTTTGTTGTAAAATAATTGTTTCGACTTTTATCGAAACTGATTACTATGTTAGACCAAGTAAATTTACCCCCGATTAATCTGCAAAATCTGGATATTCGTTCGACGCCGCGCGAAGAAATGCAGCTTTACCCGCTCGATAGCTTTCGTTACGACTATGCCGGACGCGAAATTTGGGTTGAGTTTGAAATGCCCGAATTTACGGCGATTTGTCCGTTTTCTGATTTCCCGGATTTCGCCGTCATCCGGCTTAAATACGTTCCGAACGACCGCTGCATCGAATTGAAAAGCTTGAAACTTTACATCAATTCGTTCCGCGAAATAAAAGTTTTTCACGAACACGTCATCAACATTATTCTCGAAGATTTCGTCAATGCTTGCGACCCCTTAAAGGTCGAAATAGAAGGCGATTTTCACGTTCGCGGGAACATAAAAACCATTGTGCGGTCGAGCTATGTTAAAAACGAGAAGTGAAAAGTGAGAGGTAAGAAGTAAAAATCAGAAATGAAAATAACTCCTCAATTGTCACTTCTCACTTTTTTAGTGAACAGTCGCAACTAGAACCCGCGGCTGCGAAACCAGGTGTTTTTCGCATGCGGCGGCGATGAGCTTTTCAATTTTCACTGCGATTTCCGCTTCTTCGGCTAAACTTGCATTGGTGATTTCAGAAACTAGCAAAAATTTCGCTTTTTCGAGCAAAGTCTGCTCGCGGAATGAAAGTTTTTTTTCGTGGCTGAGAAAAGTCAGCTTTTTCAAAACGTCCGCCGCTTCAAAAACGTCGCCGGTTTGCAGTTTTTCCGTGTATTCGCGCGAGCGAGTTTTCCAGTCGTTGGAAACCTCATCGAAATCCTTTCCGAGAATGCTCATTAACCGATTAAATTCAGATTCACAGATAATCGGGCGAATGCCGACGTTTTCGGCGTTTGCGGTCGGCACAAAAATAATCGAATTGTCGCTCAAGACTCGCAGTGAATAAAAATTCATTGAGTTGTTTCCGATAGTTTTCTTTTGTATTGATTCGACCAGACAAACGCCTTGATTTGGATAAGCCACTTTTTGTCCGATATTGAGTTCCATAAAGTTCTCTCCATTGACTAAAATTCCAGAAGAAAAGTTGCAGCAATGAACCGGCTCGAAAACCTGATTCATCGGAAGAGTTTTTGTCGCGGAAAATTTATTGTAACACAGGTGCGGCTTTGATTAAAAGAAATTTGTGAAACAGTTAAGTTATTGATCGGCGGGAAGTTCGATGATAAAAGTAGAGCCTTCTCCGGGAGCGGATTTCACGGAAACTTCGCCGCCGTGAAGTCTCGCCAGATGCTTGACGATTGCCAAGCCAAGCCCCGTGCCGCCGAGATCGCGCGAGCGGGCGCGGTCGGTGCGGTAAAATCTTTCAAAAATGCGCTGCAAATGCTCGCCGGAAATTCCCTCGCCCGCATCGGCGACTGAAATTATATTTTTTTCAACGTTTTCTTCATCTTTTTCAGACAAACGTTCGCAGCTTACGGTGACGGTTCCGGCTGGACGATTAAATTTTACGGCGTTGTCAATCAAATTCGTTAACATTTGTTCGAGTCTGACCGCATCGGCGTAAACTGTTGCACTCTTAGGCACGTTATTGATCAAGCTCACGCCGCGTTCGGCGGCTTTGGCGGAAACGTTTGTGTAGATTTCGTCTACGAGTGGCGAGAGCTTTATTTTTTTTAATTGAATTTTTACGTTCCCGGATTCAATTGCGGAAAGTTCGAGAATATCGTTTATCAAATGGCGCATCCGCTCGGCGTTTTTGCGGATTATGCCGAGAAAGCGCTGATTGTTTTCCGGGTCGTCAATCGCTCCGTCCTCGAGCGTTTCGACGAACGCCATAATCGCGGTCAGAGGCGTGCGCAGTTCGTGCGAAACGTTCGAGAGAAATTCCTGCCGCACACGTTCGAGGCGCTCGATCTGCGTGATATCGTAAAAAAATCCGATGGCGTTTTTCGCTCCGCCGAGCTGAATCGGCGCGATGTGAACGTCGTATCTTCTTTGAATATTTCCGGGAATTTCCAGTTTAATGTCGAAGATTTGATCGTTTTCCAAAGCCTTCTGAAACGCTTCGTGAAGATTCAAATCGCGAATCACTTCGCTCAGACGCTTGTTTTCCAACGCGCCGTTAAAACGCGCGAAGGCGTTGTAAGCGGCGCGGTTCGACGCGATTATTCGCGTATCGCGACCGACGACCAGAACGCCTTCGCGCGTCGTTTCCAGAATCTCACGCAGAATTTTCGACGCGTCTTCCGCAGGAACCTTTTCTTTAGCTGAAAAAATAGAATTTAAAAAACTCATTTACGCCCGATAAAACGGTAACCGACGCCGACGACCGTTTCGATGCAAGCGCCGCAATCGCCCAATTTTTGCCGCAAACGCCGGATGTGAACGTCGAGCGTGCGAGTGTCGCCGAAATAACTGTAACCCCAAACGTTGTCGAGAAGCTGCTGGCGCGTCGCGACGCGTCCAATATTTTTGATGAGATGCGCGAGCAGTGCAAATTCCTTTCGCGTCAGTTTCACGTCTTCGTTGCCGCATAAAACGCGCATATCGGCGAAATCAACCGACATTTGTTCGTCTTCATAGCGCGGCACGCTTTCTTTTTCGACTCGGCGCAAAACGGCGCGGACGCGCGCGATGACTTCTTTGACCGAAAAAGGTTTGACGATATAATCGTCGGCGCCGAGTTCAAGACCGGCGATTTTATCGGTTTCGGCGGCTTTCGCCGTCAGCATTATTATCGGTGTATTCTCCGTTAAAGATTCGCGGCGCAGACGACGGCAAAGCTCCATTCCGCTCATTCCCGGAAGCATTAAATCTAGAATAATCAGCGCCGGAGAATTTTTCTCGTCGAGCGCCAGACGCAATCCCTTTTCGCCGGATTCGGCAATCAGAGGACGAAAGCCCTCGCGTTTGAAGTTGTATTGCAAACTTTCGGCGATGTCGGCATCGTCTTCAACAATCAAAATATTTTGCAGCATATTCAGGGTTTTTCTTAATTTTAACGATAATTTTAAGAAATAGAAACAAATTGTTCCGTTTGGCGAGATTCTATGCGGCTAAACTTAATTGGATGTAAACAAAATGTTAAGAAGATGTTAAATAAATTTATAAACAGTAGGCGAGAGGCAAAAGATAGCAGTAAAGGAATGTAAATTAAAAGCAAAACTTACTGCTCTACTTTTTTATGCCTGTAATCTACTTCTTAATTTTCCTCGTTCGGGCGGATAAAAGCCCTTAGAGATCCTTGTCCGGCAGCGATCTCGCTCCAATTTTCAATTTCTAAATCAATTACAGCCAGTGAAGCCGTCGGCATCACCTGATCTTCATCGGCGAGCGCACGAATAAGCCCTTCGAGTCCCGGATTGTGACCGACCAGCATTATAGACTCGGGATCGGTTTTCACTTCGGAAATGATTTGTAAAAGCACCTGCGGAGCGGCTTCATAAATTCGCTCGTCGTATTGAATTTCCGATTCGATTTTGCCGCTGTTTTTCACCAAAATCGCCGTCTGTTTCGCCCTTTTAGCCGGAGAACTCAATATCAAATCCGGCTGAAAATTGTTTTTGTTGATAATTACGCCCATTAACGGAGCCGAATCCAAACCGCGAGCGTTTAAAGGACGCTCAAAATCAGCCAAAAGCGGATTGTCCCAACTTGATTTGGCATGACGCAAAATATAAAGAATTTTCATTAAATATCGTTTTAAAATAGCGGAGAAAAACTATTGTTAGTAGCAGATTTAGGAAGTTTTAAGTTACCTTATGCAAAAAAACTTATTATACTTTGATTTTATTATACTTTAGCAAAACGAGCAAATGCCGTTTTTTATTCAACTTCCAGAAGCGTAATCGGACGCGGTTTATTGATTTCAATCAAAGCGGAAAAAAGTTTTTTTCTTAATTTCGAATCGTCCCCGATTGCCGCGAGAATGTCTCCGACGGAAACAATACCGACTAATTCTCCGTTTTGACCGACGACGGGCAAACGTTTTACCTGATTCACGCTCATTTTTTTCAAAGCGTCTTTAATCTTTTCTTCGGGCGCACAAGCGACGATAGTCTCGCGGCAAAATTCTTCGGCTTTTATTTCCGACGCTTTAAGATCGCGGCTGCCGACGGCGATACAAACATCGCGGTCGGTTACAATTCCGGCGATTTTTCCTTCACCGTCAACGATTGGCACTACGCCGCAATCTCTCTGCCACATTATAACGGCTGCCTGCGCTAAATTGTCGGTCGGAGAAATAAAACCGACTTCAACGGTCATTACGTCTTGAACTTTCATAAATTTGATGAAAAACTTTTACTTTAAAAACAATTATAACAAAAATGAAAACACAGACCATCGCCGCCATAGACATCGGCTCAAATTCGCTCAAACTCGTTATCGTCAAAGCCTCAGCCAGCGATTCTTTCATGGTTATATTGCAGGAGCGAGAGCGCGTTCGGCTCGGACACGAAACGTTAAAAACGCATCAATTGTCAGATGAAGCAATAAATCTTTCGGCTGAC
Organism: Pyrinomonadaceae bacterium; assembly: GCA_036388895.1. Taxonomy (GTDB): domain Bacteria; phylum Acidobacteriota; class Blastocatellia; order Pyrinomonadales; family Pyrinomonadaceae; genus SXVE01. The sequence continues at coordinate 76,252 of DASVQY010000028.1, read as the reverse complement.
GCAATCAGTAAATTTCGCTCGATTGCCGAAACGCGCAATGCCGATGTGATTCTCGCTGTCGCCACCGCGTCCGTTCGCGAAGCTGAAAATGCGGCGCACTTCGTCAATGAAATCGAGCGACGAACCGGCGTCCGCATACAAGTTTTATCCTCGCTCGAAGAAGCGCGTTTAATCGGCATCGCCGCCGCGCAGAAAATGTCGTCGGAAAAAACTTCGCTTCTTAACGTGGACATCGGCGGCGGTTCGACAGAGCTATCGCTGATGGCGGGCGGCGAGCCGCAGAAGCTTTTTTCGATGAAGCTCGGCGCGGTCGGATTGACCGAGAAGTTTATTTTGAATAATCCGCCGAAACCGAAGGAAATCAAAAATTTGCGGGTTGAGATCGCCCGGGCGCTGGAAAAACCGTCAAAAGAACTAAACCGTCAAAAATGGGAATTATCCACCGGGACTTCCGGCACGATTCTGAATTTGGCTCAGCTTTTAAATGCTCTGAGCAGCGGGGCAGCAAATCAGAAACCGGTGATCGAGCTGAAGAAGTTATCAATGCTCAACGAAAAATTAGCCGAGATGACGGTTGAAGAACGCGCCGCGCTGCCGATTATCAGTCCGCAGCGAGCAGAAGTTATCGTTGCGGGCTCGCACATTCTCGAAGGCGTAATGGACGCGCTGAAAATCTCGATTCTTCAACCGTGTAGCTTCGCGCTGCGCGAAGGCGTTATAATTGATTATTTAAATTTGATCGAAGCCGAGTCGCTGCCGCCCGTTCCCGATGTCGAAGACAAACGGCTGCGCGACGTTTTCGCCGTCGGCAGGCGTTTCGGATACAATGAAAACCACGCTTTACATATAGCGAATTTGGCGGAAAAAATCTTCGACACGCTCGCGCCAGTTTATAAATTGCAGAGACATTGGCGCACGCTGCTTTCCGCTGCCGCCTTGCTGCACGAAGTCGGTTATCACATCTCGCACGAATCGTATCACAAACATTCGCTTTACTTGATCAAAAATGCGGACATGACAGGGTTTTCCGAAACCGAAAAACTGATCATCGCCAACATCGCGCGTTATCACAAAGGCTCGATGCCGAAAGAAAAACACGCGGATTTTATGATTTTAAGTGAAAAAGATCGCGCGACGGTTTTACACCTCGGCGCGATTTTGCGTCTCGCCGACGCGATTGACCGCGATTACGCGGGCAAAACAGATGAACTTCGTTTCAGATGCGATAAAGAATATCTGTATCTGATTTTGGCGCGCGATAAGAGCTTCGAAATTGAAATGCCGGTACTTGAAGTCAAAAAGGATATGCTCGAGGCGGCATTTGGCTGCAAAATAAAGGTCGTCGGCAATTATCTTGAAAACCGGGCTTAAATCGCATTATTTTATTTTTATAAGTCATACGCAATCAGAATTGTCGTTTTCGTTTTAAGGACATTTCAAACGGCAAATGTTAAAATAAGTCGTGCGGATTTTTATAAATTACGAGATAAATATCCGCATCGTTTTTATGATTGAAAAAAGGTTTTAATCCGAAAAACGAATGAGAGAATTACCCGAAGCGGGCTTTTTTGAAATTGCCCTGGTTTTCTTCGGCACGCGCCATAAATATATTTGCGAAGGCAAATCAATGAACCCGACTCTGAAAGACGGCGAAGTCGTTTTGGTTGACAGAGCGGCAAAAATCGAGGTCGGCGACATTGTGGTTGCCAAACACCCGATTGAACAAAACAGCGAAATCGTTAAAAGAATAGCGCGAATTAATGAACACGGACATTATTTTTTGATCGGAGACAACTTGCAGGACAGCAACGACAGCCGTCATTTCGGAGCGATTACGAGAGAATACATCAAAGGAAAAGTTGTCGCTCGTTTGCGTTAACAAAGCAATTATAAATTTTGAAACACGTAGAATTTTATAAAAGCCGTGATTTACCGGTCGCATCGCGTATATTTCGGCAAAAATGGTAAAATGCTTACATAGAGTTTTAAGCTGATTTTTATGATCGAAGAAAAAGTTTTAATCCAGAGGTTTGTCGCCAAAAAGAAAAAAGAACGCCTTCCGAAACCGGATTGGCTGCGCATCAAATTAGGTGATCCGACCAATCAAAATAAAGTTTTAGCCTTGATCGAAGGCTTGAATTTGCACACGGTTTGTCAGGAAGCGCGCTGCCCGAACATCTTTGAGTGCTGGACGGACAAAACCGCGACGTTTATGCTCGGCGGCGACACCTGCACGCGGCATTGCGGCTTTTGCGCGGTCAACAAAGGCAAGCCGTCGGATTTAGACCCTATGGAACCGACGCACGTCGCCGAAGCCGTCGCGCATCTCGGGCTTGAACACGCCGTAATTACTTCGGTTAATCGTGATGATCTGCCGGACGGCGGCGCGGCGCACTGGGCGGAAACGATTCGCAAAGTTCACGAAATGAATCCGAATTGCCGCGTCGAAGTTTTAATTCCCGATTTTCAAGGCAACGAAGACGCTTTGAACACGGTTCTCGCAGCTCGCCCGGAAGTTCTCAATCACAACACGGAAACGATTGCGCGCCTTTATCGCCGCGTTCGCCCGGACGCGAAATACGCGCAAACGCTCGAACTGTTAGACCGCGCCGCTTATTTCCGCGACACACAGTTTCCGCGTATGAAAACGAAAAGCGGAATTATGGCGGGCTTAGGCGAAGAATTCGAAGAAGTCGTAGAACTGATGAAGGACTTACGAAAAGTTTCCTGCGACATTATGACCATCGGGCAATATCTTCAACCTTATGAAAGACGTTTGCCCGTCGAACGCTACGTTACGCCCGAAGAATTCGCCGAATGGAAAAAAATCGGTTTGAGCTTGGGATTCAAACACGTTGAATCGTCGCCCTTAACGCGCAGTTCGTACCACGCTCGTCAGCAAAGCGAATCGGGCGAGCAAAACAGAGTTCAATTGGTTTCAATTACAAAGTAAATTTTAATAACAACTTGAATGAGCAAAGGCATACTTGTTGAAACGGAGCGCACGATTTTGCGCGAGATAATTGAATCAGATGCCGAATTCATTTTCGATTTACTCAATCAGCCGTCATTTATTAAATATATCGGCAATCGCAATGTTCACACTTTAGATGATGCTCGTGATTTTATCGAAAACCGTTACCGAGAAAGCTACCGCGAACACGGATTCGGTCTTTATCTCGTCGAGCTCAAAGAGAATCGGGCAGCAATTGGAATTTGCGGCTTTGTGCAGCGTGAAGGACTGACGGACGCAGACATTGGTTTCGCTTTTTTGCCGCAGTATGAGAAAAAAGGTTACGCCTACGAATCAGCCGACGCAATTGTGAAATACGGCAGAGAAAAACTTAATCTAAAACGAATTCTCGCCATCGCTACGCAGAATAACGAAAATTCTCACCGGCTACTTGAAAAACTCGGTTTCAAATACGAGCGTTTAATAAAATTGCCGCACGGCGAAGAGCAGCTGAAATTATTCTCGACCGAAACGTAAAATTTTAACTCGCTGACAAATTGAAACGCGATAGTTACGAATTTTATGAAACTATCGCGTTTTCTAATTTAAGGTTGAATAAAAAAAGCAACCGTTCTAAGGGAATAAAACGGTCACTATAAGAATTAACTAAAAAAATAATTAAATTGTAGTAACTAAGTTTTGTATTATTTATTTTGCTGATCTGTTGACTTTTACGGTTCTTCGTCCGAAGCGTTTGGCTTCAGAACAATTCGGCACCCAAATATCTAATTTGCGTCCTTTAACCGCGCCGCCCGTGTCAGCGACAATGTAGCTGCCGCTGTAGGAACCGGCGTCTAAGTTTATGCGTGTGCCGAGTGGCAATATGCGTGGGTCAGCGGCGACGATGCCCCGTTTGACGCTTCCGCCCGTAGCGGTTCTGCCTTTCAAACAATAGGCTGTTGCCGAAAATGCGCCGATTAAAGCTATTTTGCTGCCTTCGGCGGCAGCGGCTTTTTCGATTAAATTTTCGATTTCGCTGAATTCAGAAGTGTTGTTTTCTGCTGCAGGTGATTCTGCGATGGCTTGAGCTAAATTACTGCTGGTGTTTTCTGCATAGCTTTGTTGAATGTTTCCTTTAGAATCATTCGCTATAATGAGAGCGGCATCTGTTTTGACTTCTGACAGGAAAAAGATTCCGATCATCAAGACCAAAGTCAGAATAACGCCTCCTCTAGCAAGATTTGTCATTATTCATTCTCCTAAGTTTTTTTATTTTCAATAAAACGCAAACGCACGTAAAAAAATATCTTCTACGTATCGTCTATTTGAAATTTTTTCGCGTTAAATTGAAGGTTGTTTGCGTGTGTATCCGCCAGGTTTTCGCCCCGAAAGGCAAAAACTATTTAAGATACTAACACTTTTTGAATGAGTTGTGCAACCCGGCAAAAACCGCAAGTCTTTGTTCTATATGGAATTGTTGTTACCGGCACCGTTTTTACAGGCTTAAAATGCAATTTCGACTGTGGACTTACGGGACGAAATTCGCGTATATTTCTTGCGTCTTTATTTTAGAGAAATTTCAAAAAAGTTGATTATGACGCAAGAACGCCGCAGCGGTGCCCGGTATGTTATCTCTCTTCCGATTCGTTTGAAATGGAAAGATGAAAATGGAAAAGAAGTCGTCGAAGAAGGCTTGACGGAGAACGTCGGACCAAACGGCGCTTTAATTTATTTGCCGCGACTTTTGCCGACGGTCGGCAGCAAAGTAAATCTGATCGTCACGGAAAACCCTGACGATGTAGTTGAAGCAACGGCGCAAGTCATCCGGCTGGAACGAAACGTGTCACATCCGCAAGTAGCTTTGCAGTTAACCGATTCTATTCGCGTCTGGAAAAAGAAAGTTTGGGAAGTCGCCGGAGAAATCGTCCGGGCGGCGAAACCCGATGATTACGATGAATGGTAAATCAGCAGATAATAGATGGCGGATAGTGTTAGTTTTCTGCTCTTTACTGTCTATTTTCTGTTATTTACTTCCTTACGATGATTGATTTGGGTTTGTGTCCGAGCGACGAACTTTTAGTGGATTTCGTAAAAGTTACTACGCGTCTTGTTTTCGGCGAGCTTACGCAAAAAATCTTCTCGCCGACGAATCTGAAAGTTTTGTTTCCGAACCAGACAAAAGAAACATCTTTAATACAAGAAAGCTGGCAATAACGAGCGAAACAAAACTTTAAAAAATAAAAAAGCTTCTCGGAAATTGAGAAGCTTTTTTCCAATTAAACTAAAGTTTTTACCAAGAGCCGAGAAGACGCGGATTGGCTTTTTTTCCTAAAAGTTTTCGCAGTTTCAAACGCGCTTTGTGCAATTGCGATTTCGATGTTCCTACTGAACAGCCTAAAATCTTAGCTACTTCTTCGTGCTCGAAACCTTCGACATCGTGCAGAACGAAAACTTTCTTGTAACCAGCCGGAAGCTGTTCGATTGCGTTTTCGATGGCGATCTTATCAACGACCGGCATTTTAAAGGGATTTTCTGTCCCCGAGACAATTTGTACCGGGGTTTCACCTTCTTCGGTAGTTTTTTCGAATTTCACGGTTCGTTTTCGGAAGTGCATTAAAACCTGGTTAACCGTCATTCTATGAAGCCAAGTCGTAAAAGCGGAATCACCGCGGAAACTTCCAATTTTACGGTAAAGTTGAATAAAAACATCTTGCGTTAAATCTTCCGCTTCAGAAGCGTTCTGAAGCATACGCAAACAAATCGAATATACGCGGCGGTGATGACGTTGATAAAGTTCTTCAAAAGAAACCATATCGCCTTTAGCAGCCGATTGTGCTAAAGCAAAATCACTAGCCGACCCGACGTTTTCAAGCGGCTTAACATCAGCAGTCTCATTTTCGTTTGTGCCCGCTGCGTCTTGCCAAATCGGATAATTTAAAGTTTCTGTTGTCATTTTTTCTAATTCCCCCACTAGATCTTAATGTCTATCAAATAGCGTGCCAAACTTTTTTCTGAATTATTCGCAATAATGTATCACGCCGACCAAACTCTTTTGTTGCATTTTTTTAGACATACTTTTATTTTCGCTACACATCCAAGTTCGGATTCAGGTAAGGTATGTAACAATTGGTGCAAACGAGACACGATTTGGTTAAATGTATGGTTTTGTTACTAACTTAAATCTTTGCCTTTAAAGAAAATGTTATCATTGATAATTCAAAAAATTTCAAAAAATTATCCCGGCAGTAAAGGAATAAAAATGAAAAAAGCCTGGTTTTTAAGATTTGCATTTTTTGTGTGTCTGTCCTTTTCACTCGCTTTCGGCATTCAGGCGCAAGCTCAAAACGCTCCGGCAATTAAAAGTCAGGAAGTTTCAGACGCTGACGGCATTCCGGTTTTAGTTAAGCATTTGCCGGAATGGAAAAATGTTCGAAATAGTGTAACTTTTACCAATAACGTAGACGATTTGCGAAAAGCCCTCGGAGAACGCCCCGTTTACGATCTGATTGATTTTTCGGGCGGAACCGAAGCCGTCATGGCGACTTACCCGCAGGGGAAATTGCTTATCGTCGAATACGCGACGCCGCAAGGCTCATCTTTGATGGACGGGAAAACCGTGCAGCGTCTTTCGGAAATCGGTCAAACGCAAAACATCTTTTATCGAAGAATCGGAAACTATAATACTTTTGTTTTCGATGCGCCGGACGAGGCAAGAGCTAACGCTTTGCTCGAGCAGGTAAAATATGAAAAGGAAGTGCAGTGGCTCGGCGAAAATCCCTTTCTGCAAAGCCGCGCCGAATACGCCTTCATTCAAACGACTTCCGACATTTTTGTCTCTACGGTTTTAGCGATTATTTTAGGTCTTGGTATTTCAGTTCTTTTGGGAATTCTGGTCGGAATAGTATTTTTCTATATACGCGACCAGAAACGCGCTACAACGGAAGCATTTTCCGACGCCGGCGGAATGACTCGTCTTAATTTAGACGAGTTATCGGCGCAGATCATTCCGAAAAATCTTTTGAAGGATTAAATCGGAAAAAGAAAAGATTCAATTTATAAAATTATTTACACTGAGCGGCGAAGAGCGTATCGCCGCTTTTTTATTTTTATGGCAGGGCTTCAACCAATCGCTCGATATCTTTTTGATTATTAAAAAAATGCGGCGCGATACGAATTCGTTCGCCGCGCGGCGAGACAATGATTTTTTCATTTTCAAGACGTTTCGCAATTTCTATGCAGCTCAAATTATTGCGATTTACAATGCAGACGATTTGTGATTTTTCTTCTTTTCGGCGCGAGCTAACGATTTGGTAATCTTTTTCCGTTAACAATTCGCACAAATGATCCGTCAAGGTCTCCAGATAATTGCGAATGTTCGCCGCGCCGGTCTTGTGAAGCAGACGCAAACTCCGCTCTAAACCGTAAAAAAGCGAAATTCCGCCGGTTCCCGTTTCCCAGGCTAAAGCGTTTGATTTGAAAGGCTGTTCGTAATCTTCAAAATTCCAGGCGTCCTCGACGCTGATCCATCCGACGAGCGTCGGTTCTATTCTTGCTCGCGCTCTTTCGGAAAGATACAAAATACCGCAACCTTCCGGCGAGCAAAGCCATTTGTGACTCGCGCCCGCCGCAATGTCGACGTTCTGAGCAGGTAAATCAAACGGCATTGCGCCGAAACCCTGAATAATATCAACGGCAAAAAGCGCGTCCACTTTTCTCGCTGCCGCACCGATTCTTTCCAAATCCGCTCGAAAACCCGAAGCGAACTGCACAGCGCTAATCGAAACGAGCTTCGTGTTCGAGTTGATCAGCCCGATGAATTCGTCAATATCAATTCTTCCGTTGCGTTCCGGGCAAAGTCTCAATTCAATGTCATATTTATCCCTGATACGTCGCCAAGCATAAAAATTTGCGGGGAATTCTTTCGCGTAAGTTACGATGTTGTCGCCTTCGCGCCATTTTAGACCATTGGCGACCGACGCGAAACCGTCTGAAGTGTTCCGCATAAACGCAATCTGCTCGGCTTTTACGTTGAGCATTTCCGCAACGAGAGAACGCGCCCGCGTTTTCGTCTGAACCCAATCGTTGTAATTCGCCGAGCCGTTTTCCGAAACATCTTTTAGCTGTGAATATACGGCTTCGATTGAAACCGACGGCAAAGGCGCTACCGCCGCGCTGTTTAAATAAGTGTATTTTTCAGTTGCGGGAAACAAACTGCGAATTTCTTCGTTCATAAATTTTAAAGTTAAAAAGTTAAAAGATAAAAAAGATGAAAAAACGGGAAAACAGGTGATATAAAGAACAAAACATCTTCAGTATTTTTTCTTTTTCAATTTCTACTTTTCCGCTTTTTCATCTTTTCACTTTATTTTGACAAAGCACTATAATAAAGCTAGTTTTAGAGTGGTTTAGAAAAAATTTCTCCAACTGAAACCCTCAAAAAAGCCATCGAAAAAATTTGATTATGTTCGATTTTCAAAGAAAAAACCAATACGATTTCGGGATCGTAGCGCCGACCGACGACCGCGACATCGAAGTTCAGAAGTTAAAAGTAGAATCCCGCCAGGGCTTGTGGTTCGAAAGTATGCGGCTTTTGCGCGATATTATTTTAATTATCGCGGTCTTTGTTTTATTCGGCGTTTTCGTCGCCCAGCCGGTCGTCGTCGAAGGCACTTCGATGCTTCCGCAGCTGCACGACGGCGAACGTCTGCTCGTCAACAAATTGGTTTACTACAAGATTCAAAGCGTTGATTGGGGGCATCTGCAGCGCGGCGATATTGTCGTTTTCTGGTATCCGAAAGACCCGGAAAAAAGCTATGTCAAACGCATCGTCGGCTTGCCGGGTGAAACGGTCGAAGTTCGCAATGGAATTATTTTTATAAACGGAAAGCAGTTGGAAGAAACTTATCTAGATACCGAACACAATCAATCTCTGCCGAGTTTCCCGCCGCGCAAAGTTGATGAGCACTACTATTTCGTGATGGGCGATAATCGCGATAATTCGTCGGATTCCCGTTACTGGGGTCTGGTTCCCGAAAAATACATCTACGGCAAAGCGTTTTTCCGCTACTGGAAACCGTCGAACGCCGGTTTTTTGGAGCACGGCGAATATAACATTGAAGAAGAACAAAAAATTGACGACGTTCGCGCCGAAAGCGAAGAATAAACCATAACAAACACGAAAGAGCAGGAAAAAGGTTTAGCCGCGAATAGCGCGAATCAACACGAATAAAAGAATGTTAGATAAAATTATTCTTTATTCGTGTCATCCGCTTAATTCACGGCTAAACCTTTCTTTGCGGCTATCAAACTTTTTGCTGTAAAATTGTTGCCGAAATGAATTTATCAAAAAAAGCTATTTTGGTTCTTGAAGACGGGCGCGTTTTTCGCGGGGAAGCGTTCGGCGCAGACGGCGAAGCATTCGGCGAGATAGTTTTCAATACTTCGATGACCGGTTATCAGGAAATTTTGACCGATCCGTCCTATGCCGGACAAATCGTTTGTATGACTTATCCGCTGATCGGGAATTACGGAGTGAACGAAGAAGACACCGAATCACGCCGCCCGTGGGTTGAGGGCTTTGTCGTTCGAGAGGCGAGCCGCGCCGCTTCTAATTGGCGATCAACCGAGACGCTCGATTCTTATCTGAAACGTCATAAAATCGTCGGTATCGAGCATATAGACACCCGCGCTCTCGTTCGTCACATTCGCGACAAAGGCGCGATGCGCGCCGGGATTTCTTCGATTGATACAGACGAAAAAAATTTATTGGAAAAAGTTTTGAACTCGCCCGAGATGAAAAACCGCGAGCTCGCCAGCGTCGTAACCGTCGAAAACAGCTTTAGTTTTCCTGCTGAAAACGAAGAAAGATTTCACGTGGTCGCTTACGATTTCGGCGTAAAAACGAACTCACTGCGCGAGTTTGCCAGAATGGGCTGTAAAATAACGGTTGTTCCGGCAGAAACCCCTGCAGACAAAGTGCTTGCCCTCAAACCCGACGGAATTTTTCTTTCAAACGGACCGGGCGACCCGTCGTCAATGCGAAAAACGGTTGCCGAAATCAAAAAGCTGACGAATGAAAACGTTCCGATGTTCGGAATCTGTCTCGGTCATCAAATTTTAGGTCAGGTTTTCGGCGGCGACACTTACAAATTAAAATTCGGTCACCGCGGCGGCAATCAGCCTATTATGGATTTAACAACGGGAAAGGTGGAAATTGCTTCGCACAATCATGGCTTTGCGGTTGATGCGAAATCACTGCCTGCGGAAGTCGAAGTTACGCACGTTAATCTTAATGATAAAACGGTTGCCGGATTAAAACACAAACACCTGCCGATTTTTTCAGTTCAGTATCATCCCGAATCCGCTCCCGGACCACACGATTCCGAATATCTTTTCAGACGTTTTATCGAGTTGATGCAAAATCGAAATAATAACTCATAAAAGAAAAAGTTCACAAAATTTTATAAGTTCTGCCAAGCCGATTTGAATGTTTGCCACCAAATCGGCAATAATTACCCTTTTGCTTTATGTAAGTTGATTATCGTTGATCGAAATAGAGCTGTATAACTTTAAAACTTAAAATTTAACAAAATGGAATCTACAATTCTTTATTTGATCCCTGTATTAGGGATTTTGGGATTAGTTGTCATGGCATTTAAATCTTCATGGGTCAGCAAGCAGGCTGCCGGTGATGAAAAAATGATCGAGCTTTCGACTTTTATTGCCGAAGGCGCGATGGCGTTTTTAAAGGCGGAATGGAAAATTTTAATTTATTTCGCAATCCTCGCGGCAATTCTTCTGGCTTGGTCCGGAACGTTAGTTGAAACTTCGTCTCCCGTGATCGCGCTTTCATTCATTATCGGCGCGGTATTTAGCGCCACTGCCGGTTACTTCGGGATGAATATCGCAACCAAAGCGAACGTCAGAACGACGCACGCGGCGAGAACCAGTCTGAAAGACGCGCTTCGCGTAGCTTTTACCGGCGGATCGGTAATGGGACTCGGCGTTGCCGGACTCGCCGTTTTAGGTCTGGGGCTTCTTTTTATAGTTTTTTATAACATCTATGTCGTCGGCGCTCCGGTTTTGAGCGGCGTCGCTCCGGTAAATGGAATTCCGATGGAAAAAGCGATTGAAGTTCTGGCAGGTTTTTCGCTGGGCGCTGAATCAATCGCGCTTTTTGCCAGAGTCGGCGGCGGTATTTACACAAAAGCCGCTGACGTTGGCGCTGACCTCGTCGGCAAAGTCGAAGCGGGGATTCCCGAAGATGACGTGAGAAACCCGGCGACTATCGCGGATAACGTTGGAGATAACGTCGGCGACGTTGCGGGAATGGGAGCGGATCTTTTCGGGTCTTATGTTGCAACGATGCTTGCAACAATGGTTCTGGGTCGTGAGATTGTCGTAACCGATCAATTCGGCGGTCTTTCTCCGATTCTTCTGCCGATGATTATTGCTGGGATCGGAATTATTTTTTCTATCATTGGTTTTTCATTAGTTAGAATTTCAGACGATAAGGGCAGCGTACAAAAAGCGCTCAATCTTGGTAACTGGTCTTCAATTATTTTAACTACGATTGCCTGTTACTTTGTTGTTATGTGGATGCTCCCTGCAAATATGACTCTCAGAGGCACCACCTTCACAAACACGGGTGTTTTCCTGGCGATTTTGGTGGGATCAATCGTCGGTGCTTTGATGAGTATTGTCACTGAATACTACACAGCAATCGGAAAACGTCCGGTTAACTCAATCATTCGACAATCCGATACCGGCGCTGCGACAAACATCATCGGCGGTCTGTCTGTCGGTATGGAATCCACATTAATTCCAACTATTATTCTGGCGGCAGGGATTTACCTTTCTCATTATTTTGCCGGATTATACGGAGTTGCAATTGCAGCAGCAGGAATGATGGCAACGACAGCTATGCAGCTTGCAATTGACGCTTTCGGACCTATTGCCGATAACGCCGGCGGTATTGCCGAAATGAGCGGACTGCCGAAAGAAGTTAGACAAAGAACTGACGTTTTAGATGCCGTTGGAAATACTACAGCCGCAACGGGTAAAGGTTTTGCAATTGCTTCAGCTGCTCTGACGGCGCTGGCATTGTTCGCCGCCTTTGTCGGTCTTGCCGGAATTAGCTCAATTGATATTTATAAAGCCGATGTTCTGGCAGGATTATTTGTCGGCGGAATGATTCCTTTTATCTTTTCTTCGCTGGCAATTGCGGCAGTCGGCAGAGCGGCAATGGCGATGGTGACGGAAGTTAGACGGCAGTTTAGAGAAATTCCCGGAATTATGGAGTATAAAGCGAAGCCGGAATATGATAAATGCGTCGCCATTTCGACGAAAGCATCTTTGAGAGAAATGATGCTTCCGGGCGCAATCGCTCTAATTACGCCGGTTATCGTCGGATTTGCTTTCGGACCGGAAGTTCTCGGCGGTTTATTGGCAGGCGTTACGGTTTCCGGCGTTCTGATGGGAATGTTCCAAAACAACGCTGGCGGAGCTTGGGATAATGCTAAAAAATCATTTGAAGCCGGCGTAATGATTAATGGAGTAATGCAGTACAAAGGAAGCGAAGCACACAAAGCGAGCGTCACGGGCGATACGGTCGGTGATCCGTTCAAAGATACGTCGGGACCTTCGATGAACATTTTGATTAAGCTGATGAGTATCGTGGCATTAATTATCGCCCCGCATATTTCGCTTAATTCGAATCACCGCTCTCAAATTGAAATAACACCGAAAGTTCAGGTCGAACAAACAGCTAAAGTTCACACTGTAAATAGACAGTAAAGAGATTGCGTGACTGTTTATCAAATGAATGTTCTTTTGGTTTGATTAAAAAGCAGAATTAAAACAATGAAAAAGCTCCTTAACCGGGGCTTTCTTTATTTAGTTTTTTCTTTGAGCTGTTTTAACTCTGTTTGAGCTTTGAAAAGCTTGAAGTTGCCTGTAGTTTTTTTAATGTATAGGATAAAAAGTAAATCCGGTTTAGCCCTGCCTAATCTATTTTTATTTTTGCCGAAATTATGTTCACCATCAAAGTTCAATCAAAACAACGCGAGGAAATGATCGAAATCACTTCTGAAGTGGAAAAATTTTTGCGCGAATCCGGTGAAAAAGAAGGCGTTTGCATTTTGTTCACGCAGCATACGACTTGCGGTTTAACCATTAACGAAAACGCCGACCCGGACGTGAAGCGAGATGTTCTTTTGTTTCTGAAAAACACGATTCCGCAATATTACGATGGCTTCCGCCATTTTGAACATAACTCCGACGCGCATATTAAATCCTCGTTAATGGGATCGAGCGTTACTGTTCCGTTTGAAAACGGAAAACTGCTTCTGGGAAGGTGGCAGGGAATCTACCTATGCGAATTCGACGGGGCGAGAGAAAGAAAAGTTGTTTTGACAATCCGCTAGCTTTCAATTTAGAAATCACAACAACGGAAATTATTCCGGTAATTCGGGTATAACTGCCTGTGCTGAGAACAAAATTAAACTAAAGTAAAATCCAACGAAAGATAGCTTGTAGTAAAAATTGCAGGCTATTTCTTTTTCGATTTGCATTTTCGATTTAATGTTTGAATTAAAGATGTTTTTGTCAGCGAGTTTCAATATACAAACGCAAAAAATCAAAAGAAGTTTTTTAATATCCCAATCCGCCATCAGCTTCAAACGCCGCGTAATGTAAGGCGTCGCCGAAGTCGTCAGTTCCGACAGCCGCGTCATTTCGTCGTCGCCGGACGATTGTTGTTCGAGCCACGCTTCGACGTTAATCTGACGATAAAGAATCGGCGATTTGAGCGACCACGAAAGCAGCACGCGACGCGGGACTTCTTCATTGCCGACGGTCAGGAGTCCGGCGCGGTCGGCGGTGATTTCAGCCTGGCGCGCCCAACCCAAAAGCGGCATTTCGATTGCGCCGCCGATCAATGCCGAAGGACTTAAAGCGGCTAACAAACCGCCCGCCATCAATCCTTTTTTCGAACCTTGTTCGCCGAGAAAAAAGCGCAAAACTGTTTTCCACAAAGCGTGCCCGGCACGGCAACGCCCCATTTCCCGCGCCAGCAAAAAAGCAGATCGTCGCCGCGAAAATTCATCGCCAGCGCCGTCCCAATGACAACGAAAGAATCCTTATCCGTGCCGAACGTCATACAATCCCACATATATTCGCCGGAAATGTAAACGTCCGGCATATGCGACATTCCCAAAATTCTGGCGGCGCGAACGGTTTGCGCGTACACTTCCGGCATTTGCTTTTCGCTCAAACGAACGCCGTTAAAAGTCACTTCGATCCAGCGGCGACCGATTTTTTTCGGAGACGGCTTTGGCAGCGGCATTGAGCGGCGTAATCGAGCGTAGCGCCGACAGCGCTTTGCCGTCTTCCGCCCACTGAAAAGCCGAGCAGTCAATTGCATATCCGGGCGCGAGCGGTCGCAGCCAGCGACATTCGCGGCAAATTATGGTTTTCGCATCGAGATTTTGCCCGCTGTCGCCGCAAGTCCGGCATTGAACCGCCGGCGCCGGCGGAAAAGGCGTTTGCTGAACGGGCTGCGGGTAATAATTTTGCTGCGGAGGGTTTTGGTTGAATTGGGTTGGTACTTGATTAGCCGGCGGCTGTTGAATTTGCGCGGCTTGCGGCGGCGCGAATTGCGGCACGGGAGACGTCGTTAAAGGCGTGCCGCAATAAATACAAAATCTGGAATCGGCATTCGGCAGTTGATGCCCGTTGCGACAAATTACCGAAAATTTATTCGGTTCGACCATATTGTAAAATTCCTACATAAATCTTTATAAAAACCACCTGCGATTTTTACTTCGAATCATTAATAACGATAACCGCCACCGCCGAGCATTCCCATAAACATAAATAAAAAGTAAAAAATTATTGATAAAACGGTCGCCGCGATGCCTCCCCACAAACCGATTTGCGCCATTGTCAATCCTTTCGGCGAAGAACGTCCTTCTTTGATCGCATTTATTTCCAGCCAGCCGAGAATAGCGCCCGGAATGCCCGTAACGGGTCCGCAGCATAAAATCAGTGTGCAAATTGCCAAAGCCAGCGAAGCGATAGCGCGACCGCTTGCTCCGGCATTTGCCGCGGCAAAATTTCCATGCACTTGACCGCCCGGCGGAGGCGAATTCCACTGCTGGTTATGCTGTTGATTCTGTTGATTTTGTTGTTGACCGGTAAAAGGATTTTGACCGCCCGCGCCTGACGCAAGCGGCGAAGCGCAGTGGCGGCAAAATGCCGCGTCGGACGGGTTTGGACTTTGACAATTTGGACAAATCTTTTCCATCAGAATGTTCTCCGAAACTATTGTTTGGTTCGCTTAAATTTATATGGGATGAATGCGGCTTAGTATAATTCAACACTCGCCGCAATGCCAAATAAAATCGAGAATTCACCTCGAATTATAAATTCCGCAAACGATAGATCTCCGCTATCGGAATATATTTTACCGAATACAAAAACAATTATTTTTTCTACGTGCATTTGACGCAAAAATAATTCATCTTTGCGTTAAAAACCTCAATCGCGCCGAAGTGAAAATATGGAAAATTGCGAAAGAATGTTTTTCTTTTCGCACGGGTTTCAAACTGCCTTCAAGACATAAAAAGTTACTGATAAAATCGAAGCGATGCTTTTACGGCTATCTCTTTTTACGCGGAAGAACTAGGATAGCGTCGCTCACTTTGCGTTCGCCTTCTTTGTCGGAAGGTTGATTGACGATTTTTCCGTTCAGAAACATGGTGGTCGAACCGCCGCCGTCGAGGTTCATTGCTTCAGTCGCGCCGAATTCGAGAAGCATTTCGGCGAGCTCGTTCAGATTCATACCGACGCTCACGCCGGGCTGTCTGCCGTCAACCGTTACCATTAAAAACCTTTTGTCTTTTAATTTCGCTATTGCCGTTCGCGGATGCCGGGTTTCGACAAACGATTTTGAAGATTTTTCCTTTTCCCAAGTGATTTCGATTGCTCCGTTTTTGATTAATTGAGGCACGCCGTTGGTAATATCTTCAATTTCTTTCCAGAATTTATGGTTTTGCCGAGCGCTTTCATCAACGCCATTAATACGATTGTTAATTTTCAGCTTTTTCCCGATTCTTATTTTCGGCAAAATTTCCCGGCGTTTTTTCTCGCTGACTGAAACGATAAAGCCATCGCGCGGAATCTCATTGTTTCCTTTACCGTCAATTATATTCGTGACTTTTCCTTTTCTAACGATTATTTCCGTGCCGTTTGAATCGGTCAGAGTTGTTTTGCCGAATTGCGGTGTCAGTAAAATAATTTCATCTTCCTTACGTTCGCGGTTAATCCCCGTAAGCGGAATATCGGAAGCAAGCTCGGTTGATAAAAAATTTACGATTTCGAGATGTTTGAAATCCACTTCCGTTTTATTTTTTCTGTTAATAACGCCGAAAGCGATTCTGTTTCCATAGCTTTCACTTAAAAGTTTTCCGTCAACCTGCAAAACGCCGACTGCATCGCCGGCGAAAAGGCTTTTATCAAGGCGAAAAAATCCGGCGTTGATCGCCGCAAACGCGCCGTGACGCCTCGCCATCGAAGATGTGGTTTCCGTTCCGATTGCCGTATCAGCCGCGTGAACCACATCGAGACGAACTTTCGACAAATCCAGCCGCAGCAAATTTACAACGACCGGTTCATTTTTGATTTTGCGCGTGAATTTCGCGTATTCGATACCGTCCTGAATCGTTTGAAATTCCTGAGCTGAAACATAGACGGGAAAAAACGCTAAAAACAGGGAAAACGACAAGGACAGAAAAAACTTACGTGAATAGATATAAATCCGTGATTTCATTTTATTTTGTATTTACGATGGCTGCGTTTATGTTTGAAGTTTATTTTATCTTTTACAGATTAAATATGTAATAAAACGATGTGCAAATTCAGTAATTAAATTTCATATTTTTCAGCGCGAAAAAACAAAAAAATGTTCTTTGAAAAATTCTTGATACGGTTTTTCGAGTATCTGCGCGTTTACAGTTTGAAGGGCACACGCGATTCGCCCGAAAATTTTATAAAGGAGTTATTTTTCTTATGATAAATCATATTTCTATCGGTGCTCGAAATCCTGAACTCGTTGCAAACGTTTTAGCTGAACTCTGGAACGGATTTGTCGTTCCGTTTCCGCCCGCGCCGAATTCTTTTATGGTTATTGCCAACGACGGCAAAGGCACAGCCGTCGAAGTCACGCCGATTAACACGGTTTTGGTTCCGGGCGAAGGCTTTCCGCAGGAAAGAAATTTCGACCAGACTACGCCGACCGAAGAATACGAAGCGAAGTTCGTGCAGAGCGATTTTACTCCGCAATACGTTGCCACGCATTTGAATATCAACACGCAATTGAGCGAAGCGGAAGTAAAAGAAATCGCCGACCGCTACGGTTGGCGCGTTTTGACCTGCAATCGTGGCGGCGGTCTTTTTCAATTGATCGAGTTATGGATTGAAGACCGATTTATGCTTGAAGTTATGACGCCGGCGCAAACGGCGCGTTACGTCGAAGTTCTTCGTCCCGAATTTATCAGCCAGGCTTTCGGAATCCAAATCCCCGTTTCCAGCCCGGCAAACAATTTAAGTTTGATCGGCTAAATTACAAGATTAGCGACGCATTGTTCAATGTTTTTAGTTGCGCTCTTTTTACATTGAAAATTAATTCGTCGCTAATTCCGGCAACATTTTTGAAAGCTTTCCCCTACTAAAACTTTCGAGAATGCTGCCGGAATTTTTTGTTGTTTCTCTAAACTTTTTTCGATTAATAATCGTTTTCCTCTTCTGCGAAAACCTTCCAATTGCCTCGCCAATCGTATTTTTCCAAACCGGAAAAGCGTTTTTTATAATCGTAAAAAGAATTTCCTTCGTAAGCGTAACCTTGATAATAAAATTTTTTGTCGAGCGACCGCGCGTAATCAATTTCGAGAAGCATTGTATAAATGCCGAGGCTGCGCGTTTTTTCCGTCGGTTCGAACATCGCGTAAACGCTCGAAATCGCACGCTCGCCGACATCGAAAAAACTCGCGGCGAGCAATTCTTCGCCTTTATAAACGGAAATTTCCAATGCTTCACAAGGAACTCGTTTCGCGTCGAACGAAAGAAAGTCGTAGAGCGAACGCGGCGCGCCTTCTTTGAAACGTCGTTTGTGTCGCGCAAAAAGTGATTCTTTTTCTTCGGATACTTCTATCGGACGAACGACGGTTTGCAAATCCTGATTTGCCTTTATGATTCGGCGGAGACTTTTCGAGTGTGAAAAAGCCTTTAAGTTAATTCTGAGCGGGAGGACAAGCCGGATTTCCGATTGGTAAAAGCCGAGGTTGTAGCGAAAAAAATACGTTCCGAAGTGTCGCCAGCCTTTCGCCAAAAGCTCGTCCAGCTCGTGCGGCGAAACTTTCGATGCGTGAAATTCTTCGTTGATAAAAAGAAAATCAGATTTCAGCATTAACTTGAAACCTCTAAGGAGTTTAAAGTTCAAGGTTCAAAATTCAAGGTTTAATAAAAGTTCTTGAATTTTGAACCTTGAATCGAGAAATTCGATTTTCTACCAGTTAACTTTTCCTTCCTGCGAAGTATCAATCTGCGCGACATCAACGCCTTCGTTGTAAAAAAAGATTTTCATTTGATCGAAAAGAAATTCGTGCGAATCGGGGTTCGATATGTCTATGCCGAAATGATTGATAATCTGTTTTTGCTTTTGCAGCCATTCCTGCCAGCAGTCTTTGCAAATCTCCGCGCCGATTTTTTGTCCGAGTTCGGTCGGCAGAGGCGCGTAACCGAGCGGTTCGTTTCGTTGCCCGCAGCGGGCGCATCTGAATTTATCGCTGGAAAATAAAGCCATTTTTATAAAACTCCTGTAATTTTTGTAATTTTACCACAAAGAAGAATTAGCCACGAACAAACACGAACAAACACGAAAATGCACGAAAACAAGAGAAATAAAACATTGGTTTTATAATTCCTTTCGTGCCCGTTTATGTTCGTTCGCGGCTAATTCTCCTCAGCTTTACGAATTGCGGCTAAAACTTCGTCGTCTTTCGGGCGAAAAA
This sequence comes from Pyrinomonadaceae bacterium, assembly GCA_036388895.1. GTDB lineage: Bacteria > Acidobacteriota > Blastocatellia > Pyrinomonadales > Pyrinomonadaceae > SXVE01. Next base: position 57,232 of record DASVQY010000028.1, on the reverse strand, counting down.
GACTCAGCGATTGAACTTGATAATGTGCGATTCGCCCGTTTTTATCAATCACCACCACGCCGCGCGCCGAACGCCCCGGCAGCCAGGATTTCATTTCGTATTTATCTGAAACTTCGCCATTTTCATCCGACAAAAGCGTCAGCGGCAAATCGTATTTTTCCGCAAATCCTTTGTGCGATTCGACATTATCGGTCGAAATGCCCACGACTTCCGCGCCGGTTTTCTGATAATCTTCCCAATTATCGCGCACGGAACAAAGCTGTTTCGTGCAAACCGGCGTATTATCGCCGGGATAAAAAAGCAGAACCACAGTTTTGCCTTTTTTGTCCGCTAAACTCCATTCTTTTCCCGCGCCGTCTTTTAACGTAAAATTTGGTGCTTGTTCGCCGATTTTCATATTTGTTCCGAATTATCCTTTTTTGTTTTCAGTTAAAGTTTAACTTTTCGCGTTTTTGACTGCAATAATTTCCGCCGCGATGCTGACGGCGATTTCTTCGGGCGTTCGGCTGTTGATCGGCAGACCGATTGGCGTTCTGATTTTATTCAATTGCTCTTTCGGAAAACCTTCCCTTTCCAGATTTCTGAGCAAGGTTTTCATTTTCGCGCGGCTTCCCAAAACGCCGAAATATTTGAAGTCTTTATCAATCAATTTTCTGATTACGAGCTCGTCGAATATGTAGCCGAGCGTCATCACGACGACGTAAACATTTGCGCCGGACGGAATGAAATCGCCGATTTGCGCATAGCTTTCAAGAATTTTTTTTTCTTGAACGAAACGGTTTTTAACGAGCGTATTCAAATCGGCGCGGTCGTCGAAAAGCGAGATGCGAAAATCCATCTTCGACACCAGTTCCGACAAAGCCAGCGCGCAATGACCGCCGCCGACAATGTAAAGGTTATTTTTGAATCCAAGTTTTTCGCGGTAAACAAACTCGTGTTCGCCAGTTTGTTTAAATTGAAAATCGGAATCGTCGAACCGCATTTTTGAAACGTCAAACTCCGCGTTTGAAATACACAAAATCACCGGTTGATTGTTTTCGAGCGAATTAATAATAATGCCGACCGTCTTCAAATGCGATAAATTGAGTTTGTAAAAAATGATTGTCTGTTTGCCGGAACAAATCATTCCGCTCGAATTCGGCGAATTTTTTCGATGAACCTGCTCGACAATTTTGGATTTCGGATTTCGGATTTCGGATTTAACAAGACTTTGCGCCGTTTGGTTTTTGGGGTTTTTGCTTTTGTCCTTTAAGTCTTCCTTGGCGATTTCGACAAGCCGAATTTCCATTACGCCGCCGCCGATGCTGCCTACCAAACCATCTTCGGCGACAAACATTTTAAAGCCTTGCCGCCCCGGGCTACTTCCCGTACTTTCGGCGACGACGAGGAGAATTACCTCTTGGTTTTGCTTTAATTTTGACGCGGCGAATTTCCAGAATTCGATTTCTCTCTCCATTATGCGAAATTTTACTTTATTTCTTTACAAGTTTTGTATTTTTGAAGGTGCCTCCGGGCTAAATTGTTTATGTAAAAATATCCGGCATCCGCAATTTTCCGGGAACTGAAAGAAATTTTGCTCCGTATAGGTTCTGACTGAGTTTTCCGAGAAGTGAGATTATATGAAAAAAGTTTTCATTCTTTTAGTTTTTACGGTTTTGCATTTTAGTTCGCCGAGTTTTGCCGAAGCCCAAATTAACGGAAAATGGCTGCAAGATTACGAAGCTATGAAAAAGTTTATGGCTGAAGGCTACGCTAATCTCGAATGGGCGAGGAACGACAGGAAAATTGATCTCGCGGCGCTCGATAAAAAGACGAAAGAAGAATTATCGAAAGCCGCTACCGATCAAGAAGCGCGGCAGATTCTGGAAAATTTTTTGAAAACATTTCGTGACGGTCATCTGAATTTGCGCGAGGTGAAAGAAAATCCCTCGCAAAATAGCAGCAATGAGCCTCAATCTTTTGCTCCCGATGCCGCTGCCGATAAAGTGTGTTCCGCACTCGGCTTCAGAATCAGGTTTAACCGCTTCTCGCTTCCGTTTGATCAAACACCGAATTTCAAGCTCATCAGCACCGCTAAAGATTTTTTTCCGGCTGGCGTTTTAACGCTTGAAAACGGTAAAAGCTACGGCATTTTGCGGATCGGCTTGTTTTCTTCCGACGGTTATTTCGGAAATTGCACCGACAGTTGGGAAGAGTTTCGCTCAAAACTTACCGAGTCGTGCAAAGATGGATGTATAAACGAGTTTTACAGAGTGGCAGACAATCGGCTGTCGGCAAAGCTAACCGAACAAATAAGAGTTTTGCAGAAGCAGAAAATTGACAGCTTAATAGTGGACATCGGCGGAAACGGCGGCGGCAGTAATTGGGTCGAAGCCGCGGCGCGTATTCTTTCTCCAAAACCTCTGCGAAGCACTTCTTCGGGTTTCATACGCCACCCGCATTGGGTCGGAATTTTGGAAGATCGGCTAAAGGATGTTTCCGAAGACCTCGCGCGAAAAGATTTGACTGCTTCGCAAAAAGGATATCTTAAAACGGCAAAATCGCGTTTGGAGCAATTAATCAAAGAAGCAAAATCGCCGTGCGACAGAACAAACTTCTGGACAAACGAAAACGTAAAAAAAGACTGCACCCTTTTGAATAAAACTCCGGCAAACGCAACTGGAATTTTCGATTATCTGCCGGTGAAGGAAATCGCTAATCTGAAGTCGAAATCAATTCTTTTCACGCCCGGCGATTACGAGTACGAAGAAAGCGTTTTTAAGGGAAATTTGATTGTGCTGGTTGATGCGAAAACCGCGTCGGCGGCAGAAAACTTCGCCTCCCTGATGCAGCTCAACAAGTCTGCCAAAGTAATCGGCGAAACGACGCTCGGCGCGGGATGCGGTTATGTTAATGGCGGCACGAAGTATTTCCTGCCCAACAGCAAGCTTCAACTGCGAATGCCCGATTGTGTTCGCTATCGTGCCGACGGCGTAAACGAAGTTTCAGGCGTCGAACCCGACGTAGTTTTGTGGGAAACAAGCGATGATAAACAAAAGCGATTGGAAAAACTTTTGTCAAACTTATCGAAAGGGAATTGATTTATTTGTTTGAAAAACAAAAGCTTTGGGAAGAATAAATTCTCTACTACGCTTTTCTAATTTTCTCACTATATAAATTCAACAAAACCTTTTCCGGCGTAAACGGGGCGTCAAATCTTGGTAAATTTTCTGGATTGAACGCTTTGACTGATTCACGTATAGCGAAATACGCGCCGATGCCGTACATCAAAGGCGGCTCGCCGACCGCCTTCGAATTAAAAATCGCCAGATTTCCTCTATCAGTTTCGAGCGGCGAAATTTCAATCTCTTTCGGAACTGAATAAACGTCGGGAATTTTGTAAGTTGAAAGCGCGTTCGAGCGCAATTTTCCCTGTTCGTCGTAAACGACTTCTTCCATTGTCATCCAGCCGATGCCCTGCACGATACCGCCTTCGATTTGCCCGAAATCAACCGATTTGTTCATCGAGCTGCCGAAATCGTGACACGTTTTGACGAAATCAACGGTATAAATTCCGCGCAAACAATCAACCGTCACACCGACAATCGCCGTTCCGTAAACGTGATACGCGAACGGATGCCCTTTGGCGATAGACCAGTCGAAATGAATTCCGGGCGTCGCGTAATGCGCGTGTTCGCTTAAATTTACGCGCTGCTGATGCGCTTCGTTAACGAGGACGAGCCAGTCTAAATTCGTTGACTCGCCGCCGCGATAAACAAAACCGTTTTCGATTGTCACTTCATCGGCAGTTTGCGCTTCGACGAGCGGCGCGGCGACTTCTTTCAATCTTTGCAAAATCGTTTCGCAAGCGATTTGCGTCGCTCGACCGTTCAAATCCGCTGCTGCCGACGCCGCCGTCGGCGAAGTATTGGCAATGCGCAAAGTGTTCGTCGTGTGAACTTTAACGCGTTCAATCGGCAAGGAAAAAATTTCTCCGGCAACCTGCGCGATTTTCGTATTTACGCCTTGTCCCATTTCGACTGCGCCGGTCGAAACCGCGACCGAACCGTCGGTGTAAACGTGAACGAGCGAACGCGCCTGATTCATCGGCGTTTTCGTAAACGAAATTCCGAAACAAATCGGCATCATCGCCACGCCTTTTTTTGCGAATTTGTTGTTTCGATTAAATTCGTCAGCTTCCGTTTTCAATCGCTCGAAATCGTATTTATCGTCAGCCTGCTTCCAGCTGTTTGCGGCTTCGCTGGCGGCAATTTGTCCGTAGGGAAATTCATCGCCGTCCGCGATTAAATTTTTTCTTTGAATCTCGCTCGCCGAAACATTCAATTTTTCCGCTGCGTGCGCGATTGCCGATTCGATGATGAACATTCCCTGCGGTCCGCCGAAACCGCGAAAAGCCGTGTTCGGCGGCAGATTCGTGCGACAGCTGTAAGCCGTCGCCGAAACATTCGGAATGTAATAAGAATTCGTGCAGTGAAACAAAGTCCTTTCCAAAACCGGCGGCGACAAATCGGCGCTGGCTCCCGCGTTTTGATAAAAAGTCACTTCATACGCGACGATTTTCAAGTCTTTGTTCAAGCCGATGCGGTAATCTGCCGAATACGGGTGCCGCTTTCCGGTCATCCGCATATCTTCCATTCGATGAAGCGCGTATTTAACAGGACGCCGCGTCAGTTGCGTTCCGACCGCGCACAGCGCCGCCCAGGCGTTCGCCTGATCTTCTTTGCCGCCGAAACCGCCGCCGAGCCGCGTCACGTCAACTTCAATTTGATGCATCGGCAGCGCCGTCACGCGTGCGACGCAACGCTGTACCGCAGTCGGTCCCTGCGTCGAAGAGTAAACTTTTAATCCGTTTTGTTCGGTCGGAACGCAATACGCGCCCTGCGTTTCGATGTAAAGATGTTCCTGCCCGTTTACGTCCGCGCGACCTTGAAAAATATGCTCACAATCTCTGAAAGCAGTTTCCGCATCACCTAATTTAAATTGCTTCGGCGGCACGATTAAATCATTTTTCACAAACGCAACGCGCGGATCGGTTACAACTTCGAGCGGTTCGATTTTCGCCGTAATTTTTCGCGCGGCATGCCTGGCTTGTTCCTCGGTTTCCGCCAAAACGAGCGCAATCGGCATTCCCTGAAAATGAACTTCCTTTTCGGCAAACAGTGGTTCATCCGGCAAAATCCCGCCAATTTCGTTTTCGCCGATCAAATCTTTTGCGGTAATGATTTTAACGACGCCCGCGCATTTTTCCGCTTCTGAAATGTCAATGCTTTCAAGTTTGCCGTGTGCGATTGGCGAATCATAAACACACGCGAACAGTGTTCCTTGAATTAAAGGAATATCGTCTAAATAAACTGATTCGCCGCGAACATGCGATTTTGAATCCAGATTTTTCATTGTGTTTTATAACTATTTATGCGGTTGGATGAAAATCAAACAACTCGGCGAAATGCGCTGTAAAAAGTTGCTTCAGCAATAACCTCTTGTAAACTTCCGAACCGCGCACGTCGGAAATCGGGCTGATTTCGGTTTGCAGGATTTCGCTTGCTTCTAGAATTGTATTTTCTGAAATTTCCTTGCCGAGCAAAAATTCGGAAGTTTTTTTGAGATACAAAGGAATCGGCGCAACGCCGCCTGCTGAAACCTGAGCTTTTTCAATGTGATTGTTTTCAATTTTCAATGAAATTGCAGAATTGACCGAGGAAATATCCAGATAAGTTCGTTTGGAAACTTTTTCAAAATTAAAATGTGTAAAAGCACGCCGAAATCGTATTTTCTTAATAAATTCGTCGTCCGCCTTCGCCAGCGTTTTGTAACCGAGATAAAATTCGCGCAAAGGAATTTCGCGCGTTGTGTTGAAAACAATCGTAGCGTCGAGTGCGAGAAACCACGCCGTCATATCGCCGATTGGCGAGGCGTTGACGAAATTTCCGGCAATCGTCGCCATATTGCGAATCGGCGTTGAGGAGACGAGTTTTAGGTGCTTATAGAGATTCGGGAAAAGCCGGTTGAAAATTTCCGATTCGAGCAAATCCGTCACGACGACGGACGCGCCGATTTCGATGAATTCGTCGGTTTCATTGATAAATCGCAAATCATCGTCGCTGAAAAGATTTTCCGTTGCGGCGTAAACCATTTCCTCCGGGTTTTGCACATATAAATCCGTGCCGCCGCCGACGAAAGGTCTCGCGGTTTTGAGAATCGTTTTCGGGTAACCCGCGTCGCTTTTGTCGGTTACGCCGAATTTTTCCGCGTGCGTTTGAATTGCCGGAGAATTTTCGTCTTGTCCGATTCGCAGATTTTCGAGACGATTTTTGATGTCGGCGAATGAATCGGGAACGATTCCCTTTCCGATTGCGAACTCGAGGCGCGATTGTCCGTTTTGTTCGTTTAAGACTTCGGTTAAACTCGCCGCCGCGCGTTCGATTGATTTATAACCGGTGCAGCGACAGATATTTCCGTCAATCGCCGAAATTGCCGTCTCCGCCGTTTTCGGCGTTTCATCGAGGCAAAAATTCGTCAGCGACATCACGAAACCGACCGTGCAAAAACCGCATTGCGTCCCCGATTCTTCGATTATTGCGCTTTGCACTTCGGTTAATTCATTGTTCGGCTTGTTGATTCCTTCAACAGTTACAATATGTTTTCCGTTTGCGTTGGCAAGCGGCATCAGGCAGGAAGTCTGCGAGCGATATTTTACGAAATCGCCGTTTAATTCGCCGACCAGAATAGTGCAGGCTCCGCAATCACCTTCGCGACAGCCGATTTTCGTTCCTTTCAAGTTCTTGTGGTAACGAACAAAATCCAGAACGGTCGCACCTTTCGGCAAATCAGTCTGAACGGTTTGATTGTTGAGAATAAATTTAATCATCTTCATCAAAAAAGAAACAGCCGCCAAAAAGCATATAAAACACAGCAAAGTTAAGGTCAAAAGTAAGAAGGCAAAGGCTCGAAATTATTTTATCTTTTCTTTGTGTTTTTGTGCCTTTTTGTAGCTATTTCCTAAAACTTACGAATTAAAACTACTCCGATTGTAATCAGCGCGGCACCGAGAACGCGCGTTAAATTTATCGGTTTTTCGGGAACGCCGAGCCAGCCGAAATGGTCAATCAAAAGCGTGATGAACATTTGTCCGGCAATCGCCAAACTGAACGACAGAGCGACGCCGATGCGCGGCACAATCGTCGCCATCACAGCGACGAAAAATGCGCCTAAAAATCCGCCGATCCAGGCGATGAGCGGCGCGTTTCTCGCCAAAGCGAGATTGTTTAAGGGAACGCCCGTGAGCAAAATATAAACGAAAAGAGCGAGAGTTCCGACGGCAAACGAAATAAAAGCGGCTAAAACCGGGCTGTCAACCGAAGCCGCCAATTTGCTGTTTATAACCGCCTGCGTCGGCATCGCCATTCCCGCCAGAACTGCGAGAAAAACAAAAAAATAATTGTTGAAAAATGAAGACATTTTACAGCGGTAAACGGTAATTGGTAAACGGTAAGTGAAAGACAAATACTTACTACTTACCGTTTACCAATTACCACTATTTTTAATACTCCGTCTTATCAATTTTGTTCGCCCAATTTTCAAATACCGTCAATCCTTCGTCGCGCATCAGATTAACGAGCTTCATTTGGCGGTGCTCGAAGTTTTTTTCTATTTCTTCATAAATAAATTGATCGTCAAAGCCGATGCTCGCCGCATCTTCGCGCGTGGCGGCGTAGAAAACACGCGCCGGACGCGCCCAGTAAATCGCGCCCAGACACATCGGGCACGGCTCGCACGAAGTGTAAATTACGCAATCGTCGAGTTGAAATGAATCGAGCGCGGAACAAGCATTTCGGATTGCAACGATTTCGGCGTGTGCCGTCGGATCATTTGTCGAAGTCACGCGATTGCAGCCTTCGCCGACAATCTCTCCGTTTTTTACGACAACCGCGCCGAACGGTCCGCCCGCATTTGAATCAACTCCGTTTTGCGCCAGAGCTATTGCGTGGCGCATAAATTCTTTATCTTGTTCGGTCATCTATTTGTGTGTCTTTAATCTTATATTTTCTGTTTCGATAAAGACATTTTAAAGATAGGATGCACTCTATAAATTACTATCTTTATATTTTATTAAATCTGTTTCTATTCTCTGTCTTAAAAACAAACTTTCCAGATACGACCATACATCCTTAAAATTACAGTAAAGCTTAGATATATTATGTGTTTGCCTCGAATTAGGCGAATAACTAACTTTAAATTCTTCTTCACCAAAGTATTGAATACAAATAGAAGGATAATTAAAACTCTCTCGAAAATTATCTGCTCTTGAAATAATCAAAGCATCGTGTGAAAAAGTAGGAAATACAGAATTAACATATTTAGAGTTAGTAATTTTCTTCACAATTTCTAGGAGCGGAACATAATCAAAGTTTTCCGAAATAAGCTGCTCATAATGACTTATAACATCTTTCCACTGCATTTTATTTTGTAAAACAGAAAATTATTGAAAATCTCTAATGTCTTTGAAAGGCTTTTCTTTATCGGTAAAATCGGGGCGATAGTAATACGAAGCCGATTCGTATTCCTGCATAAAACCCTCTTCGATTCCCAAATCTTCTAAAATTTCGACAGCTTCGAACCATTCTCTTTCCGAAATTCTGCGTGAAAGCAAAATATAACGCTCATCAGTCGCGGCTTTGTTCGTCGCATAATATTGCGCCATTAATGAAATTGCCGTTTTCGGCGAAAGCTCGTCGCGAATCCAGCGCAAATTTTCTTCGATTCCCGCCAAATCGTTCGGCAAAACCAAAAGCCGAATGACTAAACCGCTTTTTAATAAACCGTCTTCGCCGTAAACCAAATGCTCACCGGTTTGACGATACATTTCCTTTATCGCTGCTCTCGCGTACGTCGCGTAATCACGAACTTTCGAGTATTGAAAACCCGCATTGTTTTCTGCGTATTTCAAATCCGGCAAATAAATGTCAACGAGTCCTTCGAGCAACCGCAAAACTTCGACCGAATCATAGGCGTTTGTATTGTAAACAATCGGCAGACGCAAGCCGTTTTCCGCCGCTATCAAAATCGCCCGCGCCATTTGCGGAACGAAATGAGTCGGCGAAACAAAACCGATATTGTGACAGCCTTTCGCTTGCAGTTCCAGCATCATTTCGGCAAGTCGTTCGTGCGTCGTTTCGTTTTTTTTCTGCGTTTTCCAGGTTTGCGAAATTTGATAATTCTGACAATAAACGCAGCGCAGATTACAGTTGCCGAAAAAAATATTTCCCGCGCCGCCTGTTCCCGACAAAACCGGTTCTTCGCCGAAATGCGGCGTGTAGCTCGAAACAATCGGCAATCTGCCCGAATAACAGGCGGCGATTTCATCGTTCAAACGATTATTTCCGCAATCTTTCGGGCAGATTGTGCACGATTCGAGCAGTTTTTCGAGCCGCTCAACTCTCTTCTTCAGTTCGCCTGTTCGTAAGAGTTTAGTGAATTTTGGCTCTAAATCTTCTTTTTCCTTGTGCATTATATGTGTATTTGCTGATGATTCGTTCGGGCGCGACCGTTTTTGCAAGCTGCCAGGTGAAATCCATTTCGGAGTTTATCGTGATAGTCGCCATTCGCGTTTCGCGCAGCATTAAAAGACTGCCGTAAAACAAAAAGAATATTCCGATAATCCCGATTGGAATCGGCATCCAGCGATAAATTCCGAAAAGTCCGACGACGGCAATAGAAACGCTGGTCAGAATAAAAAACCCGAGTCCGTAATAAAAAGCCCCCATCGCGCGCTGCAAAATCCGCGAGCGGCTCGTTACTTTATCAAGCAGAAAAACGATTGTTTCGATTCGCTTGTCATACAGCGGAATTGCGTCTTTATCAGGCGCGAGGAGTAATTCGCTTAAACGCGATTCCAATTCGCGCACGCGGTCAACCACGCGTCCCAATCGCGTCGAAGTCGAAAGAACGAGCGAACCGGTAGCCGAAATCAAAAGCGTCGGCGTAACCATCGCCGTCAGAAATTCGATTGTCGAATTAAGAACGTTCGGATTTACGGAAATTATATCGCCTGCCATTTCTTTATAGCTTGACGCTTTCCCCGTTTAACGTCAAAAATCAATGTTATGACTACCGAAAAACAAACGCAAGGCTCAATAAAAATTCTGCGCCACGAAAGCGAAATATTAAAAAACAATCCGCTCCGCGACAAATACGTTCGCGACGTGTACGTTTATCTTCCGCCGGATTACGATGAAACGAAGCGTTACCCGACCGTTTATTGCCTGACCGGATTCACGGGACGCGGAAAAATGCTTCTCAATGATAACGCGTTTACGCCGAATCTGGCGGAAAGAATGGACAAATTGATTTCCGAAAACATAATAAAGCCGATGATCGTCGTAATGCCCGATTGTTTTACACATTACGGCGGCTCGCAATACATAAACTCCAGCGCAACGGGCAATTACGAAGATTATTTGACGCAGGAAATCGTTCCTTTCGTTGATGAAAATTTTAGAACGATACCTGATAAAGATTTTCGCGCTGTGATGGGAAAATCTTCAGGCGGTTACGGTGCGCTCATTATGGCAATGCGTCACGCCGATATTTTTGGTTTGGCGTGTTCGATCAGCGGCGATTGTTACTTCAATTACTGCTATCTGCCGGATTTTCCGAAGGCATTTCGCGCAATAAAGGGAAATCCACGAAAATTAGTAGAAAAATTTTGGGATGAAGAAACGAAAAAATCAAAAGACGATTTTGCCGGTCTTAATATTATCGGAATGAGCGCGTGTTATTCGCCGAATCCGAATTCAGAATATGGTTACGATTTGCCTTTTGATTTGGAAACCGGAGATATAAAATCAGATGTTTGGGTTCGGTGGATAAGACACGACCCGTTGTTTTTATTTGAAAGATGTGTGGAAAATTTGAAATCTTTAAAACTTCTCTTTATTGACGCGGGAACGAAAGATGAATTTGCGCTCGATATAGGCGCGAAAAATCTGTCTAAAAGATTAAAAGATTTTAATATTCCGCACATTCATGAAGAATTTGACGACGGGCATTTTAATATTTCGTATCGCTACAATCGCTCGCTCGAATTGATTTCGCAAAATTTCAAGTAATTTTTACTTCATGAAAATCAGAAATAATAAAAATTATTCGTTTTCCGTTATTTGTTGTTTTTCACTCTCTCAACCTCTGCATTCATTTTCCCGGTCAGCATATAAAACATCATTTTGTAATCACTGATAAACGACCAAAATGGATATTGAAAAGTCGCCGGTTTGTTATGCTCGACGAAAAAATGAGATAACCAGGCAAAAGCGTAACCGACGATGAAACAAAGCGGCAAATAAAGCCAATTTCCGCTGCGAATGATCCAAACAAACAGAACAATGCCGAGCAAAGTGCCGATGAAATGCAGCAAACGTGTTAAAGGCTCGCTGTGTTCGGCAACATAGAAATCCCAGAACTCCGCGTAAGTTTCGATTTTTTTATTATTTTCCGTCACAATTTCACCTCAGAGCTTCAGTTATAAAAAGGCTGACAAACCAGCCGACAACGTTAAATGCCCCGCCGACAACAACGAAAATAAGAGTTGACATTAGCGAGGAAATCCAAAAATTAATTGCCTTTTTATTTACCAAGAAATCTGTCGCGAAAATGCTTAAAACGCCTGAAAGAAGTGAAACAAGTATGACCCAAGCAATAAATATAATTAAACCCGGCATCGCTTGTTTTTCCGAATAGCCATTCAAACCGAGCAATAAAAAGAAAAACAAAAGTATGCCGATTCCAATATTTACTAAACCCGTAATCGCAAAAGGTATGAATTTCATCGAAGAAATTTACGAAATGAGTTTATATAAGTTTCCGAACAAATAAATTTATTTTTAACCGTTATAAACCACAGATTATCTGCTTTTCGTGTTTGAACAATAATCTTTTATGCCGCGCGTTTCAATTCAGATGACTGTTTTTCCGTGTCGAAAACGCGAATCTGTTTCGCCCAACCGAGTTTTTCAAAAATGCGAATCGTTATCCAGTTCATATCGAATTGATACCATTTCAAACCGTGACGCGCCGAAGTCGGAAAAGCATGATGATTATTGTGCCAGCCTTCGCCGAACGTCAAAATAGCGACAAACCAGTTGTTCGTCGAATCGTCTTTCGTTTTATAAGGTCGTTTACCGAAAATATGCGCCAGAGAATTTACAAACCAGGTCGTGTGCCAACCGACAATAACGCGAACAAAAACGCCCCAGAAAACCATTCCCCAACCGCCGATGGCATACAAAAGGAACGCCGACAAAACGAGCGGAACGTAATAATATTTCGCGAGCAAAACGTGAAATCTGTCCTTCATTAAATCGGGAACGTATTTTTTCAGTGTCGCTGCGTCATGATCCTGCGCCGTTCCGTACAAAACCCAGCCGATTTGCGCCCACAAAAATCCGGGACGCGTCGAATGCGGATCTTTCTCGGTTTCGGTGAAAGCGTGATGTATGCGATGCGTTGCAACCCATTTAGGCGGATCATCTTGAACAGACATTGTTCCGAAAGTCGTCAAAGTGTATTCAAGCCATTTTGGTGCTTTAAAGCTGCGATGCGTCAAAAGGCGATGATAACCCAGCCCGACGCCGAGACTCCCGACGATCCAATTTCCGACGATCATCGCCGCAAAGTTTTCCCAGCTAAACATAAACAAAGCCGGAATAGCTAAAAGGTGAAAAGTTGTAACAATTGATAAATTTTTCCAGTTGATACTTTGGCGAGACTGATTAAATTCGATAACGTTTTCCATTAATTCCCTTTTTCGATTAATAAAATTATTGCAGATTTAAGAGTAGCAGATTAAAAGATGTGCAATCGTAATAATTATGTAAGAACTACTACAAGAACCGATGAAGATTTGGGATCAATAGATATAAAAAACAATTATTTAGCTTGTGTTGAAACAAGCACAAGCTAAATTTAATTTCATTTTCTTAAATAATTGTCGTGACAATTTCCCGAATGCTGCGCTGCAATTCTCTGTCGTCGGTGATTGGTGAAATGAGCGCAACTTCTGCTGCGTCAATTGGTGAAATTCCCTTAGCGATCATTTGCGCTGCATAAATCAAAAGTCTCGTCGAAACGCCTTCTTCGAGTCCGTGACCGCGCAGATTGCGGACTTTCTGTCCGATTGTTACCAAATCGCGAGCTGCTTCGAGATCTATTCCGCCTTCTTTAGCGACAATTTCGGTTTCGGCTTCCGGGTTCGGATAATCGAATTCCATTGCAACGAAGCGCTGGCGCGTAGATTGTTTCAAATCCTTCAAGATTGATTGATAACCTGGATTGTAAGAAACGACGAGCATAAATTCCGGCGGCGCTTCGATGACGGTTCCGCGTTTTTCAATCGGTAGACGACGCCGGTCGTCCGTCAAAGGATGAATGATGACGACTGTATCTTTACGGGCTTCGACGACTTCGTCGAGATAACAAATCGCTCCGGCGCGAACCGCCGCCGTCAGCGGTCCGTCGTGCCAGACGGTTTCTTCGCCTTCGAGCAGAAAACGCCCGACCAAATCGGTCGCCGATAAATCTTCGTGACACGCAACGGTAATGAGCGGTCGCTGCATTCGCCACGCCATATGTTCGACAAAGCGCGTTTTTCCGCAGCCGGTCGGTCCTTTGAGCATCACAGGAAGTTTCGCTTCGTAAGCTGTTTCAAAAAGCTCGACCTCATGCTTGATGGGTAAATAATACGGCTCGTTGCCGACTTTGTATTTTTCAACTGCTAATTCCATAAATAATCCGTAAGCAATAGAAAGTAGATAGTAAATTTTTCGTTTTACTATCTACTTTCTACTAATCTACTTTCTACTATACCTTTACGCCCTGAATTTTTCCCAGTCGCCCCAAATTGCCAGCGTTACGCCGACCGCCTGCAAGTTGACGAAAAAAGTTTTCCCGTCTTTTGAAAACGTCGAACCGGCGAATTCCGTTCCTTCTTTGCCCGGCACGATATTTTTGGCGAAATCGGCAATTTTTCCGCCGGGCGTTAAAATTCGCACGAAATTATCGCGTGTTCCGCCTTCGCCGACGTAATCGCTGTCTTCGCAGATAAACAGCAGATTGTTTTTCGGGTGCATATAAACATTGTCCGGCATATCGAGAACCGAGCGGTCGGGCGATTCGAAAAGAAGCGTCAATTTACCTTCTTCCTTTGTCTGCGGTTCGTACATCCAAACCTGACCGCCGCCGTTATCGCCGCCGCTCGTCGAAGTAAAATAAATTCTGTCCTTTTCGTCGGCAAAACAACCTTCGAGACGCGCAAAAGTCGCGCCGCCTTTGGCTTGACCCTGCTTAAAAACCACCGCCGAATCAACGTCCGCTTCAATCGGGTCGGGATTGTCAATCGTCACCCAATCGGCAATTACGCTCGCGCCCGTTTTTTGCCCTTTGCGCGTGTCGTAATTGTCGGTCGTTTTCACTTTCAGCATTTGCAGCGTTCCGCCTTCCGCCAGACGTTTGTGGCGCTTCGGCAAAAAGCGGTAAAAGCCGCCCGGATTTTTGTCTTCGGTCAAATAAACGACGCCGGAATTTTTATCAACGGCGACGGCTTCGTGTTCGAAACGCCCCATCGCTTTGAGCGGAATCGGAGTCACCGCGCTGTTCGCCGAAGCAGAAACTTCAAAACAATAGCCGTGCGGTTTGGCAAAACCGCCGCTCTTTTTTCCGTCTTTTGAAACGCGCTCGGTTTGTCCCAAAGTCGTCTCTTCACACGAAATCCAGCTTCCCCAGGGCGTTCTGCCTCCGGCGCAATTTATCAAAGTTCCGCTTAAACTGACGAAGTCTCTTTCGATTTCGCGCGTTTTGGGGTTGATAACCAGCGTAGTCGTTCCGCCGCCTGCCGTCGGATCGTAATGATTCGCCGAGCCAATGCCCGAGCCTTCTCGCGGCACTTTTCCGCCGGAAACTTCGTGATTGCGAACGACCCGCAATTCATTTTTCACTTGAAACGCCGCCATTCCGTCGTGCGAAGGGGGCGTTATTTGCCCGTCGGAAAGTTTTCCGTTTACTTTGCCGATGATGTTATACTCAAATCCTTTCGGCAAAGCAAGATACGTTTCGCCTGTGTTTTTAGCGGCGGTCGGCACGAGTTCGCCGAACCCCTGCGCGCGCAGATTCGCCAGATTTCCGTTTTCTACAAATCCTTCAGCTCGACGCTGAAACCCGCTGAAAGCCAGAAACGTGCCGCTTGTCGCCAAGCCTAATTGCCATAAAAAATTACGTCGATTCATAAATACAACTGCAAATTATTAATAAAATCTCGTCCGTTTCAATTATATCCTTGGATGCAAAGACGAGAAAATGATAAGAATTAAATTTTTGTTAATCGCAGTTATCAGCGCCGCTTTTATTTTCAACGCGGCAAACGCTCAAGCGCAAACGAATTTCGATGCGTTTTGGACAAATTTCAAGACGGCAGTTATAAAAAAGGACAAAAACGCCGTCGCTAATTTATCGAAACTTCCCGTTTCGATGCCCTACGGCGTAAAAAACGTCAAAACAAAATCTGAATTTCTCAGCCGTTATAATGAAATTTTTTACGGAGAAGCCGATGCCGCAAAATGTTTCGCCAAATCAGCGGCGCAAAAAGTTTCGGCGAAACGGCGCGAAGTCGCCTGCGGTTTCCGAAAAGACGCGACCGGCGACGCGGGCGAACCGCTCGTCTACGCGTTTGAATTGACTAAAACGGGCTGGAAATTCGTTAGTTTCGACAACATCAACGAATAAATCTCAACCGGAAAGATTTTTAGACACGAACAAACACGAAAAAGACACGGAAAATTTTATCTGTTTTTGTGTCTTTTTCGTATTTTATGGCTAATTGTTTTTGGCGTTGTTTGGTTTGTGACTGACTTTATAAATCCGTGCGCGTTACTCCGTTTATCTCTAAAATTAAATCAGCGCCGTAGCATTTTGCGGGCGTTTGAAAACCGGCGCGAAAGTTTCCGCCGAGGATTTTTTCGGCAATTTGCAGCGCGGTCAAAACAGTCATCGTGTAGCCTTCGATTCCTGTCTGAACCGCTTCAACCTTATTTCCTCTTTCATCAGATGCTTCGCCCCACAGATAAGTCTTACCGTTCGCCCGTTCTTCTTCATTCGGACCGCCTTTCGGAATACGATTTTGCAAAAAATTTTGAATCGGTTTTGCGGCTAAAAGCCAGCCGACGTAACGACTGAGCTTCAGCAATCTCAAATTTTCTTCGGGAACGACGGTGTAAACTTCGATGTTCGGAATTCCGGTCGAATAAAATGCTGTCGCAATGTCGCCCCACGGAATTGTTACGGCGGTTTTTTCAATTTCGCCGAAATCAATTTTCCGGGTTTTATACGCGGCTGGAACTTTTATGATTTCGCCGTTTCGACGAACCGCCCCGCCCGCTCCGGCATTCAACGTCATTGTCGCCTGCGTGCCGTGCGAGATTTTGCCGAGCCCGTAAAATGCAAGCGTCAGACGCGTCGCGTCCGGCAGACGATTTTTCAGATGCAAAGCCAGACAATCCGACGGAACGACATCGAAACCGACGCCCGGCATAATCATAATTTCCGCCGCTTTCGCTTTTTCGTCGAGCCGCACCATCGCCTCGAAAACCGCGATTTCGCCCGTAATATCGAGATAATGTTTCTTCAACCGCAGGCACGCCTCGACCATCGGCTTTGCCGTTAAAGAAAACGGACCCGCGCAATGCAAAACGAAATCAACTTCCTTGAGCGTGTATTCGAGCGATTTTTTATCTTCGAGCGAAAAAGAACGCGCCGTTAAATTTAATTCCTTTGCCAGAGGCTCGACTTTCGTTAAACTTCTGCCCGCCAAAATCGGCTTCAAACCGCGCCGCGTCGCTTCGCGCGCGATAAGTTCGCCGGTGTAACCGTTAGCGCCGTAAATTAAAAAATTATTCGACATTATTTTGATTCAACAAAACGGCTAAAACCAATAATTATTCTTCAATATTTACACCGGTCAAAATTTCTTGCACGCGCCCGACCTGACCGTCCGTGAGGCGTACTTTGATGCCGTGCGGATGAAAGTTCGAGTTTGTCAGCAAGTCCTTAACGACGCCGACGGTTTGTTTTCCAGTTCGCTGGTCTTGTTTCAAAACTATGGCGACGCGCGTTCCGGCGCGGATGTTTTTGCGTTCCCGATTGTCCATAAATTAAAAAATTGATTGTAAAATTAAATCTTAAAACAAATTCAAGTTTCTTTTCTGAGTTTCTTCTAATTTATCCAAAAACTCGCGCCGCCGAATTTCCTTTGCGCCCAGAACTTCAAAATGCGGCGTCATAACTTGAATATCAATCCACGTCGCGCCGCGATTTTTCAGCTGTTCGATTAAAAAAAGCAGCGCTAATTTCGACGTGTTCGGTTTGAGATGAAACATGCTTTCGCCGCAGAAAACGCCGCCCGCGTCAACTCCGTAAAGCCCTCCGACGATCTCGCCCGATTCGTCCCAAACCTCGACGCTGTGCGCTTCGCCGGATTCGTGAAAATCAACGTAAGTGTTAATAAATTCTCCGGTTATCCAGGTTCCACCGCCGTCGTTTCGTTTTACTCGGGCGCAGCTTTCAATTACGCGGCGAAAATCGGCGTCTATCGTGAATTCGTATTTGGTTTTTCGCCACTCCTTTTGCAGGCTTTTCG
The DNA here is from genome assembly GCA_036388895.1 of Pyrinomonadaceae bacterium. Classification (GTDB taxonomy): domain Bacteria; phylum Acidobacteriota; class Blastocatellia; order Pyrinomonadales; family Pyrinomonadaceae; genus SXVE01. Next base: position 39,552 of record DASVQY010000028.1, on the reverse strand, counting down.
GAACGTGAAGCTCGGAAAATTCTAAAATCGCGCGTTTTTCCGGGCAAAACCAAGGCAGAGGAAAACCGTCAATGTGCCACGGAAAAATTCCGCGACGATAAGCGTTGCGCAAATTTTCGAGCGTCATTCGCCCGCCAAAACTGATGATGTCGCGCGCGTTGTAATAGTAATCGCCGATCAAAACCCATTCGGAAAATTCGTGCGTGCGCGGATTCGGAAAATTTATTGATGACATTTTCGGAACAAATTCTATAAACCTTTGTGTAACGAAATTATCAAATCTGAGAGGTAAAATAAATGAGAAAATTTGTTGTAGATTTAATGACGAACCGTTTCGGTATCGTTTTGGCGGCGCTCAACGTTTGTTATCTCGTATCGAGAAAATTCGTGCATTACGCATTTTCGCACGGCAGCGACGAGTGTTTTTATTTTAAGAACAGCATATTTTTCTGGATAAAATCGAATTACGCTGAAATAATGTTTAATATTAATTTACCGGCGGCGCTCGCGTCTTTAATTCAAAGCAAATTAACGCAAACGATTTTTTCTGATTTCTGCTTTTTCACGGACGCGAAAATTCAAATCGTTTTTCTCGCAGTTTTTATCACGCTTCAATGGCTTTTTATCGGTTGGATGGCTAAAACTTTAGCTTCAGCCATCCAACCGAAGCAAGATTAAAGAAAAATTAAACGACCTTCGTTTTCCATTTTCCGCGTTTGAAAAGAAGGGCGGAGACGATTGCCAGAACGGAAAAAGCAATCGTAATCGCCCAGAAAACGCCGTTTGTGCCGAGTCCGAAATAATACGCCAGAACGTATGCCAGCGGAATTTCAAACAGCCAGAAAATGAACAAATTTATATAAGTCGGCGTCCATGTGTCGCCCGCGCCGTTGAATGACGATTCTAAAACCATTCCGAAGCCGTAAAACAAAAAGCCGTAAGCGATGATGCGCAAACAGTCCGTTCCGTAAGCGAGAACATTTGGCTCGTCGGTAAAAATTCCGATGATTTGATGCGGCAGCAGAAAGAAAATCAGACCGATTGCGCCGTAAAAAGCCGCGTTAAAAAACGCCGCTTTCCAGACGGCTTGTTCGCCGCGTTCGGGTTTGCCCGCGCCGAGGCTTTGCCCGACAAGAGTCGCTGCCGCATTGCTCAATCCGAGCGCGGGCAAAAGCGCGAACATAATAACGCGCAGACCGATAATGTATCCGGCAATCGCTTCGCTTCCGAATCCGGCGACGACGCGAATGAGCACGCTCCAGCTCGCCGTTGCGACCGTGAACTGCAAAACGGCGGTCGAAGAAAGTTTGGCGAGCCGCCAGAGCAGCTCGAAATCAAAAGTCCAGTTTTCCCGGCGAATCTTTATTCGTTCGGAAACCTTAAATAAACTCCAGGCGGCGTATAAAACGCCGACTCCGCGCCCGATTGTCGTGCCGACCGCCGCGCCCGTGACGCCGAGTTTCGGAAAAATCCAGTTATCAATTAACCACTGCGGCGGATTGATGCCGAAAAATCCGAAAATGTCTGTTCCGTAAATAAAACACGGCGCGAGAACGATGTTCAGTGCGTTCGACAGCCAAAGAACGCGCATTGCAATCGCCGCATCGCCCGCGCCCCGGAAAATCGCGTTCAGCAAAAAGATGAACACGACGACCGCGTTTCCGCCGAGCATTATGCGCGTAAACGTCGTTCCCTGCTCTACGACCTCCGGTTCTCCGCCGAGAAGCGAAAGAAAAGTCGGCGCGAAGATTACTCCGATGATGCTTATTGCAATCGAAACGGCGAAACCGAGATAAAGGACGTGCGCCGCGCTTTTCGCCGCGCCTTCTTCGTCTTTTTCGCCGATGCGCCGCGCCACAGTCGCCGTCGCGCCGATTGCCAGACCGAACGCGACCGCGTAAACAATCGCCATCATCGCTTCGGTGATTCCGACGACCGCGACCGCCGACGCGCCGAGATGCGCGACAAAGAAAATGTCAACGATGGCGAAAAGGCTCTCCATAATCATTTCCAAAATCATCGGAACCGCCAGAAGAAAAATCGCCAAACCGACCGAACCCTGCGTGAAATCTCTCTGCGAACCGGCAAAGGCTTCGCGCAAAATGCCCCAGAAAGAATTGTTTTCCGCGCGCGCGGAAACGTTTTCCAAATTATCTAACATACGAAAAAGATTATTATTTTATGAAAAAGAAAATGAGCGAGGTTCGCTGCGCGCCGTTTTTTGAAAAAGCGCGAATACAACGAACAGAAAAAAGCGGAATTTTAGCGGACAAGGATTTTCATAAGTTTGAAGAGTTTACCACAATCTTTAAAAATTAAAAATTTGAATTATCATTTTTTTTCTTTTTCGATCAAATCAGTTTTCGGTTGCACTGTTTTACCTGTTCTGAAATTTGCTCGTTCATCTTGTAAAAACGAGGACAAAAAACGAATTCGAGCGGCGAAAAAAATATATCTTTTTCAAAATTTGTGTGCTAAATTGATGCGTAATTAGGCTTTTACAATAAAAAAAAGAGAGGAAAAAGAAATGCCGACAAAAAAAGACAGCGCGAAATCATCGAGCGACAAATCCGCAAGCAAAACGATAAAACCGAAAGAAGCCGAATCTTCTGCCGGCGCGAAAAGTAAAAGCGCGAAAAGCAGCGCAAAGAAAACGAGCAAGAAAAGCTCGTCGCCGGGTATTTTAGATAAAGCCAAAGACGTTGTCGGCGAAGTTCTGGTCGAAGCGGCGACCGGAGCCGCAATCGGCGGCGTCAGCGCGGCAATCGGCGCGGTCAGCGATATGGTCGAAAGCGCCGCCGAAGCGACGGAATCAAAGTCAGCGACGAAATCTAAATCAGCGAGTTCGAAATCTTCGAGCGCAAAATCGTCGAGTCCAAAGTCCGCAAGTTCGAAATCGAGCGCTTCAAAAGCGAGCGGGTCACAAGCTAAATCCGCATCGGCTAAATCTTCAGCCGAATCGAAAGCAAAAAGCTCGTCGAAAGCGACCGCGGCTAAATCCGCTTCGGCGTCGAAAGATAAAAAATCCGCTTCGGCGTCGAACGCGAAAACAAGTTCTTCAAAAAGCAAAAGCGGCGGCAAAGCATCGAAAGAAACTAAATCGAAGTAAAAAAATTCACACCGAAAATTTCGGTCTGCGAAAATTTAGACGTTAAAAGACGGTTGCCGTCTTTTAACGGTCTGAGCCAAAGTTCGGTAGATTATTCTCATTGAGTGTTCTTAAAAATCAAGAGCGCTCTCTAAAACAATTTCGACAAGCAATATAACGTATGGAAATTTGATTTTCATACGTTATAATTTTTCGTTTGTTAAATTATGTATCTGTTTTCGGAACAGCTTGAAAACCGGGCGCGAAGCGCTTTACTGTAAAAATCAAGTTGATTGTTTGTAAAAAATGCAAGTTCAAACAATCCGTTTTTTTGTTCGGCAGAAAAATTCAAGGGTAAAAAGATATAGTCAAGATTATGACACTAAACTATAACGGGAGCGGTTCAAACAAAAGCAGGGAAGAGCATTACCGCAAACACCTCGAAGCCATCACCAACAACGCGAGCGTCGCGCTGTTTATTATGGACGAGAATCAGCACTGCGTTTTTATGAATCCGGCGGCGGAAAGGCTCACGGGTTTCGCGTTTGAAGAATTACAGGGAAAACCGCTTCATTACTACGTTCACCATACTCGCCCGGACGGTCGTCCTTATCCGCTCGAAGAATGTCCGATTGATCGCGTTTTTCCGCAAAGCAACCAGGAGCAGGGCACCGAAACTTTTGTTCACAAAGACGGCTCTTTTTACTCGGTCGCCTTTACTGCCAGCCCGATCAAGGAAAACGGAAAAACAATCGGAACAATTATCGAAGTTCGCAGCATTGATCGCGAAAAGGAGTATGAAAGCGAATTAAAATCGGCGACTGAAGAAATAAAAAATCTGCTTCAGGGGGAGCGCGCCGCGCGCGAAGAAAGCGAAACGCTTCTGCGAATCGGGCAAATTATATCGGCGGAACTAGATTTGCACAAAATCGTGCAAGCCGTTACCGACGCGGCGACCGAAATAACCGGAGCGCAGTTCGGCGCGTTTTTTTACAACGTATTGGACGAGAAAGGCGCAAGTTATATGCTTTACACGCTTTCCGGCGTTCCGCGTGAAGCGTTTTCCAATTTTCCAATGCCGCGCGCGACGGCAATGTTCGGTCCGACTTTTCGCGGCGAAGGAACTATCCGTCTGGGCAATGTAAAAAACGATCCGCGTTTCGGCGTAAATCCGCCGTATAACGGTATGCCGAAAGGTCACCTGCCGGTTACGAGTTACCTGGCGGTTTCCGTTATTTCGCGTTCGGGCGAAGTTTTGGGCGGATTGTTTTTCGGGCACGAAAAGGAAAACGTTTTCTCTGAACGCGACGAGCGAATCGTCGAAGGCTTAGCCGCGCAAGCGGCGATTGCGATGGATAACGCGACGCTTTTCGAGTCAATCAAGCAGGAACGATTTAGAGCCGAAGAAGCGGCGCGCGAAAACGAGAGATTATTCAACGAAGCGAAAGAAGCGAATCGCTTAAAAGATGAATTTTTGGCTACTATCTCGCACGAATTGCGAACGCCTCTGAACGCGATTACCGGTTGGTCGAGTATGCTTTTGTCAAAATCGCTCAACGAAAAAGACGCGCATATGGCGATTGAAACGATTAATCGAAACGCCCGCGCGCAGGCGCAGATTATTGAAGATATTCTCGACGTTTCCCGCATTATCACCGGTAAACTCCGTTTGGATATTCAACTCGTTGATCCGAGCAAGATAATCGAATCGGCAGTCGAATCAATCCGTCCGGCGGCTGAAGCGAAAGGAATTCGGTTGCAAATGCTGCTCGATCCGCAAGCCGGACCGGTTTCCGGCGACCCGAACCGTTTGCAGCAAGTCGTGTGGAATATAGTTTCCAACGCCATTAAATTTACGCCGAAAGGCGGACGCGTGCAATTGCGGCTCGAACGAGTAAATTCTCACGTCGAAATTTCGGTCAGCGACACGGGGCAAGGAATTTCTCCGGATTTTCTGCCGTATGTTTTCGAGCGTTTCCGCCAGAGCGATTCGACCACGTCGCGGCGCCACGGCGGTTTGGGATTGGGCTTGTCAATCGTCCGTCAACTCGTCGAAATGCACGGCGGTCAAGTCTCGGTTGAAAGTCCGGGAGAAGATCAGGGCGCGACTTTTACAGTCACTATGCCGATTGCGGTCGTTCACAGTCAATCGTTCGGTCAAAATCAAAAAGAGCGCGTTCACCCGAAAACGAACGGACACACGATGGGGTTTGATTGCCCGCCGCAGCTTAAAGGACTGCGCATTTTGTGCGTTGATGACGAAAAGGATTCGCGCGACCTGCTCATCGCTGTTTTGAGTCAATGCGACGCAGAAACGCTCGCCGTTTCTTCGGCAGCGGAAGCTCTTGCCGCTTTTGACGAATTCAAACCGCATATTTTGGTCAGCGATATTGGAATGCCCGATGTGGACGGCTATGATTTGATTCGGCAGGTTCGCGAAAAAGAAAACGCCAATTATCAAAAGCGCATCCCGGCAGTCGCTCTTACGGCATACGCGCGGGTTGAAGACCGCCTTCGCGCGCTCTCGTCCGGCTTTCAGATGCATATTCCGAAGCCGGTCGAACCGGCGGAATTAGCTACAGTCGTCGCCAGCCTGACCGATTGGAAAGCGGAATAACATTTGTGAGTTAATTTTTAAAAAACAAATTAAAGCCGTTAGCGTTTCCGATTTATCTTAATTTTTATGCTGATTTACATATTTTTATGAAACCCGCAGCCGTTTATTTGTCAGTCGTTTTATTGTTTCTTTCGTGTTTTCCCGCCGCTTTTTCAGTGTATGCAGACGACGTTGACAATTACGTGAAAGAGCAAATGCGCGAACGGCACATTCCCGGCACTGCCGTTGCCGTTATCCGCAACGGCAAAATCGTCAAAGCCGAGGGTTACGGTTTAGCGAGCGTCGAATTTAACGTGCCGGCGACAAAGGAATCGGTTTTTGAAATCGGATCAATAACCAAACAGATAACGGCGGCGGCAATAATGCTTTTGGTTGAAGAGGGAAAAATAAACCTCGACGAAAAAATTTCAAAATATCTGCCAAACACGCCCGAATCGTGGAAAAACGTGACGGTCAGACATCTTTTAACCCATACTTCCGGCATAAAAAGCTACACGGGGCTTTCCGGTTACGAATTAACGAAAAGATTAAAGCGCGATGAATTCATCAAAGCTATCGGTGCGCACACGCTTGAATTCGAGCCTGGCGAACGCTACAACTACAGCAACAGCGGCTACAATCTTTTGGGTTTCATAATCGAATCCGTAACCAGGAAATCATACTGGGATTTTGTTCAAACGCGCATTTTCAAACCCCTCGGAATGAACAATACGGGCGACCGCGACCCGCAGTATGTTATCCGCAATCGCGCGACCGGCTACGAATGGGAAAATAATCGGCTCGTCGGGCGCGATTACGATTTAACCGACGTTTTTTCGGCAGGAGCAATCGTTTCGACCGTTGTAGATTTGGCAAAATGGGACGCGGCTTTGAGAAATGAAACGTTGCTGAAAAAAGCGAGTCTCGAAAAAATGTGGACGCCGTTTGTTTTAAATAACGGGCAACCGAATCCATACGGTTTCGGATTCAACGTCGCCGATTTTCGCGGTCATCGCCTCATCTCTCACGGCGGGCAAACCGCCGGTTTCGCCGCGAATATTTCGCGTTTCGTCAACGACGATTTGACTGTTATCGTTTTAACGAATCTTGGAGATATCGGACTCGGCGGTGCAATCGCGCGAGGCATTGCAAAGTTTTATCTGCCTGATATTTCCATACGCGCGATGAAAGAACAACCCGGCGCAGATTCGAAAATTACCGATTTATTCCGCAGCGCTTTACTGTCGTACCTCGAAAACAAAACCAATCCTGATTTGTTCGCCGAAAAAACATTTGCAGCTTTAACAACCGAGCGCGCTAAATCGAACGCGAAACGAATCGTTTCTTATGGAGCGGCAAAAAATTTCGTATCGGTGGGCGCTGAAACTTCGGGTAAAAATCGGATTTATCGCTATAAAGCGGAAACCGATTCGCGTATTTTTTTATGGAGACTTGAACTCGATGAAACCGGCAAAATAACGACGCTTGTTTTAGAGGAAGAAGAATAATCCTTACATCACAGACGGCGAACATTTGTTCGATTTCCCGTTTCCGAATTCGTTCGGCTAATTATTTGATTGTTCTAAAATTTACTCAAATAATTTCTCACTATTTCCGTTGATATTTCCGCCGAGATCAAGCCGATGTAGTTATCGGGTCTAAGCAAAACAAAAAAAGGTTCTTCCGTCCCGAAGATTTCTTGAACTTCAACCGAGAGCGGCGCTTCAGCAAAATCAATCGAATCGTTTCGGAGCTCGTTTTCTAAATTTTGGTACCTGTTTCCGTCGTTTGAAAAAACGAGAAGATGAAATTTTGGCTCGCGCAAATTGTCATAAATGCTTTTTCCGTTAATGAAGAAATACGGCATCCGGTCGCCCGCTTTGATTTTGAAATTTCCCGCGCCGTTTTCGCTTAAAGCACTGTGCCGATAGTTAATTCCAATTTGCGAAATGCGCGGAAAAACAAATTTTTTAACTGCGTCTAAGCTGAAAGCGACTCCGGCGATAAACGGAAAAACCGTCGTCCGCAGATAAGAAAGAATCGGTTCAGGACTGGCAACGAGATTAAAAAGCCGGTCAGTTGTTTTCAGCAGATTTTCCGCATTTTCGAGTCGTTCCTGATTATAAGTTTCCAGCAATTTATCGGTTGCCGCACCGCGCAGAACCATCGCGATTTTCCAAGCTAAATTGTAGCCGTCCTGAATGCCCGTGTTCATTCCCTGTGCTCCGGCTGGCGTATGTATGTGCGCGGCATCACCGGCGAGAAAACATCTGCCGACGGAAAACTTTTCAACGTGTCGCGTGTGAACTTTATAAGTCGAAAACCAGTTGACGTTTGTTATATCAAATTCGACTTCAACGTCTTGCTTGATGCGTTCTTCGATTTCATCGTACAGAATCTTGCCTTCATCTTTGGCAAATTCTTCGGGAAAAGTTCCGACAATGCGAAAATGCTTATTGCTTCCGACCATCGGAAAAAACGCGAGAAGGTTTTCTCTCATCAAAAAAACCATCAGCGCATCGTGGCTGAATTTCCAATCAATTTCGACATCGGCGACATAAAATATTCGCTCGAACGTGCTTCCTTCAAACTTTAATCCGAGAGAATGACGAATCGGGCTTTTCGCTCCGTCGCAAGCAACGATAAATTTCGCTTCGATGGTTTCGGTTTCGCCGCTCGCGTGTTTTATGCTCGCTTTTACTTTTGACTCATCTTGCGTAAAACTTTCAATTTCGGTTTTCCATAAAACATCCCTTTCGTTTGCTCTGATAAAGTTATACAGAATTTTTTCATGCTCGCCCTGTTCAACAAGCAATACAAACGGGTACGAACTTAAGCCGACACCTAATTCGCCGAATTCAATCTCGCCGCGAACCTCGCCCTCGACGACCAACCGAGCCTTTTCGGCAATCGCGCCTTTTGCTATCAAATCGTCTGCTAAACCGATTTGGTCGTAAATCTCAAGCGTGCGTGCCTGCACGCCAATTGCCTTTGAATACGGCGTAGTTGTTTCCTTTTTATCAAGAATCACAAAATCTACATCGTATCTGATTAACTGACACGCCAAAGCAAGCCCTGTCGGTCCAGCACCAACGATGATTACGTCTGTCTTCATTCTGAAATTCTAAAAATTCAAAACCAATTCATCGTCTTTTTCAGTAACTGAAACGCTTCCGCCTTCGGTCAGCTCACCGAATAAAATCTCGCTAGCTAGCGGCTGTTTGATTTTATCGTGAATCAGACGCGCCATCGGACGCGCGCCGTATTTTCCGTCAAAGCCGTTTTTCGCAAGCCACGTCAGAGCCGAATCGTCGAGTTGAACGAGCACGCGTTTTTCGGCTAATTGACCGTTGAGTTCATTGATAAATTTCTCAACGATGTTTTTGATAATCGAAATATCGAGCGCCTTAAACGGAACCCACGCATCGAGGCGATTACGAAATTCAGGCGTGAACGTGCGTTCAATCGCGCCTTTCGCGTTACCTTTCGTTTCGCTTTGATTGCGAAAACCCATTCCGCCCGAAGATAATTCCCTCGCTCCGGCGTTGGTAGTCATAATCAAAATCACGTTTCGAAAATCCGCCTTTTTACCGTTGTTGTCGGTCAAAGTCGCCGAATCCATCACCTGCAAAAGAAGATTGAAAAGATTCGGATGCGCTTTTTCGATTTCGTCCAAAACCAAAACGGCATGCGGCGTGCGCATAATCGCTTCGGTTAAAAGCCCGCCTTGATCGTAACCGACATATCCCGGCGGCGCCCCGATAAGACGCGAAACCGTGTGCGGCTCGGCGTATTCGCTCATATCGTAGCGCATAAATTCCACGCCGAGCTGTTCGGCTAATTGTTTTGAAAGCTCGGTTTTGCCAACGCCCGTCGGACCTGAAAATAGAAACGAGCCGACCGGTTTCGTTTCGTGACCGAGACCGGCACGCGAAATCTGAATCGCGTCCACAATTTTATCAACTGCTTCGTCCTGCCCGAAAATCACCTGTTTCAAATCGTCGCGCAAAGTTTTCAATCTATCTTTTTCGTCTGCAACGACAGTTTTCGGCGGAATTTTCGCCATTCTCGCAATAGCGCTTTCGACCATTTGAACCGAGATTTGTTTCGGGCGTTTGTTTTCCGGCAGTAGTTTCGTCGCCGCGCCGACTTCGTCAATTACGTCAATCGCTTTGTCGGGCAAATGACGGTCGTTAATGTACTTTCCGGCAAGTTCCGACGCGACTTTTAACGATTCGTCCGAATATTTTACGCCATGATGTTTTTCGTAAAACTTCTTCAACCCTTTCAAGATCTCGTAAGTTTCACCAATCGTCGGCTCGCCGATTTCAATTTTTTGAAAGCGTCTAGCCAGCGCTCGGTCTCGTTCAAAAGCCGCTTTGTATTCCGCATAAGTCGTCGAACCGATGCAGCGCAACTCGCCCGCAGCGAGCGCCGGTTTCAAGATGTTTGAAGCGTCCATTGAACCGCCCGAAACCGCGCCCGCACCGACAATCGTGTGAATTTCGTCAATAAACAGAATTGCGTTTTCGTGTTTTTTGAGGTCGTTTATGATCGCCTTGAAACGCTGTTCAAAGTCGCCGCGATAACGCGTTCCTGCGAGAACCGCGCCCATATCGAGAGCAAATACTTTCGCACCTTTCAGAACTTCAGGCACTTCGCCTTCAGCAATTTTCAGCGCTAAGCCTTCCGCCAAAGCCGTTTTTCCGACGCCCGGCTCACCCACATAAAGCGGATTGTTTTTCTTGCGTCGGCAGAGAATCTGAACGGTGCGTTCGATTTCTTCCATTCGCCCGATTATCGGATCAATCTCGCCTTTTGCGGCTTTTGCAACCAATTCGACGGTGAACGATTCGAGCGGTTTTTTCTTTTTACCGCCAGCGGCGCGTTCTTCGGCAAATTCCTCGTCTTCCATACCGTCGGCAACGCCTTCAAATTCAGCCGAGCTATCAATCTTTGAAATTCCATGCGCGATGTAATTCAAAATATCGAGACGCGAAACGCCTTGCTGCTGCAATAAATAAACAGCGTAGCTTTGCTCGGCTTGATAGAGCGCGGCGAGAATGTTTCCGCCGTCAACGGCTCGTTGTCCGCTGCCTTCAGCCTGTAAAATCGCGTATTGAATCGTCGCTTGAAATGTCGAGGTAAGTTCCGGCGTAGTGTACGCCCTTTCCGGCATTTTCTCTAAATTCGTGACGAAATATTCTTCGAGCGATTTGCCGATTTCCTCGATCTTAGCGCCGCAGTTGTATAAAATATCGCGCGCCGCTGTATCTTCCAAAAGAGCGTAAAGCAGATGCTCTAAAGTAACGTATTCGTGTTTGTGCTTAACGGCTTCTTCAACCGCATAACTTAATGTTTCTTCTAATTCTCTGGTCAACATAAATTTCTATTCTATTGAAACTTAGATGCGAAACAATCTGTTTTGTTCTTGCTAAAAATTTCGATTTACTCTTCCTCGACCGTGCACAGAAGCGGATATTCATTTGCCCTCGACAAGTTCATCGCTTTTTCCGCTTTCATACTCGCGATTTCATACGGGTAAATACCTGCGACACCGACACCTTCGTTGTGCACTTTAAGCATAATCGTAAACGCTTCAACGTCAGAACGCATAAAAACGTGTTTTAATATAAAAACCACGAACTCCATTGTAGTAAAATCGTCGTTATGCAAAAGAACTTTGAAAAGTTTCGGTTTTTCAAGTTTAGTGTCGCTTTCGGTTAATACTTCACTGTCGTGTTCAAATTCGGGAAAATCCGGCATATATCAATAGATTATAGGGAGTAGATAGTAGATAGTAGCTGTTACTTTTCTACTATCTACTATCTACTTCCCTACTATATCTTATTTACTTCAAAATACGCTTTTATCGCGTTGTATTTGCTTGAATTTTCTAAGATGTCGAAAATCTTTTCGTAGTTTTCCAAGCCTGAAACCTTGTGGGTCAGCATTCGCGAAAGCCAACCTGAGTACATTGCCTCACACAAAGCCAAATCTTTGACGCCCATTTCAAAATGCTCGCGGTTGGCATTGACCGTTCCGAACATCGCGCGGTTGCCAAGAACAAATTTTTGATTTATCGCGTCCGACGGAACCTGATCGGTTTTGCGGTCGCCGCCGGTGACGGATGCCAAAATCAAAATGCCGTTTTCGTTGAGCGACTGCATCGCGTCAAAGATAATCGGAGAGTAACCGGTGCATTCAAAAACGAGGTCGTATTCGCCGTACTTTTTTGTGCTCTCGAAAATTGATATTTCGTCAGTCGAATCGTATGTCGCACCTATACTTTCGCATAGTTCGGCGTTCAAGTAATCTTTTCCGGCTTGTTTGCCGAATCCGTGAACTTCGTAGCCGCGAAGCCTGAGCGCCATTACGGTTAAAAGTCCGACATTGCCCGTTCCCAGAACCGCCGCCGTTTTCGGACGCCAAATTTTCAGTCTTTCCTGAATATCGCTCGATTGCTTCAAACCCTTTTCGATAATCGAAAGCGGCTCCAAAAGCACGGCGATTTCGATTATTGCGGGCGGAATTTTAATCAAAAAATCGGCGCTTTCCGCGTAAAATTCAGCCATATAGCCGTGCAGACGCGAAATGCCGCGTTCGTAATATTTATCGTCGGTCGTAAAATCCTGCTCGCCGATTTTGTCGTAAATGCTCGAACCGCGTGGACGGCGCACGGTCGCCACGACGAAATCGCCTTTGCGCAATTCTTTGACATTTTCGCCGGTTTCGACAACGCGCCCGAAATTTTCGTGCCCGAGAACAAGATAATCATAGCCTTTCGGCGCAATGCCGTATTCGCCGTTATTGATTTCTCTGTCCGTTCCGCACGCGCCGACGCGGAGAACTTCGACCAAAACGCCACGTCCGTCTTTTATTTCATCGAGCTTCGGTTTTTCCATCTCGACGAGATGAACGGATTTTTCCTTTTTCGGTATAACAGCAACAGCTTTCATAACTTTATTTAACTATCAATTAGCGTAATAACCGAGACGAGTTTTTGCTATAAGTCCGGGCTTTGTTTTAAGCGTGACAGTCAAATTTCGCCAGCCTCCGTCACGAATTTCCGATTTCGGTTCATAACCGATGCTGTAAACTTTTCCCAAATCGTTTATTACCTGTTCGTAAACTCCCCTTAAATCCTTCGCATCATCGGCTTTATAAAATTGCCCGCCGGTTTCTTCAGCCAGCATCAGCAAAGATTGTTGAGATTTTCGGTAATTTCTTTGCTCCCAATTGCCGGAAGGACGCCCGGTATCGAGATAAACCGGAAAAATCGTAGTATCGTAATTCCTGACCATTTCCATCGTATCGGCAAAAGTCGTTTTTCTTGAATAATCTTCTCCGTCCGTCATAAAAACAACCGCGCTTCTGCGCCCGACACTTTCTTTTTTGATGAGATTTTCATAAGTAAATTTCAGAGAATCCCAGATCGGCGAACCGCCGTTCATCTCTATGTTTTTGATTTTTTCGGCGAGCGCGTTCTTATCGGTCGTAAATTCGGAAATAATTTTGATTTCGTCGGCGAAAACAACGACTGAAATTCGGTCCGTAGGGCGGGCGTATTCGACAAAACGCTGGGCAGCTTTTTTTATCAAACTTCTTTTTTCAACGGTTGAGCCTGAAAAATCGAGCAGCAGCACCAAATCGAAAGGCTGTTCGGTGGTTGAAAAGAAAACGATTTCCTGCTCGACGCCGTCTTCCAAAACCGTGAAATCTTCTTTTGACAATTTCACATCCGTTGGAACTTTCAAGTCCTTAGTCATAACGCGGACATTCAAATTGACCAGTTTAGTGTCAATTTTAAGAACTTCGTTTTCTTCGTCCGAAATTCCCAAAATCGCCGTGTCGCTGTTTGTGTCGTTCTTTTTCTGTTTCAGATTCGGCGATTTGGATACGCGCTGCATTTTAAGAACCGGCAGTAAATAACGCCTTTCCAACCCTCTGATCTGGTTCGCCAGCGGCGGCAAATCATAAGTCTTTCGCCACTCGTCAACTCTTTCCTCGTTCAGAAGCGAGTGAAGATAAATCACATCGTTCCTGACAACCGCTTGAGTTCCGAAAATTTGCGGCAAGCCGGAACCGACCCGAATATTATCAATCAACGAAGCAATTAAAGGATTTCCGACATAACTTTTTTTCGCCGCTTCGACTAAAACCGGAAATAATTCGCGCTGCAATTGAAAAGCCTTATTATTCCCGATTAAAAAGGCGAGCGCGTCAAAACCGTCGGGTGCGATAGCTTCTTTGGTCAACCAGCCGTTTTCCTTTATGATCTGGCACACCCGCAAAAGATTCTTTGCGTCCGTTTGATTGGCTTCGGGTATTAAATTGCGATTTTTATCTAAATTTTGCGATATTTTCGTGTTCAGCTTCGCGCTTTCTTCGCGCATCTCGAGCAGTTCTTTGCGAAGTTTTTTGTTTTCCTTGGTAACTACGGACGAGGATCGGATTGATTCGACGAGTTTTTTAGCCTCATCGTCCGCGAGACATCTGTTTTGCCCCCAAACGTTTGCGGCAAGAAAAAAAAGTAATACCCAAAATAAGACTGTAATTTTCATCTTTTCTTCCCCGAACCTTTTCGCTTTTTTCATTTTACCAAATCAAACTTCAATTGCTTCGCTTTGCTCGTCGGTTGTTTTTATATCAATCGTTTCTATGTGCCGACCGCGTTGTTCCAAAGAGTATTCGCCGAGCTGCTGTAAAATCTTGCCCATCAAACCCGTCCAGCCCGTCTGATGATTCGCGCCCAACCCGCAGCCGTTGTCGCCGTGAAAATACTCGTAAAACAAAATGTAATCGCGCCAATTTTCGTCCGACTGAAACTTTTCGATGTCTCCGTAAACCGCGCGGTTTCCCGTTTCGTCTTTGGTGAAAATTCGGCACAGGCGTTTTTCCAGTTCCTGCGAGATTTGCCACAGCGTCATAAGCTCGCCCGAACCGGTCGGAAATTCGATTTTAAAGTCTTCGCCGTAATAGTAATCAAATTTTTGCAGACTTTCGATCAAAAGATAATTCATCGGAAACCAGACGGGACCGCGCCAATTCGAGTTTCCGCCAAACATTCCCGTCCTCGATTCGCCCGGCTCGTACGCAACTTCGTGACGATTGCCGTCAGTTTCAAAAACATACGGATTCGTTTTGTGGAAACGAGAAACCGAACGAATGCCGTAGTCGGACAAAAATTCGGTTTCCGAAAGCATATAACGCAGAATTCTCTCAAGACGATTTTTGTTGACGAGAGCGAGAATATGCCGTTTTTCTCTGCCCTGTTTCTGCATACAGGCGATTTCGTCGGTCAAATCCGGTCGGTTTTCCAAAAACCATTCAGTTCGTTTTTTGAAATCGGGCAGCGCGTCGAGCCAATCTTCTTCGAGCGTTTCGACGGCGAAAAGCGGAATCAATCCGACCATCGAGCGTATTTTCAAAGGAATTTGCTTTTCGCCCAAATGCAGAACGTCGTAATAAAATCCGTCGCGCTCGCTCCAGAGTTTCGTGTTTTCGTGCCCGACATTGTTCATCGCGTCGGAAATATAAACGAAATGTTCGAAAAACTTGCTCGCAACGTCCTCGTAAACTTTATCTTCTTTCGCCAATTCCAGCGCAATCGCCAGCATATTCAAACAAAACATCGCCATCCAGGACGTTCCGTCGGATTGTTCGAGCCGCCCGCCCGAAGGCAAATCCGAAGTTCTGTCGAAAACGCCGATATTATCCAAACCCAAAAATCCGCCTTCAAAAACGTTATTTCCTTCGTAATCTTTGCGATTGACCCACCACGTAAAATTCAAGAGCAATTTATGAAACACCTTTTCGAGAAACGCTCGGTCGGCGATGCCCGTTCGCTTCGCTTCGATTTTATAAACGCGCATCGCCGCCCACGCGTGAACCGGCGGATTAACGTCGCCGAACGCCCATTCATACGCCGGAATCTGCCCGTTCGGGTGCATATACCATTCGCGCAAAAGCAGTATTAATTGACGTTTGGCGAAACTGGAATCCACGAGCGCGAGCGGAATGCAGTGAAACGCCGTATCCCAGGCGGCGTACCACGGATATTCCCATTTATCGGGCATCGCAAGCACGTCGTCGTTGTAAAGATGCGTCCAATCGTGATTTCTTCCCGTCAATCTTTCTTTCGGCGGCGGCGGAAAATTCTCGTCGCCTTCGAGCCATTCTTTGACGACGTAATTGTAGAACTGTTTCGACCAGAGCATTCCGGCAAGCGCCTGACGCATTACGTTTTTCTCGTCCGTGTTCAAATTTTTCGGCGTAATCAAAGCGTAAAATTCGTCGGCTTCGGCAATTCGTTGACGAAAAACTTTTTCGCAGTCGTCAATAATGTTCTCGGATGAAGAACCGACGATACCAGCCGATGATTTTCCGATTAGTCGCAGGTAAATTGATTTTTGCGACTGCGGCGGAATATTCAGAATGTAATGCGCCGCCGCTTTCGTTCCCGTTTGTGCCGGATTTACCGCCGATTTTTTGCCGCCCGCGACATAATCATTGATGCCGTCTTTTGTAAATTGCGATTTGTTCTCGGCATTGTAAAGCGCGCGGTAATTAGTTTCATTTTCGCAGAAAAGCAGCTCGTCCGGGTTTTCGCAAATCAATCGGTAATCGCCGATTTTCGCGTTCTCGATTTCTATAATTTTCAATTTTGATTCGTTTTTTGAACTTTGCACCTTTAATTTTGAACTTGGAACCGCCGGTTCCGGCTTGTTCCAAGCCCATGTATTGCGAAACCAAACTGTTGGAAGAAGATGCAAAGGCGCGGCTTCATCGCTCCGGTTGACCGCCGTAATTTTTATACAAATATCTTCCACATCGGCTTTGGCGTATTCGACGAAAACGTCAAAATACTTGTCTTCGTCAAAAATGCCCGTATCAATCAACTCATATTCGGGCTGCGATTTGTCGCGCTTTGAATTTTCTTCGTAAATTTTTTGATACGGAAACGCGCTTTGCGGATATTTGTATAAAAACTTCATATACGAATGCGTCGGCGTGTTGTCGAGATAAAAATAATATTCTTTCACGTCCTCGCCGTGATTGCCCGTGTTTCCGCCGAGACCGAAAAATCTTTCCTTTAGAATCGCGTCCCTTTCATTCCAAAACGAAACGGCGAAACAAACGTTTTGCTTGCGGTCGCAGATTCCGGCGATTCCGTCTTCGTTCCAGCGATACGCTTTATAAAGCGCGTGTTCAAACGGAAAATAATCCCACGCCGCGCCGTTCGCCGAATAATCTTCGCGCACCGTTCCCCAGGCGCGCTCGGAAACGTAACAGCCCCAGAGCTTCCAGTCTTTTTCGTGGCTTACAGACTCAGCCAGCCGTTTTTCTTCGGCTTTTTTATTTTTTTCGGTCATAAATTTACATTACGGAAATTTGATATTTTTAATTATAGCGCCGCTCCGTTTTGCTTCGACAGTTAAATAATAATGGACGGGAAATGATTTTTTTGCTAGATTTCAATAAAAGTTTCTTTTTTTCTCGCTCGTCGAAACCCCTTCTGAAAATTTGCGAAGCTGTTGCTGAAAAATAATTTCGATTAGTCGTATTGATGAGTTATTGTGTGATCAGCGTAAATGTGTTTTGAACCGGCTTTTTTAAGGTCCGAATTGTGTTTGTCTGCGGAGCCAGAAACCTGTGTATACAAATAAAATGCAGCGTATTTCCGAGGAAAATTTAGATTATATTTTTACGACCGTCGGGCGAAAATTAACCGACGGACTTTCCGCCGAAGCGGAAAAACTTCTCGTCGAAACGATCAGAAAATACGCGCACGCGCCGGACAACTTAGCAAATCTGAAACGCCTTTTGTCGTTTACACTCGAAACGCTCGGGCGTTATGACGAAGCCCTCAAAGCCGTTCAAATATACGAAAACGAACAAACTTTGAACAATCTCGGCGTTGAAACTAGGTTGAGAGTTATCACTCAACTGGCAATTTGCTACAACAATTTAGCCGATTATCCGAAAGCCGTAACTTTGCTCAAACGCACGCTGAAAAAAGCGAAGGAAGACGATTTAACTCATCTTTTCGGCAATATTTACATCGCTCTGGCGCGCGTTTACCGCCGCTTGAACGAATGCCCGATTTCTCGCGACTATTCGGAAAAAGCCCTGAATTCATTTCGCACCGAAGGAAACTGGCGGGGAATGGCGGAAAGTTACCAGGCGATTGCTCTAACATATTATTACGAAGGGAGTAACGAAAAAGCGCTCGATTATTTTCAGCTTGCCGTGCAAATCATCGGCGAGCGTTCGGCGCCGTTTCTGCTCGGGAAAATTTATTCGGATATGTCGGGCGCTTATTGCCTGCTTCACCGCCCGCAGGACGGCATAAATTGTCTGGAAAAATCCATCGAATTTTTTGACCGCACCGAACACAAACTCAATACCGTCATCGCTTATAACAATCTGGGAATGAATTTAATGCTGCTCGGCGATTGGACTCGCGCGGAAAAGATGATGAAACGCGCGCTCGAATTGGCGCTCGAAGCCAATCACGTCCACGTCGCCGGAATACTCGATTCGCTCGGCGAGCTTAAAATGCTTCGCGGCGAACTCGAAGAAGCGCGCGGATTGCTCGAACAGGGCGTTCAATTCGCCAAGGAACGTAAAAAAGAATGGTATGCGATTCACGCGATGCGAAATCTGGCGCGGTGTCTTTTGGCACAAGGCAAAACAGCGGAAGCTATCGAGAAAGCCGAAGAAGCAATCGAATTCTGCAAAGCTATCGGCGAAAAACAAACCGTAAATACTGCCGGTCTCGTGCTGGCGGAAGGTCGTCTGATCGAAGGCGATTTTGCCGAATACGAGTTTCAGCTGCAGTTGATCGAAGAATCTTCGCCGTCGTCGGATTTTTTCGTTCTCGGCAGCGTTCAGCGGCTTCGCGGCTTGGCAGCTTTGAGCGCCGGCGACAAAGAATTGGCAGTGCATCATTTCAGCCGCTGTCTGACGATTTTTGAAGCGGCTGACGATCTTTATCACACGGCTCTCGCGCATTACCTTATCGGAACGAATCTCGCCGAAAGCCAGAGCGAACGCGCCGTTAAAAATTTGCTTTCCGCCGCCGAAATTTTCGGCAAGCTCGGCGTGAAATTTTATGCGGAAGCGGCAAGCGAAGCGGCGGAAAATCTGAAAAACAAAAAAAACGAGATGGTTGCGCGCCCCGAAAGGCGTCGTCCGACCTCTGCGGCATCGCAGCTTTTAACCGTTCGTTTGGCGGAAGCGACCGCTTCGCGCGAACTGCTTTTCCGCGAGCTGGTCGCCGTTCTCAACCAGGAAAGCAAAGCGAAAAAAATCATCATCGCCGAAACCGACGAACAAAAAATAATGCGCCCGTTTATTTCGCACGGATTCACGACCGCTGAGAGCGAGAATTTAATAAACAAATTTCAAGAGGCGCAATATAAAAACGATACGAAAACATTCGCGCAAACAAAAAATTTAGCGGTTTTGCCGCTTCGCGCTTCGAGCGCTCATCCGGCTTTTTTGTTGATTCAGCCTGCTTCCGGCGCGGTTTTAAGCGACGAAAGCTCGCTGCAGCCGCTGCTTCGAGTGGTCGAACTCGGAATGGACGTTATCGCTCTGCGCGACAAAGACAAATCGCAGTCGAATGATTTGGAAACGAATCCTTACACGTCGCAAAGCCTTATGTCCGGCTTTATTCATTCGTCGCCGGCGATGACCGCGCTCGTCGAGGACGTTTATAAAATTCGTTCTTCGGACGTTACCGTTCTGGTCACCGGCGAATCCGGCACCGGTAAGGAACTCGTTTCCCGGGCGATTCACACTATTTCAAATCGCAAGGATAAAATTTTCGTGCCGTTTAACTGCACCGCCGTTCCGAAGGAATTAGCCGAAGGTCATCTGTTCGGGTTTCGCAAAGGCGCTTTTACCGGCGCTGTGACCGATTCGCCGGGAATGATTCGCGCGGCGGACGGCGGCACTTTATTTTTGGATGAAGTCGGCGATTTGCCGATTGACGTTCAGCCGAAATTGCTCAGATTTTTGCAGGAAGGCGAGGTGCAGCCGATTGGCGAAAAACGCCCGATAAAAGTTGACGTTCGCGTGATTGCGGCAACGAATATGCCTTTGGAAGAAAAAGTCGCCAACGGCAGTTTCCGCGAAGATTTGTATTATCGTTTGAACGTCATTCGTCTGCGCGTTCCGCCGCTCCGAGAACGCCGTTCGGAAATTCCGCCGATGGTTAATTACTACATCAACCATTATTCCTCGCGTTTCGGCAAGCGCGACATAGCCGTTTTGCCGCAAACGATAGATTTGCTGATGGTCTGCAACTGGGAAGGCAACGTGCGGCAGCTTTGCAACGAAATCCAACGCATCGTCGCGCGCGCCGAAGACGGCGAAACGATAACGCCCGAACATCTTTCGCCGGAATTGAAACGCGCCGCCAAACCGCTCGCTCCTTTAAACGAAAACCAAAACGTTCGTTCGATTGATTCTTATATCAATCCGAACTACGGCAACCAAAATTTTAACAATCAGAGTATCAATAATTTCACCAATCGCAATTTCAATAACGCGACGTTTAATGATTTTAACGATGGCAGTTCTTTTAACAATTCTTCCGTTGTAAATGAAAGAGTTTCTTCGTTTGAAGCGGCTTCCGGTTATAACGCCAGCGATTATTATGAAGGAACGCTCGAACAAGCCGTCGCCGAACTCGAAACGCGGATGATAAAAAATTCGCTCGAAAAAAACGCCTGGAACATTTCGCGCGTCGCCCGCGAATTAGGCTTAACGCGGCGCGGTTTGTATATGAAAATCGCTCGCTACGGCATCGAAAAAGCGGCGTGAGATTTTGGATCAAGATGATTTTAATAAAAGTCACGCAGTAGAAATTAAAATAAACAATTGATAACGATATTTCACGGGCAAATAGTTAATATTGAATAATTTATAGTGAACAGTTTACGGCGCAATTACTTACCGTTCATTGTTGACTGTTCACGGTTTTTCAATGAAAAACCGATGGCTCCAAACTTGATCCTCAACCGCATAACTCCTATTTAATCCGAAATTTGAAATCCGGAATCGCAAAGGTAAATACTTATTGCCATCAACAGAAAGAAAATCATCGCAACTTCTGCATCGCCGAGGTTGTAATGCACCAGACCGCTCGTAAAAAATCCGATTAAACCGCCGAAGCAGCCGAGCAGGATGCCGTATTCCTTCCAATTTGAAACTTTCAGATTCTCGTTTTCCGCATTTTGTTTTTCAAATGAACTTTGAATTTCCAATTGAGGTTGGACTTTAGACTTTAGACTTTGGACTTTCAACCCTCGCCAGAGCGTTCGCGCGTAAACGCCTAAAATCAAAAGCCAAAGCAGCAGCGCCGGCAAGCCTCTTTCGACCGCAAGCTGCAAAGGCGTCGAATGAAAATGTCCCATCGGCAGCTTTCCGTCGTCGAATAAACGCCAATCTTTGGCGTAACGCTTTATCGAATCCATTCCGACGCCTAAAAAGAAATGACGGGCGTTTTCCGTCCACAAATCATAGCCTTCGCGGTAAACAATTCGGCGATAGCGCGTTGACTCGTCTTTGCTGTCGAAAAACTCGACATTCCGGCTTTGCTGTATAAAAACAAGTGCGCCGATTGCCGCAGGCAAAATTACCGCCGCCGTAATCAAAAGCATTTTTCGATTTCCGGTCAGCAAAACTATCGAAACAGTCGAAACCAGAAAACCGAGCTGCGACGCGCGCGTGACATTCAAAACAAGCGCGAACGCCATCGCCGCGAGACAGAAGAATAGGAGCACGAGAGCGGCGGAGACGCGGGGACGCGCAGGTTCTGGTTTTCGGTTTTCGGTTTTTGGTTTTTGGTTTTTTTGATTTTGGTCTTCAGTTTTTGACTTAAATTCAATGTTTTCAACTGAAATTTCCTCTTGTGCTCTTCTCCCCTTCTCCACATCTGCGCGTCTGCGTGTCTCCACGTCTTCGCTTCTCTCTTCTTTCCGAAAAGCGGCAATAAAAAGTCCGAAAGTCAGGGAGGCGATGAGCTGCAAAACCTCGCCGTAAGTCGTCCAATGTCCGAAAAATCCCATCGAACGCCAGTTGCGGCTTTTTTTCCAATCAGTAAACCCGAGTCGTTCGAGCGCGCTCGCGCCGGGAAGCAAATCCGCCCGTTTGATCTGAACGGTCAGATAATAATCCGGGCGAGGACGATAAAATTTAACGCTCGCGGTTTCGTTATTTTCGAGCGCGACGAGCAAATCTTCAGGCGAGCGAATTTTCTTTTTGTTGACTTCGAGCAAAGTGTCGTCGTCTTTTAAGATGATTTTTTCATTATTATTTTCAACGTAAATCACTTTCGTCAGAGGGCTTTCGGGTTTGACACCGTGAATTTCGACCCCGCGCCCGATGATCCGTTCCAACGGCATCCAGATGACGTTGAACATACACGAAAAAATCAGCGCGAACGCCAGAAATACGGCGGCGCTTTTCGCTCGAATGTTATTGATGACGAAATAAAAAATCAGAAAAAGCGCGACGCCTCGCAGCTTATCGAAAGAAATATCGGGCGCGTAAGAAGTTAACGAACTTACGACTGACCAGCCGAAAAACGCCCAGAGCGCAGCGTCCAAAGGCGTTCTGACAAGCGTCGGACGCGGCTTGACGAACAAGCGAATCACCCAGACGAACATTCCCGTCAGCCACGCCGTCTGCGTCGCGGCAATCGAATGCGGCGCCGACAAAACCATCAAAACGAGAAAAACAAACGCGATGCGCTCAAGCCATTTCGCCGTGGTGTTTTCCTGATTAATCGAAGCGATTTCGTCCAAACGGTCGAGGAATTTCTGCATAAAGATTTTGAAACCACAGATTAACACAAATTTGCGACTGTGATTTAAAGGGTATAAAAGATTAAGTGGAGATTAGAAGTGAGAAATTATTATCCTGCTTTTTTGTTTTTGCCAGTTTTCCGCAATCGTTTGATTCTTTAAGTGTTTGGTTTTATTTGTGTTAATCTGTGGTTTCAAAATCTACTAATATGAATCAGGAAAACTTGAAGACGGATTTGAGCATTACGGCTGAAATCAAACTTTATTACGATTTATATGTTCCAGAAAATGTTCGCGAGCCTGCTCCGCTGCTGATTGCGGTTCACGGTTACGGCGCGCACAAACGCTATATGATTCGCGAAGCTCGCCTTATCGCGCCGGAAAATTTCATCATCGCCGCAGTGAACGCGCCGCATCAGCATTACAGACAAACCGACAGCGGCTATAAAGTCGGTTTTGGTTGGCTGACCGATTACAAATCCGAAGAATCAATCGCCCTTCACCATAATTTTTTGCTGGCAGTAATCGAGCGATTAGCAAACCAAAATTTGATTGACCGGCGGCAAATTTATCTTTACGGATTTTCGCAAGCCTGCGCTCTGAACTTTCGCTTTGCTTTCACAAATCCTGAAGTGCCGCGCGGAGTTTTAGCCGTTTGCGGCGGCATTCCATCAGATTTGGAAACGAACGGCGTTTATAAACCTTTTGCCGCCGAAACTTTTTACCTTTACGGCGACAGAGACGAATTTTACCCGCTTGATAAATTTACGGATTTTGAAAGCAAACTGAGCGAAATTCTGCCGAACTTTCAATCAAAAAAATACTCCGCGCCGCACGAAATTACCGACGAAATGCGCGAAGATATGAGAAGCTGGATAAAAGGTGAAAAATGAGATGTGAGATGTAAAAGCGCTTATGCTGTATTCAAACTCGCACTTTCATTTCTCACTTTTTATTTCTCAGTTAACTTTAAATTTTCTTATCTCGACTTGTCCTTGAAGCTCGGCTGGGACGATCAACTGCGGAGATTCTTCGCCCGCTTCGTTTTTGATTATTTGCACCTGCAAATTTTCCGTTTTTATGTTTTCCAAAACAGTCCGTCCACCGAAAAGCACGATTGTCGCTCTTCTGTTTTCGTTTTCGCCGGCAACCGGAACGAGAAAAAGTCGTTCGCTGCGTTTTTCGCCGATGCGGAAAACAACGTCAACTGCCGCCGTATCGAGAATCGTCGCCTTTGGATTCGATAAATTGAGCGGAATTTGTCTGGCGCTGAAATCTTCGCGGCGATTTTCGAGATTGATTTTTTCGGTCGGCACGAAATCGAGCGATCTGATATAACCGGACGGACCGCGAACGCGAACTCGCGCCGGTGAAACCGTTTCACTGTAAATCTCAAAGTTTTCAGCGACTCTGCCCTCGGTTTCCGCCTTTACGGGAATTTCGCGCTCTTCGACGTTTTCGAGTTTGACTTGAATTTTGTTCGGCTGAATTTCTTCTAAACGAACTCCCGTAGGAAGTTCGACATTGACGTTTTCCGGCGTCAACTGAACGATGCGGTCGCCCGCCTGAACTTCGGTCAAATCAAACGAAACGATAAGATTTTCGCGCCTGATTTGATCGATTTTCCGGCTGTCGCCGGTAACGACGAGCGCAACTTCCGTGACAGGCGAATTGGTTATTTCCATTTCATTGGAAATGCGCGGCTGCAAAACGACATTGCTCAGCCGCGTCGTGATCGGCGCGCGAAGACCGCTGACGCCGAGCCAGAGCGCGAGCGTGATAATGAGCGCTACGAGCTTCATCAGCCAATCTTCGATAAAGATTTTCCGAAACAGACGCTTGAAGAACGCTTGCTGCGGCTCGCCAAGCCCAAATTTTTCAGCCGGAAAAAGCATAAAAAATTGATAATGGATAACTGATAATGAAAAATGGATAACTTATAGCGGATAAAAAAGAATATTATTTTTAGCTAATCAAAATTACTTTCCATTACCCGTTTTTCATTTTTCATTATCCTACCGTTATTTCGGTTTCGTCCGCTTTCATCGTTTTGGTCGGCTCGCGCTTCTTTTGCTCAACCGGAATATTCATTGATTCCAAAAGCAATTTTCTAAGCTGCGTAGTGTCGAGATTTCGCCGAACCGCACCGTTTTCAACGAACGTAATCAATCCGGTTTCTTCCGAAACGACGACCGAAATCGCGTCCGAGCCTTCGGTTACGCCGATTGCGGCGCGATGCCGCGTTCCGAGTTCGCGCGAAACGCTCGGATTTTTCGTCAGCGGCAAAAACACCGAAGCGGCGGCGATTCGGTCGTGTTGAATGATGACCGCGCCGTCGTGAAGCGGCGTTGCCGGATTAAAAATCGTGACCAGCAAATCGTAGCTGATACGCGCATCGAGCGCGACGCCCGCGTCAATCAAATTTCGCAGTCCGACGTTGCGCTCGATGACAATCAGCGCGCCGATTTTATCGGACGAAAGCGTCGTCGCCGCCAAAACAATTTCATCGAAAATGCTCTCACCGAGACTTCCGCGCTGGCGGCGCCAGACGGGAAAACGCAATTGATTGCCGAAGTAAATCAGCGCCTGACGAATTTCCGATTGGAAAAGAACGATAATCGCCACGCCGATGTAAAGAACGGCGGAACGCAAAACGAATTCGAGCGTCGCCAAGTCCTGCGCGACCGCAAGCCAATACAAAAGAGCCAAAATAACCATTCCGACGACCGTCGGCACCGCCCGCGTTCCGCGCAAAAGCTTCAACACGACGTAGACAATGATAAATACAAACGCGATGTCCAAAAAGTTTCGCATCGTATTTATCGTCGGAATGTAATCGCTAAATTGCATTTCAGATTTCAAATTTCAGATTTCGAACCGCCGTTTTCGATTCGGAAATTCAGCCACCCGGTTCTCTGCATTAACGCTTTTTCTGTAAAAGTTTTTGTTAAACTTTGTGTTTTAAGAATAACATACCAACTTTTGTTTTTATCGCCGCGCTTCGCCGCCGGATTTAATAACTCAGAATTCTACAAATCAATTTGTAAAATGTTCTGAGCGGCAAGCAATATTGCTACGATGTCGGATACAGTGTTAAAAGTTCGACGGCTTCCACAACTTCCGATGCGATTTAATAGCTTGACGGATTGCGGCAACATTTTTGTCTTAGCCGCATTGTCGAAAACAAGCATTTTTCAACAACTTTTTAATTAGCGAACTTATTTTCAGCAATAATTCCAAACAACTTCAATTTCTTCTTTTTATTCGCCCGCGATGCATAAATCCGACGAGATTTCCCTGCGCGTCAATCACGCCGAGCGCGCCGATTCCGTTAACGCGCATCAATTCTCGCGCGTCCGGCAAAACCGTGTTTGTCTCGACGAAATAATCCGGCGTTACCGGTCGCATTACGGTTTGAACTTTTGTCGCTCGCCAAGCGGCGTTCGGAATTTTCTTTAAATCTTCGAGCAATAAAATGCCGTAAAGCTGCTTATCTTTAGCGACCGGAAAAACGCTGTGCCGGTGAAAAGACAGAATTCGATCAACAAAATGCTGCACGTCGGCTTCGGGCGGAACCGAAACGGGAAGCTGCATTACTTGTTCGACAATCAGATTTTCAAAATCATTTACCTCGCGAATAATTCCTTTTGCTGCGTCGAATAAAAAAACTCCGACTAAAATCGTCCAAAAGCCCGTAAAGAAATCACCGCGAACGACTGCGATGTAAAGTCCGAAAATTATTAAAGCGACGCCGATAATCTGCCCGCAACGCCCGGTTAAAACCGTCGCTTCGTTCAAATCCCTGCCGCGCCGCCACAAAATTGCGCGCAAAACTCTGCCTCCGTCGAGCGGATAGCCGGGGAAAAGATTAAAAACGGCTAAGAGAAAATTTCCCACGCCGAGCATGAAAAGCAATCGCGCGAGAATGTTCAGATCGGCGGAATTGGCGAGCGCCATCAAAACGACGAACAAAACCGAGAGCATAAAACTCGCTGCCGGTCCGGCAATGGCAATGCGAAATTCGGCGCGCGGCGTGTCCGGTTCGCGTTTTAATCTGGTAAGACCGCCGAACGGATGAAGCAAAATCTCAATCGGCTGAACGTTTTCCATTCGCGCGGCGACGGCGTGCGCGTATTCGTGGACGAAAATCGAAACGAAAAAAATCAGCGTCGTCAGCAAACCGAAAATAAAACTCGTCAAAGCATCTTCGACCAGAGCGTAAATGCTGCTCGCCGTAATCCAGGACATCAACGCCAGCACCAGAAACCAGCGATTATCAATCCGCACTGGAATGCCCGAAACGTGCGCGATGAGAAGCTGTTTTTTCAGAAACTCGAAACGCTGCATTATTCAAATTAAACCACAAAAACCGGCAGAAAAAAATCAATAAGAAAAAGCCGGTTCTTTGCCATCTTCTCAAAACAGATCAGTATCGGATTAATAAAAGAGAAAGCTCATTCAATCCTCTTCGCTTGTATTTCGTGCCCGTTTAACAGAATAACGATATGCGCAACCAAACCCTTCTCGTCTTTGACAAATGTCAACTGCGTGCCTCTGATTGCTTCGACAAATTGCGTTTTCGTTTGCGGCAGCAAGATCGTATCCGGCTCTCCCGAAACCTGACCTATAAGTCTTTCTTTATCTCTGACAACGGTAAGAACGCCAAACGGCGCTTCGTATTTTCCGGCGTATGAATCCAGAATATTCGATTCAACTTTTACCTGATTTTGAAGTCTTTTTAGAATACTGGCGGCATTCGTATTCTGAGGATTTAACTCGACGGCTTTTTCGTAGTTTTTAGAAGCCGCTTCCGTATTTCCGGCTTTCAAATACGCTTCTGCCAAACTATCGTAAACATTCGGCGATTTCGGAAAATCGGCGACGTTAGTCTCAAAGACCTTAATTGCTTCGGCGTATTTCTTTCTGCCGAGAAGCTGATAACCGATCCAATTCATTTGCGATTCGTTCAAAGATTTTCCGTCGGCATTATTTTTCGTGCGCGCCGAATACTCATCAACGGCTTTTTCTCCTCTCGCAAATATATCTCTTAGCAGCACTTTCGTCGGCGAATTATAAGGCTCATAATCCAGCCAGGCGAGAGACTTTTGTTGTACGCCAATCGCATTTTTCACAATTTCATCGGCGATTGAAAGCCCGTTGGCGCTGTTGCTGAAAATGACTACGCCGATTTTCGATTTGTCGAGCGTAGTGACGTAGGCTTTTACATTTCCGTTATCTCCCCAGTGCCAGAAAGAATCGCCATTCGCAGTATTTTCGAGTCCCCAGCCGAGCCCCCAACTAATTGAATCGGAAAGTTTACCGGAATCGGCACGATCAAAACAGACAGCGCAGGCTTCATTCACCCTCGCCTGCGGACGCAGCATTTCTCGAACGGTCGTTTCTTTTATTCCTTTTCGCTGCAAAATTGCTGCGACGAATTTTGCGTAATCGAAGACGGTCGTGTGCAAGCTGGCAGCGGCATTCGCTTCCGAAGGTTTGCCTCTTCCGGCTAAATTTCCCGCCGAATTATGAGCATACGCTTTCATCGAATCATATTTCTGCTGCCAGACGTAACTGCTGTTCATCATTCCGAGCGGCTCGAAAACCGTTTTTTTCATAAGATCGTCGAGCGGCAGACCGGATAAATGTTCGACGACCTTTTGCAGGTAAACGAATCCTTCGCCCGAATAACTGAATCTTTCGCCGGGCGTAAAATAAATCTGCAAAGGTTTGCCGTTCGGTCGCCAATTCGGAAATCCCGTTGTATGGTTCAACACGCGGCGAGCGGTAATTTGATTTAACCTTTCATCAGACTCAATATAAGGCGCTGGAAGATACTTGCTTAAAGGAACATCCAAATCTAATTTTCCGTCCTCGACCATTTTCAAAACCGCATAAGCAAATACAGTTTTGCTTAAAGAAGCGGCTTCAAATACCGTGTCGTCGGTAACCGGCTCTTTCGTTTCGACATTTTTCACGCCGAAACCGCGATGCCAGGAAACTTCGCCGTTTTTGACAATCGCCACAGACAAACCGAGTACATCCCCGTCTTTCATCAACTTGGGAATAAGTTTTTCGAGTTGAGTCGGAGATTGCTCCTTTTTCGCATTCATTTTTGATGAAACGGGGATTTGATTTTTCTTTTGCGGTTTATTTTGAGCAACATTCATATTTTGAAAACTCAAAAATAGTGTGGTTACAATAGCGGCGCGGAAAAATGTCTGCATTAATTTGTCTCCTCAATATACTCGCTTTTTGTAACATAATTTAACGAGTATTTGCGACACAAAATCAGAAGATAATCTTTAAAGAATTGATTTACAGAGTTTAATAAATGTAGATGTTTTTACTCTGTCTTGAAAAACGGTGTTTCTGAGATTGTTTCTTATCAATCTGCTTTTAATTCTAAAGTAAAAATAAAAAGATTACTCTTACTATTCATTTTTGAAAGATGACATCTGAATAAAAGATACAAATATTCCGGTAAATGTTGCTATGACTATAAAAAGAATTCCGAATCTTCTAAAATTTTCGTCGAATTTACCTTCTGACAATAAAAGAAATAAAATAGCAAGGATTGCTGTAATTAGAAATCCAAATAGTCCACTATCTTTTATACCTAGATTTAAAGCGGAAACAACTCCGCCTAGAATTGCGCCCGCGATTGAACCATAAAAACCTGCAAATAACATAGCAAGCCACCAAAAATCTTTAGCTTTTAAGCCAACGCTGTCAACTGTGTTTGATGTGAGAGTAACGTAAGCTGCAAAGATTGCAGACAATGTTCCTGAAAATAATCCTCCGACAATGATTCCTTGAAACAATTTAGCAAAGTTCATATTTTTTCTCTTTTGTTTTGAGGTGATTCACGCTCTCGAATATGACGTTTTGAAGAAACTCAAAAGGTTCAAGACTCACTTGTAAAACTCGTCACTAACGGTATTTTTAAGACAAAAAGGATTGTTTTTGAGGTAAACAATTTATATCGAAATAATCTTAGCTACAAACTAAAAAAGAGAAAGGAAAACAGCCTTTCCCTTTCTCCTGTCTTATTTCTCATATTATTAAATTTACGCCTTGAACGGAATGTCCGCATTTTGCAATACGCTCAGTTCGTTGCGCGAAACTCTTTCGAGAAGTTCTGGTTCGTCGAACATCTTCAAAAGCCCTCGAACGGTCGCGTAGCGCGGTTCGTCGGGAATTATTACCGGCAGATGTATGAATCCGCGTAAATACTGGTCAATGCCTTCGAGCAGCGAACCGCCGCCGGTTAAGATAACGCCGCGGTCGTAGATGTCGGCGGCGACTTCCGGTCGCAGTTCGGTCAGAGTGTCGCTGATAATTTGAGCTATTCGCCGCACGATAGTTTCGACAATCGGGTAAACTTCGCCCGCCGTGACTTCGACCGCGTGCGGGCTTCCCGTCTGAACGTCGCGCCCGCGAACGGTCGTTGATTTCGAGATGTTTTCCGGCAAAAATGCGGAAACGAACTTTGTTTTTAACAGTTCCGTCGTTTCCTCGCCGACCTGCAGACCGCGATGACGGCGAAGATGATTGGCTAAAACCGCGTTTATCTCGTTGCTGCCCAATCTTTCCGAGCGCGAATGCACGACCGTGCCCTTTGCCACAATCGCTATGTTTGTCGTTCCCGCGCCGAAGTCTACAACTGCCGAAGCTCGCTTATCCGTTGGGAGAACGCCCGCGCCGAAGGCTGCCGCCAAACCTTCTTCCATCATATAAACTTTTCCGATGTGCGAGTCTTCCGCCGCATTGAGCATCGCTCTCTGTTCGACGTGCGTCACGTCGGAGACCATACTCATTACGGCTTGCAGAGACATTTGCGAACCGCCTGATTTTGCCTTTTTGACGAAATAGGCGAGCATCTTTTTGGTGCGCTCGAAATCTGCGACGACGCCGCCCATCAGTGGCGCTTTGACGACAATATCGCGTCCTTCGCGTCCGAGCATATCGGCGGCTTCCGTTCCGTAAGCGACGATTTCTTCAGTCAATTCATTGACGGCGACCATTGACGGCTCATCGAGCACAATATCTCGTCCCTTAACGGCGATAATTGTGCTCGCGGTTCCGAGATCAATTGCCATCGAATCGGTAACAAGTTTTTTTAGTGACGAAATTTTTAACATAGAGGCGCTTTCCCGACTACAAAAAAATAATAAACTAAAAAGCTTAAGATAAGATAACCGTACCAACAAAAAAGTTTGATCGCTCAAATATACTCAGTTCCATTTTACCTCAAAAAGGTTTACCGGCTGCAACCGATTTTTTATCATTATCGGCTCGCGATTTTCGAGTGTAAACAAATCTCCGCCGCTCTGAGCCGTCGCTTCGCTTATCAATATTTGCCCGCCTTCAGCGACTGATTCGAGCCGCGACGCTAAATTTACCGTATCGCCGATTGCGGTATACTCACTGCGCTGCTGCGAACCGATGTAACCGATGGTCGCTTCGCCGGTGTGCAGCCCGATTCCCACGGCAATTTGCGGAAAGCCTTGCTCTTCCAACTCGCTATTCAGCGACGTTACTCTTTTCTGCATCTCAACGGCTGTTTTCAGAGCATTTTTCGCATCGTCGGGCGTCGCGTTCGGCGCGCCGAAAATAGCCATTATATTGTCGCCGATGTATTTATCGAGCGTTCCGCCGTTAGCGAAAATTATCTCCGACATTGCCGAAAAATAACGGTTCAGCAAACCGACCACTCTTTCCGGTTTCTCATTTTCCGAAATGGCAGTAAAACCGCGAATATCGGAAAACAAAACCGTAATAATTTGGTTAACTCCGCCGAGACGGAACGAATCCGGGTTCTCGAGCAACTGACGAACAACGTGTTCAGGCAAAAACCGGCTGTAATTCGCCCTTGCGACTTCCTCGCGCGCCAATCGTCGGTGCGCTTTTACCGCTTCGACCGTTACAGCCATCTGTGCCGCCACCGCGCTGATTAATTCTAAATCGTCAGGGCTGAAATTAGAAAACGGATCGAGCCGGTCGGCGTAAACTACGCCGTGAACGTTTGATTCGGTTATCAAAGGCGCGCAGATCGTTGACCGAATTCCTTGCAAAACGATTGAATCGGCGCCGAGAAACTGCTCGTCGGTTTTCGCGTCCTGCGACAGCAAAGCGACTTTTTCGCGCATAACCTTGCGCGTAATCGTTCGGCTGACGGTCAGATTTTCGGTCAAGTTTCTCAAGTTTTCATCGCGCGTTTTAACGGCAATCGGAAATAAATCGTTACCGGGGCTTAGCGCATCCGCAGTTTCGTCGGTTAATAACGCGACCACTCTGTCAGCGGGCGTACCACGAAAAATCAAATCAGTGGCACGCTCGAAGATTTCTTTCAAGTCAAACACCGTGCCAAGAACTTTGCTCATCTCGTACAACAATTCGAGAACTTTCGCTTTGCGGCGCAATTCGTTTATTTCTTTCGGCGTTGCTGTTTTCGCCTCTATCGAAATGCTCGAATGCGCGCCGATTATTTCGCTCGCCGAAATAAGAAGCTGCGTGTGACCGAGCGGTTTATCATCATAAGTCACGCCGCTCGGCTGTTCGATTATTTCATTTCTCGGCGCGGTCTCGAAAGATTTATCGGGCGAAATCGTATTTTCGAGACGAATTTCTCTGTATTCCAGCGTCGTTTCGCCGATTGTGACGACATCTCCCTGTTCGAGAATTTTCTCGTAATACGGCACGCCGTTGACGTAAACGCGATTGACGCTTCGTTTTATCTCGCCATCTTCGATATAACCGTCAATTATTTTTGATTCTCCGCCGACGCTGCTGATTTGCGCGTGACGGCGCGAAACGCGGCGATCTTTCAAAACGATGTCGTTTTCTCTACCTCTGCCGATGGTACGGGTCGAATCGGAAAGCAAATCAACTTCCCAAGTTCTGCCGCCGACCTCATTTATTTTCAGAACAGCAATCACAATTTTGATAATTGTAAATGGTAAATTGTAAATGGTAAAGATTAATGATTAATAATGATTAATGGTAAACGGCAAAGCTATTTTCGTTCACCATTTATCATTCGCAATTAATTTATGATTTATTTCGACAACAACGCGACGACTCGAATCGCGCCGGAAGTCCTCGCCGCGATGACGCCTTTTTTAACCGAATTTTACGGTAATCCCTCATCCGCTTACCAATTCGGACGCGGCGTTAAACAATCAATCGAATCGGCGCGCCAATCGGTTGCCGGACTCCTCGGCGCGAACAGTCCCGCCGAAATCGTTTTTACGTCCGGCGGCACCGAAAGCGATAATTGGGCGATACTCGGAACGCTCGAAAGCGATTCGGCGAAAAAACACATCGTCACGACTCGCGTCGAACACGAAGCCGTTCGCAAATTATGCGAAAAATTAGAATTTCAAGGTTATGAACTCACCTGGCTCGAAGTTGACGAAAACGGTTTTTTGGATATGGATGAGTTAAAAACCGCTCTCCGCGCCGATACGGCGATTGTTTCCACAATGCACGCAAATAATGAAACAGGCATTTTGTTTCCGGTCGAAGAAATTGCCCGAATTGTCAAAGAGCACTCAAACGCGCGAGTTCACGTTGACGGCGTGAATGCGGTCGGAAAAATACCCCTGGATTTAAAAAACAGTCAAATTGATCTTTATTCCATTTCCGGTCATAAATTTCACGCGCCGAAGGGCATCGGCGCGCTCTACGTTCGGAGCGGCGTCGTTTTGCCTTCGTTTCTAATCGGCGGCGGTCAGGAAAATTCAAACCGCGCGGGAACCGAAGCCGTTCATCAAATCGCGGCAATCGGCGCGGCGGCTGAACTGGTAAAAGATTTTACCTTGATGAACGAGGTTTTCGCTCTCAGAAATCGGCTTGAAACCGAAATTCTGAATAAAACTCCAAATTCTCGGTTAAACGGTACAAACGACTATACGAAACGCCTGCCAAACACTTCCAGCATTTCTTTTTCAAATACGAACGGCGAAGCGATTCTGGCGCGTCTTAACGATTTAGAAGTTTGCGTTTCGACCGGTTCGGCTTGTAATGCCGAAACTCATCAAGCGTCAGCCGTTTTGCAGGCGATGAATATTCCGTATTCTGACGCAATGGGAGCAATTCGTTTCTCATTGGGAAGATACAACACAAAAGAAGAAGTTGATTTCGTATTGGAAATTTTGCCCGAAATTATTCGTGATTTAAGCGATCTTTCTAACTAAACTTTTCTTAAAAATTCTCCATAAACAGAAAATTTATTTCAAAACTTTTTTCTGCATTTGCACGTAATTTAAACGACTACATTCAAATCACCTTTACTTCGGAGCAACCTTCTATGATTCAAATAAAATTTTTGCGTCTTTTTACGGCTTTACTTTTAGTTTTTGCCTTTATCAATTTTCCTTTGGCGACAATCGGATACGCGCAAACTTCAACTCAAACCGCAGTTTCCGATGATATGCAAGCGCGTCTGGCACGAATCGAGGAAAAAATCGAAGCGCGGCGCAAAGAACTCGGAATTCCCGGAATAAGTCTGGTTATCGTTAAAGACGATAAGATTATTTATATGAAAGGCTTGGGTTATAAAGATTTTGCGAAACAGATTCCGGTTACGCCCGATACGCAGTTCGCCATCGGATCGGCGACAAAAGCATTCACGGCGCTTTCGGTTCTGATGAGTCAGGACGAAGGTAAATTGTCGCTCGATGATTCTCCAAAAAAATATCTGACGTATTTCAAGATCAACGACCCGGAAATTGATTCAAAAATTACGATCCGCGATTTGCTTTCGCATTCTTCCGGTTTGAACCGTACCGATCTGGCGATGGTCACGGGCAAATTGAATCGCGAAGAACTTATTAAAGTCGCGGGAGAAGCGAAACCGACGGCGAAACTCCGAGAAAAATTTCAGTATCAAAACTTGATGTTCACGGCGGCGGGCGAGATTGTCGCAAAAGTCCAAAAAGAACCGTGGGAAAAATTCATTCCCGAACGAGTCTTTGCTCCGCTCGGAATGACGAACAGCACAATGTCTGTTGCGGAAATGCAGAAAGCGAAAGATTATTCGTTCGGCTACGATTACAATTTCGACACGAAGGAAACGCGCAATCTGCCGACACGCGACATTCTGCAAGTCGCTCCGGCGGGTTCGATAAATTCTTCGGCGCGAGATATGGCGCAGTGGCTTCGTTTTGTGATAAACGGCGGCAGTGTAAATGGCAAACGGCTTGTTTCCGAGAAAAGTTTTGAAGAATGGACGAAGCCGCAGATGAAAATCGCCGGAACGAGTTCCTACGGCTTAGGCTGGTTTCTGCGCGATTGGAAGGGAATGAAAATGGTCGAGCACGGCGGCAATATTGACGGTTTTAACGCGCAGGTCACAATGCTGCCCGAAAAGAAACTCGGCTTTGTGATGCTGACGAACGTTTCCGGCTCGCCGCTTCCGACTCTAAGCGCGCCGATTATTTTTGAAGGTTTGCTCGGCGAACTCGAATCGCCGAAATCAAACGATACGGCATCGGTCGCGCCTGAAAAAGAAGTCGGAAAATATCGCTTTGAACCCGCCGGTTTCGATGTTGAAGTAAAAATCGTGGACGGCAAACTCGTTTCGATGGCGCCGGGACAACCGACTCTCACGCTGGAGAACGTCGGCGGCAGAAGATACAAATTAAAAGGCGCGCCGGACGGTTTTTTTATAACATTCAAAGAAAACGAGCTTTATCTCGAACAGCCGCAGGGAAATTACACTCTGCCGAAACTTTCGGCGGACGGAAAGATAATAAAATCGTCAATTTCTTCGGCAACCGATTCGGTCAAAGATTTAATCGGCAAGTATCAAACGCCGAATGGCAAAGGAACTATAGAAATAAAAGAAGTAAGCGGTAAGGTCTCGCTCGTCGTCGGCACTCAGCAGCCTTATGAATTAAAAGAAAAATCGAAAGACGTTTACAGCACCGTTCCGCTGCCGGATTCGTATTTTTTGAAAGTCAGACGCGACGCGAACGGCAAGCTTGAAGGCATAACGATGGTGCAGCCCGAAGGCGAATTTGCTTTCAAATACATCGGCGCGGGCGAGAAAACCGAGATGCCGAAAATTACGGTTGACGAGCTGATGGCGAAAACGATTGACGCGCTCGGCGGCGAAGCGGCAATGCGTAAAGTCAATTCGCGCGAAATGAAGTTTGAAATTGATTTCGAGCATCAAGGCGTCAAGGGTTTCGGCACTTCATACGCGAAAGCGCCAAACCTTTCCGCTACGGATTCAACGCTGACAGCGCTCGGCAAGACTATCGCGACCAGCTACGATTATTTCGACGGAACGACAGCCGGAGATTGGTCGAGTTTTTCACCGGCTGACACATTCACCGGGCAGCGCCTCGAAGACATCAAATACGAAAACGATTTTTACGGTTTACTCAACTGGAAGAAAGGTCTGAAATCATCGGAAATAACCGGAACCGAAAAAGTCGGAGATGAAGAGACATACGTCGTAGTTCTGCACCCCGAAAAAGCTAGTGAAGTGACGTATTACATTTCGACGAAAACTTTTCTGCCTTTGAAAAAGAAAAGTCTTATCGTTTCGAGCACATCGAGTCAAAAAGTTCCGATAACGACGATACTGAGCGATTACCGCTCGGTTGACGGATTGATGATGCCGTTTAAATCGGTTGCGGCTCATCCGGGAATGGGAAATATCGTGACATATGTCAAAGACGTTAAAAACAATGTGGCGATTGACGATAAAGTTTTCAAAGCCCGAAAATAACCGTTTTTTATAAATTTTTCGAGTCTAGAGAGACAGAATCGTTTCTCTGGACTCATTTTTTATCGGAATTACCAGATTATTTTCCGAATGATCGAAAACCGCATCGAGCTCTTTCTCGACGCTGCCGTGTCCAGCCGGAATTTTTTTGATAAGCGGCTCGAAATTCTTGAAATCATAAAGCTCGTTATCGAGCAGATGCGAGCCCGTGACATTTGACAAAGCCGTCATAATTGACGAGCGGATAAACGGAATTTCTTTTTCCAGATCGTTGATCAAATTTTTAACGCGCGCCCGTTTCAAATTCGGCTGCGAACCGCACAAATTACACGGAATAATCGGAAATTTCTTTTCTTCGGCGTATTTGGCGATTTCCTTTTCCTGGCAATAAGCAAGCGGGCGAATGACCGTGTTCGTTCCGGCGTCCGAACGCAAAATCGGGGGCATCGCTTTCAATTGTCCGACGTAAAATAAATTAAGCAGAAACGTTGCGATAATATCGTCGGCGTGATGACCGAGCGCGATTTTCGTGCATTTTTCTTCCAAAGCGGTCGAATACAAAATGCCGCGCCGCAGACGAGAACACAGCGAACAGAAAGTTTTTCCTTCGGGAATATGCGCTTTGACGACCGAATAAGTGTCTTCCTCGACGATTCTGTATTTCACGCCGATGCTTTCGAGGTATTCCGGCAGTACGTGTTCGGGAAAATCAGGCTGCTTCTGGTCGAGGTTCACGGCGAGAATTTCAAAATTAATCGGCGCGCGTCTTTGCACGTCGAGCAGTAAATCGAGCATCGTGTAACTGTCTTTGCCGCCCGAAAGACACACCATTATTTTGTCGCCGTCCTGAATCATCGAAAAATCTTCGACGGCTTTGCCCATCTTTTTAAGCAGTTTTGTTTTTGTTTTTGTTTCGACAAACAATTTCTAAAGTTCCTTTTAATAAAATCTAACTTTTTAACATCTCATAAATAAACGAAAACTTGCAACTACATCGGTAAAGACCTTGACTTTACCGGGCGCGAGAAAAATAAAAGAACAACCTAAAAGGTAAAAAATTGCAACTAAATAGCGAAACACCCGTAAAATGAAATGTCAAACCCCAAACGGCATTAAGAAATTCTAAAATTTAAGGTAAAAAAAATGAAATTAAATGTGTTCTTTAAAGGCATAGCTGCATTAATTTTTGCCGCGTCCTTCGTAAACGCGTAAATTCCGCAGCCGACCGCCTCGCCCAGAGTCGTCGGCGAAGTAACCGTTACGGCAACAAAGGCTAATATTGATCCGGTTTATACGAAATTTAGAAAACTGTCCGACGCGCCTGATTCTTTCAGCCGGGAATATGCAACGGTTAATAACTTAGTTTTGCAGCACGCCGCGGCTTTTAATTTTCGCAGCGGTGAAATCTATTTCTTAACGTCCGCCGAAGGGAAAACGACCGGCGCGGTGTTTTTCGGCGACGGAGAAACGACCCTCGTCCCGCCCGTTGACGCGGAAAAGAATAATGCACAATTTTTTTACCGACGCGGCTGAGCTTAAAGAGCAATTTTCTCAAATGGTAATTTTCTTTACCGATCAGACTTTTGATGAAGTTAAAAAATCAGCGAACGTTAAGATGAGTTCGGCAGGCGCGCAATCGGCGCGAGCGCGCGACGCTTTCCGAGAAAAAGAATCTCTTCTGCGAAATCAGTTTCGTTACAATGTAACGGCGCGAATTCTAATGGACGCTTACGGACCGTCGAGACCAGGGTTTTTTACGAGCTTTATTGAAGGCAAGTGTTACAACAAATTGGTTTATCAAATTGATCCGCTCGGAATTGAAAACGTTTCGCCGGAACAGGTTATGCTGCTTAATTACGGCAGCGGCAATCAAGGAATCTGGACGGCATTTCACCTCGCCGACGAATACAAAAAAGGAACCGCCACAAGCTCGCAGGATCGCCGCGTTTTCGATTTAACGAATCACGAAATAGACGTGACGGTGCGCGGCACAAAATTGATTGCGACGGATAAAGCGACGATGGTTATGCGCGTCGCCAATCAACGCGTGCTGCCAATCGATTTATATCCGGCGCTGCGAGTCAGACGCGTCTTAAACAAGAACGGCGAAGAAATAAATCTGATTCAGGAAGACAGAAATAAGGACGGCAGTTTATCCGTTATTCTGCCGACGGCGCCCGAGGTTGGCAAACCTTTTACCTTAACTTTTGAATATGAAGGCGAAGAAGCACTAAGACAAGCCGGAACCGGAAATTTTATACTGATCCCGCGCTCGACCTGGTATCCGAACAACGGGGGAACTCAATTCGGAGATCGTGCAAATTTTGAGATAACGCTGCGGTATCCGAAACAATTCGTAATGATCGGCGTCGGCGAAATGGTCGAGCCGGAAAAAACGGAAGGTGATTTGAAAGTCGCTCGGTGGTCAAGCAAAGGCGTTGAAATGGCGGTAGCAGGCTTTAACTATGGCGATTTTATTAAAAAAGAGGTAGCCGACAGCGGTTCGGGCTACGGTCTAGAGGTATATGTAAACAGAGAAGTTCCTGACGAACTGAAAAGGTTTCAAGTTGAACTAGAAGCCGCGCAAGACAGAGCTCGAAATTCTGGCGGTTCGTTGGATAACGCTCCGAATATCGGAGCCGTTTCGACGACGAGTTTAGCCCAGACAGTTCTCGGCGAGTCACAAAACGCAACGAGAATTTACAACGCCTTTTTCGGAAAAATGCCGTTTAAGAGAATCGCGGTGACGCAGCAGCCGGCAGGGAATTTCGGACAAGCCTGGGGGTCGCTGATTTATATGCCTTACTTTGCTTTTATCAACGAAGGACAGCGCAGAGAATTAATGGGCAGAGGTGGGTCGAATGTGTTCTGGCGCGAAGTCGGCGCGCACGAAATCGCGCATCAATCGTGGGGACACGCTACCGGCTGGACCAGTTATCACGGTCAATGGATGAGTGAGGGTTTCGCCGAGTTTTCGACATCTCTGTATATTCAGTATGTTAAAAAGGACATTAATAAATTCAACGAATTCTGGGAAGAAAACCGTAAACAAATTGTTGAAGCCTCGCCGCGCACAATGGGCAAAAAGCCTTACACGGTCGGACCGATCACACAAGTTTACCGGTTGAACACAGCGAAAACCGGAGCGATTGCGCAAAATCTCATTTATCCGAAAGGCGCGTACATTCTGCATATGCTTCGGATGATGATGTACGACGCGAAAACCGGCGACGCGAGATTCAGCAAAATGATGAAGGATTTCGTCGCCTCGAATTTCAACAAAGACGTTTCGACCGAAGATTTCAAG
>DASVQY010000027.1:0-5404 GCA_036388895.1 Pyrinomonadaceae bacterium | reverse complement strand
GAACGGCGCGGACGACCCGATTTCCGGGATGGTTTCCGACCACGAAGAAGCGCGCGCCATCGGCGAGCTGGCAAAAAGCGGCTGGCGACCGAAGCGAACCATCGTTTACGCAGCCTGGGACGGCGAAGAACCCGGACTCTTGGGCTCGACCGAATGGGTTGAAACGCACGCCGACGAACTGAGAAACAAAGCCGCCGTTTACATCAACACGGACTCGAACGGACGCGGATTTTTGGGCATGGGCGGATCGCACACGCTCGAAAAATTCATTAACGAAACGGCGCGCGACGTTCCCGACCCGCAAACGAAAATGACTGTTTGGGAACGAACTCGTGCGCGGCAAATCGTGGACGGTTCGCCGACCGCGAGAAAAGAAACGATGGATCGCGCCGATCTGCGCATTTCCGCTCTCGGCTCCGGTTCGGATTACACGCCTTTTTTGCAGCATCTCGGCATCGCCAGTTTGAACATCGGTTTCGGCGGCGAAGACGGCGGCGGTTCGTACCATTCGGTTTACGATTCGTTCGACCATTTCACGCGATTCGGCGACCCGAATTTCGATTACGGCATCGCGCTCGCCAAAGTTTGCGGTCACGCCGTTCTGCGTCTGGCGAACGCCGATTATCTGCCGTTTGAATTTACTAATTTCGCCGATACCGTCGGCGTTTACGTGCGCGAAGTGTTGAATTTAACCGACCAGATGCGCGAAGACACGCGAACGATGAACCAGATGCTTTCGAGCGGAATGGTCGTCGCCGTTCAGGACCCGACCGAAAAATTCGTCGCGCCGAAAGCAAAAGAAAGCGTGCCTTATCTGAATTTCGCGCCGCTGCAAAACTCTCTGGCGCGATTACAGGAAGCGGCAAAAAATTACCAAACCGCGACGAAAAATAAACAAATTTCTCCGGCGGCGCAGAAATCTCTGAGCGAAATTTTAATGAAAACCGAGCGCGCTTTGATGAATCCGAACGGTTTGCCGCGACGCGCGTGGTTCAGACATCAAATCTACGCGCCAGGATTTTATACGGGCTACGGTGTGAAAACGCTGCCCGGCGTTCGTGAAGCGATTGAACAAAGAAATTGGCGGGAAGCACAGGATCAAATTTCTGCAACGGCGAAAACGTTGGAAAATTTTGCGGCGGAAATTGATAAAGCGGTTGTTTTGGTGAGATGAATTTGCGTAAATTTAACGAAAATAACGATTAAGTCTATCTGGTAAAACGCTGATTTCAATGTTCAAAACATCAAAAGAAAATGTCCGAAATTTTAATTGACCAAGAAAATTCGATTTTAACAATTACGCTAAATCGCCCTGAAAAGCGAAATGCGTTAAACGACGCTTTAGTAAATTCATTGAAAAGTGCTTTGCGCGACGCGGGTGAAAACGAAGATTTGCGCGCTGTTTTAATTAAAGGCGCGGGGCAGGATTTTTGCTCGGGCGCGGATTTGTCGGCGCTGCAAAAAATCGCGGAAAGCAACGTGATGGAAAATTTAGCAGACGCGGAAAATTTGCTTGAGCTGTTCGCATTGATTCGGCGCATAAAAATTCCGGTCATCGCTGCGGTTCACGGTCGTGCGCTCGCCGGAGGCTGCGGTTTGGCGACAGCCTGCGATTTGGTTTTGGCGGCGCGTTCGGCGCGTTTCGGTTACCCAGAAGTCAAAATCGGTTTCGTCGCCGCGATGGTTATGGCGATTCTGCGGCGGAATTTGTCGGAAAAGCGGGCGTTTGAATTGATAAGTCAGGGTTTCGAGTTTTCAGCCGAAGAAGCCGAAAAAATAGGTTTGATAAACCGCGTTTACGAAGATGAAAACTTCGATGAAGCTGTCAAAGAATATGTTTCG
The DNA here is from genome assembly GCA_036388895.1 of Pyrinomonadaceae bacterium. Classification (GTDB taxonomy): domain Bacteria; phylum Acidobacteriota; class Blastocatellia; order Pyrinomonadales; family Pyrinomonadaceae; genus SXVE01. The sequence continues at coordinate 3,562 of DASVQY010000027.1, read as the reverse complement.
GCGTATGAAAAAGTTTCGCGTTCGGCAGTCATATTATCGAAAAAATTGCTGTATCAAATGGACGGAATGACTTTTGAAACGGCGCTTGAAACCGGGGCGGAAGTTAATACGATTGCGCGTTTAACCGAAGATTGCCGAAAGGGAATCGAGCGTTTTTTGAACAAAAAATAATCACAAAAAGCAGAACAGTCACAAAAAAAAGCAAAATATTCTTTGATCTTTTCGCAACTGTTCTGCTTTTTACTTACGCTTCAACGATTTCAACATTCGTTTCGATCAAATTCTTCGGAATGAGCGCCGGAAAATAAGCCATAATTTCCTCGACTTTCGGACGCCCGCCGGCAAAACCCGTCACTGACGGCGGTCCGGTTAAAATCAGGGGCGCGATTTCTTTGGTGAATCTCTCGACATCCGCTTTTGATTGACCGCGCACGCCGACGCGCAGTTGAACTTCGGGAATATCCGGCGCGGGTTCGCCGGCAAGATGTCCGTGCGTGGCGTTGACCCCGACGAACTCCGTCAAGATTACATCGAACTTCAAGCCGAGTTTTTCTAATCGCGCGCGAAGAATTTTATCAGCCGCTTTCGCCTTTTCGTAAGCGTCCGGGTAAGAATAAACGAGTGTTCCGACCGATTTCCAGCCCGCTGAATAAGCGATTGAGACTTTGTAAAATTCGGTATTCGGCTTGCCTTCGATACCGAACACCCGAACGCGATTTCTTCCATCGTCCGCCAGGTTTATCGTCGTAAAATCGGCGATGACATCGGGCGTGATGTAGGCGTGCGGATCGCCCATTTCGTACAAAAGCTGTTCTTTAATTGACTGAACGCTTACAATTCCGCCGGTTCCTTCATGTTTGGTGACGACGAATTCGCCGTTCGGAAACGCTTCGACAATCGGAAAGCCGACGTTTGCTAAATCCGGGATATTTTGCCAATCGTATTGACAATTTCCGCCGGACGCCTGCGCGCCGCATTCGATGATATGACCGGCAATCGTTCCGGCTGCGACTTTGTTCCAATCGGAAAACGACCAATCGAATTCGTGCATCAGCGGCGCGAGCGTCAAGCCCGTATCGGTCAAACGTCCGCCGACGATGATTTGCGCGCCTTTGTTCAATGCTTCAACGAGCGGCTGCGCGCCTAGATAGACGTTCGCCGATTGAACTTTATCGCGTATCGCGGCAAGCGGTTCGCCCGTGTCCATATTATTTATCTGAACACCTTTTTCTAAAAACTCGTCGAGCCGCGGCAAAATGTCGTCGCCGGTGACGACGCCGATTTTTACGCGCCCGCTCAAACCCAATTCGTCGGCGGTCTGTTTAATCGCTTCGGCGCAGCCCCGAACGTTGACGCCGCCCGCGTTCGACAAAACTTTAATGTTTTTTTCGACGCAATCGGGCAAAATCTCGCGCATCAAAGCGACGAAATCGCGCGCGTAACCGGCGTTCGGATCGCGCTGGCGCTGTTTCTGCACGATGCTCATCGTCACTTCCGCCAGATAATCCAGCATCAAATAATCAATCTGCCCGCCGCGCACCTGTTCGACCGGTGCCGTCAACAAATCGCCCCAAAATCCTTGCCCGCTTGCAACTCTAACCTTTTCTTTCATTTAACTGTTGATGAACAAATAAAAGCATTAAGCGAAAAAACCTCTGAACTTTCTGCAGCGATTATTCGCTCGATATTCACTTTTATCTTTCTCTATTGATATTTTTTCTATGATTTCTGCATCCTTTGCTACAAGTAAATTTTACACACTGTCCGGCGAACATACAAAAATGATAAAACTGTTCTTGAAATGGAAGTGATTGATGCGGAGAAAGAAAAGAGTTAAAAAAGGCTGTGCGATTAAAAATTCAATTATTTACCCGGAACCGAAATGGGTTTTGAAGGGAGTCGGTTATAGTGCCCTTTCTCCCCTCGATTGAAATGAATCATTATAATTTGAACCGGCAAAGTTTTAATTTTTCAAAACTAAACAGGTATATCCTAAAGACTCGCCGCGCTGATTATTTTATCCTGGTAAATAGCTTGATAAAGCCTCTGCGCTAATTCGGAATCCAACGATTTGACGGCATTGTATTGCGCCAGAGCGGATTGTTTGTCTTTTAGCAATAAATATAAAATTCCTAAATGAAACTGCGCGTCGGCGTAATTCTGGTTGAGATTAACGGCTTGGCGCATTTCTGCGATTGCTTCGTTGTAGTTTTTTTGCCGCCCGTAAGCGTAGCCTAAATTCAGACGAATTTCCGAATTACTCGGATCGAGTTTTTTGGCTTGTCCAAGAGCGACGGTTGCGGCTTTGAAGTCATTTATGCGGATATACGTGCAGCCAAGATTGTAATAAGGCATAACGCCGTTCGGTCTTAAACGGATTGCTTCCTTGAAAGCCTTTAGAGCTTTTTCGTACTGTCGCGTCTCGGTATAAGTTACGCCGAGCTGATTATATGCTTCCGGGTAAGAAGGGTTTAACTTAATCGCTTTTTGAAAGCTAGGGACTGCTTTTTCGAATTGTTTCAAAAAATAAAAGGCTGAGCCGAGATTGTAATAAGCCGTGGCGTAGTTCGGTTGAAGGTTAAGGGCTTTGTTAAATGAATCAATCGCCGCTTCATATTTCCTGGCGTTCATTTGTGCTACGCCTCGGTCGTTGAAGCCGATAGCTTCTTGAACATTTTCCTGCGCCCGGGTCGAAACAAAAGTCATCAAAATTATTAAACAAGTTAGTAGTGCTGTCTTTTTCATAAGTATCTCCTTATTTTTTATTCGGATTTTTATTAATCTGACAGCTTAACGATAATGTTGAACAATTCCGGCGTAATGACGTATCTATGACAATAATGTGACGTTATAATGACTTTGCGAAATTCTCTAAATTCTAAATATCAAATGTCACAAAATTTTATTTGATGGTGTATTTTTATCGAAAGCGGAATCCGTAAAATTTAAACGGTTTCGGGCAAACAGTTGGAGATTTATAAATGAATTTGCCTGTCTCAACAAAAGAAAATATTTATCAATTCGACGATATATCAGTTGACTGCGAAAACTTTCGCGTGCGAAAGAACGGGCAAAACGTTACTTTGACGCCGCGCGCTTTTGACGTTCTGACGCTTTTAATCAAAAACGAAGGACGCGTTGTTGAAAAGCAGGAAATCTTTGAAATTGTCTGGAAAGATACTTTTGTCAGCGATAATGCTCTGACGAAAATTATCAAGGAAATTCGTCACGCGATTATTGACGATGCCGCGCATCCGCGATACATCGAAACAGTACCCAAACGCGGTTATAGATTTATCGGAAAAATTGAAGAAAAACCAATTCAAATTTTTTCGGAAAATTGGATAAATCACGCGGAATCCGTTATTGAGGAAGAAAGCGAAGAAAGGGAAGAAGAAAGGAAAGAGGAAGAAAAAAAAGAGGAAGAAAAGAAACGGGACGAAAAAATTGTTCAGCCGGAGATTCAAATGAATTCGCAGCGGTTTATCTTTTCAAGACGCGCATTTGCTTTATCGCTCACGGGGTTGATTTCAATTTTTGTCGTCACGGCGTGGCTGATGCT
>DASVQY010000026.1:0-106742 GCA_036388895.1 Pyrinomonadaceae bacterium | reverse complement strand
GTAATTCGTAATTTTCATTTCAGTGATTTCCTCCGTTGACGAAATCCGCTTCGTCGCGTTCTTCGATTCTTCGCTCGCTCGGAACGCGCGGTGAAGTTCCGCCCGTGCCCGGAGCTTTGTTAACGTCCATATTTTCGAGCGTTTCGCGTTCTTTCGCCAGTTCCGCTCGTCTTAAAACATCTCTGCCGCGATCAAAATAAACGACGCCTTCGATCATCGTATATTCCGGGTGCGAGAAAACGCTGAACGGATGTGCCGACCAGACAACTAAATCGGCGTCTTTTCCCTGCTCGATTGAACCGACTCGATTATCAATTCCGAGCTGTTTCGCCGGGTTGAGCGTAATCATTTTCAGCGCTTCTTCTTCGGGAACGCCGCCGTATTTCATCATTTTCGCCGCATCGAGGTTGAGGCGTCGGGCGCGTTCATCCGAATCGGAATTAATCGAAACCAGCACGCCGTTTTTCCACAAAATCGCGGCGTTATACGGAATCGAATCGTATGCTTCGAGCTTATACGACCAGCTATCGGCGAAAACCGATGCGCCGGTTCCACGTTTGGCGACTTCGGGCGCGATTTTATAGGCTTCGAGTGCGTGCTGTAAAGTGCGGATTTTGAAACCGAATTCATCGGCTATCAGCATCAAATTCAAATGCTCGTCCGAACGATAACCGTGAGCGTGAACGAAACGCTTGCCTTCGAGACCTTCGACAATCGGTTCGAGCTGCAGATTACGGCGCGGCGGAACTTTCGTTTTTTTAGCGCGAAAATCGTCCCACGATTGCTTGTAATCTCTGGCGCGCAGAAAAGCGTCGCGGATGACTTCCATCGTTCCCATACGTGTTACCGGATATCGCGGCGCTTGTCCTTGCGCGGGATTCGCCCCAATGCGCTTCGGATTTTCACCCAAAGCGAATTTTATTCCCGGAGGCGCGCCCGGAAAAACGAATTCCTCGACCGGACGACCGAATTTGTAACGAACGACCGTGTTCTGACCGCCAATCGGATTTGCCGAACCGTGCAGCAAATTCGCCGTCGTCACGCCGCCCGCAAGAGCGCGGTAAATTGAAATGTCCGTCGGATTAAGCACGTCGCGCACGTTTGTCATCGAAGTAACGCTGTAAGAAACTTCGTTGATCGCGTCGAGCATCGTGTGCGAGTGCGCGTCAATAATGCCGGGCGTTACAAATTTTCCGGTTCCGTCAATGATTATCGCATTAGCCGAAGCCTTCAAATCGTTGCCGATTCTGGCGATTTTTCCGTTTTGGATGAGAATGTCGGTGTTTTGCAGAGTGCCGCGTCCGGCTGTCAAAACCGTCGCGTTGCGAATTAAAACTTCGTTTCTCTGCGTTTGGGCAAAAATTGCGGTGCCCGAAGTCGTTATCAAAAATAAAATCGTTAAGAAAAGAGTCGTTATCTTTTTCATATTTTTCTGTATTTTTACGGGTTTTTTGTTCCCGAAAACGGAATCGCTCCCTGCGGCGAATCAATCGTGCCGCTGATTTGATTTCCCGTGACCGTTCCTTTGACGACGATTTCGATTGTCGAACCGCCGAACGGAACGCTCGCGGAAAATGTAAATCCTTCAGCCGTCACCTTGCCGTCTCTGACCTGAGATGTTCCGAACTGAGTCTGCATCGTGCCGGACAAAATCGCGCCTTGCTGCGTGAAAGCGAGAGTTCCGCTCATCGGCTGTCCCGGAATTTCAATCGTTACACTGTAGTTGCCGCCGACGTTTGCCAGACCGGAAGTCGGGGCAGCCGTTCCCGCCGGCGTCGCGGGAGTTTTCGGTTTTTCCTTTTGCTCGAACAACTTACCGTCAACAAAAACGTGAGTCACCGTTCTGTCCTTGCTGAAAATATCGCCGCGAACAACTGTTAAATTAGCGATTTTTCCTTTTTCAACGGAACCGAGTCGATTTTCGACGCCTAAAATCTCCGCCGGGCTTAAAGTCATCGCCCGCACCGCGGCGTCTTTCGACAGACCGTTTTCGACCGCTTTTCCGGCGTTCGCGTAAAAGTCGTTTATATTGGTAAGATTGCCGGATTGAAAAGCGAATTTTACGCCCGCTTGAGCGAGCCGAGCGGCGGTTTTCGGCGCTTCGGCGCGAAACCGGAGAACTTCCATGCTTTCCGGGTCGGCTTCGGCGGAAGCGGCGGCGGTTCGCTTCGGAAAATTAACCGAAAGCAGCACCGGAACGTTTTGCGCTTTCAATCTGTCAATTACTTTTGCGGCTTCCTGACCGCCGGCGATAATCGCTCTTAAATTGAATTCTTTCGCCAAATCCAAAGCGCGAACTATTTCGATTTCGCGATTCGCGTTGAAAACAATCGGTATCTGACGGTTTAATACGGGAATTAATGCTTCGAGCGATCTGTCATCGTCCGGGCGCCGCATTCCAACCGGGCTTACCGCGTATAATCTCTGAGCTTCCTGTAGACGCTGCGCGTCGAGAAACATTTGTCTTAAAGCCGAAAAAGTTCCGAGCAGCGATGCCGGATATTGTCCGCGAACCGTATTGAATGTGACGTGAGCGGCGAAAGGCGATTTAACGACCATCGTTGAAACATTTTCACCGGCTAAATTGATTACCGCCGACTGACCGTTAAAAATACCGTCGCGTCCGACAGTTACAACCGTTGTGAAACCGGCATTTCGGTTCGTCTCAAACTGCGCTTCGCCGGCTTTCAGTTCGTCAATCGCCGATTCTTCGGGACGCAACCCGGCGACGTAATTAGAATTGGAAGTCGGCTGAGCGGCTTGCGTTTGCGCGCCTTGTCCGCCGCCCTGCGGTCGAGCGGGTTGCAAACCGAGATTCGTCAAAGCGTCGAAAAATCCCGGATAAACCGTCAAACCACTGCCGTTAAAAACCTGCGCGTCGGCGGGCGGTTTAACATTCGCGCCGACCGATTCGATCAAGCCGTCCCGGACGACAATCGTTCCGTTTTCAATCGGCGCGCCGGAAACCGTAACGATTCGTGCATTTGTAATCGAGTAGCTTTGCGCCGAAACCGACAGACTGCAAAGCGAACCTATAGCCAGCAATGCGGGTAAAATAAACCTTTTTTTCATAAACTTTTTAGAAATTTTTATAGACAAACGCAGTATAAGGGGAATTTTAAAGATTAGATTAACTGTTTTGTCTTGACAGTTGTTTTTAGAACTGTTTTGTATGCTTACTACGGAAAGATAATTTAAATGGTTTCAAAATGCAAACAGATTTGCCGCGAACCAATTTTCGGTATTTACCATTTAGAATTTACCGTCTAAAATTGTATTATGAGCGCGATAATATTATTTGACGGCGTATGTAATTTCTGTAACGGATCGGTTAATTTTATTATTGACCGCGACCCGGAGGGTTATTTCAAATTCGCTCCGCTGCAATCGGAAATAGGTGAAAAATTGCTGGCGGAAAACAATGTAGATAAAAACGTCACGGATTCGGTCGTTTTAATCGAAGACGGCAAAGTATACACGCATTCGACGGCGGCGCTTCGAATCGCCGGAAGGCTTAATGGAAAATGGTCGTGGTTTCGCCATTTAACTGTCGTGCCGGGTTTCATCCGCGACGGTTTTTACAAACTTTTCGCCAAATATCGTTATAAACTTTTCGGCAAACAAGAAGCGTGTATGCTGCCGACGCCGGAAATTCGAGCGCGCTTTCTGGCGATAAACTAAAATCAATTGAGAGTCGAGCGTGGATAATTAGTAGTTTTCGGATTTTCACTTATCAATTTCCCTTTACCTTTTATCACTAAAGAAATGAAAGCAATTTGGAACGGGACAGTTTTAGCCGAATCGGACGAAACAATTGTTGTCGAAGGAAATCATTATTTCCCTGCAAATTCAATTAACAAAGAATATTTTCATCCGAGCGAAACACACACCGTCTGCGGCTGGAAAGGAACGGCGAGCTATTACGATATTGTTGTTGACGGCGCGATTAACAAAGATGCGGCTTGGTTTTACCCCGAAACGAAACCGGAAGCAAAAGATATTGAAAATTACGTTGCTTTCTGGAAAGGCGTCGAAGTAAAAAATTAAAAAAAGGGAGTTGACGAAAATCGAGCAGCTCCCTTTTTTATAACTCTGATTATAATTACTTAACAAACACGTTCGGCACCGGAATATCGTCAGCCAAACCGAATTGTTGCGCCGTAAAGCCTTCGGTCGAACGCAGCAGATACCAAACGCCCGTCGAAGGTCGAAATACCGCGATGTCGGTTTTTCCGTCGCCGTCGTAATCGGCAGGCGTCGGTTTATCGCCGGAAAGCCCGAACTGCATCACCGCAAACGAGTTGTCTTTACTGTTAATGCGATACCAATTGCCTTCTGAAGGTCTGTAAACGGCAATATCGGCTTGACCGTCTCCATCGTAATCCGCCGGAACCGGTTTATCTTCGCCGAGTCCGAATTTTTCGACTCTGACGGTGCCGGTCGAGCTTTGAAAAACAAACCATTTCCCGACTTCATTTTCTCCGCCCGGCATAGAATCGTTCCGGTAAAAAGCCAAATCGGCTTTTCCGTCGCCGTCGTAATCAGCCGGAACGAGTTTGTCCATATTGGTTCCCCATTGATTCTGCACGTTGGAACCGGTCGAATTTTGCAAAACGACGAAACTTCCCGGCGCCGCAAGGTAATCCTGCATTGTATAAACGGCTAAATCGGTTTTGCGGTCGCCGTCGTAATCAGCCGGTATCGGCGCGTCCCAGTTATAATTGATTTGTCCTTGTCTTCTGATATTCACGCCCCATTGCTTTATAAAGGAGGAATTATCCGAGCTTTTGAGAACATACCAATTATTGTTGTTGGCGCGGTAAACCGCCAAATCGGTTGTACCGTCTCCGTCGTAATCGCCGGGCACGAGTTTGTCGTCAGCCAATCCCCATTTAACCGAGTAGTAACCGCCCGAACTTCGCAGTATATACCAGTTTCCGTCCGATGGACGAAATACAGAGATGTCAGATTTTCCGTCGCCGTCGAAATCCGCTATTCGGTTTCGATTCGTTTTTGAATCTTTGTTCGCCGCGGCAATGCCGGCAGTTAAAAAAACGAGCAATAAGGCTAAGAACACCGCGAACACCCGTTTAACATAAAATTTGTGCAGAAGACCGCTCATAAGTTAAATCCCCTTTAATATTTTCTTACTGTATCGAAACCGTTTTACCGATTGCGCTTTGGAGTACGAATTAAAAACATTTAACTCCAAGATTTTTCCGCAATTTCAATGACTTTTTCCCTTTTCGCGTGGCTGCAACTCGTATGCCACTGTAAAGATAAGACGTAAAGCAGAATAATTATTTGCGATAACCGTTTATAATTGACGAGCGGAAAAATTGATTCGGGCATTTCGGCATCGAAAAAGACAAAAGAAATCGCTGTTGAATAACCTTGAACATCCGTTTGTCCGCATTGCAGACAGCAGTTCGATTCTTGTATTCTTAACGCTTCTGACAGAAATTTTTACTGAATCCTTCTCTTGACGAGCAGGTTTTTATTTCACCGAAATTATGCAATCGCTAACGACTTTAGAATACGGAAAGCTTCTCTCGCTCGTCGCACGGCACGCGCAAACGCCGATGGGCAAAGCGCGCCTGGAAAATCTGCAGCCTTTAACGAATCGCCTGGAACTGGAAAACGATTTGCGTGCCGTTTCCGAAACGATTCGGCTGAACGAAGAAAAACAGGTTTCGTGGTATTTTTCGGAAGTCGCCGAGCCGGAAAATGCGCTCGCGATTTTGCGAATTCGCAACGCGACGCTTGAGCCGGTGACGCTTCTCGAAGTCACGCGGCTTTGCAATCAAGCGCTTTTCGCTCGTTCCGCGATTCAGCCGGAAAAGGAATTCGCGCCGAATGTTTGGAAGACTGTCGAAGGTTTGCCGCCGACGTTGTTTGAAGCGATCAAAAAAATAAACCAGAAACTGCTTCCGAGCGGCGAAATTGACGACGCGGCTTCGCCGGAGCTCGCTCGTCTGCGGCGCGAAATAAACAATCAGCGAGCGCGTTTGCAGAAAGCGCTCGAAAGCACCATGCGCGGCGCGGGCGACGCGATTCAAGATCAAATTGTGACGATGCGAAACGAACGTTACGTGATTCCGGTCAAAGCTGATTTTCGCGGCAAAGTCGGCGGCGTCGCGCACGGTTTTTCTTCGTCGGGCGCGACCGTTTTTATCGAACCGCTCGAAGCGATTGAAGCAAACAACGAGCTGCAAAATTTAAAAGGCAAGGAAGAGCGCGAAATCGCCAGAATTTTATATTCGCTGACCGAAGAACTGCGCAATCAGCTTCCGGCAGTCGAAGCGGCGGTAGCTGCGGTCGAAGAACTCGATTTTATCAAAGCCAAAGTCGAGTTTGCCCGCAGCTTTAGAGCTATTGTGCCGACAATTTCCGACGATGAAACGCTCGATTTGGTTGATGCCAGACATCCGCTTTTAGAAGAAAATTTGAGAAACAGTTTTTCGCAAAGCCATAAAGACATAAAGCAGGACGAAGGAGAAAATAAATCGCGTGTCAACATAGTCGAGCACAGATTGGAAGCGGAAAATCTAAAATCCGAAATCGGCAATCAAAAATCGGAAATCGTTCCGGTTTCATTCAAGCTGACAAAGGAAAAGGGCGTGATGATAATTTCCGGCGCGAACGCGGGCGGGAAAACCGTCGTAATGAAAACCGCCGGTTTGTTGAGTTTAATGGCGATTTCGGGTTTACCGGTTCCGGCGCGTGAAGCGCGAATTCCCTTTTACAAATCAATTTTAGCAGACATCGGGGATCATCAATCCCTGGCTGCGAATCTTTCGACGTTTTCGTCCCACATGTCGAACATCGCCGCGATGATGCGCGAATGCCATTCGCCTTCGCTTGTTCTGCTCGATGAAGTCGGCACCGGAACCGACCCGGAAGAAGGTTCGGCTTTGGGCGTAGCGATTGTTGATTATTTCAGAAAAAAATGCGGCGCGCAGGTCATCGCTTCGACGCATTATCGCGGTTTGAAAATTTACGCCGCGAACGATGAAAACGTGATAAACGCTTCGGTCGAATTCAACGAAAAAACTCTTCAGCCGACTTATCGTTTATTAGTCGGTTTGGCGGGCGCATCTTCGGGAATCGAAATCGCACGGCGTTTCGGCATCCGCGACGAGGTTATTGCGGGGGCGCGGCAAAACCTTGATATTTCCGCGCAGGAAGCGGAAAGTTACCTGCGAAAATTGCAAACGGAAACGACCAATGCCGAGGATTTGCGGCGGGCGCTCGAAGAAGAACGCGAGGCAGTCGCGCAAAAATATGCCGTTCTCGACATCGAAGCGCGTAAAAAAGAAAAAGAACGCCGCCGGCAATTCGAGCAGGAGCTCGCGCAAACAATCGAAGATTTCGACCGTCAATCGAAAGCGTTTTTGAACACAATCGAAGACAAAGCGCTGAAAAACCGTTTAGAAAAAGAACGCGCCGCGCGCAAAGCCGAACTCAATCGCGCGGTTTTGTCGAAAGTTCAGCCCTCGCAAAAAAACAATCGCTGGACAACAGCCGGGCAAAACGACGAAAACCAAAAAACGGAGATAAAAGACCGACCGATTTCAATCGGTTCTCAAGTCATTACGAGTTTCGGCAACATCGGCGTGGTCGAGCGAATGGACAAAGAAGTTGCCGAAGTTTTAGTCGGCGGAATGCGCCTGCGCGAAAAAATCAAAAATCTTCAAGCGGTCGCCGAACAAGAACCGGAAAAACAGCAATCCTTGGGCGAAAAACTGCAAAACCAAGCCAAATCTTCAAACTTGCGGCTCGACGCCGAAGACGCCAACGCGGAACTAAACTTAATCGGCAAAACCACTTCGGAAGCCGAATACGAAATTGACCGCTTTTTAGACGAAGCCTACATCGCCGCTCTGCCGCGCGTGCGAATCATTCACGGCTTCGGAACCGGCGCGCTGAAAAACTTCGTGCATCATTTCCTGAAAGGACACCCGCACGTTTCCCGCTTTTCCTTCGCGCCGCCCGATCAAGGCGGAAATGGTGCTACAATAGCCGAACTGAAACAGTAATAAAGAATTATATGAAGTTGCGTAAACTCCTTCTTGTTCTGGCAATCTTATTTGCATCTTTTCAGGCAGATATCGGGCAGGAGAAAAATCAAGCAATTTTGCTTGATGAGTTTGGAGATGTAGGTTGTGAAGAATTCTGGGCAAGAATAGACGCTTTATTTGCCGAAATTAATAAAGACTCACAATCTAAAGGTTACATTTTAATTTATGGAAAGGAGAATAATTTATTAAAATATCTTGGTTATGAAAGCATGGCGTATGGAATTATAAACTTTAGAAATTTCAATAAAGGACAAATAAAAGTAGTTAGAGGAACTTTAGATGAAGATAAAAATATTCAATTATGGAAAGTCCCTTTCGGAGCGAAAACGCCTGAATTTATTGAATCAAATTGGAGTTACAAACTTTCAAAATCTATAAAGCCGTTTATTTTTGCTGCTTACACCTGGGGCGGAATTTGTCCTACGATATCATACGTTAAACTTTTCGCAGATTTCCTAAAAGCCAATCCTAAAGCTCGCGGTCATTTAGTAATTCGCGATAAAACAAACAAGAACATTAAAGTTGAAGAAAGAAAGGTTTTAGATGAATTAGTGAATCAATATAAAATTCCTCACCATCGTTTAAAGATATTTTATGTAAAAGATAAGGAATATCCATATGGCTATACCGATGTTGAATTTTGGTTTGTCCCTTAATTAAATGCTTTACGACCAATTTTTTATTGATGATTTAAAAAATCGCGCCGATCTTGTGCGGATTATCGAACCGTATGCGGCGCTTAAAAAGAAGGGCGCGAATTGGATGGGTTGCTGTCCGTTTCATCAGGAGAAAACGCCTTCGTTTTCGGTCAATCCGGCGAAAGGCTTTTACAAATGTTTCGGATGCGCGAAAGGTGGAAATTGCTTCACGTTTTTAATGGAAATTGAAGGTTTGTCGTTTCCCGAAGCGATTAAGCGCGTGGCGGAAATCGCCGGCGTTCAGCTGCCTGAACCGATTGACGATAAAAAATACGAGCAGACGAAAAAGCGCAAGCAGGAACGAAAGGCGATTTCCGATCAAGTTATCGAGCTTAATAAATACGCGCTCGAATTCTGGGAAGCGCATTTGCAGGACAACAACGCGCATTCGAAAGCGGCGCGTGAATACCTGGAAAATCGCGAGATTTCAATTGAAACGCAAAAAGCCTTCCACATCGGTTTCGCGCCTGACAGCTGGGATGCAGTTTTGAGTTTGTTAAAAGAAAAAGGCGCGGACGAAAAATTAATCGAAGCGAGCGGCTTGGTTTCGATAAATGAAGAAAAGAAACGTGTTTATGACCGTTTTCGCGGGCGGATTATGTTTCCCGTACTGAACGTTGACGGAAATCCAATCGCATTCGGCGCGCGCATTTTGCAAACGGGCGAGCCGAAATATTTGAATTCGCCGGAAACTCCTGCTTACGTAAAAGGTGAGCATCTATACGGGCTTTTTCAATCGAAGGAAGATATTCGCAAGAAAAAATATGCGATTTTGGTCGAAGGTTATCTGGATTTAATCGCGCTTTATCAATTTGGAGTAACAAACTGTGTCGCCAGTTTAGGAACGGCTTTTACCGAGCAGCAGTCGAAACTTCTCGGTCGGTTTGCGCGGAAAGTTGTCGTAAATTATGATGGAGATAAGGCAGGTGTAAAGGCTGCGCGCAGAGCTATCGAAACGCTACTGGCGGAAGATTTTGAAATAAAAGTTTTAGTTCTCCCAAACGGACAGGACCCGGACGATTTCGTTCGCGCAAACGGCTTCGCGGCATATAAAAAACAGCACGAAACCAGCGCCAAAACCTACCTTCAATTTGTTTTAGAAACCGCCGTTGGGGATCGAAATCTCGCCGTGCCGAAGCAGAAAGCCGAAGCAATCGAGGACGTGATGCCCGTACTTTCGATTGTTCGCAATCCGATTCAGAAGCGCGAATCGTTTGACCAGGCGATGAATTTTTTGCGGGTTGACGACGCGATTTTGAAACGCGATTTATGGAAATCCGTCAAGCTCGGCTCACGTATCGAAACCGAAACAGTTAAGCAGCAGGTAGCGCGTGCAACGCAAGCCAAAATGACGGTTGCCGAACAGCAGCTGTTGGAGTTGATGATTTACGATGAAGAGTTGCGGGCGCATATTCTACCGCAGCTCGAAGAAACTGATTACGAAATGCTTGCGACGGCAAATGTTTTTCGGGCATTGTTTGAGATTGAAGAAAAAGGAGCGGCGATTTCGCTGGAAAATTTGCTGGAATTCGTCGGCGAGGATGAAACGGCGAGCGATTTCGTGCCGGTATTGATGATGAGCGAACCGCCCAGAAACGGCGGCGAAGCAATTGACGATGTTTTAGCAAAAGCTGAAAAATGCGTTATTAGACTTCGAATAATGGCGATTAATGAAAGAATTCTAGAAATAATGAGGAATGTTCTTGTTGCTCAAGAAAAAGGCGATAACGAGTTATTTACTCAACTTACGTATGAGCAATTAGAAATGCAGAAAATGAAAAATGAATTAGAAAACAGAATTTCAGGGGAATTGTTACAATAATTGTTATATAAGTTTAGTTTCGCTGATTGATAGATTCAGTAGTAATTCATTTTTCATGAGCTTTATATTATTAGTTACTAACAAAAATAAGTGTTGTTAGCAATTTAATAAACCGCTTTACTGCCGAACAAATCGAACTGGCGCGGATGAGGCGCGAACTGCAAAACAGAATTATCGAAATTTAGCTGTTTCATGGCAAAATTATTTAAAAAGCATAAACTTAAACGCTCAAATTGGACGTATAACAATAAGAATAAATTTAAATTTCGGATAATATTTCGATAATAATTTTGCACAATCGCGCGTATTGAAACTTTTTATAGATTTCCGCGCGTAAAATACTATTTATTATACAACTATCTATACATAGAAATAATCAAAAATTTTCATAAATTTATGGCTGATTACGACGAAAAGGAAGATTTAATGGACCGCTTGCTGGCTATCGGCAAGCGCAAGAAATTTTTAAGTTTTGACGAACTTAATCGGGAAATTCCCGACAATATGATGTCGCCCGACGACATCGAAGACGTTTTGGACCGTCTCGAAGGCGCGAATATTTCCGTAGCCGAAACCGACGCGCAACTGCTCGAACAAGCAGCGAGTCTGGCGCTCGACGACGATAACGATCTCGACGAAGACGATCTGGATTTAGACCTTTCCGCTGGCGCGCTCGATAAATCGAACGATCCGGTGCGGCTTTATCTGCGCGAAATGGGCATCGTCCCGCTTTTGACGCGCGAAGGCGAAGTGACAATCGCCAAACGTATCGAACGCGGGCAAATAAAGACACGCAAAGCGATTTCGCGCTCGCCGATTGCGATAGAAAGATTGCTGAAAATCGGCACGGATTTGATGAGCGGAAAACAAAGCATCCGCGAAATCGTTACGTTTTCCGAACAGGCTGAACTTTCCGGCGAAGAAGACAAAGCGGAAGAATATCTGCGCTGGACGCTCGAAGGCATCGAAAACATTCGGCAGAATTACGGTAATGCTCTGAAAGTTTTGGAAGAGTTTCGCGAAGAACAGAAAAAATCGAAGGGCAAGCCGTCGAAAAAACTTCTTTTTTTGAGAAGAAAAACCGCGCGGCTGCGCCTTGAAATCGCGCAGGAAGTTAAAAATCTGAATCTGACGGAAAACGCGATGCAGATTTTGATCTCGGCGATCCGCAAAACGGTCGAAGATATCAGAAAAGCTGAGCGAACAATCAGCAAATCCGAAGAAAAGCTAGAAAGAAAGGTTTCGCCCGATGATAAAAAAGAGCTGAATCAAAAAATCGCCGACGCGCGTAAGGTTTTAGCCGACATCGAAGAAAAATATTATCTTCCGCCGGTTGAAATCAAACGTGCGATGCAGGCGATTGATGTCGGCGAACGGCAGACGAATCAAGCGAAACGCGAACTCGTCGAAGCGAACTTGCGTCTTGTTGTTTCAATTGCGAAAAAATATACGAATCGCGGTTTGCAGTTTCTCGATTTAATTCAGGAAGGCAACATCGGTTTGATGAAGGCTGTTGATAAATTCGAGTGGCGGCGCGGCTACAAGTTTTCGACTTATGCAACGTGGTGGATTCGTCAGGCGATTACGCGCGCAATCGCGGATCAGGCAAGAACGATACGCATTCCCGTTCATATGATCGAGACGATTAACAAGCTGATTCGCACGTCGCGTTTGCTTGTTCAGGAACTTGGACGCGAACCTTCGAGCGAGGAAATCGCTAAGCGAATGGACATTCCGGTTTCAAAAGTGCGAAAAGTTTTGAAAATCGCGCAGGAACCGATTTCGCTCGAAACGCCGATTGGCGAAGAAGAAGACTCGCATTTAGGTGATTTTATCGAAGACCGTTCGATACTGAATCCGGCTGAATCGGTCACGTTTTCCAATCTTCGCGAGATTACCGACGAAGTTTTGGCGACACTGACTCCGCGCGAAGAAAAAGTTATCAAAATGCGTTTCGGGCTTGGTAATACCGGCTCAGAACACACTCTAGAAGAAGTCGGACAGCATTTTGCCGTAACTCGCGAACGTATTCGTCAAATCGAAGCGAAAGCTTTGAGAAAACTTCGTCACCCATCGCGTTCAAGACGTTTGAAGGCATTTTTGGAAGGAAAGCAGTAATATAAAAATTCAAATAGTTTTATATAAAAAAGAGCGGCGAGAAAATTTGCCGCTCTTTTTTATTGAAAAACTTTTAATTTTCAAACGCCAGACGCATTCGTGAAAAGCGTTTAAAGGCTGTAAATTTTCAGCTTGAACTCGTCGTTTGAAGTGTAAATTTCCGCTCGCTTGCCGGAAAAATTATGCGAGCCGCGCAGAATCATCGGCAAACCGCCGCGCGGAACGTTTGTGCCGTATTCGCGGCGGGTGAAAATCGAAGCGATTTGCGGATTTATGCGCTGCGTTAATCCATAACGTATGGCGCGCGAAGCGGGCGGGACAAAACCATTTGTTCTACGCGGATTGATAAATTCGATTGATTTATCGTAAATCAAAATGCGCGTCGGAATTTCCCGCAAAGCCAGATCGCGGTGCATCAGCATATTTGAAACCGCCTCCGTCACTGAATAAAGATGATACTGACCGCGCGACTGAACCGGCGAATCGCCAATCGCCTTGGATTTTTTCGGTTTCAATTTTTCCAAATCGCAGTAACGGGAAACGAATCGCAAAACGTCTTCATAAAGCGTCAAAAGATTTCCGCTTAATTCAACTTTTTCAACGGTCTGTGCGAGCCCGTTATCGCCTGACAAACGCGCCAGCGTAACTTTTGAGCGCGGAACCAATTCGGCGACACGCTCGTTTTTGCCGAACAGTAAAATCGCCGCGACGGTCGGGAAAAATTCGTCTAAATTTCCGGTCGCCAGCAGCAAATCCTTTTTCAAAAAATCAGCCGTTTGGTAAATGTTTCTCCCCAGAACATCATCCTCAAAACCGCCGGCAAAGCCCCACAAAAGCGCGTCGTCAAAGTCTTCTTCGTACACGTTCGGCAGCGGAATGTTTTCATACCCGAGCGGGCGAATTTCATCGAGCCACGCCGACAGTTCTTCGCGCGTCGTTTCCCTTTTTTCCGCGCCGATACGCAGATAAAATCTGCCGTCGCGCGTTCTGTACGGACGCCGACGCGGATCAATGTCCAAAACGACGATGCGCCTGCCGTTGTCGTACGCGATGCTGTCAATCAAAGGAACGAGCGGCGGAACGATTTCCTCGCGGCAGATGCGGACCAGTTCTTCCTGCACCCATTCCGGGTTGCTGACGCCTTCGACGCGCAATTGATCGGAAACGCCGAAAATTATAGTTCCGCCGCCGGTATTGGCGAGCGCAACGATTCCCTGCGCGATCTTTTCGGGGTTTGATAATTTTATTTTCAGTTCGAGATACGTGTCTTCGCCGCCGCGTATCAGGCGTAAAAGTTCGGTTCGCGTTGTATGAGGCGCGGGCTGGTTGGTGATATATTCTTGAAAAGAACGCTCTTCCGGGGTTTCGAAGCGTTGCGTATTGCGAAATTTTCTGCGTGGCATCGTTTGGCGCGGCGTGTAATTTTTGTCAAGACGGTCACGCTCGTTTTCCGCCCGAATGTTTTCCGTTCGGAAACATTGCTGGATTTTATGAAATAGCTGTTTATATTGAAACATTCTGTGCGGAAAAAGTAAATACGAACGAAAAACAGCGCCCTCTCAATCAGCCCCGGCATACTAAAAAACGTTTCAGAAACGAAAGCTTTGTAACAATTTAAGGATATTATTTATTATCAGATTGAGGTGTAGAGTAAATTATTATGAAAAAAGGGATGATTTATACCACTACTCCTGATGTGCCGGGCAGAGAAATACAAGAAATACTCGGCATAGTTTCGGGAAATGTCGTTCAGTCGAAGCACGTTGGAAAAGATATAATGGCGGGCTTAAAATCGGTCATCGGCGGCGAAATAAAAAGCTACACGGATATGTTGACCGAAGCGAGACACAAAGCGATCAGCAGAATGGTTGATGAAGCAAAAAAGCTCGATGCCGACGCTGTTGTAAATTTGCGTTTTACCACCAGTTCCATTATGAGCGGTTCTTCTGAAATTCTCGCCTACGGAACCGCCGTAAAATTAAAACCGTAGCAAACAAAAACATTAGTCTTTTCGACTATGCAAATGAATCTCGCAAATTCCTGTTTACTACTACGGCATCCGTGTAAAAACTACTCCTTATTAAAAAACTTCCGGTTGAAAAAGAAACTCGTTTTTTTCAAATGAAAGCATCTCGGAGAATTCTCACCAGGAATTGGCGATGAAAATTCGTCGTTCAGCCGATGCTGTCAAAGACGAAATGTGATTTGAAAGTTTTGGAAAACTTGTTTTTTTATTGACAATGGCGTTTGTTAATGATTATTTGTAAATTGAAAATGCTTTCGGTTTTTAATCCTTCAAAAATAATGCTAAATTGTGGATGCTGAAATTGTAACAGCTTATATCGGACTTGGTTCAAACCTTGGCGACCGGGCGGGAAATCTTCTGCTGGCGGTGCGCGGGCTGCTCGAAGCGAGCTTCAGCGTGCAGAAACTTTCCGCTATTTACGAAACCGAGCCGGTTGGTGTGGAAGATCACGGCAGTTTTTTGAATATGGCGGTTGAGATTCGCACTTCCGGCATCACGGCTTCGCAAATGATGGCTCGCCTTTTGCGGATAGAATACCTGCTCGGTCGAAAAGATAAAAATTTGAAAAAACCGCGCACCGTTGATCTGGATATATTGATGTTCGGCGATTTGCAAATGGAGACGGAATTCGTTACTTTGCCGCATCCGCGAATGCACCTGCGCCGTTTTGTTTTAACGCCGCTCGCCGAAATCGCTCCGCACGCTCTGCATCCCGTTTTCAATAAAAATATCACGCAATTATTAACCGAAGTGACCGACGATTCTTTAGTCAAAAGATGGAATCCGAATCTCGGGCAAACTTTTGAGAACGACGAAATGAAGATATATTTTAAGAACCTGGCGCGAAAGATTTAAAGAATGAAAACTGAGAGTGAAAAGCAGGAAACGAATACAAATACGAGTTCTCAGTTTTCGCTTTTCAGTTCTCGTTGTTCATTTAACTCTAGTGCTTTGCTTTATTTGCCGGTTTCCCTTTTAATATCAATCTATGGCGTATTTAAAACCGGATAAGCCGGAAAAGGTTTATGTTCCCGCTTTGCGCGCGGCGAAAGAAAAAGGCGAAAAGTTAGTTTGTTTGACGGCGTATGACTACCCGACCGCCCGTATCGTTGACGAAGCCGGAGTCGAAATCATTCTGGTCGGCGACAGTATGGGAAACGTGATACACGGTTACGGGAATACTATTCCGGTAACTTTGGACGAGATTTTATCTGCCGTAAAAGCCGTGAAACGCGGCGCCAATCGAGCCTTAATCGTCGCCGATATGCCTTACGGAAGTTATCACGTCGGCGATAACAAAGCGGTCAGAAACGCTTTGAAATTAATGAAGGACGGCGGCGCCGAAGCGGTAAAGCTTGAAGGCGGGCGCAATCGCGTAGATTTGGTTAAGCGCCTGGTTGACGAAGAAATTCCCGTAATGGCGCACATCGGTTTAACGCCGCAGTCGGTTCACAAACTCGGCGGCTATCGCGTTCAAGGGAAAACCCCCGAAGCGGCGCGAATCTTGATCGAAGACGCGAAAATGCTCGAAGAAGCCGGAGCGTTTGCCATCGTTTTAGAACTCGTTCCGCGCGAAATCGCCGAAATCATCACAAACGAATTAACAATCTCGACCGTCGGAATCGGCGCCGGTTCAAATTGCGACATACAAGTCCTCGTTCTGCACGATCTGATCGGTTTCACATTCGGCAGACAGCCGCGTTTCGTGCGTCAATACGCAAACGTCAGTCAGGTCATTACGGAAGCTATCAAAAATTGGGTCGAAGACGTGCGCGGCGGCGCATATCCGAACGAAAAGGAATCCTACGGCTTGCCCGAAGAAGTTGATGTGGAAACATTAAAAGCAGTCGTTCGTTAATTTATGGAAATTATTAATCGCCGTCAAAGAATGGCGTCTATTGCACGAAAACTGCGACGCGAAAACAAAACCGTCGGTTTCGTTCCGACGATGGGCGCTTTGCACGAAGGACATCTCTCGCTGATCAACGAAGCTAGACAAATGTCGGACATCGTTATCGTTTCGATTTTCGTTAATCCGACGCAATTCAACGAAAAGGAAGATTTTAATAAATATCCGCGCGATTTAACGACCGACGCCGCCGTTCTAGCCGATTACCAAGTTGATTACATTTTCGCTCCCGAGACGCAGGAAATTTACGGCGAAAATTTTTCGACTTACGTTTACGTCGAAAACTTAACGGAAACTTTAGAAGGAGCGGCGCGTCCCGGACATTTTCGCGGCGTCGCGACAATCGTCACGATTCTTTTCAATACGATTCGACCCGATTACGCTTTTTTCGGTCAGAAAGACGCTCAGCAAGTCGCCGTTATCAAAAGATTGACGAAAGATTTGGGTTTTGAAACGGAAATCGTCGTGCTTCCGACGATTCGCGAAGAATCCGGTCTGGCGATGTCTTCGCGCAACACGCTTTTGACCGATGAGGAAAGACGCAGCGCTTCGATTATTTATCAAGGTTTGCGCGAAGCGAAAATTGCTTTTCGCAGCGGCGAGCGAAATGCTTTGAGGCTTGCCGAAATAGTTCGCCAAAAAATCGAAACCGAACCGTTCGCGCGGATTGATTACATCGGCGTGGTTGACGCCGAAACGCTCGTTCCGATTGATAAAGTCGGTGACGATCCGGTTTTGATTGCCGTCGCCGTGCGCTTCGGACTCGTCCGTTTAATAGACAATATTACTCTCAATAAAAAGCAGTAAATCCGGCGGTAACCGCATCCAATAAAACGAATTTCCGAAAACCGTGAAATTCAAAATATATATGAAAAACATTAAATCATTATTAGCGATTTTCGGTCTTTTGATCGCATTTTCGTTTACCGCAGCGGCGCAGAATATTACTTTTTCTTCGCTCGACGGCGAAAAGATTGATTTGCAGTCGCAGAAAGGAAAAGTTGTCGTGATGGCGATTGGCGCAAGCTGGCTTCCGCTTTCAAAAGGACAAGCCGATGCAATCAACAAACTCGCCCGTAAATACGCCGGACGCGACGTTTCGTTTTTCTTTATCGCCACGGATTCGGAAACGGAAAAATCGAAAAACTACGCGAGCAACGACGCGATTCGCAAATTCGGCGAATCGAACAAATTAACCGTTTCTATTCTGCGCGATTCAGAAGGCTTGCAGACAATAAAACAATATAAAGTAGATCAACTGCCTGCCTTTATTATTCTTGACAAAAACGGCAAATTGGCGATGGAACCGTTCGGCGGCATTGATCCGAAAAATGATATTTCGCTGATGTTGTCGAGCAAGATTGACGAAATTTTATAAAAAAGTTTAAGAGTAAAAAGGTATAAAAAGGTAAAAAAGTGCAGGCGCAAAAAAGTTTCGTGTCTGCACTTTTCCCTTTTAAATTCTGCATTTCCCCTTTTATGCTTTCAAACTTTTTCACTTTTCACATCTAAATTTTTCACTAGTTCAAAAACCAAATTAACCGGCAAACCGACGACATTCCAGTAGTCGCCTTCGATTTTTTCGATAAAAAGCGCGGCTTGCGCCTGAACGGCATAAGCTCCGGCTTTGTCGAGCGGCGCGCCCTTTTCGACGAGAAATTCGATTTCTTCATCATTCATTTCGCCGAATTTAACCCGTGTTCTCTGCAAACCGACAACTGATTTGGGATTTTGGATTTTGGATTTTGGATTTTGTTTCTCTGAACTTTGAACCTCGAACTTTGAACTTTGAATTTCCGACTGACTTTGTACCTTAGACTTTGGACTTTGGACTTTCCTGACAATCGCGACGCCCGTTAAAACTTCGTGCCAGCGACCGGAAAGCATTTTCAGCATTCGCCGGGCGTCGGCTAAATCAGTCGGTTTTCCTATGATTTGATCGTCAATTATAACCGTCGTGTCGGCTCCGAGGACGATTGCGTCTTCGTATTTTTCGGCAACCGCTTCGGCTTTTTCCCGCGCGAGTCTTTGGACGTAATTTTCGGGAGTTTCGCCTTCGCGCTCGGTTTCGTCAATGTCGGCAACGTCTTTTACGAATTCCCAACCGACCGAAGTTAAAATTTCGGCGCGGCGCGGGCTGCCTGACGCGAGAATTAATTTTGGAAGGTATATCATTGAATATTTAGCTTTTAACATTTATCATAAAATCGCATACAAATCGATAAATGTTAAATGTCGAGCGTTAAATGAACGAGCTTTTTCGCGCTTTGCCCGCGCTTTTAAAGGAATACGAAGATAATCAGGAAGTGCGCGAAGCGGTTGTTTTTGCCGCGTGGCGCAAAATCGCGGGTGAAACTCTGCGCGAACGCGCGGTTCCGCACCGTCTTTTCAAAAAACATCTGGTTATCGCCGTTATGAGCGATACGTGGAAAAAACATCTCGAACATCTTTCCGGTCAGATGGTTTTCAAAATTAACTCGGTTTTGGGTTCAGCCGTCGTGACTTTTATCGAATTTCGCGTTGACGAGCAATCCGTTTTAAATGAGCGGGCAAAACATAAAAATTCGATTGTCTCAAATGAAAGCATTGCGGAAAATGCGCTCAGCGAAGTGACGCCGAAACTTCGTCATTCGGCTGATGCCATCAAAGACGATTATTTGCGTTATCAATTTTTGATGGCGGCGGGAAGCTGTCTTGCGCGAAAGAAAAATTTAAATGAAAAGGACAAACAATAAAAAAATTGCTGATTGGTAATTACTAGAATCAACTATTTATTATCAATTATTTATTTTCCGTTTATTTTTATGGATGTAAAACAAGTAGCAAAACTGGCGCATTTGGAGATAACCGAAGAAGAAATCGCGCTGTACACGCCGCAGATGGAAAGCATCGTCGCTTACGTCGAACAATTAAATGAGCTTGATACTGAAAACGTGGAAGTTTCAATCGGCGGTTTGACTGTCGAAGGCGCGGCGACCGAAGCGGATCGTGACGACGTTTCGCACGAATCGCTCGGGCAGAAACTGGCTCTCGATCAAGCTCCGGCGCCGGTCGAAGGGCATTTTCAAGTTCCGAAAGTACTTTAAAGCTTAAATCAATGCGAAATTCAAAATTAAAGATTCAAAATTTATTTCTGACATTTTGCATTTTTCATTTCACGCTTTTCGTCAGCTGCAAAATTCCGGTGCTTGAAAAACCCGAATGCCAGCAGGCGCGCCAAACGGTAAAGAAGTTTTATTCGTATCATTTCGGCAACGATATGAAGTTTTCGCCGGAAAACCTTCGTGAACGAGAAAAATATCTGACCGCTGATTTTACGCAAAGACTGCAAAGCTCGCCGCCCGGTAACGATGTATTCACGACGAATTCGACCGATTACCCAAAAGCGTTTCGCATCGGCGGCTGTGAAGTATTCGCACCGGATAAAACTGTTCTGGAAGTGCTTCTTTTCTGGAAAGACGATACAAAAAGCGAACAGCGCGCAATAAACGTCGAAGTCGTCAAGCAAGCTGACGCGTGGCTGATTGACAAGATAAATTATTAAAAACAAACGATTAACTGTAGAGAATTTTTCGACAAACCGTCTTCAACAATCTATGTCCATTTATTCAAACATTGAAAAAACTTTAGATACCGCTGAGAAATTAAACGAAACGCTGAATTCATTTTTATCAATTGAACGAGAAAAAGCTCTTGCCCGCGCCGAACAATTAGACGCGAATTCGGAAAACGAGCCGTTGAAAGGCTTCGCGATTGCCGTCAAAGACAACATTTGCACCAAAGGGATGCAAACCACCTGCGGCTCGCGCATTTTATATAATTATCATCCGCAATACGACGCGACAGCGGTTAAAAAACTTTACGACGCGGGCGCGGTTATCGTCGGCAAAGCGAATATGGATGAATTCGCAATGGGTTCTTCCAACGAAAATTCGGCGTTCGGCGTCGCGCGAAATCCTTGGGACACGACGAGAGTTCCGGGCGGAAGCTCAGGCGGATCGGCAGTTGCGGTCGCTTCCGGCGTGGTTCGCGCGTCTTTAGGTTCGGAAACCGGCGGATCGGTTCGCCAACCGGCTTCTTTTTGCGGAATTTTCGGGCTGAAACCGACTTACGGCAGAATTTCCCGTTTCGGTCTAGTGGCGTTTGCCTCGTCGCTCGACCAAATCGGAATTTTCGGACAAAGCGCGAAAGATATCGCCGAAGTTTTGAGAGTGATTGCCGGGCGCGATGCGAACGATTCGACGACCGCCGACGTTTCGGTTCCAGATTACCTCGGCACATTGGAAAATGATATAAAGGGGAGAAAAATCGGCATTCCGCGCGCTCTCTTTGGCGAAGGTTTGGACGATGAAGTCAGAAACGCGGTTGAAAATTCGATTGCAAATTTTCGTAAATTAGGCGCTGAAATCGTTGACGTTGAATTGCCGCACGCCGGTTACGGGATAGCGGTTTATTACATTCTGGCGACGGCGGAAGCGTCGTCGAATCTCGCCAGATATGACGGCGTTCGTTACGGTTTTCGGGCGGAAGGCGTTCACGCTCTGCGCGAAATGTACAACAAAACGCGTGAAGAAGGCTTCGGCGCCGAAGTCAAACGCCGCATAATGCTCGGAACTTATGTTCTTTCCAGCGGTTACTACGACGCTTATTACGCCAAGGCGCAAAAAGTCAGAACGCTTCTCAAACAGGATTACCAAAAGGCTTTTGCCGCTTGCGACGCAATTTTAACGCCGACGGCGCCGACCGTCGCTTTTAAGATCGGCGAAAAATCCGACGATCCTTTGGCGATGTATCTGAGCGATATTTACACGGTTTCGGCAAATCTGGCGAGCATTCCGGGAATAAACGTTCCGTGCGGTTTGTCTTCGGGAAATCTGCCGATTGGATTGCAACTCGTCGGCAACAACTGGTCAGAAGATGTTTTGCTGAATCTGGCTTACCGTTATGAAAACGAACATCCGCTCGGCGCGAAGCCGCAAATTTTCGGTTAATTTGCCATTCGCAAATCGGCAAAATCGCTTTCGGGGGCGAGCGAAGCGATGTTTTGTCTCGGTATAATATTTTGCCAGCGCGATTGATCTCGCAGCAATTTTTCGGCTTCGGCGAGCGGAACCGGACGCGAAAAAAGAAATCCCTGCCCGTATTCACAGCCTAAAATCTGCAATTGGTGAATTTGATGAATTGATTCGATGCCTTCGGCGACGACGTTCATTCGCAAAGTTTTCGCCAGCGCGACAATTGTTCTCACTATTTCTCCGTTTTCGCTGCCGGTTTCCATTTCGCTGACAAATGAACGGTCAACTTTTAGTGTGTCAATCGGAAAGCGGTGCAGATAACTTAAAGAAGAATAACCAGTTCCGAAATCATCAATTGAAAGTTGAACGCCCAACTTTTTCAATTCGCGCAGCATCGAGATAACGCGCTCGGCGTTTTCCATCACGGCGCTTTCCGTAAGTTCAAGTTTCAAATCAACGGGATTGATTTTCGTTTCCGTTAAAACTTCGCTGACTTGTGCGACCAAATCATTCTGAACGAAATGCTTGCCCGACAAATTCACGCTCATCATCAGCGGCGCGTCGGGGTATCGCTCGCTCCAAAGGACTTGTTGGTTACAGGCTTCGCGCAAAATCCAGAGCGTCACGGGAACAATCAATCCGGTATCTTCGCAAACGGGAATAAATTCGCCGGGCGGAACCAGTCCGCGCTGCGGATGATTCCAGCGCATCAAGGCTTCAAAACCGGCAAGCCGCATTGTTCTCAGATCAATTATCGGCTGATAGAAAACCCGCAATTCGTTTCGCTCGATTGCCGTTCGCAAGTCAATTTCAAGCTGCATTCGCGTGACGGCGCGTGCATGCATGTCCTTATCGAAAATAACGTAATCCTTGCCGCTTTCTTTGGCGTGGTACATCGCAATATCGGCGTCGCGCAAAATTTCTTCGGCTTCTTTATACGACGAATTTCCGAGCGCTATTCCGATGCTCACGCTCGTAAAAATCTTTCGCCCGCCGACGACGAACGGCGTCGAAATTTTGTGTTTGATTAATTCGGCGACATTAAGCATTTCATCAACTTCGCCGACATCTTTGATGACAATAGCGAATTCGTCGCCGCTGAAACGCGCGACCAGATCGGTGTTGCAAACCGCACCGACGAGCCGTTCGGCGACGTGTTTGATGAGATTGTCTCCGGTCGAATGCCCGAGGCTGTCGTTGACGGTTTTGAATCGGTTTAGGTCTAAAAACAAAACGGCGAACTTAAAAGCGGGTTTTTCTTTTGCTTCGTTGAGCAGAAACTTGATCGTTTCTAAAAACTGATTGCGATTCGGCAGATTCGTCAATCGGTCGTGAAACGCGGCGTGCCGGAAAAGGTCTTTGCTTTCACGAAGAGCGTCACTGATTCGCTCCTGCTCGGCGATATGATGTTGGAGTTCGACAATATGCCTTTCTGCTTGTTCGGCTCGCTTGCGCACCGTTTGCTCGGCACTATTTGTTACTTCAAAAATGTAACGCCGGCAGAGTACAAAAAATAGTATTGAAAAGACTGCGAGAAAAGGAAGCAAAAATACGTCGTACAACACTACAATAGTGCCTAGAGGCACAATTATTGAAAGATATAGTTTTATAAAGTTATCTTTTCTTTTCACAAGGAATTTGAAAAAGCGCGGAAACAGAAATGCTGAATTGTCGGCAGGTCGGCGAGAATAGATTTTCAAGCCGCTTTCATTATAAGCAGAAAAAGTCGTATTTTCCAAGAAAAATTTTTTGTCAGCCTTTTTGATACAAAATAATCAATAAATAAAGAATTGATAAAATTGAAAGACAGCCGGTATTTAATCAAAAAAGGCAGCGAAGAAATCGTCTATCTTCGCTGCCTTTTTTGTTATTTACGAAATAATTTTTATTTTGTGATTCCAACTTGAGTCAACGCATAGGCGTAATCAAACGCGATCTCCTTCAAACGGTCGTATCTTCCGCTTGAGCCGCCGTGTCCGGCTCCCATATTCGTTTTCAGCAAAACGATGCTGTCGTTCTTCTTCATTTCTCGAACTTTAGCGACGAATTTCGCTCCTTCCCAATACGGAACCTGACTGTCGTTAACGGAAATTTCAACCAGCATATTCGGATAATTCTGCGCCTTTATGTTCTCGTACGGCGAGTATTGAATCATATAATCCCAAGCGGTTTTCTCGTTCGGATTTCCCCACTCGATCCATTCTTCGGTCGTCAGCGGCAGCGTTTCGTCGAGCATCGTGTTCATTACGTCCACAAACGGAACTTGCACGATTGCGGCGTGAAATGTTTCCGGCGACATATTGACGGCGCCGCCCATTAAAAGTCCGCCTGCGCTTCCGCCCTGAATCACCAAACGGTCGCTCGAGGTGTATTTGTTTGCGACGAGCCATTTGGCTGAATCAATAAAATCGTAGAATGTGTTTAATTTCTTAAACATTCTGCCTTCCTGACGCCATTTTTCGCCTAATTCCGAGCCGCCGCGAATATGCGCAATAGCGTAAATCATTCCGCGATCAACCAAACTCAAACGCGCGCTCGAAAAATTCGGCGTCATAGAAAAACCGTATGAACCGTAAGCGTAAAGCAGCATCGGCGCTTTTCCGTCGAGTTTGGTTCCCTTTTTCATTACAATCGAAACCGGAACTTTCACGCCGTCGCGCGCCGTCGCCCAAACTCTTTCGGTTTCGTATTTCGTTTTATCAAAACCGCCGAGAACTTCCATCTGTTTTAAAAGCTCGCTTTTTCCGGTTTTGAAATTGTATTCGTAAGTCGAGTTCGGCGTGATCATCGAAGCGTATTCGTAACGGACAACGGGCGTATCGAATTCAGGATTCGTCGAAACGCTCATCGTGTAAACGTTTTCCGGCGTCGCGATTCTCGTCGCGGCTCGCTTGGTTTTCATATCCATAACTTTCAGATATTCCAAACCGTTTTCAACTTCCGAAACGACGGCGAAATCTTTGAAGAAGTTTATATCGTCAATTTTTATCGCGGGATTATGCACGATAAAATCAGTCCAATTTTTTTCGCCCGGATCGTTCATCGGAGCACGCACGACCTTAAAGTTTTCCGCGTCTTTATTCGTCGTAATATAAAAATCGCCGTTGTAAAAATCCGCCGAATACTCGTGACCTTCACGGCGCGGAGCTAAAACTTTCCAATTACCGGTCGGATTGTCCGCCGGCAAATAACGATACTCGCGCATCGTTTTCGCGTAAGAGCCGATGAAAAGCATTTTTTTATCGCGCGAGCGCCCGATGCCAACGTTGAATAAAACGTCCTTTTCGTCGTAAACCAGATCGTCTTTGCCGTTTGTGCCGACCGTGTGACGCCAGATTTTGTCCGTGCGTTTGGAAACCGGGTCTTCCTGTCCGTAAAACAGATATTTTCCGTCGTTCGACCATTCGACGCTCGTCACGCGTTCGATTTTGTCGGGCAGAATCTTTCCGGTTTTCAAATCCTTTATTTGCAGTGTGTATTGACGATAACCAGTCGTGTCGGTCGAATACGCCAGCATATTTCCATCGTCGGAAACTTCAAACGATCCGATGGCGAAATATTTGAAACCTTTCGCCATTTCGTTCTGGTCGAGCAGAACTTCGGCATCTTTTCCGTCGCGCGTTTTGCCTCGCAGATACGTCGGATATTGTTTGCCTTCTTCAGTTTTACTGTAATACCAGTAATTTCCGAGTTTGTAAGGAACGCTCAAATCGGTTTGCTTGATGCGCCCGAGCATTTCTTTGTAAAGATTATCAACGAAATCTTTGTGCTGTCCCATAAAACTCTCGGTGTAAGCGTTTTCCGCTTCGAGATATTTGATGATTTCGGGATTTTTATTTTCGTTTCTATCGCGCAGCCACGCATAATTATCAACGATTTCGTAGCCGTGAATTTTCAATACTTTCGGTTCTTTTTTTGCAACGGGCGGTTTCATATCTGTTTGAGCAATAATCGTAATATTGCCGATGCTTACAATTATGCCCGCAAAAACGGCAAAAATAAAAAGCAGTCTTTTCATTTTCTCTGGCTCCTTTGTAATTTTTGGAAAGATTATCTTCGGGTTTCTACGTTTTATTTTAGCTTTTTGTTTTCGTATTAGCTAATTTCCTTTGTAATGAATTGAAAATTTTTGAACGCCGCAAATTTAATTTATTTCTAAACGATTTTTTCTTTTGCCGGTAAAGGTTTTTGCTGCAATTTTCAATGCTTATTTTTCACGCGGCATTTATCGAAACATTTTCTTTGAAAAATTTTCACATATTTCTGTTAACACTTTTCTTTTCGTTTCGTCTATATTACCGGCAAGCAATTAAAAGCCGCTTTCCCCTGTGATGAATGATGAATCTGTTTTATTTGTTTCATATTCATTTCATATTTAATTTAGATTTTTTATTATTCATCATTTTTACGAAAATGCCTGAAAGCGAAATGACCGGGAACATATTTTTATTTACGAAAGCCGCCGCGACCGCGCCCGTTACGGAAAAGGTCAGGGCGGAAACGCTTCTGGTCGAGCGCGTTTGTTCCGGCGATGAAGAGGCATTCGGCGAGCTTTACAAAACTTTCGCGCCGCTCGTTCACGGCATCGTTCTGGCGCGGGTTCCGCGCGATGAAGTGCAGGACATTGTGCAGGAAGTTTTTCTCGCGGCTTATAAAAATCTGCACACGCTCCGGGAAAAAGCGGCATTGGGAGCGTGGCTCGCAATGATTGCCAGAAATCGCGCGACCGAGTTTTACCGGCAAATGAAACCGACCGAGGAATTGTCGGAAGAAATAAGCCGAAACGACAGCCCGCACGTGGAAGCGAAAGAAATCTTAAAGGCGATTCGATCTTTGCCGGAAACTTACAGGGAAACTTTGGTTTTGCGTCTGGTCGAAGGAATGACGGGCAGCGAGATTGCGGAAATATCGGGATTAACGCCCGAATCGGTGCGCGTGAATCTGCATCGCGGAATGAAACTTTTGCGGAAAAAGCTCGGCATCAAGGAGTAAAAATGAAACAAGATTATTTGTGGGACAAAACCGGCGAAGACCCGGAAATCGAAAAACTCGAAAGCGCACTGCTCGCGTTCCGTTATAAGGAAACTGCGCCGCCCGCGCTTCCGGCGAAAATTATTCCCTTCGAGACAAAATCGCCGCGCAATTTTTTTAGATTTTTTAGATTATCTTACGCTTTTACAGCTTTCGCGGCGCTCATGATCGTTTCGCTCGGCGTTTGGTTTCAATTTTCGGGCGGTAAAACCGAAATCGCGGGTAATTCCGCACAACCTGCGCCTAATCCGGTTGTCGAAACGGTCACAAACGAAAATCAAATTGAAAATAGTGACAATTTCACTCTTAAAAACGATTTAGCCGTTCAAAATAGCGGTTTATCAATCGAGAAAAACCAAGTTTCAAAACAATCCTTTGAACGAAAAATTGTAAAAGTCAAAAACATTGTTCCGGTTAAATCTCGTCCCGACAGAGAAATAAATATCGCGCGAAAAACGGAAGTTAAAAACACGCCGGTAAAACTGACGAAAGATGAAAAATACGCTTACGATCAGTTGATGCTCGCGCTTTCGATTACCAGTTCAAAATTAAAATTAGTCAAAGACAAAGTCGAAGGCGTCGAAGAACCGAGCGCCTCGCTTGATAAAGGTCGGTAAATACATATAGGAGACATAAAATTATGAAATCATTTATTCATTCATTAAAATTCATTCTGCCCGTTTTGTTTGTGCTCGGAGCTTTTATCTCCGTAAACGCTCAGGACCCGGCTCGGTTACCGTTTGAAAGACTGAACGGTCTGGAAACAAAGGCTCGCGATGTTGTCGAAGTCAATATTGACGGAAAGCTGCTCGATTTAGCGAAACGCGTGATGGTCAAAACCAATGACGCGGACGCCAAGAAAGTCGCGCAGGCAATCAACGGTTTGAAAGGCATTTACGTCAGAGTTTACAACTTTGAACAGGAAAACGAATATAACATCGCCGATGTCGAAGCTATTCGTTCTCAGCTTCAATCGCCGGGATGGGAAAAATTAGCGAACGTTCGCAGCAAAAAGAACAACCAGAAAGTTGACGTTTATACGATGTTTACCGGCGATGTGATGAGCGGCGTCGCGGTCGTTGTTTCCGAAGCGAAAAGCATTGCCGTCGTCAACGTCATCGGTCCGATTGACATTGATTTGCTCGTCGAATTGAGCGGCAAATTGAACATTCCGAAAATCGAAATCGAAAAGGACGGCACTAAAACCAAAATCGGAAATTAAAAGGAGTGAAGACGATGTTGAATAAAATTAAATTAATAACCGCATTGAGTTTACTGACGTTCGCCTTCACTTTCGCCGCGCCGAACGCAAATGCCAACGGCGGCGAATATAAAGCGGTCGTCAAACATCTGAAAACGAAATACCGGGCGAAAAAGGTCAAGATTCCCTTTTTATGGCTCGCCCGCTTCGCCGTCAGCGTCGTTCGCCCGGCGGGCGTCAAAAGTTTCAGCGTGACGCTTTTCGAAGATTTGAAATTTTCGCGCGAAACGCTCGACGCCGAAATGCAAACGGCAATGAAAAACTCTTTTACAAAAGATTGGAGCCCGATTCTTCGCGTCCGTTCACAAAAAGGCGAACAGGTTTATATGTATATGCGCGAAGCGGGCGATAGCGTGAAGATTGCCGTCGTGACGATTGACAAAGAACAAGCCGCCGTTATTCGCGCGACTTTTAATCCCGAAAAACTTGCCGAATTTATCAATGATCCGAAAATCTTCGGAATATCTCTAAACGACAACAATGAGCAGGCAATCAACAAAAACTCAAAACCAAAAGAAGATCCAACTACGGAAGAAAAAGTCATTGCGCCTTGATGATATTGAAGAATTTTTAGCGTAGCACTTTCTGTTATTGATCATTCATTAGTATCCGATTTCAGTTTTATCAAGATGAAGTTGTAGGTAGAACTGTGTGTAAAATCATGAAATATTTTCTAAAAATAGCAATAGGTTTGTTTTTCATATTGACGGCGCAAAGCCTTTGGTCGCAAATGCCCGCCGAAGAATTTTTGAGACGCGAAGCGAAAATCGGCACGGAAGCTTACGGCTACCGAGTTTATGTTCCTAAAAATCGTAATCCGAAGAAAAAGATTCCTGTTATGCTTTTTCTTCACGGAAACGGTGTTAACGGAACCGACAATGAGAGACACGTTAGCGGAATAAACGAAATAATTTATAAACATCCTGATTTTTTCAACTTTATCATCGTTTTTCCGCAAGCCAGACAGAACACGGTTTGGCTCGGCGATATGATGACTCAAGCTGTAAAAGCTCTCGATAAAACAGTCGAAGAATTCAACGGAGACGCGAAAAGACTGTATTTAAGCGGATTTTCGATGGGCGGCTACGGAGTTTGGACGACAGCCGTTATATACCCGAACAAGTTTGCCGCGCTCGTTCCGGTTTCAGGCGGCATCGTTCCGCCGTTTGAATTGCCGCAATTTATCAAAACGAGCTTGCCTATGCCGATAAACTCAATTTTAGAAGCCTCCGACTCGTACATCTCTCTCGCAAAAAGTATCGGTAAAACGTCCGTCTGGATTTTTCACGGAAACACGGACAAATCGGTTCCGGTTTCGGAATCGAGAAAAATCAGCGAAGCTTTGGAAAAAAATGGAAACAAAAATGTGATTTATACGGAATTCGATAAAACAAATCACAGCGACGCTTTATTAAAAGCCTTTTCGGAACCGAAACTTTTTTCGTGGTTATCCAAACAGGAATTGAAATAATACAACCAAAGTTTGAAAGACAAAACATAAAAATAAAAAAGGCAAAAGAATCTGATTTCCTTTGCCTTTTTTATTTTTCGCTATATTTTGGTTAATTACCTTTCGTCAATCGGCGTGTATTTCAAATCTCTTTGCCCGATGTATTCTGCACGGGGACGAATGAGTTTGTTGTTGCCGTATTGCTCTAAAATGTGTCCCGTCCAGCCGGAAATGCGGGAAACGGCAAAAATCGGCGTGTATTGATCGAGCGGGATGTCCATCAGATAATATGCCGAAGCTGAGTAAAAATCTACGTTCGGATACATTCCTTTTTTCTCGTGCATCAGTTTTTCGATTTTTTCGCTCATTTCGAACCACTTCATTTCGCCTTTTTTCTCGCCCATTTGACGCGAGAATTTGCGCAGCCAGGTCGCGCGCGGGTCTTCGGTTTTGTAAACGGCGTGACCGATGCCCATAATCTTTCTTTTCGCCGTCAGCGCTTCGTCGAGCCACGATTCGATTTTATCAACATCGCCGATTTCGATGAGCATTTTCATCACGTTGGTGTTCGCGCCGCCGTGCAGCGGTCCGGCGAGCGCCGCGATTCCGCCGGTTACAGCACCGTAAACGTCCGCTAGAGTTCCGGCGATAACGCGCGTCGTAAAGGTCGAAGCGTTAAGCTCGTGGTCGGCGTGCAAAATCAAAGCGATGTCGAAAATACGAGTTTCGTCGGCTTCTGCTCGCTCGCCGCGAATCATATACAAAAAGTTTTCGGCAATGCCCAAAGATTTGTCCGGCGCGATAACGTCTTTGCCCGAGCGGATTCTTTCCCACGCCGCAACCAGGGTTCCGATTTGCGCGGTTAATTTTATCGCCGCTTTTAAAGCGTGCTCGCGGTCGGTTCCGTGTCCGTCTTTGTCGTAAAAATCAAGCGCGGAAACCGAAGTTCTGAGAACGTCCATCGGCTCGGCGTCTTTCGGAAACGTGCGCATCATTTCGATGATTTCGGCGGGCGCTTCGTAGTTGGCGCGGATTTGGTTTTGCAAATCTTCGAGTTCGTCGCGTTTCGGCAAACGCCCGTTCCAAAGCAAATAGATAACTTCTTCAAACGTCGAATGTTCCGCTAAATCGTGAATGTTATAACCTTGATAAATTAAAATTCCCTGTTCGCCGTTAACGTCGCCGATGGCGCTTTGTGCGGCAACCACGCCTCGCAATCCGGCAGATGCGGCGGTTGTTTCTGTTGCTGTGCTCATAGTGTTATATCCTTGTTATCTTAAATTTTTCTATGATTTAAATGTAACAAAACGCTTGTTCCGTGACAAGTTTGAGAAGTTTTTTCACGATTTACGCAGCAATTTAATTTTTTGCCCCGTTTGCGCCGCGAGTTTCTTCGCCGCCGAGTCTTTAAAGACGGAAATCTCCAGATAACCGGCGCTTCCCCAAATCATAAACGCTTCTGAATCAATGGCTTCGGAGTAATATTCATACAACTTTTCGATTATGTTTCCGTCTATACTCAAAACGAAATCGTTCGGCGCATTTTCCTGTTTTATA
Source organism: Pyrinomonadaceae bacterium (assembly GCA_036388895.1). GTDB lineage: Bacteria > Acidobacteriota > Blastocatellia > Pyrinomonadales > Pyrinomonadaceae > SXVE01. The sequence continues at coordinate 75,774 of DASVQY010000026.1, read as the reverse complement.
TTCGTCACAATATTCCCAAAACGATCAATGTTAATGATTGTCGCTTCTATTTCATTTTCATCGGAAGTCTGCGGTTTAAGCTCTTGATAACAAACAAAATCTTTAATTTCGTTGCCGAATTCTTCTGGTTCGGTGCCGTTTGATAAGTAAGCGGCGCACGGCGCGAAAATGTCGCGTCCGTGAAATGTGCTGCTGAATCTTGGCAGAAAGAATTTCTCATTTGTGAGTTCAAATACCCGAAAAATTTTCTTTTCGTTAAATACAAAACTCAGCAAACCGTTGTCGGGCGCGATGAAAAAATAATCTTCGGTTTCAACCAGAATCGCTTTTCGCGGCGAACCGACGCCAGGGTCAACTATAGCGACGAAAATTGTTTTCTGCGGGAAATTTCCGTAACAAGCCCGCAGGATAAAACTTGCCGAGGCAATATCTTGGGGCGAAACTTCGTGGGTTATATCAACAACACGGGCAACAGAATTGATTGATAAAATCACGCCCTTCATCGCGCCGACGTAATAATCCGCCGTTCCGAAATCGGTTAACAAGGCAATCACGCTCATTGCTTTTTCCAATTATTCTTTACTTTTTATTTATAAATGCAAAAAATTATCCGCGAAAACAAGCAAAGAATAAAGGAAAAAACTTTGCACGATTTTCGCGGATATTAAAGGGCGCGATGCTTTATCTCCGAATCGCGCCAAGTTTAATCAATTAAGAATTTCAAATTATCAGTTAATAAATTTTATTTCCGTAATTCGTAATTCGTAATTGATAATTCGTAATTGGTTATCTGATTTGCGTTTCGTATGAAGTTTTGATTCGCAACTGCTGATTTCGGTTGAGATTGATGTTTTTGCCTCGCTCGATAACTACCGCGCCGACGCCGAATGCCGCGCCGACGCCTGCGCCGACTGCGGCGCCGACCGGACCGCCCGCAATGGCTCCGACAACCAAACCGGTTCCGGTTGCCGCGCCGACGGTAATCGAGTCATCTTTTACATCTCTTCGACCGATTGCCGTTCCCTCAGTGTCAACGACTTTAACGTTATCGCCTTTAACGGGCAAAACTTCGGTTAAAACTGCGTTGAAATTGCTCCAGCGCTTGTCGTTTAAAACGATTCGATCAAAGGAAAGAAGCATTTCCGAGCGCCGTTTGATTCTGCCCGGTCGCCGAATTTTGCTGATTCTTCCTTCGACAATCGCGCCGCTGATTTCCGCCGGCGAAATGATGCGCGCCTGAAACTTGTCGCCTTCCATATTTCTTTCGGTGCTCAGGCGATCATTTAATTCGAGAATCAGCTCGGTATTGGTCGGTATAATAATTATGGCATCGTCGTTATTTCGGTAAGAAACGCCTTCGACGCGAGGCTGCGCAGCCGGTGCCGAATTGTAATTTTCCGGCGCTGAATTCGATACTCCATTCGCCGGGGAGTTTTCCGAGATTTGGGATTTAACTTCAGCGACGGTGTTTTCGGGAATTTTTTCTTCAACCGTCGGTTTTTCAACGATTGAAAGTGTTCGCGCGCCGCGTTTTTTCAAATCAATCGGCAAAGTCGCGTCGAACGAACGTTTTTCGTAACCGGTTTCATAACCCGACTCGAAACCTTGCTGGTAACCGTCGCGGTATTCTTCCAAAGTGCCGTAATCTTTGTTATAAGCGCGGTCGGCTTTAGCGTATTCACCGTGACGAGCGTAATCTTTGGTTGAATTTTCGATGGCGTCGCGATAGCCGGACATATAACCGTCGGAATATCCGGTTCGGTATCCGCGCTGAATGGCGATTTTTATATCTTGGGCGAATGTCGTTTGAATCGGCAAAGAAAGGAAAGAGAAAAGACTCAGGGAAAGACACAGGACAAAGCTTAAAAAACTTCTGGTTAGCTTCATTTGACCTCCAATATTATATCAAAAAACTAGAAATGTTTTATCCGCTATGATTTATACATCAAAACCTAAGAAATTACAACAAGAATTTTTGATTATTTTTCTATCGAGTGCATCTTTTTGAAAGAAAAGGCTTTTCTGATATTCTTGATAAACATTTTTCAAATTTTACACATCAAAAATTTGGTTCAAGTCACCTATTTCGGAGTTTAATTTATGAAATTTTTTCTGTTATTTATAATTTTGTTTTTCGGCGTCTCGCTGACGCAAACGTCGGCGCAGGCGCGAAAAGTTTTCCCGTATCAATATACGGTTCAGGATTTGCCGAACGGCTTGCGCGTCGTCGCCGTTCCGACCGATTATAAAAATCTCGTTTCGCTTTACACGGTCGTCGGCGCCGGTTCACGTAACGAAGTCGAACCGAAAAAAAGCGGTTACGCGCATTTTTTCGAGCACTTAATGTTTCGCGGAAGCGAAAATTTCCCGCCGGGAAGTTTCGACGAAGTAATGAAAAAAGCCGGTGCATCGTCGAACGCTTACACATCCGACGACCGAACCGTTTATCACGCGACGTTTGCCAAAGAAGATTTGGACGAGATAATGCGGCTCGAAGCCGACCGCTTTCAGCGTCTGAAATTCTCCGAAGAACAATTCAAAACCGAAGCGGGCGCGGTTTTGGGCGAATACAACAAAAATTCGGCGAGTCCGACGTTTAAAATGTACGAAGTGTTGCGCGAAACGGCATTTAAAAACCACACATACAGCCACACGACGATGGGCTATCTCGAAGATATAAAAGATTACCCGAATCAATACGAATACGCGTGGCAGTTTTTCAATCGCTTTTATCGCCCGGAAAATACAACGATTGTGATCGTCGGCGATATAAAAACGCCGGAAGTCATGCAAATGGTGAAAAAATACTGGGGCGATTGGAAAGCGGGCGATTACAAACAGCAAATTCCGGTCGAACCGGTACAAAAGGAAGCTCGCAGCAAACATGTCGAATGGGCTTCGCAAACCTTGCCGTATGTCGCCGTCGCTTATCGCGCGCCCGCGTTTTCAGAAACCGAAAAAGACAAAGCCGCGCTTGATTTGCTCGCCGCGATTGCTTTCGGCGAAAATTCCGACATTTATCAGAAACTCGTTCTTCAGGAACAAAAAGCCGTCTGGGTTTCACCGGATTTTGAAAATCACATAGACCCGGAGCTTTTTTCGGTCTGGGCGCAAATCAAAGACACAAAAGACGTGAATTACGTGCGCGACGAAATCATCAAAACATTTAATAAATATACAAAAGAATTGATTCCGCAAAAGCAGTTGAATGACACGCGTATGCGCCAGCGTTACAGTTTTGCGATGGCGATGAACAGCAACGACGCGATTGCCGGAACTCTCGCGCGCTACGTCGCTTTACGACGCTCGCCGGAAACGATTGACAAAGCATTTGCGATGTACGATTCGATTACGCCCGAAGACTTACGCAGCGCGGCGGAAAAATATTTCAAACCGACAAATCAAACCGTCGTTACGTTGGCGACGAAAAACGGAGGCGCGAAATAATGAAAAAAATAACGGAAAACGGAAAATGGACAATGGAAAATACTTTTTTTAATTATCTGCGTTTTAGCGCTTGCGCGTTGTTGATTTTTACTTTCGTCTTTTCTACTACAGCTCAGAAACGCGGAATACCGCCCGCAAAATCTATGAATTCAAGTGTCGCAACGGTTTTTCAGCCGAGCAAATCGCCGATTGTCACGTTTCGCATACAGTTTCTGACCGGTTCGATTGACGACCCGGAAGGCAAGGAAGGTTTGGCGAGCTTAACAGCCGCGATGCTCGCGCAGGGCGGAAGTCGGAAGTTGGCTTATGAACAAATCGTCGAGCAATTTTATCCGATGGCGAGCAATTTCGGTTGGCAGGCTGATAAGGAAATGACCACGTTCATCGGAGCGGCGCACGTTGACAATTTGCCGAAATATTACGATATCGTCCGGCAAATGCTGCTCGAACCCGGATTTCGGCAGGAAGATTTCACTCGCCTGAAAAACGATCACATCAACTTTTTGAAAACCGGTCTGCGCGAAGGCAACGACGAAGAATTAGGAAAAGAAAGACTTTACAACATCATTTATTCTGGTCATCCATACGAACACCATTCGATGGGAACGGTTTCTTCGCTCGAAAAGATTACGCTCGAAGACGTAAAGAATTTTTACCGCGACAATTACACGCAGGCGAATTTAGTCGTCGGAATGTCGGGCGGATTCGACGCGAGATTTTCCAATCAGATGCTCGCCGATTTTGCCGTTTTGCCGAAAGGCGCAAAGAAGATGAGAAAAATCGGTACGCCGCAGCTCGCCGACGGAATGAAAATTGACATCGTTAAACGCGAGACGCGGGCGACGGCGATTTCGCTCGGGTTTCCGATTGACGTAAACCGCACGATAGGCAAAGATTACGCGGCGCTCGCACTGGTCGCGTCTTATTTCGGACAGCACCGTTCGTCGAACAGCTATCTTTACGGTCGTCTGCGCGAGCTGCGCGGGCTTAATTACGGCGATTACGCTTATATTGAATATTTCCCGCGCGGAATGTTTCAATTCGAACCGGACCCGAATCTTGCGAGAAAACAGCAGATTTTCCAAATCTGGATTCGTCCGGTCGAACCGCAAAACGCGAATTTTGCTTTGCGCGCGACGCTTTACGAACTCGACAAACTCGTGAAAAACGGTCTCGATCAAAAAACGTTTGAAGAAACACGTAATTTTTTAACGAAATACGTAAATATTCTTACGCAGACTAAAGATGCCGAACTCGGCTATGAACTTGATTCTAAATATTACGGAATCCCGAGTTATACGGATTATATGAAAGAGCAGCTTGCAAAACTTACTCCGGCGGACGTTAACAACGCGATCAAAAAGTATCTGGATTCGGATAAAATGCGGGTTGTAATGATAACAAAAGACGCCGAAGGCTTGCGCGACGAAATTGTTAACAATAAACCGGGAACGATTTCATACGCTTCGCCGAAACCGGCGGAAATTACGAACGAAGATAAGATTATTTCGACATTTCGCATTCCCGTCACGGCGCAGGACGTGACAATCACGCCGGTTCAGCGCGTGTTTGAATAAAATTTTAAATTCAATAACATTAGAAAAGGCAGATGAGCGCGTCTGCCTTTTATTTTTTTACTTTTTTCGCTGATTAAAATATGGAAAAGAAAAACGGAAACTGGACGATAAAAGATACCGAAAAAATCTACGAAAACGATTTTTTTACGGTTTACGAAGACAAAGTCATACAGCCCGACGGCACAGACGGAACTTACGCGACAATTAAATTGCCGCGCGGAGTCGGCGTTCTGCCGATTGACGATGAAGGTTTCGTTTATATGACGAAACAATTCAGATATTCCGCCGGACGTGATACTTTGGAAGTCGTCGCCGGCTCCGTCGAAGATGAAAAACCGGTTGACGCCGCGAAACGAGAATTAAAAGAAGAACTCGGAATTACAGCCGAAGAATTAATCGAACTCGGAAAAATCGAATTGGATAATTCTATTATAAAAAACGAGATTTTAATATTTACCGCTCGCGGTCTGAATTTTGGCAAACCGGAACGCGAAAGTTCCGAGGAAATGGAAACGGTAAAAATTCAGTTTCGCGATGCCGTCGAAAAGGTTTTTAGCGGTGAAATTGCCCATTCATTAAGCTGCGCGCTATTGCTTAAAGCGTGGGTGAAAGAAAATGGCGGATTTTAATCGAACAAAAAAGGCAGTGACCTTTCGAGGTTCACTGCCAAAACATACAAATGGAGAAAATCGTTAAAAACTCTTACGAAACAGATACGAAGCGCGGATGAAAAAGGTTCTGCCGTTTCGCGCAAAGCCCGGTTCCAGATTGCCGGTAAACGGATTAAAGCCTCGGTAATTGAAATCGTCATTATAACCGGCGTATAAGGCTGTTCCCGGACTCGGATTCCAACCGAACAACAATTGCCCTCTGAAATTCGAGCTGATCGAATCGTAGTCGAGGCGTGTTCTGGCAAAAATAAACCGCGTAAATTGATAAGTCGAGCGAAGCGTCACGATATTTGAATCAAACGCAGTTTCGCCGGTGTCGTGCCGCACCAACTTGCTTTTGTTGTAATCAACCGAAATACGCAGCGGATTGATCGGTTTTAATTCGACGCCGACGCCGAAATCATATTGCTGTCCCGTTCCCGGATCAAGTTTGGAAGGATACGACGGTTCAACATTGGTCGGGTCGTTCGGGTTCAACTGATAACGCCGCGTGTATTCGGCAAATGCTGTTTGATAAGCGATAAATGCCGGACTGACGCGCGGAAATCTTTCGCCTGCGCCGAAATCATAGTCAAACGCATTGAAGATTGTTCCGCCAAATACGCCGATGCTGACTTTTTTGTTGATTTGTTTGTTTAAGTTCGCGCTCACCCAACCATTGATGGTCGAGCGTTCATAATCTCCGACAAACGCGCCGCTGTTCGGTCTGGTCGGCATTCGTCTCAAGCCGAATTCTTCCTCGAAAATTCTGTCGTAACCCACACCGCCGTTGAAATTCAAATAAGTGTTTTTCTGTAGGGTGAAACTTAGGTTTTGTCCCCACTCAGCGCCTTGGGAGCGACCTTCCCAATCGTAATTGATACTAAAATTGTTGTACCAATTTACGCGTATGATTTTCGCTTTCGGTTTGGTTTCGGTGCTGAGGCGAAAACCCGCAAAGACGTAATTTGTGTTCGTGCGGCGAGTAAAACCGGCGTCGGCACGATAATCTTTTGAGCGTCCGCCGATTTCAACCGTATAGCCATAATTTTTCGCGGTAAAATCGTAATTAGCAAAATACGCTAAACCGTTGCCGGTACGATATTCCTGAAAAGTACTTCCGCCGCAAATCTCGCGGTTGCGCTGCGCTTGAAACGGATTCAATACAGGCTCAAACTCTCTATTGTTAAAACAACGTCGCGAATTGGTTCCAACTGCCTGGAACTGAAAAACAGTATTGTCATTCACCTTAAAGCGTCCGTCAAAACCGCCTAAAACATTACGCTGTTCGGGAAAACTGCGGTACGTGCCGAAAAACCCGATGTTGTTTTCTTTTCCGAAATCCCGCTTCAAACGCAAAATGCCAAACATCGCATTTTTATCAACAAATTCGCTGATGCGCGGAAATACCGAAGGGTCGTTGCGGTCGTCCTCTTCGTAATTTCCCGGCGCTTTGTCGGACGCGGCGAGAAATCCGAACGTAGTTTTGCCGATTTTTCCGGTAAGTTTAGCGGCTATGTCGGGATCAACGATATTGCGCGAGTAAAAAACCTGCAGAGGCGAGTTGAAGATGTCCGCGCCTTCTAAAAAGAACGGACGTTTTTCCTGAAAGAAAATCGGGAAACGCTGGTTCGCCTGAACGACTGGAGCGTCAGCCTCGACCTCGGCGAAATCCGGGTTGTAAGCCGCGTCCAAAGTTATATTCGGGCTGATAGTATATTTAACTGTCACGCCGATGTCCTGATTAATCGGCTGATTCAAAAATCTTCCGTTTTCGACTAAACCGTTTTGGTTGAATATCGGGTCGTAATACCCGCGCTGATTAACCAGGTAACGCGGTTGAGTGCGTATTCTTCGCCCGGATTCGGCAACTGTTATACTCGGCACGATTTCCAAAGTTCGTTCGTATTTGATTTCATCGAGTCCGGTGATTTTTCCGTATTTAATCAATTGACCGGAAACGTTGCGGTCATCGGGCATCCACGAATCAAACTCATCGTTAAAACGATCAATATTCCGCGCTACGTTAAAGCCCCACATTTTTCCTTTTCCGGCAACGTAGCGTAATGATTTAAACGGTATTTTTACTTCGACCGACCAACCCCATTCTTCGATGACGCCTTTCGACTCCATCACGATGTCAACGGAAAAATCGGCTCCGCGCCCTTCGGTAAAAATGCCGTCCTGCTGAATGCCGAGCGGATTAAATCCGAGAACGTATGCGCGGCGCTGATCGTTGTATGTATCGAGCCAAACGCGCACATTGTCTTCGCCGAAAACTTCGTCGCGCTTGGCAACCGTCGCGCGTACTTTGTCTTTTTCGTCCCAGCACCGAAAAGCGATGTAGAGATGTTTTTCGTCATACATCATCAACGCTTCGGTCGGTTTTGAAGGCGCGATGTTATCGCCGGGGCTAGTTTGATAAAAATCCTTGAAAACCGCTGCCTGCCCCCACACCTCATCGTCGAGCCTGCCGTCAATCGTCGGCGAAACCGACGCTTTCGGGATTTTTATCGGTGCCGCTTTTTCGGGCGGAACCGATATTTTTGATTTGCCTGCGACAGCCGTTTTATTTCCGTCGGATTTATTTTCAGATGATTTATTTTCGTTTGTTTTTTTAGTTTCATCTGCTTTTTTAGTTTCATCTGCTTTGACGGTGATTTCGGCGTTTCCCGTTTGTGCCTGCGAGTAAAATGAAAAAAATAAAATTGCGATGAGCACGTAGAGCTTTTGCATAACGAACCTGCTTTATGAATTGTGTAAATTTTGTACGAAAGAATGGATAAAATTATTCTACTCTGACTAAAACGCAAAATCGGTCAGAGAGTTTCAAAAAAATAACGGCGGGTGATAAATATTCTTTACCCGCCGCGCATTTATGAATTTAATTAATTTGCAGGGCTTTTTTGTTTCGCACGGAAATTTTACCGTCAGCCGTTGTATAAAGCCGGTAATTCGCGCCGCCCTTGCCGATTTTCCAGCGCGAAGTGCTTTGACCTTCGCCCAAACATTGTAGTTCGAAACCTTCGGCTTCGATGTCTTTCAAGTTCGATTCAATATCGGCATTGGAGTTTTCCGGCAAGGTTAAAACGATTGTTCCGTCAATTGTTCGGGCGGAAAGTTTTTCAAACTCGCCCTCGAGAAACGTTTCGCCGTCAGCCGAATTCGCATCGAGTTCGCCGCGAAAACCGAGAATTCTTATTCTTCCGTCGGCTGCCGAAACGCGTAATTTCCCGCTCGAATCGCGGACATTGATTGATTCATCATCACCGTTTAATTCGATTTCGCCGGAGACGTTTTCGAGGCGGATTTCACCGTTAGCGGTTATCCGCAGATTCGACTTTTTTGGCACATACACCTCAACGCTGACGTTGTTTCCGTCTTCTATGAAGTTTCCGCCGCGTCCGCCGCGGGCAGTATTCGCAACCGTTATATCAACACCGAGCTCGGTTTGTTCAGCTTTTAACTCGACTGGCGGCTGATTGCGGTTGCGCGAAAACTTTTTTACCGAATAAGTTACCTCCGGCTTATCCCACCCGCGCACGATTACGGCGCAGTTTTTAGCGTCTACGGTTACTTTCGGAACTCCTTTGACAACAAAGTTTCCGGTTTTTCTTTCAACTGTCGGAGTGCTTGAAATCCAGTTAATATCCGCTAGCCGAACCATCTTGTCGTATTTCATTTTTTCGGCTTGCTTGATTTTTTCTTTCAACTCTTCGGTATTAACTACGACCGTCGCTTCTCCGAGCGCTTTCACCGATTGTTCTACCGCCGCCTGTGTGATTTTTTCGATCTCAGGAGAGATGCGCACGATGTCCGCTTCTACTTTCTTCTGCGCTTTGGCAGCTTCCTTTTGTGAAGCGGAAACGGCTTTGGCGATATCCTTGTTTATTTTAACCGGATTCACGCCGTGCCTGCTGATATCTTCATCGCTGTCCTTCTTTTGCGGTAAAAGATTGGTCGCTGGATTCGGAGATTTTCCGTCGTTTTTTCGAGCGATATTTAAGCCGCCGTTGACGCTGTTCAGACGAATTTGAACGTCGCCGGTACCGATTTTGCCGTATAAATCACGTCCGACATACTCGCCTTTGCGAACCGGCAGACCGAAATCATTGGTGATGCTACCGTTTAATGTATCGGCTTTAACCGTGGCGTTCGAGTCGGAAGGAATTATCAAACTGGCGCGACCGTTAACGGTTTCGAGCGAAATTTTGCTGCCCGATTCCAAACGATCAAAAGAAGCTTCAACCGAACCGTTGACCGTTTCGAGAGCCGCGGTTCCGCGCAGATTCGTCGCTCTGACTTCGCCGTTGACGGCTGAAACTTTCGTATAATTAACGAAATTTGAAACCGTCACCGAACCGTTCACCGTTTCGATTTCGTTTAACACGGCGGTGCGCGGAACGGTCAGGCGGAATTGAACTTCAAGTTTGCGGTAGTTTTTCCACTCTTTTCTGTCGTTGTTTCTGGCGTTATCGTAATCGGCTTCGACGCTGAAGCTGTCCTGCCGGGCGTCAATTTTAACATCAACGTCCGCCAGATTCTCGCGCGAATCGGCGACTTTAACGGCTTCGAGTTTAACTTCGTTGCGATCCCAGGCTTCGACGACTATCGAACCGTTGACGTTTGAAACATTAACGCGACCGTTGGCGTTAAGCGGATAAGATCGCTCGATTCTTTCGGTTTCGTCGAGTTTGACGATTGAGCTTGTTTCCTGATTTTTATAAGTGGGCTGTTGATTCAGATGCAGCAATTCGCCGTCGCTGGCAAACATCAACCCGGCTAAGACTATCGAATATAACCAATTCATAAATGCGTTCTCCTGATGTCGGAATGTTTTTTAGGAATAATTCCCGTTTCTACACATTAAAACACCGCTCATTTTTAATTTATGACAACTTTTTTCGCAATTTTCATATTTTTTTGCATTTTTTTGAAAAATTTGGTTTTTTCTTGAAAGAAGTTTATTATAGCGCGATTAAAAGCCGCTTTTCTCGCGGAGATAGAAAGTTTTAGCAACAAATTCCAAAAGGCTTACATCTGACGAATTTACTTATCTTACCAGATTTGATAGTTTTATACGTTTGATAGACGCTGGTAACGGAGAAAGGAATGAACCTAAAACAAACGCGACTGCATATTCTGCACGAAGCCGAAAACTTGAGCCCGAAGGCGAAAACGGGCGTTTCTCTCCATTGTCACACCGAACATTCTAAAGAAATGCTGGATTTCGTTCCGCATTACGCCGCGAAACTTCCGGTTATAAATTTTTTCTGGAAAAGAGAACGAAAAAGATATATCGAACGCGAAGGCAAGGACATTGATTTTTCCGGCGCGTTCTGGTCGCCGCCGCTGACGGCTCAGGACGTTTACGACATCGAAAAATCGCAGATTAACAAAGCCGGACTGAGTGAATTGGTTTCGATTTCCGATCACGACAGCATCGAGGCGAATTTAAAGGTCAACGAAAACACCGATAACGCGAAAGCGCCGATTTCGCTCGAATGGACTGTTCCGTTTGAATTCGGATTTTTCCACGTCGGCGTGCATAACTTACCGAAAGATAGAGCGGTCGAGCTGACGAAAACGCTGCTCGATTATACTTTTAATAAAGAAAATCACAGCAACGAGAAGCTCAGCGAAATGTTCGCTTTGCTCAATTCCATTCCCGAAATTCTGGTGGTTCTGAATCATCCGTTGTGGGACATCGAAATTGTCGGCAAAGAAAAGCATTTGATTCTTTTGAAAAACTTTTTAAGAGAACACGGGCACTGGATACACGCTTTTGAAATCAACGGTTTTCGTTCCTGGTCGGAAAACAAAGCCGTGATTGAAATGGCGGAATCAATGGGTTATCCGATTGTCACGGGCGGCGACCGTCACGGCTGCAAACCGAATACCGTTATCAATTTAACCGACAGCAAAACCTTCGACGAATTCGTCGAAGAAATTCGTGTTGACCGCCGCAGCGAAGTCGTTTTAATGCCCGAATACAAGCAGCCGCTTCATTCGCGCCAGCTGCAATCGTTTGCCGAAATCTTAAAGCATTACCCGGAATTTAAAGAAGGCAGACAGCGCTGGTTCGACCGAGTTCATTTCGATGTCGGAGACGGACACGGAACGCGACCGCTTTCGGTTCATTGGGTTTACGGCGGACCGACGTGGCTCCGCTGGGCGATCTGGACGCTCGGCGTTTTCGGCAGTCCGAAAATGCGTCCGTTCTTCGCGCTCGCCCGACACAAAAAAGATCGGGTTCCGAAAACGGCGGCTCAAACAAAATTTGAAATTTCCAATCGAGAGGAAATTTCGACGAGCCTTACGTCCGATGCAGTCTCGTAAAAACTTATATAATAGTTAAAGTTTAGCGGCGGGTTTTTAAGCCCGCCATTTGATTTAATAAAGATAAAACAAAGATAAAAGTGGATAAAATTCTGCGCGTCGCCTTTTTCCCCGATTCGTTTCTGGAAGTAAACGGCGTCGCGATGACCAGTAAAAGACTTGTCGGCTACGCTCGCGAACGCGACTATCCGTTTTTGTGCGTCCACGCCGGAGAAAAAACCGAAATGACCGTGGACGGCAGCGTGAAATACGTTTCGCTGAAACGCTCGCCGGTTTCTTTTACGATGGACGAAGGTCTGCAATACGATCCGCTGTTTCAGCGCCACAGCAGTTTCGTCGAAAGCGAACTCAAAAAATTCCGTCCCGATGTCATTCACATAACCGGTTTGAACGATGTGAGCATTATCGGAGCTTACCTCGCCTGGAAAATGGGCATCGCGATGGTCGGCTCCTGGCACACGAATATTCACGAATACGCCGCACGTCGCTTGCAAAATAAATTCGGTTTTTTGTCGGAAGAAGCCAAATCGAGTTTAACGAATTTTATCGAACGAAAGATTCTCGACGGCGCGAAACTTTATTATAAAATGCCGCAGGTTTTGCTCGCTCCGAATCAAGAGCTGGTCGAAATGCTCGAACGCGGGACGGGCAGAAAAGCGCGTTTGATGGTACGCGGCGTTGACACGGAAATGTTCACGCCGCAGAAACGAACCAGAGAAGGCAAAAAGGTTTGTTTCGGCTTTGTCGGTCGTTTGCGCGCCGAAAAAAACGTGCGGCTGCTCGCCGAACTCGAAAAGAAATTGCTCGAACTCGGAAAAACAAATATCAAATTCTTAATCGTCGGCGAGGGCAGCGAACGCGAGTATTTGAAACAAAATATGAAAACGGCGGTGCTCACGGGCTTTCTCGATGGCGAGCGATTAGCCGAAGCGTATGCTAATATTGATATTTTCGTGTTTCCGTCGGAAACCGACGCTTTCGGCAACGTCGTGCAGGAAGCAAACGCTTCGGGCGTTCCGTGCATTGTGACCGATCAGGGCGGACCGAAATTTATTATCGTCGAAGGCGAAACCGGTTTCGTCGCTAAAAATTTCGATGATTTCGTCAAACATTCGGTTGATTTGATAGACAATCCCGAAAAATTAGCGACGATGAAAAAAAATGCGCGGACCTATGCTCATTCGCGCTCGTGGGATTCGGTTTTCGAGAGCGTGTACAGCGCGTATCGAGAAGCCTTTAACAAAAAAGCCAAACAAGCCAAACAAGCCAAACAACAAGCGAAATAACGAGCAAAAAAAGCGAATGACGAATTCAGAAGAAATACATTATTCAATTGCCGAGGCGGACGATCTCGAGGAAATACGCGACGAGCGCATCTCGGTCGGCGATGTTTTTCGCAGCTTATTGCAGCATCCGGCGCAGCTTATTACGCGCTGGAACTGGAAAGCTGGCTTGCTCGGGGCGATGCTTCGCGCTTCGTTTTATTTTACGGTTTATAAAGCGAGCAAGGAAAATTGGGTCGTAACTTTAACGGCAGTTTTGGTTGAATTGAGTTTTCGCTTTTTCACCTCCGGTTTATCGGGCGCAATCGTTCAATCCTTTCGGCGTGCGACGCCGGCTTGGCTGGCGACCTTGATTGTCACCGTTACTTTGCCCGTTTTCAGTCATTCGGTCGAATACGTCACGCACTACGCGCAAGAGACGTACTTTAATACGGTCTTTGCCGCTTCGGAAAACAACGCTCGTCAGAAAGCTTTCGCCGTATCGGTTTTGTTTTCTGTTCTTTCGGCATTGTTCAACCTGTTCGTTATGCGGCACGGCGTTCTTCTGGTCGGCGCCGGACAGGAAACAAAATCTCTCGGAAACGATTTGAAGAAGATTCCGTTTCTGATTTACGAATTCGTGACGTTTCTGCCGTCTTTGATTTTGCGTTTTATCAGCGAAGGCAAGATATTAGCGGCAATCGGCGTTTTTTCCTCGTTCGGTTTGACAATCGGCGCGCTTCTCGGCGGTTTTCGCGGCAAATGGTCGTGGGCTTGGACGACGGCGCTCGGCGCTTGGGCGATTTTGCTGGTGTTTACGCTGCTTTTCGCAATTATTTTGCGTTTAACGCAGCAGCGTTTTAAGAATTAGTTTCGTTAAAAGAAGTAGTTTCAGTGCAAAATCAAATAAAAAAATCAGTTCATTTAACCAATTACTACCATAAAAATTCCGGCGGCATCAGCACCTCGTATAATAATCTGCTCGCCGCCGCCGCGCGACATAAGAGATATATTAGTTTAATCGTTCCGGGCGAAATCGAGGCTGTCGAAGAAGTAAACGATTTCGCCAAAATTTATTACGTTCCCGCCAATTATTCTCCGATTTTCGACAAGCGTTATCGCTTGATGATGCCGTGGCAATATATGCAGAACGATTCGATCATCCGTAAAATACTGCTCGCCGAAAAACCGGATATGATCGAAGTAACCGATAAATACACGCTTTCAATGATCGGCGCGATGATTCGTCTGGGCAAATTCCGTCAGCTCGGGCGCCCGATGCTCGTTCATTTTTCGTGCGAGCGAATGGACGACAATATTTCATCGTTTATGACCGAGGGGAAATTCGGCAAATGGCTGGCTCAAAGCGTGATCGGCAAATATACTTTACCGAATTTCGACTTTCACATCGCCAATTCTCCGTACACAGCCGAAGAGTTTTACAAAGCCGTCGGTGCCGGAAAAAAGAAGCGCCGCCCGAAAAAGCTTTTTAATTGGAGCTGGCGCACTTTCAAAGCTCCGCGAATCCCTCTTCACGAACGCATTTTCGTTTGCCCGCGCGGCGTCAACAGCGAGCTTTTTTCGCCGGAAAGGAAATCCGAAGCAGTTAAACGAGAAATGCGCGAGCGCGCAAAAATTCCGGCAAACTCGATTGCGCTGCTTTATGCCGGAAGAATTTCGCCGGAAAAAAACATCGAATTACTGCCGGATTTTATGGAGATTCTGACGAAGGATAAGAAAAATGATTACCGCCTTTTAATCGCCGGAGCCGGACCGCAAAGCGAATGGCTCGCCGGCGAAACCGAAAAACGCGTGCCCGGCAAAATCATACAGCTCGGACATCTCGATAAAGAATTACTGGCAAATTATTACGCCAACGCCGATGTTTTCGTTCATCCGAACCCGCGCGAACCGTTCGGCATCGCGCCTTTGGAAGCGATGGCGTCCGGGGTTCCGGTTGTCGCGCCCAATGCGGGCGGAATTTTGTCATACGCAACCGATGAAAACATCTGGCTGACCGAACCGACAGGCGAAAATTTCGCGGCGGCGATTCGAGAAATCGTCGAAAATCCGGGTCAAACCGAATTTAAGACAAAGAATGCCTTACAAACTGCTCGGGCGAACACATGGGAAAATTCAACCGACCGTTTGCTTGCGACTTACGATAAAATGTACGAGGATTTTCAAAAGCGCCGAGAGCTTTACACCAATTCGGAAACTGTAAAAGATTTTGATTTTACGAAACTCGTAAATAACGAAACGTAAAAAAACGTAAAAAAATAGAAAGTAAAGCGAAAAGTTTTTTAATTTACGGTTTCAAATACTAATGTTAGAACTTGTTTTAGCCAATTTAAAGGTTCGTCCGTTTCGTACACTGATAAGCGTCATCGGCGTTGCTCTCGGAGTCATTTTGGTCGTGCTTTTTACGGGTCTCGCCCGCGGAATGACCGACGATATGGCGCGGCGCGCCTCGAATTGGAAAGCCGAAATCGTTTTCACGCGTCCCGGCGCAATGGAATTAACCAGTTCAAACGCCTCGGTCAGCACGACTTACGCGCAGAGACTTCTGCAAATCGAAGGCGTTGCCTCAACAGTTCCGATTATCCGCTACATTACGCCGAACACCAACCAGCGCTGGGGAATTCAGCAAATTGACGGCGTTGACTGGCACCCGTTCGCCGCAATGAATGAAATGAGCATCGTCGAAGGTCGCGCGCCGACGGCGAACAATGAAGTCATTCTCGACGAGCGTTACGTCGAAGACGAAAACGTTAAACTCGGTGACAAAATAAATATTTTTAATCGGGATTATACGGCGGTCGGAATTTTCTCGCCGCCTTCGGGAGCGAGAATAAAGATGTCGCTCGCCGCGATGCAGGAAGCGCTCGAAACCGATAAAAGCACATTTATTCTCGTCAAATTGAAGGACGGCGCTAACGTTGAAGAAGTCGCGGCGCGAATAAACGAACAATTGCCCGGAAATAAAATTAATTTGACGCGCGATTTGATAATTGACGCGCAGGAAAGAGTTCCCGCGTTGAATACGTTTTTGCGCGTACTCGTCGGATTGGGCGCGTTCGTCAGCACGATTTTCGTTTTGCTCTCGATGTACACCACTATTACCGAACGGCGCAAGGAAATCGGCATTTTAAAGTCGCTCGGCGCGTCGAAAACCTTTATTATCAAAGTAATCGAAGGCGAAGCGTTTTTAATCGGCATTTTCGGCGTTTTGCTCGGATTCATCGTTTCTCTTCTGGCTTCATTTATAATTGCAAAAATTTTCGATTTGCAGTTTGAATTCAGTCCCGGCTGGATTGCTTCCGCCATCGCAATCGCCGTCGGCGGAAGTCTTTTCGGCGCTCTTTATCCTGCCTGGCGAGCTTCGGCGATTGATCCGGTCGAAGTGATGGCAAACGAATAATCTTCCGAAATCTTTGCGTTAGTAGCTTATTAGCTAATATTTGCAACTCCCTCCAGAACCTCCGTTCTATATTTCGCAGCTAAATAACATTAATTCCTAATCACTAGCCTGACGTTTTGGTGTTTTTTATCCATTTTTTTGAATTTATTGCTAGCTATTTGTAAAGTTTTGTAAAGACACAAACCCTATCTCCTTATATTATTTATATTTAATCGATCGGAACAACATTTGCATTCCTTCTGCCTGCCCTAGTTTTAATCCCAAAACAAATAATCTAATTACACAGGAGGATTTAATGAACAGAAGTATCCTAAAACTGATGTTTATAATGATGACGCTTTTTAGCATTGTCTTAACTGCGCTTGGTCAGTCAACGACCGGTTCGATTGCCGGTGTCGTTCTTGATGAGCAAAGGGCGGTAATACCGAATGCAACCGTGACAGCGCGAAATACCGATACTGGTCTTACGCGCACTTTGCAAACAGACGGCGAAGGTCGTTATAACTTCGTAAACCTGCCGGTCGGCTCGTATGAAGTTATGGTGGAAGCAACAAACTTTGCAAAATATATTCAAACCGGTATTACGCTAAATGTTAATCAAAATGCCGTAGTAGATGTTGGGCTTAGAGCCGGCGGAGTTCAGGAAGTCGTAACAGTTACCGAAAACGCTTCTTTGCTGAATACGACAACGGCGGAAGTTAGCACAAGATTTGATGAAAAGCGTTTATCCGAATTACCGATTGCGCCGAATCGAAATGTTTATAATGTTTTGCTTTCGGTTCCTGGAATAAGCCAGTTAAGTTCGGGGCAAACCACTTTTGCTAACGGTATCAGTTTCTCAGCAAATGGCGGTCGTCTCCGTTCGAATAACTTTATGCTTGATGGTCAGGACATTAACGATCCGAGTCTTTCGGGCGGACAAATAGCAATTAACAACCCGGATGCCATCGGAGAAGTTCGCATTATTACAAATCAATTCCTTGCCGAATACGGACGCAATTCCGGCTCAGTAGTTAATTTTATTGGCAAGTCTGGAACAAATAACTTTCATGGTACCGGTTTCATTTTTCACAATAATGAAAACCTCAATGCCTGTAATAACCTCGAAAAACAAGCTGGCAACTGCAATCCTAACGCAACCGATGAATTAAAGCGAAGACCGCCTGTGCGTAAGGAATTTCAATACGGTTTTACTTTAGGTGGACCGTTGCCATTTTTCAATTTCGGTGAAGGTGGACCGACATTCACAAATGGTAAGGATCGTACATTTTTCTTCGGTGACTATCAACGTTGGACAATTAGGTCATTAGGTACGGGAGCTACGATAAACGGAGCGCCGACCGAAGCTGGACGTGCAATTTTACAATCAGCTGTCGGCAATCGTCCTCAAGTAGCCGCACTACTACAGTTTCTTCCTGCCGGGTCACCTAACGGACAAACACAGACTTTTACTGCAAACGGGCAAACTTTTACCGTGCCGCTCGGTAATATAACTGGCTCAGCACCGCAGATTTTCAATTCTAATCAAGGTTCAATTAGAATTGACCATCGTTTTAATGATAAAAATCTTTTGTATGGGCGTTACCGATTTGATAACAACACAACATTAGGTGGAGGACAAGTGACGCCGTCGGGATTGACCACTGTTGTACCGATAAAAACAAAAGCCGCAACTATGGTGCTAAATAGTATTTTAACCAGTAGGTTATCCAACGAGGCACGTATCGCTTGGTCGCGCTATGATTCCAGCAGCAACTCTTCGGATTCGTCTTCTGAAGTAATTCCCTCCATTGAGATTACTTCTTTAGGACTAGTCGGATTCAACGCGGCGGTTGACCGTACGGCAATCGGGTTGGCGGTCAATTTACCACAATTTCGTATTAACGACACTTATCAAATTCAGGATTCACTGTCTTATACGACGGGCAATCACAACTTTAAATTCGGAGTTGACTTACGACGAACAGATGTAGCAAGTTTCTTTATTCCGACTACCCGAGGACGTTTGGAATACACCAGTCTGCAAAACTTTGTGGATGACGTTGCGCAAACCGCGACTATCAACGCGCCGCTGCCGGGAGGCGACATTGTAAATTTTTATCGTTGGCACGAGTTTTATACTTTTGCACAGGATGAGTGGCGCATTAAGCCGAATTTCACTTTAACGCTTGGACTTCGTTATGAGTATCCCGGAGATTCGTTCAGCTATCTAAAAGAGGCAAACCAACGAATCGTAGCTCGGAACGGAGGCGATCAACGCTTTGCGCTTACGCCCGTGCCGACAGTTGATAAAAACAATTTTATGCCGCGCATCGGATTTAACTGGAATCCGCGCACCAGCGACGAAGGTATTTTGGGCTTTATTACCGGCGGTGACAAATTAGTTTTAAGAGGCGGGTACTCGCGCACCTATGATGCTAATTATATTAATCTCAACTTAAACATCGCGGGCGGTTTCCCATATTTAGCGTCTATTACCTTCGGCGATCCCGGTCAGCCAACAAGAACAAATGCCTTTACAAATATTCGAAATTTTACAACTCCGAATATTTCAAATCCGAACAGCTTAACCCGAACGGTTGTCGCTGAGGACTTTCGTTCACCAGCCACAGACCAATTCTCTTTTGAAGTGCAGCGTGAGTTGACAAGCGATTTGGTTATGAAAGTGGGTTATATCAGAACGAGAGGAACGGGTTTGTTTCAAACGATTGACGGGAATCCGCGCACTGCCTGTGCCGGAGGAACTAACGCCAACCCGTGTCCTCGAGTTGATCCAACACGCGGCGTCATTCGTCTGCGTGGTAACAGAGCTAATTCAATTTACAACGCGTTACAGGCTAGTTTGGAAAAACGTCTAAGTCGCAACTTTAGTGCAGGCGTTAACTATACTTACAGTTCGTTTATTGACACGGCGTCGGAAACCTTCAATCCGTCAAACGCGGAAGTTGCCGTCGCCCAGGATTCCTTCAATTTGGAAGGCGACCGCGCTCGTTCGAGTTTTGACCGTCCGCATCGTTTTTCCGGCAATTTCGTTTACGAACTGCCGTTTTTCCAATCGCAGCAAGGATTCATCGGACGACTACTCGGCGGATTTCAAATTAATTCATTCTTTACCGCACAGAGCGGCGCGCCGTTCACGGTTCTCAACGGTTCCGACCCGGCTGGAGCATTAAACGGTATTAATGGATTGGTTGGAGATGCGATTCGTCCCAATTTGGCTTCAAATCTAGATCTTTCTAGCATGACGATACCGGAAATCAGAGCAGCATGCGGTGCTCCAATTACGGGCAATAGATGCCCCGCGCTTTTTAGCATTACAACAGCTGGGCAACGACTTGGCAATGCCGGGCGTAACATCCTAAGGGCACAATATTTTCGGAATGTGGATTTTGGTATTATCAAAAATACTCGTATTGCCGAGAATGTTCGTTTCCAGCTTCGCGCTGATATGTTTAATGTATTAAATGAACGTAATTTCGGTGTTCCTGTAGGACGCCTCAACGCTGCAAGTTTTCTTAATCAATGGGCAACGAATGGCGGTAGCCGTCGCATAGTTGTAGGAGCGAGATTAGTTTTCTAACCTAATGCTGTTATAACTTGTAAAGTGCGGTTAAGAAGCGAATTCTTGCCGCACTTTTTTATTTATTTAAAGTTATTCTTCAATGAGGTCGCCAATTTCCTTTTGCAAAGTTTTGCGCTGGACCAGTAAACGCAGAAAAAGCGCTCGTTTGCTGAACAAAAGCCACGCGGATTTGAGCCAAACACTCATATCAATCAATGTCTCTAACGAACGCAAAGCGATGTAACCGCATAAAATCACGAGCGGAATCGAGAGAAGAGCGAATTGCCATTCGAAAAAATAAAAAATTATTCCTGCAAAACTCAACCAAGTTAGCGGCATAAATATACATGCTGCGAGAATTTTGTAAGTCGAGCCAGCCGCGTCAGTTCCGTGCGTTTTGAACATTAAACCGATCACGTTGGAAATTAAATAAGCGGGTGAATGAATCAATGCGCCAATGATTGCAAAAGGTGCTAGCGTGAGCAAAACAATGATTCGTAAAATCAAATAGCGGAAAACGTACGCGGTTGGATGCTGCAAAACTGAAAGGCTTTCGACGGTTAAACCGCTGTTTTTGAGTTTATTTTCGTATTCAGAAACTTTTTCGTTTAACTGGCGCATCTTTTCCGGCTCGTTTTCTCCGAGCAGTTTGTATTTGCCCGCCAATTCCTGCAATCGTTGAAAACTCTGCGTCAAAGTTTGTTTGAAGACCAGATTTTCGTAAACCGATGCAAAAAGAGCTTCGGCTTTGACGATTGTTTCGAGTTCCCTTTCAGTTTCAAGATTCAGAGTAACGTTTCGCAAAGCTGTTTCGATTTTTTCGGTCAACTGCAAAACCGCTTCGCGCTGAGGTTCTCCGTTTTCATCCAATTCAACCGGTTCAACTTCGAACGATTCGCCGTAGCGAATCAACGCTTCGCTGCGAAATGCCGTTTTTGATGTGTAATAAAGCCCGACCGGTATAATTTTCAAATCAAACTCCTTTCTTATAAATTTGTTTTCGGCTGTTTTCTCCCCGCTTGAATCGTAACCTAAAGCGCCTAGAGCTATTCGCGCCGCGCCGGTTTTCATCGGCTGGAGTTTTGTTTCATTGTGCGAGACGCCTTCAGGAAAAATGGCTATGCAGCGACCTTGGATCAAAAGTTCATAGCAATTGCGAAACGTCTGTTGATTTTTCGACATATCACCCGCCGCGTCAACGCGTCTGTAAACCGGTAAAATCTCAAAAGTGCGCAGAAGATAACCGCCAACCGGAATATCGAACAAAGTTGATTTCGCTAAGAACGAAACGCGTCGAGGTAAGGATACGAAAACGAGTCCGGGATCGACGAGACCGTTCGGATGGTTGAGAACGAACAAAACCGCTCCTTTTTTCGGGACGTTTTCAACGTTCGCGGCTTCGATACGCCTGAAAAAAAGCCGCAGCGCGGTGCTGATAAACGCGTGAATCAATTGCCGGGCGAAAGTTCCTTTGCCGAGATAAATCATTTCGCGCAAAGTCAAAACTTTTACCGTTTCGTGTTTTTCAGAGTTTTCCGAAGAAGTTTGATTCACTCTTCATTTTTAACATATTTGCGCCCTATAATCGCCAGTGCGATTCCGCCGATAATTAAAAGCGTCGCCGTGAGCAATCGAAAAGATATAGTTTCAGCCATAAAAATCACGCCACCGAACGCCGCCAGAACCGGAACGGAAAGCTGCAAAATCGCCGCCCTCGTCGCCGTATGAAATTTAAGCGCGCGATACCAAACCGAATAACCGATTCCCGAAGCAATCGCGCCGGATGCTACAGCGAGTAAAAAACCTTTTTGTGATAAATGAGCTCGGGAAAGAAAAGGCAGAGCGCTAACGATTACCATCGGAACCGAGCGGAGAAAGTTTCCGGTTGTATCGCCGAGCGGATTTGCGGAACCGCGTCCGCGCAAGGTGTAAAATCCCCAGGCGATTCCGGCGAACGCCATCAAAGCGGAGCTTTCTAGAGGTGGTGAAGTTAAACCAGGAAAAACTAAATAAATCAGACCGACGAGCGCGATTACCAGCCCAAACCACTCGACAGTTTTCGGTCTTTCGCCAGCAAAAATTGCCGCAAAAATCATCGTCGCCTGAACCGAACCGAACAAAATCAGCGCTCCGGTTCCGGTCGTCAGATTAGTGTAAGCGAATGAAAAACAAACGGCGTAAGCAAAAAGAAAAAACGCGGAAAGCCAGGTTCCGCGTTTCATTATCTCTCTGGTTTTCTTTTCTTTTTTGGCGAAAACGGCGCTGATTACAAAAAGCGCGAAAGCTCCCGAAATCAAGCGCACAGTCGTAAAACTCGCCGCGTCAATCGCGTCGGCGCCGAGAGCGAGACGACAAAGAATCGAATTAAAGGCGAACGCCGAAAGCGCGAAGCTCGTGTAGAGAAATGCCTTCATTCAATTCCGAATATAAAACTACTCTTCGTCGTATTCGCCCGGTTCGCCGAATTCCCAGCCGTCGTAAGTTTGAACTTCGTGCTCATCGGCGATTTTTTGCAGTTCGACGTTTCTTTGCGCCAAAGATTCGGGCGTGTGAACTTCCTCTTTATCAATGTGAAGCAGATATTCGCCGGTTGCTTCTTCGGTTTCCTCGTCGCCGAGTTCGAAAACGCCGATGAAATCATAGCCTTTTTCTTCGAGTTCGAGACCGAGTTCTTCGAGCTTATCCGGGTCTTCGTCCACGAAATAAAAACTGTAGAGCATCGGCTCGTTTGTGTCCCAATTATCCTGTTGTTTTGCTTCGGCGAAAATCTGCCGGATGCCTTCAAGCTGCGATTCGGTATCTCTGAACATAATTATTTCTCTTACAATTACTTTAAATTCAAAATTTATCTCGTTTTTTGCAGCGCAAATGAATTCATTCTAAAACGCGTAAAAAACTAAATATTCACATCAAACAATTTAATCATCAATCCGGGCAATGTCCGAGGTCGGGTCGGAATGATTTTGAACGCCGCCGACGCCGCCGTCAGGCATTGATTCGCCGTAATTTTCGGTCGAATGATCTTGCCCGGTCGGTTTATCGGCTGTTTCTTCGTCAATCGCGTTAATGTCTTCGTCGGAAATTTCCCCGGTTCCGCCCGGAATGTCGCGCCCGGTTAACTCTTCGTCTTTTCTGCGAATTTTATCTTCTTCGGCTTCTACGTTTGTTTCTCGTACCATTTTTTCTCCCTTGAAAAGTATTTTAAATTTATTGTCTCATTAATCGAATAAAACTTTTGTAAACTTTATTACAGAGTACAAATGTTAATTCAAAGACGATTCCGGTTTTGTCTTCAAAAACGCGGCGATGAAAAGCAACCCGAGAATCATATCAATCAAACCCGCCGCGAACAAAGGCGCGGCTAAACGATTTTGCGCGAACAGAATGCTCGCCGGTATGCCGAAGACGAATTTTTCGATAACCGACGGAATCATCATCGCGCGATATTGAACCGGATTGCGGGCGATAATCAAAAAAACGAATTGGAAAGCCAGGGCGACGCCGATGAAACCGTAATAATATTCGGGATGCGTAATCGGCGGCGGATAATCCTGCCCGTTTTTCACTTCCATAAAATATTGCGGCAGCAAAACAATCAAACCGTAAATTCCTGCAACGTAAAACACAATTTTCGCAAACTTCATATCTGAACTATAATTCGCGCAAACCCAAAATAAATCCCTTTATGCCGTTTGTTCCTGCGCCTCTTCTTCTCCTTTATCCTCGTCTTTTCTCTCCGGTCGCATGTGCGGAAACAGAATCACATCACGAATCGAATGTTTATTCGTCAAAAGCATCACAAGCCGATCAATCCCGATGCCGATACCGGCGGCAGGCGGCATTCCGTAAGCCAGAGCGCGAATATAATCTTCGTCCAAAACCATCGCTTCCTCATCGCCCGTTTCCCTTTCTCTCATCTGTTCAACAAAACGCTCGTATTGCTCCTGCGGATCATTGAGTTCGCTAAAACCGTTGGCACATTCCATTCCGTTGATAAACAATTCAAACCGTTCGGCAATCTGCGGATTATCGGGCGAGGCTTTCGACAAAGGCGAAATCGATTTCGGATAATCAATGATGAATACCGGTTGGATCAAATTTTCTTCAACCATTGATTCAAAAACTAGCACAATATCGCTTGCATTTTGTTCTTCTTCATTTTTATCAGCTAAAGATTTTCCAATAGAGCTTAATGGAATAGTTCTAATTGCCTTAAACCACGCATCAGGAAATCTATCTGTAGATATTTGTTCTAATTCAACAAGATTTGGCAACATTTTCCCCTGCGGTCTTAATGAGTGCAGAAAGCTGTAAAGGTATAAAGCATTCTGTGGGTTTTGTAACCAATCTCCAGATAACTGTTCGCTTGTTTCATTTTGAATAAAATCCCTAATCTGTTTTGGCAAGAAATTGATAATTGCGTCACGCATACCAATTCTTTCAAATTTTGAAAAATCAATCTCATTCTCGCCGTATTTCACCTGCAAACTCCCGCCCGTCGCTTTATGCACCGATTCTTTAATCATTGCTTCGGCGAAATCCATCATTCCGTTTACATCCATATAAGCGACGTAAAATTCGAGCATCGTGAATTCGGGATTGTGGCGCTGCGACAAGCCTTCGTTGCGGAAATTCCTGTTCAGCTCGTAAACTTTTTCAAAACCGCCGACGGTCAAGCGTTTCAGATAAAGTTCCGGCGCGATGCGGGCATATAAATCAATGTCGAGCGCGTTGTGATGCGTTTTAAAAGGTTTAGCTGCCGCGCCGGTCGCCTTCGGTGTGAGCATCGGCGTTTCGACTTCGATAAAACCGTTATCGTCAAGAAATCGGCGCATTCCGCTGATTAATTTCGCTCGCCGCTCGAAAACTTCGCGCGTCGTCAATTCGCTTTCTTCGCGCTCAACCTGTAGGCTCGACGCAATTAAATCGGCGTAACGGAAACGACGACGCAATTCCGGGTCAGCGATGCCGTGCATTTTGTCGGGCATCGGCAAAAGCGATTTTGATAAAAACTGTAAGGTTTCGACGTGCACCGACAATTCGCCGGTGTTCGTCAAAAACAAATAACCTCCGACGCCGACAAAATCGCCGTGATCGAGCAGATTGAAAACTTCCCACGCTGCGCCTTCCGTTTCGACAGGCTTCCCGGAATCGTTGCTGATTGCAACGGCATCTTGTTTGCGAACATAGATTTGCAAACGCTCTTTGCCGTCAGACAAATGAACGAACGCCGCTTTACCCATCACGCGCGGCGGAACGGCTAATCTGCCGGAAATTCTCACGTTTCCAAACGCCTTTAATTTTTCATTCAGCGCCGCTTTCAATTCCTGATCCGGCTTTTCGCCTTCGGGCGTATTTTCTTTAAGCTGTTTGACGATTTCCGTAACAGGCTCATAACTCAAAATATTTGAAATCGTGTCTTCCGCGCCGGCAACTTTGGAACGCTCGTATTTATTCGGATAACTGTTTCCGACTATATTTTCGAGCGCTTTCAAATGCTCGATTCGCGCCGCTACCTGATCGTTATTTTCGATGATTCCCGCTTCGATGATTGTTTCCGTTTTTGTATTCGCAATTGACATAAATTTTCGGTAAATTGTTAAAAATGTGATTATAAACCACAGTTGCGGACAGATAAACACGGCTTTATCAAAATTATAAACGGCAGTTCCGTTGTGCTAATCTGTAGTTTCGATAATTTATGAATTTCGCTGTTGAAACAACTAATGAATTAAAGCGTTTGCGCGATGAATTGAAACGCGAAACAAAGGTTATTTCTGTAAGCGGTTTGACTTCAATCGCTTCAAAAGCCTTTGTTTTGTCGAATCTGCAAAGCGAATCGAAAAAAACTTTCGTCGTCGTCGCCGATTCAAACAAAGAAGCCGAAAGATGGGAATGCGATTTGGATTTTTTTTCATCGAAATTCAAAACTCAAAATTCCGGCAGCTCTGACCTCTTAATTTTACCGTCGTTTGAATCAGACGTTTACGCGAACGTCTCGCCGCACGCCGAAACACTGGAAAATCGCGCGCTCGCGCTTTGGAAACTGACTTTCGAAAAACCCGATTTTTTGATACTTTCGGCGAAATCTTTAATCACAAAAACACTCGCGCCCGACGAAATTAAAAGTCTCGGCGCAAATCTCAAACGCGACGAAGATTACGCGCCCGACCGGTTGATTGAAAAACTGCTCGCCGTCGGTTACGTGCGCGAAGAACCGATTAAAAACGTCGGCGAATTTTCCGTGCGCGGCGGAATTTTAGACGCTTGGTCGCCGACGGCGGAAATGCCCGTCCGCATAGAATTTTTCGGCGATACGATTGATTCGATCCGCGAATTTGACCCGGAAACGCAGCTTTCGGTCGGGCAACTGAAAGAAATTTCAATCGCTCCGATGCGCGAATTTGCGGCGCGTTCCGAAGATTTCAAAGATTGGGCGTTTTTCGCGCGCGAAAAATTCGCCGACGAAAAATACGCCCGCGCTCTGCTTGACCGCACGCAATTCGCCGACGAAGGCGAATCGTTTTCCGGTTGGGAATTTCTTTTCCCGCTCGCCGCGCCGCGCGAACACAGCGTTTTCGATTTTTTGCGGGATTGCATTTTCGTCGTAGACGAACCGCCGATTGTCGAACAGACTCTTTCAAATTATTACGAAAATCTGCGCACTCATTTCGCGCAAATAACAGACGCGGGCGAAATCGGTCTCGAACCCGACGAATTATTTTTAACCGGCGAAGAGCTGCGCGGCAAATTTGCCGGTAAACAAAGGCTGGAATTGCGCGTTTTAGGCAAAGCGGCGGCGGAAACGGGCGAAAATCTGGAATTTGAAAATGACGTTCCGCAAAGCATTACGGAACTGTTGCGCGATAACAATGGAAATAACGGAAACCGTAGCGGCGAAGAAAGAAATCCAATTTTTCTTTTTCCGACGGCTGATATAAAAGAAGAACTGGAAATCAGCTCGCGCTCGACACGCAAATTTCACGGCAATTTAAAGGATTTTGCGGGTGGATTGAAAACAGATGTAAAAACGCAAAACGGGCGAAGTTTGTTTGTTCTGCAATCGCACGGAATTGCCGAGCGTTTATCGGAAATATTGAGCGATTATGAAGTGTCGCTCGCGCCGGATTCGATTTTAATCGGCGATTTGTCGAGCGGTTTCGAGATTCCCTCGCTCGATTTGACCGTTCACACCGAAACGGACATTTTCGGCGAATCGTCGCAGCAGGATTTTCAAAAAAGCAAACCTCAAAAATCGAAAACAAAGAGCAAGATCGGCGCGTTCATCTCGGATTTCCGCGACTTAAAAATCGGCGATTTCGTCGTTCACGTAGATCACGGCATCGGACGTTTCGAAGGCTTGCAAACGCTCGAATCCGGCGGCATTTCTCGGGAGTTCATGCTTTTGATGTACGCCGACAACGCGAAGTTATTCGTTCCGGTCGAAAGGTTGGATTTAGTTTCGCGTTATTCATCGGGTGAAGCGGCGGCGCCGAATTTAGACCGTTTAGGCGGTTTGGGCTGGCAGAAAACAAAGGCGAAAGCGAAGCGGGCGATGCGTGATATGGCTGACGAGCTTTTGCGGCTTTACGCAGAGCGAAAACTCGTGCAAGGTTTCGCGTTTTCGCCTGACGCTCCGTGGCAGAAAGAATTCGAAGACGCTTTTCCGTATCAACTAACCGCCGATCAGGCGACCGCAATCGTTGATTTAAAGACCGATATGGAAACGCCCGTGCCGATGGATCGCCTTGTCGTCGGCGATGTCGGTTACGGAAAAACCGAAGTTGCGATGCGCGGCGCTTTCAAAGCCGTAATGGACGGAAAACAAGTCGCGGTTCTCACGCCGACGACCGTTTTGGCTTACCAGCATTACGAATCGTTCAAACAGCGTTTCGCCGCTTTTCCCGTCACAATCGAACTGCTTTCGCGTTTCCGAAGCCCGAAAGAGCAAAAATCCGTTGTTGAACGCGCCGAAAAAGGCGAAGTAGATATTTTAATCGGCACGCATCGCATTTTATCGAACGATGTGAAATTATCGAAACTCGGATTGGTCGTCGTTGACGAAGAACAGCGGTTCGGCGTGGCGCACAAAGAGAAATTAAAACAGCTAAAAAAGAAAGTTGACGTTTTAACGCTTTCGGCGACGCCGATTCCGAGAACTTTGAATATGTCTCTGCTCGGCATGCGTGATATGTCAGTGATTGAAACGCCGCCGCGCGACCGTCTGGCGATAAATACGCAGGTCGTTCAATTTTCCGAAAGCGTTATAAAATCGGCGATTGAGCTTGAAATGGCGCGAAACGGTCAGGTTTTCTTTATTCATAATCGCGTCGAAACGATTGACGCAATCGCCGCGCTTGTCCAGAAAATCGTGCCTGAGGCGCGAATCGTCATCGCTCACGGACAAATGAACGAAAAGGAAATGGAGCAAGCCGTTCTCGATTTCGTCGAATATAAATACGACGTTCTCGTCGCCACAACGATAATCGAAAACGGCATAGACATTCCGCGAGCGAACACGATTATCATTAATCGCGCTGACAATTACGGGCTTTCGCAGCTTTACCAATTGCGCGGGCGCGTCGGGCGTTCAAACCGCCGCGCTTACGCTTATCTTTTGATTCCCGGCGAGCTGCAACTGACGCCGATTGCGCGGCGGCGGCTTTCAGCGATTCGAGAATTTTCCGATTTGGGCGCCGGTTTCCGTATCGCCGCGCTCGATTTGGAACTGCGCGGCGCTGGAAATATTTTGGGCGGACAGCAATCAGGTCAGTTGGACGCGCTCGGCTTCGATCTTTACACGAAAATGCTCGAACGCACTATTCAAGAATTAAAAGGCGAAGAAGTCGAAGACGAAACGAGCGTTGCGATAAATATGGGCGTTGACGTTTCGATTCCGAACGATTACATCAACGAGACGAGCCAGCGCCTCAGAACCTACAAACGAATTTCTTCCGCCGAATCCGAAGAAGCGCTGCGGCAAATTTACGCCGAAATTCAAGACCGCTACGGCGCTATGCCAGAATCGGTCAACAATTTGTTTGAATACGCGCGGCTGAGAAAAACGGCTGAAGATTTGCGAATCGTTTCGGTTGATAAAACCAAAGAAGGCGTCGCCGTAAAATTAGGCGAAAACGCGCGCATTTCGCCGGAGAAATTAATGGAATTTTTATCAAAAAACGAAACCGCCAATTTTTCGCCGAACGGTATTCTGCGCTTTGATGTGAAAACCGAAAACTTAATCGAAGCGGCGCGCAGCGTTTTGGAAGAAATAGCAGATAGTGGTAAACGGTAGTGAAAATGAGAAAAATGAAATTGTCTTTCATTCACTATTTACCGTTTATCACTTATTCCGTGCAGTCGGCGTATTCGTTTGTTTCGCAGACGAAAAGATGCGGAGCATATTCTTTGGTTTGTTTGCGAACGTTTCGCCAGATTACCGAGTTGACGTAAAGTTCTTTTGTCCAGCCGAGTTGTTTGCGGTGTTTCCAGACGAATTCGTAGGCTTCCTTTTCGTCAGCGCCCTGCAGATGTTTGGCTTCGTGTAATAAAATCGCGGCGCGCTCGGTTTCGTCAGCAGGAAATTCAAAAAAATCCGGGTAAAGCGTCATAATCTCAAACGGAAAGTTTGTGGCGGCGTAAGCGTTTTCTTTTTCCACCGAAGCATTCAGCCAATTGTCGTTGCTGCGAAAAGCGGTTAGATATTTCAGATAAAAAACTTCGTCGGAAAAACCTTTGTTTTCTAAAAGCGAAATCGTTTGCTCGACCGTTTTTCTTTCTTCAAAAGTTAACTTCTTCGCCGAAACGAGCAGCGAAAAATAAAATCCGAAAAGCGTAAACACGCAGACCGCAACCAAAACCGCAAAGCGTTTGAATAATGTCGAGCGAAGAAATCCCCGGCTTTCCGCCGCTTTCGCGTTTTTTACGATAAAGAAATTACAGCGCGCGCAAAAATCGGCGTTCGGAAAATTAACTAATTCGCAGTTTGGACATTTGTTGTTCATCTGAGGCGGGGAGAAGGTTTTCGGCAAAAACCTTCTACTTTTAAAAAGACTTAATTTCACTGCATTCCAGCAAATTCTCGATTTTTCAGAACACAAGAAACTCGAAAAGTTTTTTCTGCATCAAACACCGCAGTTGCAAAAAATACTACAATAAGTTTAATATTTTCAGTTCAATTTTCAGGAGTAAATAATGAAACGAATCAGCTCCGCAATTTTTTCGATTGCAATTTTATTCACAATGAGTTTTGCCGTTTTCGCACAGGAAAGCGAAGTTCGCGTCGTTGACGAAGTCATCGCGCAGGTGAATGACAGCGTGATTACGCTTTCGCGCGTCAAACGCGAAATGAAAGCTGCGATAGACAGCTACGTTCAGGAAGGCAAAACGCGCGAGGAAGCGCAAAAGTTAGTCGAGGGCAAGCAAGGCGAATTAATTGCGAGCCTGATTAACGAAGAGCTTCTGATACAAAAAGCGAAAGAAGCCGGTCTTGAATCCGAGATCGAAGCCAATCTCAACCAGAGGTTTCTCGAAATTATGAAACAGCAAAATCTGAAAACTCTGGACGCGCTTTATCAGGAAATGGAAAAAGGCGGCTTTAATCCGCAGGAAATCCGTGAAACGTGGCGCAAACAAGCGACGCGCGATTTGGTTCTTCAACGCCAGGTCAGCTCCAAAATTTACTGGAGTTTAAGCTCGAAAGAGATGAAGGATTACTTCGAAAAGAATAAAGATAAATTCAGCAAACCTGAAACCGTCACTTTGAGCGAGATTTTCCTCGGTTTCGCCGGTCGCGATAAAGCTGCTGTGCGCGAAAAAGCCAAACAAATCGTCGCGCAATTGAAAGCAGGCGCTGATTTTCAAAAACTCTTAATGGAAAACTCCGACCGACCGAACGTCGCCGAAACAAAAGGCAAAGTCGGAACATTCGATGTCAAAGATCTTGACGAAAAATTTGTCACCGCGGTCAAAAATGTAAAAGCCGGCGGTTTCAGCGAACCGATTGAAATTGACGAATTGGGTGTGGAGATTCTTCGCGTTGACGAAAGAACACAGGCGAGCAGCGAATCGTTTTTTGATGAAAACAAAATTCGGATGGCAATGACGATGGAACGCGCGCCCGCCGAACAAAAGAAATTTTTAACCGGACTTCGCCAGGATTCATACATAAAGATCAGCGAAACTTACCGTCCAATCGTGTCGCCGATTCTGTTCGCCGACGAGCGAAAAACCGAAAAAGCGGGAAAGTAAAAATCAATTACGAATTATCAATTACGAATTACGAATCAAGGAGATTGCTTTTTCTAATTCGTAATTCGTAATTTTTTTTAATATGCGACTGGATTTATTTCTTAAAACAAGCCGTTTGATTGTGCGGAGAAGTCTGGCGCAGGAATTTTGCGATGCCGGCTTGATAAAGGTAAACGGAGCGATTGCAAAATCTTCAAAGGAAATCAAAGCTGGTGATTTGATTGAAATTCGTCGCCGCAATCGCGCAACGACGTTAAAGGTTTTACAAGTTCCCGCCGTAAAACAAGTTTCGCGCAACGATGCGGTAAATCTTTATGAGATGATTTCCGAAGAAGCCATCGCCGACGAAGATTTATTAATCTAAAATTTCCCTGATCGAAGCCTCGTAAATTTCGATTTTTCTTTTCGCTCTTTTCACTTCGGCGTGGTTATCGTCGTATTTTTTTCGCAAATTCCATAAGTCCGTTTCGAGTTCGGCTTTTCTTATCATCAACTTTCCTAGAGCCAGAGTTAACTTTGACGAGTCGGCAGATTTAACTGTCGAAAGTCTTTCAATCGCCTTTTTCAAGGAATCGGATTCAAATCTTATTTCTTTAACTTTGGGAAATTCTTCTGTGTAACTGACCAGGAGCGATTCGAGCTCGGAATCAAGTTCCGTTTTTCGCAGAATAATTTCGGCAAACGCGGGCGAGGATTTATAAGTTTCCTGGCTTGACCTATTAATTAACGACAATTCGTTTTTTTTACTCGATGTTTGCGCAAACAAGCAAATGTTAAAAGACGATATTAAACATAGAGCAATTAGGAAATCAGATATTTTCATAATTTCATTTGTTTTATTTATTTTATGTTAATATCGAACGAGTTATCATCTAATTGCTGATTAAAAGAAAAGTTAGTTATATTAAACGTCCATTCAGCTTCACAGTTTGCCTTTCCCGAAAGACGAATTGATGAATTACTGGCGTAGGAATACGAAAGCTTGTAAACACTGGGCAGCATTAAATTGCCCATTTTTATGTATTTGGAAAAATCTTCCACCAAGCGGTAGCGATCTTCGCCTTGTCCAGCCGAACCGTCAACATTCGGTCCCTGTCTGGCTGAAATCACGCGATTGTATTCGGTGCGGACGTGTTGAAAATTTTGCTTATCAAAATACATTTTAATACTTAAATCCGAGCCGCTTTTCGGCGAAAAAGACAAAACATAAGCCTCTTTATCGTTTATCGTTTTTGTTCCTTCATATGACAGCTTCGATTTTTTCGCGTCCGCATTGATCAAAGCCCAGGACGTGGATAAAGGACCTCCGAGCAAGCCTTCTTTTAGCAGTTCTTCGTAGAGGAATATAAAATCTCCTATTATTGAACGCTCGGACGGTCGAACAAAACCGATTTTGGTGTTTTTTCCATTAAAGCTGAATTGATCCTGCGGGTACGCATTTGAATTGAAATTCATTCCCCAGAGATTTTTTCCCCTGAAGACAAAATCAAACCTTTACCGTTTAAGACGGCAGCGCTGCCCCTTACCTTGAATTCAACGTCGCTGAATATCAATTGATTTTTAACGGCGGCAAGATTTTCTTTGCCGCCGATAGAATCGAGATGCTTAGCAACAATATCTTCGGCAGTCATTTTTTGAGCTTGCACGGTTAAAGCCAAAGAAAGAGTCAGGTAAAAAAATAGTATTGTAATGAGTTTGTTTCCGTAGAATTTCATATTAAATCTCCAAAATAAATTTTAAGAAAGAGTTGCCGCTTCAGCGGAGTTCAATAAAGCTTTAAGACAAATTTTCTAAATAAAAGCGCTGCACGAATTAATTTCTAAATCTTTGTCCGATTCCGTTAATCCGTCGCCGAAGGTTTGTCTTTCGACTAAAGTTTGAAAATAAGTTGTGATGTTGTCCAAAATTTCCTGTGCCGAATGCGAATGATAAAGCGTCTGGCGAAACTGCGCGCCGCCGACCAAGCCTTTTGTAAATTGTCCGGCGAGCTGTTTCATTTTGCCGAGCGCCACAATTTCCGGCATTTCCTCGCGCAGCATTTCAAAAAATTCGAGCAGAACTGCCTTTTTCTCCGCTAAATCCGGCTGATACGGCTCGCGACCTTCCAAAACGTCCTGAAATTGTCGAAAAATCCAGGGGTTTTGCATCGCGCCGCGCCCGATTAAGATTCCGTCGCAGCTGGTTTCTCGCCAACGATGCAAGCCGTATTCTATAGTCGTAATGTCGCCGTTTCCGGACACAGGAATCGAAACGGCTTTTTTAATTTCGCGCACCCAATCCCAATTCGCCATTCCTTTATAGCCCTGTTCTCTGGTTCGCCCGTGAAGCTGAATATGTTCGACGCCGCATTGCTCCGCCATTTTAGCAACATCCACGCAATTAATCGTCGAATCGGAAAAACCGGTTCGCAATTTTAACGTCAAAGGAATCGAAATTGATTTTTTTATTTCCTTCAAAATGATTTCAAGTCGCGAAGGCTCTCTTAACAGTCCCGATCCGCCGCCGTTTTTCACGACTTTCGGCGCCGGACAACCGCAATTAACATCGAGAATATCGGCTCCGACCTCTTCCGCCATTTCCGCGCCCAACGCCATTCTTTCGGGCTGTCCGCCGAAAATCTGCACGGCGAATGGGCGTTCTTCTTCATCGAAACGCATTTGCCGCTTTGATTTCGGGTTGTGCCGCGTCAAAC
Source organism: Pyrinomonadaceae bacterium (assembly GCA_036388895.1). Lineage (GTDB taxonomy): Bacteria > Acidobacteriota > Blastocatellia > Pyrinomonadales > Pyrinomonadaceae > SXVE01. The sequence continues at coordinate 41,574 of DASVQY010000026.1, read as the reverse complement.
CTTCGACCGAGATAAACTCCGACACGACCAAACCGACGCCGCCGCGCCGTTTGATAAGACGGCGAAAAGTGTAATCCGTCACGCCCGCCATCGGCGAAAGAATCAAGGGAGGATTAATTTCAATATCGCGTATTTTAAAGGATTTCATCGGGTCGGTCTTGAAAATTGACTTTTCATTTACTATCTTGTCACAAAACATCCTTTGTATATAAGTTTAGCTGTTCAAGAATTTTAATCAAGCCAATAACTTTCAGTTAAATATATTTATTTTAGAACCGAAAAAATTTTTGCTAAATAAATTTGGTTAATAGAAAAAGCATTTTGTTTCAAGAACAAAATGCTTTTGATTCGATAGTCCTTTTTTTAAGACAAAAATTAATTCGATACGCCCGTAATTTCAACCATTGCTTTTGTCAATTCGAGCCGCGTTAACGGTCGGTTTGGATTGAATTTATTTCCGTCGGGCGTCAAAAACCCTTTCGCCAAGGCGACCGCTACGTAACCGCGTAACTGCACCGGAATCAAAGACGCGTCGGAAACGGTTGCAGGCAAAGCTGTTGTCGAAACTAGATTTTCCAATTCGGCGGCTTTAACGAAAGCGACTGCGGCGACCAATCTCGTCGCTGCATCGTTCGGTCGAAACGCGCTGCCATTTATAGCGTCAATTACCAATCTGCCGGACGCATTTGATTGAACACTTTCAACAGCGCTGCGGGTCGTTAAATCCTTAACGTCCGGGTACATCGGAGCTGCGGCAACAAACTGCGGAACGAGACCCGCGCGCACCAACGCTTCAGCGAATTCGCTTCTTGAAACAGACCATTCCGGTCGGAATTTTTTGCCTTCCGGCAGCATTAGATAAGAACTCAAACTTTCATAAACAGCCGTTTGGTCAGCCAAAGAAAGATTTTGAACATCTTTGAAATCACCGTACTGAACGGTGGTCGCAGAAACCGAACCGAAGAAGCTTTGCGCTGTTCCGATGCCCAAAGAGTTTCTGACCGAAATTTGCCAGACTTCATTCAAAGGATTATTTATCGTTACCCTTTCGCTTTTTCCGGTTAAACCTGCCAAATTTAATTTATTTGAATCGCCGCGCAAAACTCCGCCTTCTGAATAAACAGTCAATCCTAAATCGTTCGGGCTGGTTATATCTCCCCAACTTATATTAACGTTCGCCTGAATAACGTTTGCCGGGATTGAAACATTTGTATTTGAAATCGTGTTTGGATTAACCGTGCCGCTGAAATTGCTGATCGCCGAAGTCGAAAAAGCGACGGCGTTTCTTTCGAGAACCGAACGGAAAAGCCCTGTTTTGCGCTGCGGAAAAGCCGCTTCCAAAACCGCCGCGTAAACGTTCAGCATACCGGCGCCGACTTCGTGATTATAATAATTCGGCAGCGGCGTCGCCGAACGCTGTAAAATGTCTTTAACTTCCGACGGCTTCAGATTCGGATTCGCTTCGAGCATCAGCGCGACTGCTCCGGCAACTTGCGGCGCGGAAAACGAAGTGCCGCTGGCAGTTGTGTAAAAAGGAAGCTCGCCGGCGGTCAATCTTTTTGAATCGGTTCCGACCGCTACGCCGAGCGTTCCGGTTTGCGAAGCGGGACTTCGCAAACTGACGACGTTCACGCCCGGAGCGACCAGAGATGTTTTCTGCAGAGCATTTCCTAAAACACCTCGCGATGAAAAACTCGCTAACTTTCCTTTTTCATCGGTCGCGCCGACGCTTATAACCCAAGGCGCGATTGAATAGGGATTAAGCGTTCCGTTTCCGGCTCCGGTATTTCCAGCCGAAAAAACAACATTTATTCCCCGATCGGTTAAAAGTTTCGACGCGACATTGACAGGATCGTTATAATCGAAAACCGTGCTGGCTGAAAAACTGCAATTGACGACTTTGACGTTGTAAGCTGAGCCGCGCTCCAACAAATAATCGAAACCCGCCAAAACAAAAGACAAATTCAAATCACCTGCGCTCAAGCCTAAAATATTCGCGCCCGGCGCGACGCCGTTGTATTTTCCGCCCGACGAAGCGCCGCTTGCGGCAATCAAACCGGCGACGAAAGTTCCGTGCCCGCTGATTAAATCCGTGTTGGCGACGTTTTCAATCGGAGACGGATTGATAAATCCGACCGGCGCGCTTTGCGAATCGGCGAGACGAACGTTTTGCACGACCTTTCCGGCTAAATCACTGTGCAAAGCGTTAACGCCCGTATCTAAAACGGCGACTGTTACATTGCGTCCCGAAACCGGCATTCCGTTATTTTTCACTTGCAAATCTCTGTCAGTTTGAACTTTTTGAATTTGCGTCGCTTTGAAATAAGGATCGGCGTTTGAGTCCAAAGTTCTGTTTCCGTAAATCGAACGAACCTGCGGAAGGCGCGAAACGGCGATCAGATTTGCGCGCGTCGTCGTGACGGCGATCATCGGAAGCACTTTGTAAAGCGTGCCGCCGGCAATCCCGATTTGTCGAAGCTGTCCGAGATCGTTCTGCGTCGGATACTGATGAAAAACGATAATCGCGTTGATATTGCTGTCGTCCGTCGCTTGATTGAGGGCGACGGCGAGCTCCGGTGAAACGCTCTGCAAACCAACCGTCTGGCTCGTCGTTCCGTTTCCGTTGTCGGCACCGGTAAATGTTACGCCGTCGGCTCCGGTAAATGTAATGCCGTCAGCGCCGGTAAATGTAATGCCGTTTACTCTGGTTAAAGTGATTCCGTCGGCGCCGGTAAACGTTATTCCGTTCGGATGTGTGAGCGTAAAAGTCGAACCGTCGGAACGAACACCGACAAGCGAATCCGCGCCGGTGAATGTTACGCCGTCGGCGCCCGTAAAGGTAATTCCGTCAGCGCCGGTAAATGTAATGCCGTTATTGACCGTTCGGGAATATCCGTTAGCTCCGATCAAAGTGCCGCCGTCGGCTCCCGTGAAAGTAATTCCGGTTGGTCGCTGCGCTTTGATTGAATCGGCTCGATACTGTGTTCCGTCAGCGCCGGTAAAGGTAATTCCGTCAGCGCCGGTAAAAGTGATTCCGTCGGCGCCGGTAAATGTCACGCCGTCGGCGCCTGTAAAAGTAATTCCGTTGGTTCCGACGTATGTAGAACTGTCAGCGCCGGTAAATGTCACGCCGTCGGCGCCGGTAAATGTTACGCCATCCGCTCCGGTAAAGGTGATCCCGTTCGATTTATAGCTTAAAAGACCGTCAGCGCCGGTAAAAGTCACACCATCGGCTCCCGTAAACGTTACGCCGTCGGCTCCGGTGAAAGTTATCCCGCTTGATTTTACTATGAGAATGCCGGCTTGAGCTATGTTGCTCAATAAAGCGATGAATAAAATTAAGCTAAGGGTTTTTCTAATATTCATACAACGAAAAACTGTATTGGTTTACTACAAAATTATTGCGAATTTTATGAAAAAGAATCGGAATCGAACACTGCACCGAGAAACATCTGGTATAAAAATACCGGACGGTAAAGCATCAAGCAAATATCGAGCCTTAACTGTCAAATTGATTTGCTGGCACCACATTGATGTCAACAATCATAATTCAAGTTGCTTTAAATCTCGACGACGATTAAATTTCGCGGCAAATTTGTCTGCAATTTTTTTCACAAATAAAAATTTTTGATTAACCGGACAAACTTAAAAAACTGTTTTTGTTTGTTTCTCAAAGAAATTTCTTAAACGTTCAAGATTTTTTCGATTCTGCTGACAATATTATTTTAAAGGGGTTGAGAAAAACTTGAGAATTGATAAAAAAAATTCAAAAAATTGTAAAAATCCGCAAAAACTCAAGTATTACTCAAGTCTTCGTTGTTAAATTTCTCGGTGTTATGACAATGACTTTTTCGCTTCACGAAAATTTTGAGTTCAACGGCGTGGATATTTACAACGAAGTCGCCTCCACATCGCTTAACAAACACCATTCTTTTATTGAAGAGATCTGCCTTTTCCCGGAAAAGCTGCAAATCCCGAAGTATAAGAATTACATAAAACGTCCGCGTCTTATCGAGGTTCTGGAAAAATCCTCGTTGCAATTCGGCGCAACGCTCGTCAGTGGTCGCGCTGGAACCGGCAAAACCGCTCTCGCCGCGGAATTTGCCGACCGGTACAAATGCGTCGCCTGGCTTTCCGCCGATTCAGCCGATTCGCAGTGGAATATTTTTTCGGCGTATTTTTCGGCGGCTTTGGAGAACGCCGGTAAAAACGAAGAAATAAAAAAAATCAATTTACAGCAAACGACGCCGTGCGAATCGGAAATAAAAAATCTGGTCGAAAATCTCTTGGAAAACTTTTGTTCGTCGGCAACCAACAAACCGAGCTTGATCGTGCTCGACGACGCGCATTATATTTTCGACGCCGAATGGTTTAACGGCTTTTTCAACAGTTTGCTTTACTCGCTGTCGCCGGAAACGCATCTTTTGATTCTTTCGCGCGGCGCGCCTTCGGTTCCGCTCTGGCGGCTGCGCTCGAAACAGGTTCTCGGCGTGGTTGACGAAAAGCTGCTGGCGTTCGACATCAACGAAACGCGAAAACTTTTTCGCAGACACAATTTTTCAGCCGAAGCCGTTGCCGAAGCTCATTCAAAATCTTTCGGCAGAATTTCACGACTCGAAGCTATGGCGGAAACGCCGTAGCTTTTTCTCGTCCAATTACTCGCAAAATATCCACGGCTATGACATAATTCGGTGTAAACCGAACCGCTTACTTGTCTGTTATATTGAAATGTCAAGACCGAATTTTTTTCTGCGGACAAAACTTCTGCAGCCGCGAGCCGTCAGCGAATTCCTGCCGCGCCCGCGTCTTACCGAAAAATTAAAATCCAATCTTAATTCGCCCGTAACTATGGTTGCGGCTGACGCCGGTTGCGGAAAAACCACTCTGATCGCGGATTTCATACGCAATCAAAATCGTCCGGCGGTTTGGTATCAGCTCGATTACACCGACGCCGACCCGTTTGTTTTTCTCGGCTACATTTCTCACGGCATCAAGAATTTCGCGCCGCAATTCGGCGAAACCATTATCCCTTATTTGTCGGAGGCGACCGACGAGCTCGTTCGCTTTCCCGAACGCGCCGTTGATTTGCTTCTCAACGAAATACTCGAAAACATCGAGCAGCCGTTTATTTTGGTTTTAGACGATTACCATCACATCGGGCGCGAGACGGTCGTTCACAAATTAGTTGACCGGCTTTTGCAGTACTCGTCGGATATGTTTCATCTGATTATCACGACCAGAGATTTGCCGCCGCTCGCCATTATGCGCCGCCGTTCGCAATCCGCCGCGCTCGTCATAACGCGCGACGAACTGCTTTTCAATGACGCGGAAGTGCGCGAGCTTTTTCTCAAAACTCTAAATGTAGAACTGAAAGACGAAGAAATTGCCGAATACCGCGAGCGAACGCAGGGCTGGATAACGGCTCTGCAGCTCGTTCGACAAGTCGCCGAGCAGGAAATTTATTCCAACTCGGAAAAACCCGCGATTGATTTGGGGAAAATTCTTCAGCAATCAGAAAAGGACATTTTCGATTATTTCGCCGAAGAAGTTTTTCAGCGCGAACCGCCGGAAACGCAGACGCTTTTGATGTATCTATCGCTGCTCGAATCGCTTCCGCTCGACGTTTGCAGCCGGCTTTTCCCCGAGCGGCGCTGTTCCGCCGTGCTACCCGAGCTTTATCAAAAGAATGTTTTTTTATCGGTCGTCGGCGAAAAACAGGAAAGCGAGGAGTATCGTCTGCACCCGCTTTTTCGCGATTTTCTGCAAAGACGTTTGCGCTCGGAAATCGGACGCGAGGGCGTCGCCGCCGAAAGAAACCGCATAGCCGATTTCTTTCTCGAAAACAATCAGTGGGAAAAGGCTCTGCTCTACCTGCTCGAAGCGGAAAATTACGACAAAGCGGCGGAAACAATTGCGACGAAAGGCAGCGAATGGATCGCCGGCGGGGCGATCACATCGCTGGAAATTTTCGCCGAAAAAATTCCGCTCGAATTTTTGGAAAAACATCCGCGCTCGCTGCTTTATTTAGCCGAAGTCGCGCGTCTGCAAGGCGACGGCGAGCGATCTACTAATCTGCTGAACCGCGTCGTCAAACTTCTGGAAAGAGAAAACGATGAAACCGGCGAAGCCGAGGCGCTGCATTCGCTGGCAAGTCTCGCGCGCCGTAAAAATAAATGTTCTTCGGCATTCGAATATCTCGAAAAAGCGGAAAAACGGGCTGACGAAAATTCCGAAACATTTTTGAAATGCGCTAACACTCGCGGGCTTTGTTTAATTTCGCAAGGCTCCTGGACGCAAGCCGAACAGCAATTCCGGCTCGCGCTCGAACTCGCGGAAAAACAATCGAACGAGCATTACGTTCGCCTCATAACTCATAATGTCGCGCTTCCGGCGGCGTTTCGCGGTGACTTCGGCGAAGCGCTGCGCTGGTTCAAAAGAATTTTCCGCAATGAAAAAAGCGCCCGCCCGCTTCCGCAGGAAGCAATCGGACACTTAAATGTCGCCCGGCTTCATCTTTATCGCGGCGAATTCGACGAAAGCGAAAAACATCTCGAACGCGCGCTGGAAATCTGTCAATTGTATAATTTGAAATCGCTGCGCGGCGAAATTTTCGAAGCGTACAGTATTTTTTACAGAGATCGTCAGGATTTTCCGCACACGCTGGAGTTTTATGAAAGAGCGAGAAAAGCCTACGAAGAAGCGGGCATTAATCCGCTCGACCGGGAAATCGAAGACGAACGCGCCAAACTTCTGTTGACGCGCGGCGACATCGTGAAAGCGCGCGGAATCTGGGAAAATCTGCTCGAATGGCGAAAAGGCAAAAACAATGAAATCGGCTCAAACAGCGTCAGACTGAGTTTGTGCCGCGTGCGGCTTGCGCTCGGCGAAACCGACAATTTAATTGAAGAACTGCAAGAAATAAACTCGTTTTTCCACGAGCAGAATCTTTTTTTCGACGAAGCCGCCGCTTCTCTCGCTCTGGCTGAAACATTTTATACGCTGGGAAACCGCAAGGAAATGATGACGCCTTTGCAAAGGGTTCTCGATTTGACCGCCAGATACGATTACGAACATTGGCTGCGCACTGAAATTAGAAAAAATCCGAAGATGTTCGCCGAAGAAGACGTTTTGGAAAAATTGCCGCTTGATTTGCGCGAAGCCGCGGTGCCGATCGCTAAAAACGACGGCGAAATTTTGAAAAAGGAAAACCCCGCTTCGATTCAAACGGTCGTCACGCTACAGCCTTCGGAGATTGTCACGGATTTGACGGTTAACGCGCTCGGTTTTGTCGAAATTTATCGCGATAAATCGAAACCGTTCGCGCCCGACGCCTGGACTACACGGCGCGCCCGCGATATTTTCTGTTATATCGCGACCAGCAAACATCGGCGCGTGGACAAAGACGTTTTGATTGACACGTTCTGGGGCGAAGAAGATTTCGCGGTCATCGAGAAAAATTTTCACCCGACAATTTCGCACATCCGCAAAGCTCTGAACAGCCGTCAATCATTCAAACAAAATTTCCTCGTTTTCCGCGACGGAGCGTATCAATTAAATCCCGAACTATCCTATTCGATTGATACAGAAGATTTTGAAAACGCTCTGGCGGAAGCTGAAAAAGCCAAACGCGACAAAGACGCCGACGGTTTTCGCGCGAATTTGGAAAAGGCGAATTCGCTCGTTCGCGGCGAATTTATGGCGGGCGTTTACGACGATTGGGCGGAAGAACGGCGGCATTATTACGCCGAACAGCATTCGCGCGTACTGAACGCGCTCGCCAAACTCGCTTTTACCGAAAAAAGCTGGTCGAACGCGCTCAAATTTTCCGGCGAGATTCTGCAAAAAGACCCCTTTCGCGAAGACGCGCACCGCCTTATAATGAAAATTTTCGCGGCGCAGGGCAAACGCGCCAAAGTTAAAGAACAATTTGAAACTCTTCAAGAGCTTCTGAAAAAAGAACTCGGCGTTGCGCCCGCGCCGGAGACGCGCAAAACATTTCAAGAACTGCTCAAATAAAAAAGAAAAAGCAAAAAAGAAAAAGTAAAAAAGAAAAAGTAAAAAAGAAAAGGCTTGTAATACTCACATTTTTTTCGCTCAAAACCGATCCTCAAGTTTGCCTCAAGTCTTTAAAACCCACTCTCAAGTATTTCTCAAACCTTTTTATATATTCTGGCTTCAAGTTTTAATTACAAAATTTTGAAGATACGGAAAGGAGTGTAAGGCGGTGGGAAATAATCAAATAATTCGCAGGTTGTTAAGTTTATCTTTCGCGCTCGTAATGTTGAGCGTTTTGGCGATGCCGACGTTATCGGCTCAGCTTAGTTCTAAATTGCAAACGCAATTGTCAACTTTAAGCAACGATGCGGGCGTCGGCATAGTGATTGTTGCTTTTAAAACGAATAACGGTTTGCAGGAATCGCATTTAAACATTTTGCGCAGCGTCGGAATCACGGGCGGGCAGACATTTCCGACTTTGGGAATGGTCGCTCAGCCGATGACTGTCGGGCAGATTCGAGCGCTGAAAAACAATCCTTCTGTTCGCTCGATCTGGTCGAACGACAAACTTTATTACTTTATGCATCAGGCGCGCGTTCTTGCAGGCGTGCAAAAGCTGCAAACTGAAAGCGCTTTGACTCTGCGAAATGGCGGAATGCCGGTCAATGGCAGCGGAGACTTTTCCGTTATGGTAATTGACTCCGGCGTTGACGCGACCCACGCTGATTTGATGTTCGGTCCGAAAGTAGTGCAGAACGTGCAAACGCTCGTCGGCGCCGGAACTCTGCCGGGCTTTACGCCGAATGTTTCGCTTGAAAACGTTCCCAATACAGATCAATCGGTCGGTCACGGAACGCACTGCGCCGGAATCATCGGCGGAACCGGCGTTCGTTCCGGCGGTCTGTACGCGGGCGTCGCGCCAGGCGCTAAAATTATCGGTTCCGGTTTGGGCGCCGGTTTGTTCGTATTAAATGCCATTGCCGCCTGGGAGTGGGGGCTTTCGAATCAGTATCGCTATAACATTCGCGTCATTTCCAATTCTTACGGCGGCGGCGGCGCGTTCGACCCGGAAAACCCGATCAACGTCGCCAGCCGGATGGCGTATGAACGCAATATTGCGGTCGTTTTCGCTGGCGGCAACTCAGGTCCGACGAAAAACACTTATAATCCTTATGCAAAAGCTCCGTGGGTAATCGGCGTCGCTGCCGGTACTAAGGAAGGCGTGCTGGCGGAATTTTCTTCGAGAGGGACGCCGCGTGAAGAGCGCCTCGCCAACGAAGACCCGAACGACGATTTCGATGCGCCGACGATTACGGCTCCGGGCGAAGGAAGAGTTTTCTCGGGCAGCAATCCGCACGGTTTCACCGCTTCGATTGTTTCAACGCGCTCGACTTCAAACTTGGTGGCGAACGGCTTGACCGACGATACGGAAATCGCGCCGGGAATGGTTCCCTTTTACACGCAAATTCAAGGAACTTCGATGGCGACTCCGTTTGTCGCCGGAACTATCGCTTTAATGCTCGACGCCGATCCGACGCTTTCTCCTGATGAAATTAAAAACATCTTAACTGCGACGGCGACAAAAATGCCTGGCAAAGCTGATTGGGAAGTCGGCGCGGGATATTTGAACGCTTATGCGGCTGTCGATAAAGTATTCAATCGTTCGCGCAACTATAAGAGCTTTCAGCAGGAAAGCTTCAACACTGCATTCGGCGAGGAACGTCCGGCGCAGCAATCTTTCCACATTGATTTCAATCCGGCTGTTTCCGGCGCCGATTCAGTGAATGCTAAAACTTTTACGGTTGAAGCCGGAATGAACGTTTTGGATGTTTTCGCCAATGTTGACACGGCTCTCGAAGGCGGCGACGGCAATCTCGTCGGCATCAGAGTTACTTCTCCGAGCGGCGTAAGCTATTCGACTGCAATTGATTATCCGGTTATCGGTTCGGCGGCTCGTCAAATTGTTGTGCAAAATCCCGAATCGGGGACTTGGACTCTGGAAGTTCGCGGCGCTCGCGGGTTAACCGCCGCACCGCAAGCGTCCTCGCCCGTTCAACTCGCTTCGCCGGGTCCGGTTGACGGTACGGTAACGCAAATAAAATATATTCTGCCGAACATACCCGACATTGCCGGACACGCTCAGCAAGCCGCTATCGAAGCCGCCATCAAGAGCCGTTTGATTGATACTTATTCAGACGGAACTTTCCGCCCGGATTCGATTGTTACTCGCGCTGATTTTGCACGAACGCTGCTTTCAAACACGGCGCTGCGCCAATCAGTCGGAGCCGCTCCTAAATTCACAGACGTTTCAGGCGATATGGCTTTGATAGCCGAAGCGGTAACGGCTAACGGTTCAACGCTTCGTGACTACAATTTCGCTCCGAAAGGCTTGATGAGCGCGACCGGAAGCAGCTTTAATCCGACCGGAACGATTTCGAGACTTGATTTAGCTGTCGCTCTCGTTCGCGCACTCGGACACGATCTCGAAGCAAAATCATTGGCGAACACGAACGTGACCGTCAACGGAAGTGTAATTTCGGATAATGCGCAGATACCCGGCGCGCTTCGCGGCTATGTTCAACTTGCCATCAACAAAGGCTTGCTCGAAACCTACGAAGCTCAAGTCATTCAAACGGCTCCGGGACAGTTTACGGTTCTTCCGGGACCGCGAGTCGAACCGAACAACACGGTCAACCGCGCGTCGCTGGCAAGCAAGTTGAATGTTTACAAAGCCTTGTTCGATATTGGCGGTTAATAGCCACAAAATAAGGGCAGCAGGTGAAAAAAGCCTAAAGTCTTATTTCTTTTACATTAAAAGTTTCGCTCGATTTGGGGGAATTGGGCGAATAAAAGGAGCGGAAGTGTTAGAAGGGTTCACTTCCGCCCTACTATTTTAAATGATCTTTTTTTATTTTTATCCAACCTCAACCGTTTTCCCCATGAAAAGCCGCCGCGAAGATTCAATTGAATCGAAAAGGCTTGCATTAACAATAAATAAATCATAAAACTTCCGATTTTTTGCGTCCCGCGATCTTCAAATCAACCTTAAATCATTCTTTCTTAAGACATTTATCTTAATCCTCAAGTTAGCCTCAAGTCTTGAAAATCGTTTATCAAGTCTTTCTCAAGAACGAAAATTTATATTAAGACCATAAGATTTTTCAAAATATTTTTCTTGACAGGAGATTCGACAAATGAAACGCAACGAAACAACGAAAGACACGATGGTTAAATTAACATCAGTCCTTTTAGTTTGGACGATTATCTTAACCGCTATATTTTTCCCGTATTCCACGGCGAACGCCGCCGGCAGCCAAACCGCTGACGCCGGTTTGGGAACTCTTTATTACCGCCCGGCGAAAAGCTTCGATTTAGCGACGACTGTTGCCGGGCTTCGCTCAGCGACCGGCGAACAGCTCGCCGCGCTCGAAGGCTTGAAAGCCACGACCAGCGCTTCGAATATGGTGGCAAGATGGAACGCATTCGGCGGTTCGCCCGATGTCGTTTACGGCTTTGCCAGTGAGCCGCTCGCCGGAACCCCGGAAGAAGCCGCTCGCGGCTTTATCGCGCAGAATGCGGGATTATTCGGCGTTGCCAACATCGCCGATTTGAAATTGTTCAGCGCCCGCGAAGCTCTCGGCGGTCATTTATTGCGTTTCAAACAAACTTTTAACGGCGTTGACGTAAAAGACGGCGGCATCGGAATCGTAATGAACGGAAACAACCAAGTCATTATGGCTTCCGGTCCGTTTTTCCGCGACGTAAACGTTAATACAACCCCGTCGCTTTCCGCCGATCAAGCGCGCAGCGCCGTTGATGCGGATTTGAGTAGGTTTCGCAACAGTCTGCTCGATTCAGCAAAAAACCTGATGCAGCCGGCACTCGACGTTGTCGCGCAGCAAACTCAAGCCGTCAATAATCTCCAGCCGAAACTCGGCATTCATCCGACCGCCGACGGTTACAAACTCGTTTGGAAAGTCGCGAAAATGTCAACCAATCCGTTCGGTCTTTACCTTTATTCGATTGACGCGCACACGGGCGAAATCATCGCGCGCAAAGATTTTGTCAATTTCCAAAGCCCGGTTCACCCGTTCACGGCTGACATTTACCCGAAATACCCGGACATTACGCCCGAACTGAAAGATCAATCAATTATCAAAGATTGCAAAAACGAACGCGGCGTTATGGCTCCTTGCGGTCAGGTTCGCGTTAGTCTCCGCTCGTTTGATCCGTCAAACGTGGCGACCGGCGTCAACGGAACTTTGACCGGAACACACGCGCTCGTCAACAACGTTCAATTCGGCAAACAGCCGTTCGCGCAAGCCGCTCTCGGAACCTGGCATTTCAGCAAAGACGATCCGACCGCTCTCGAAGCTCGCACGAACGAACAAGACCAGTTCGCCGAACCTGCCGAACATCAGGACGAAATCAACGCTTTCTTTTTCGTGACTTATTTGCTTGAATACGTTGACTATATCCACGTCGCCGGTGACAACCGCAACGGTCTTCAAGGACAATTCCCGGACGAATATCCGAACAAAACGATTCCGCTTCCGGCGACCGTTCATATGCCGAACATTTACGCGGTGCTTCCGCTTCTCGGCTGCCCGTCGAACTGCCCGGTTCCGAGCCCGACCGATCCTGATTTGACGAAGAAACTGCTCGGAATGGACAACGCATTCGCTTTGAACGTGACCAGCTTAATCGAAGGATTGACCGCCGAAAAATCTCCTGTTGTCGTCAACCCGACTTTCTACGGTCACGGTTATTTATTAAATGACCTGGCGCTTGAAGGAACGGTTCCGTATCACGAAGGTATGCACGCCATCACCAGCCCGATTGCCGGTCTTGAAGGCGAAGAAGGCGGCGCTTTGAACGAAGGACAAGCCGATATGTGGGCGTTCACGATTACCGATAACGCTTCTTTGGGCGATTACGTTGTTAACGCAAAAGGCTATCGCCAGCGCGCACGCGACCGCGGACGCAATCCCGATTCGATCGCTTACATCCGCAGCGCTAAATCAACTCTGAAATATTCCGACATCGGTACGCTCAATAATGCCGGAAACTACGAATTCGAAGAACACCGCGACGGCGAAATTTATATGTCAACGATGTGGGACATCCGCGAAATGTTCAATCGCGTTTACCCGCAAATCAGCTACAAACGCCCGCGTCCGTCAGATGGTCAGGCTTTGAAGCCCGTAACCAAAGGAACGGAAATTTTTGAACGCGACTTTTTAGGTTCGATGTATATTTTAGGAACGACCGCGCCTGACTCGATGGTTAAAGCGAAAGACGCGATGATCGTTGCCGACCAGATGCTTTATTCATCCGATCCGACCGACCCGGATGCGCCCGGCAAACACCGCTCGATGATCGAACAGATTTTCGCGGCGAAAGAACTCGGTGTCAATGCTCTTGAAGTGACCGGCGGCAAAGCCACGATTTCAACACAGGTTACTCCGTTCGTCGGCAACCAAGCGGCACCGGCAGTTCCGACCAACATTAAATTAGCGGCTGCCAGCGAACGCAGCTTGAAAGTTAGCTGGACGGGAGTTTCCGACGCGGTTTCGTACCAAATTCTGAAACGTAAAGTCGGTTTTGAAAACAAACGTCAACCGAACGGCAAACGCGAATTCGCCGACGGCGACTCATCAACAACTGGTTTTCGCCACGTCGCCTTCGTCAACGGCAACCAAACTTCCTTTGAAGATAAAGGCGAAGTTTACGAAGTATTTGCTCCGGTCGGTTTGAATGATTTGTTCGACCACGAATATACGGTTCGCGCCATCGGCGTCAACTCGACCGGTCAACTCGGCTTTTCGGATATGAGCGCATCGAGCCGCGCCAACAAAGTCGAGCAGGATTTGACCGCGCAGATTGATTCGGCGATTTCAAACATTTCGTTCTCAAACGGCGTGATGGCTTTCGACAATAAATTAACGAACGCTCGCGGCGCTCTGGCAACCGACAAAACCGTTTACGGACCGATCAACTTCCAGGTCACGAACATTTCAAATCCGACTGTTTCGGTGAAAAACGCCGATGCAAACGGCAACACGTTTGTTTACAATCAAACGCTCGCTCTCGGACAGACTTCAAACGCCAAACGCCTCGAATTCAACGATCCGGCGGCGCAGATGTTCAGCTTCGACGCGAAAATCACCGGCAGCGCATTTGTTAATTCGACAGCCGGAACAAGCAGCAACGGCAATGACGGCTCTTCAAATCCGCCGGCGCCTGTAACTTACTCGGTTTACACCGAAACGAAAACCGGAACTTTAGTAGCCGGCGAACCGACCGCGACCGGCGGAACGAGCGCGACCTGGGGCGACCCGGCGTTCAAAGGCATCACTTGGGAGGACATCGAAATCACGACTAAGTCGGATGCTCTGGTTCTCGAAGCCGCGCTGAGTTCGGCAACGGCAGTTGACCTTGACTTTGAAATTTTGACGCTCGACGGAAAATCGCTCGGAACTTCCGGCAGCGCTACCGCTTCGGAGTTTGTTTCGACGGCAGTTCAACCGAACACCCGTTACTTAATGCGCGTCAAAGGTTTCGCCAACGGTCCTTCGACGTTCCAGATCGTGACCAATCAATTGTTGCCGAACGGCTCGCCGAACGGCAATGCGGGAACACGAACTTCGGGCGGAAGCACTACCGGCAGCACCACATCACCGCTCGGCGGATTAACAACCGTTACCCGACTTGTTCGGTTTACCGTTAATCCTTTGACTAAAACAGTTACGGCAAAACTTCTGTAATTATTGAAGAACGCTCGTTTCTACAAAATAAGAAAGGCGAAGTCTGAAAAACTTCGCCTTTCTTATTGAACCCCGGGAAAAACCAAACCTAAACTTGAGATTCGCTATAATTTTTCTCGCTTCGCGAATGCTTCTTTATACATCCGGAATCCAAAACGATTGATTTCGATTTTCAACTTTTTTCAAACCTAAACTCGGCAGTTCCGATTCTTTCACGCCTAAATATGTAAAATGCGGGTGATCGGAAGCGACCGTCTGAAACCAGCCGTTTTGCGCCAAAATTTCGCGAACGCGTTCATTTTTATACTCGGCGACATCAAAAGCGAGCATTGAAAGATGCTGCGAAGTTCCCGGCGGGGCGACCGAGTAAACGATTGATTTCGACAAATCCTTGCTGAAAAAAATCCCCTTTTCTTCCAACGCAAAAATTTCCGGCACTTGCTTGAACGGCGACAATGAACGAATTTTTTCCGCCTGACTCACCGTCAACTTTCCTTCGTTCATCCAATGCTCGAGCGCCGGTTCGACGCGGCTCGCCCACAGTTCGACGGTTTGCTTGTAACTGCGCCGCGCCGAGTCAGCGCCGCGCGGTGAAATTTTAAGATTGTTTTTTTCAGCTTCTTCGATTGCTTTAAGCAAATTTTTCATCGCGGCAGTTTGCAGCTCCAAATCAAACCCGCAGACGTTTTCTTTTGTAATCGAAACGCTTTTTTGAAAACTCGAAACTTCACGCTCGTTTTTGAAGACGATTCTATTCGGAACAATCGTCCCTCCGCGAGCGATAAAAACCGCGCCGTATTCCTCGAGAATTCGTTTTTCGACCGGATTTTCGACATTATAAAAATCTTCTAACCCGGTATTTTTGGCAGCGAGTTCTTTCTCTAAAATTTTATAAAATTTCATTTTCGCGGGCTTTTTTATCGGCAGGCGATCTCGACAATATCAATTTCTTTGACGATTCGCTTAACGTTTTCGATGTGCGGATACATCACCGTATCTTCTTCGATAAACGGCACGTTGTGCCGTATTAAATCGTAAACCGGCTGAGTTTTCGCGCCCAATTTTTTGTCCGCGCCGATTCTTTTTTTACGGAAATCAACGCCCTGTGCGGCGGCGAAAAGTTCTAGCGCGATAATCTGTTCGAGGTTTTCGGCGATTTGCCTGAGTTTCAAAACGGAAGTCGCGCCCATCGAAACGTGGTCTTCGACGTTCGCCGAGGTCGGAATTGTATCAACCGAAGCCGGATGCGCGAGAATTTTGTTTTCCGTGCAAAGCGCGGCGGCTGTGTATTGAACGATCATAAAACCGGAATTCAGTCCGCCTTCTTCGGTGAGAAAAGCCGGCAGCGTATGAGCGTTCGACGCTTCATCGGTAAGACGCATTATGCGTCTTTCGCTGATGTTCCCGAGTTCGGAAAGCGCGACTCCGAGATAATCGAAAGCGAGAGCGAGCGGTTCGCCGTGAAAATTCCCGCCGGAAATCACCTCGATGTTTTCGAGAGTTTCATCGCAGAAAATTAAAGGATTATCTGTCACCGAATTCAATTCCAGTTTCAAAAGCCACTCGGCGTAAGCGACCGCATCGCGACAAGCGCCGTGAACTTGCGGCATACAGCGCAAAGTGTATGCGTCCTGACAATTTGAAGGGTCGAAACAGCGCGTAAAATCGCTTCCCTCTAAAATATTCCTTAAGTTTTCCGCGCACTGCATTTGTCGCGGATGCGGACGGAGAGCGTGAATTCTTTCATCGAAAGCCGTCGTTGTGCCATTTAATGCTTCCAAACTCAAACAACCGGCAACATCCGCTAAATTCGCTAATCGAATCGCTTTGTGCGTTTCAAGCAGCCCGACGGCAGTCATTACGGTCGTCCCGTTCGTCAGCGCGAGTCCTTCTTTCGCGGCGAGTTTTACCGCCTTCAAACCGGCTTTTGACAAAGCGTCTTTTCCCGAAAGTCTCTCGCCTTCAAACTCGGCTTCGCCTTCACCGATCAGCGGCAAAGACATATGCGCGAGCGGCGCCAAATCGCCTGACGCACCAAGGCTTCCCTTTTCGGGAATTACCGGATGAATTCCCCGGTTTATAAATTCAATCAGCAGTTCTAAAGTTTCGAGTCGAATGCCGGAAAAGCCGCGCGCGAGCGTGTTGGCGCGAATCAGCATAATTGCCCGCGTGGTCGTAATGTCGAACGGTTTTCCGACGCCGACGGCGTGGCTAACGACGATATTTCTCTGCAACTGCCCGACTTCATCGAGCGAAATGATTTTGTCCTTGAACGCGCCGAATCCGGTCGTAATGCCGTAAGCGATTTCGCCGCGGTCGAGCAGTTTCTGCACGGCGTTTGCCGCGCGGTTTACCTTTTTCACGGCTTCTTCAGACAAACTCACGCGTATCGCGCCCGGCGCTGCGTTCGCCACCGCGATGACTTGTTCGAAGGTTAGATTTTCGCCGTTTAAGATAACTTCCTGCATTAAAAATCAATCAAAATTTAATATTTTGTTGCAGCCGTGAGCGCTTGGTTTACTCCAATTATTTTTTAGCGCGCGGCTGAAGGTTTGCTTCAAACAATTTCAAAATTCGCTTGTACTCGTCCGCCCAGCTCGTCGGTTGGACGAATCCGTGATCTTCGACCGGATAAACGGCGAGCTCCCAATTTTCTTTGCGCAATTCAATAAGTTTTTGCGCGAGCCGCACGCTGTCTTGAAAATGCACGTTTACGTCAACCATTCCGTGACAAATCAGCAGTGCGCCCTTCAAACCATCCGCGTGATAAATCGGCGAGCTTCGCTTGTAGGCTTCCAAATCGTTTTGCGGCAGATTCAAAATATTCGAAGTGTACGGATGATTGTAATGCGCCCAATCGGTGACGGGACGTAGCGCAGCGCCTGCCGCGAAAACGTCCGGCGTCGTAAACATCGCCATCAAAGTGATGAATCCGCCGTACGATCCGCCGTAAATCCCCATGCGTTTGGCATCAACTCCGTGTTCTTTCACCAAATAACCGGCGGCATCAACGTGGTCGGTCAAATCTTTGTCGCCCATATAACGGTAAATTCCAGTTCGCCAATCGCGCCCGTAACCGGCTGAGCCGCGATAATCAACGTCCAGAACCGTGTAGCCTCGCTCCATCAGCAAATGATGAAACATATACTCACGAAAGTAAGTGCTCCACCAATTATGCACGTTTTGCAGATAGCCCGCGCCGTGAACGAAAACAACAGCCGGACCGCCTTTTTTGAAGTTTTTCGGTTTGTAAAGCCGCGCGTAAACGGTCGCGCCGTCGCGCGCTTTGAACGAAACAATCGGCGGCTCGATCCAGTTGTACGAACGCCATTCGTCAGTCGGCGAAACGGTTATTTGTTTGATTTCATTTTCAGCCGTTCCGGTTTTGTTCGGCGCAATATAAAGTTCGGGCGGTTTGTTGCTGTAAGAACGAACGAGCGCGAGCGCGGTTTCGTCCGGCGAAACGACAACCTGGTTATTTCCCGCCATCGTCGTCAACCGCGTTCTCGCTCCGCCGCTCGTCGGCATCGAATAAAGATTTCGTTCAAAAAAACTGACTTCGCTCGAGGTGAAATAAAATTTCGTTTTGTCTTCGGAAAGCCGCACGTCAGAAACTTCAAACTGCCCGGAAGTTAGTTGAACCGGAGCGCCGCCGTCAATCGAAACCGTGTAAAGATGCGAAAATCCGTCGCGCTCGGATTGAAAATAAATGCGTCGATTGTCGGGCAGCCAGCCGATTGTAAAAGCTCCGGGACCGCCGACCCACGCGTCGTCGTGAACAGACGCGAGAACTTTTGTTTTTCCGGTAGCCGGATCGAGCAGCAAAATCCAGCGGTCTTTGTTATCGGCGGATCGCGCCTGCAAAACAGCGTTTTTTCCATCTTCCGACCATTGCAAAGCGAAAAGCTGAACTTCCCGGTCCTGAGACTTCGTTTGCTGTGCGTTTTCAGTCTGCTGCGCGCGAGCGGCGTTTTGCGCCTGTTGATTTTGCGTTTGTTGATTCTGCTGATTCTGCTGATTTTGTATTGGCTGCGCTTGCGGCTGATTTTGTCCGGTTCCGCGCTGCTGTGCTGCTTGATCAGTCGCGTTTCCTTCGGTTTTCGTCTGAACGCGCGGCGCGATTTCGACTTTTTGACCGTGTTCGACCCATTTCGATTCGCCGTTCTCGACGTTAATAATCGCCATACGGCTGCGTCCCTGCACGTCTCCGACTTTCGTTCGCGCCGGAATATCTTCGGTGTAAGCCGATTCGGTAACGTAATTCGGAACAATCGTATTTTTCGCTAGTGGAGCGGCTTCGTTAACGACCGCGACGACGTAAGTTCCGTCGGGCGAGAGCGCTAAATTTGCGATTGTTTGACCTTGCGCCAGCTGAAAAGGCTTTCGTTTTTCACGTTCCTTTCGCTTTTTCTCGTCCTGCTCGCGTTTTTCAGCGCGTTCGCGAATGACTTCGAGCAATTCGCGCTCTTCTTTTTTAATCGTTTCCTGGCTTTCCGTTCCCTTTTTTTGCGCGTCCGGGGTTGGCGCTCCGGCGGCGCGAACATCGGTTAATTGCTCCAAAACGCCTTCATTGAGCGACAAAGCGAAAAGGTTATTCTGACGCGTAAAATAAATACGCCGCTCGTCACCGGCGAAACGCGGATTCGTTTCGATTTCTGTCGTGTCGGTTATCTGCCGCCGCATTCCCTTTTCGTGGTCGTAAAGAAAAACATCCCCGTTTTCCGCAAAAACGGTTAACTTTTTGTCCTCGGACAAATCGCCGGACACGGGCGGAGCCTGTTTCGCTTCTTCATCGGAAAGTTTTCGTAAATCGCCGCCGTCCCGATTCGCCGCATAAGTAGAATATTCCTGAATGCGCGGCTCTCCGGCGCGTTTCCAGCGAAAATAAATTTTTCGGCTGTCGCGGGACCAGCGAACGTCGTCCGGTTCATAACCGATTAAATCCGCGCCGCGCATAATATTATCAACGGTCAGATCGAATTTTTTAACCGATTGTTGCGGCGACGACTGCTGCGCCAGAGCGCTGAGCGGATGGAAACAAAAGGAAACTATAAAAAGAAAAGATAAAATTGATTTCATTGAACGTTTAGCGATTATTTCTAAATATTAAACCGACCATCACCTTTCAAATGGTCAGATGAAGTCGGTGCTGACACCGGCGACACGAAGTTATTTTTAAAATTAACGAATTTCGCTTTTTAATTTTCGTTTCTATACGGAAATTTGAAAGGCTGAAGAGGTTTTCTTCCTTAAAACGCATTGTCGAACATTCGGTCATTATTTGCAACAAACCGCCGGATTTGCTGCTAGACTTTTTCGGGCAAAGCGACAATCTTGCCGTTTTTTATAACTTTACTAATCATGTTTCCGCCGAATTCATAAGCGATTTCCCTGTAATCGTCGGTGTCGAAAATTATCAAATCCGCCTGTTTTCCCGCTTCAATCGAGCCGATTTTGTCGCCCAAACCGACGGCAAAAGCGGCGTTGATCGTTGCCGCGTTAAACGCTTCGGACGGCAGAAGTTTTTGATAACGGCAAGCTATAGCCATCGCGGCGGGAAGCGACGGGCAAGGCGCTGAACCGGGATTGTAATCGGTCGAAACGGCGATTGCGCAGCCCGAATCAATCAATTTTCGAGCGTCGGCGAATTCAGCCGAACCGAGATTGAAATTCACCGTCGGCGTAATGACTCCGATGCAATCGGAATCGGCTAAAAGCCAGATTTCCTTTTCGGAAATTTTATCGAGATGATCAATCGAGGTTGCGCCGAGTTCGATTGCCATTCGCGCGCCGCCAAGATTTGTAAACTCGTCAACGTGCGCCTTTATTTTCATTCCGTATCGCTTGCCCGCTTCCAAAATCTTTCTTGATTGTTCTAAATCGAAAGCGTTTTTTTCGCAAAAAACGTCAATAAAAAACGGATTGTCCCGCATTACCGCCGACCACGAAGGCTCGGAAAATTGGAAAGAACCGATTCCCGCACCTTCTCCTTCTTTCATCATTTTTTGCAGCTTTTCGTCGAAATCAATTTTTTCGAGAGCGTACAATTGAAGCGCGTATCGCAATGTTTCGGTGCAGATTAAATCAACGTACTCGTCTTCTTTCCCTTTGTATTCGGGCGGAACGGTGTGCGCCGCCAATAATGTCGGAACGAGGTCAACAACGTGCGTTTTATTCAACTTGAAAATCGCGCCGAGCATTTTCAATTCCGTTTCAGTGTTCAAACCGTAACCGGTTTTCACTTCGCACGTCGTCACGCCGAGCGCGAGCATTTTGTCCAGGCGTTTGCGGCTCTCTTCGATCAATTCCGTCAAGCTCGCTTTTCTTGTATGTTTTACGGTCGAAATAATGCCGCCGCCCGACGCTAAAATTTCCAGATAATTCGCGCCTTTTATTTTCAATTCAAATTCGTCGAGCCGATTTCCGGCGTAAACGATGTGCGTGTGGCATTCAACAAATCCGGGCGCAACCGTTTTCCCCTGCGCGTCAATCGCGTTTTCCGCTTCAAATTCGCTCAAAATTTTATCGAATTTTCCTACGGCGACGATTTTCCCATCCCGAACGGCGACGGCTCCGTTTTCAATTAAGCCGACGTTTTGCATTTCAGCGGCGCGTTTCGGTTTTCCACCGGAAGCGCAAGTAACGAGTTGGCTGGCATTGTGAATAATCAAATCGCAGTCGTTCATTTTATAACTGTTTTATAAATCTAAGTAGATTTTTTATCGAGCCATTTCTCGATTTCGGGCGGACGATAATTTTTCATTAACCCGAACAAATTTTCTATGTCTTCGCCGACTAAAACCAGATTTCGATGTTCGCCGCGTATAAAATTTTGCGACGCTGAATAATCAAACATCGCGATTAGATTGTCGTAGAAACCGGCGACATTCAGCAGAGCGCACGGCTTTCGGTGAATTCCCAATTGCGCCCAGGTGACAATTTCGCAAAACTCTTCAAAAGTTCCGAAACCGCCAGGCAGCGCGATAAATCCGTCAGCGTATTCAGCCATCAGCGCCTTTCGCTCGTGCATCGAGTCAACGACGTGAAGTTTGGTCGTATACTGATGAGCGATTTCTTTAACCGCCAAAGATTCGGGTATTACGCCGATGACCTTTCCGCCGCGAGCCAAAACCGTATCGGCGATTTTCCCCATCAAACCGACTCGACCGCCGCCGTAAACGAGCTCGATATTATTCGCGGCTAAAAATTCTCCGACTTTTTCCGCCGTTTCTAAATAAATCGGATTCGACCCGTTGTTCGAGCCGCAAAAAACACAAATTCTTTTCATAAATTATTCGATTGTGAAGACACTTTAAGTTTGTTCGCGCCCGATTCCCAGAGCGTCCGCTACGCGATTGATGTAATTGAACCACGACGCAATCAATGTTATTTGCAAAATTCCCCGATCATCAAAACCGGCGGCGCGCAATCTTTCGTGAAATCGGGGATGAATTTTTGTCGCGTCCTTTGTAAGCTGCTCCACGTATTCGCACATGACGCGCTCGGCATCTGAAATCGGAGCGGTTCTGTAATCTCGACGAATCGCTTCGATCAAATCATCGTCCAAAGTCACTCGACGCAGAAACTCCGCGTGAGATTCCACTCAGTAATGACAATCGTTTGTCGCTGAAACCAGCGTCGCAATCATTTCATGCTGACGGCGTTCAAGCGGCAATTCGGGCGACATTAACGCGCTGAAAGTAGAAAAAGCATGAAAAAGTGCTTCCGGTATTAATGTATGCGAATCAACGATTGATTCGTTAATGTTGCTCGCTTTCGGTGCCGGCGTCGCATATTCCTGCGGGTAATTCATCCGCGTTTCCATTAAAATTTTTTGCAGTTTTTCATCTGCCTGTTCATACGGAATCGTTTTTATCCAAGCCATAATTTTCGGTTTTCAAGTTCGCGGCATTTAATTTTGAATCTTCTGAATTATATAAATCCATTCGTCTCTTTTTGAAAACACAAATAATAAACGCGAATCCCGAGCAAAACAAACCCACATTCCGCAAAACTCAGATTGATTAATTTTTGAAGACTTTTTCCCGAACCGATTTCCCGGTTCAAATAACAGACAAACCTCGTCTTTCGGTTTTGATTTCCGAGATTTCAGACAATGCTTAATAAGGAAAAACCAAATAAAAAAGTTCTGTTTTAAAGTTATGAAATTTAATTGAAGTTTTCACAATTTATAGAAAATCATTCGCTCGTTTTTCTGACAAGTTAAAAAATTAGTGGCAATTGTTTGATGCTTTTTGTATGATATTAAATAGTTTAGGTTGTTTAGTATTAATGATATGCCAAAAACCGTTTTGATTGTTGAAGATTACGCTGATATTCGCACGATGATGAAGTTTCTGCTGCAAAGATTCGGCTACGAAGTCCTCGAAGCAGCAGATGGAAACGAAGCCGTCGAAAGCGCCAAACAAAATCATCCCGATTTGATTTTGATGGATTTGTCGCTTCCGAACATGGACGGGCTGACTGCAACGCAAATTATCAGGAAGTTTGACGGCTACGGCAAAGTTCCGATTATTGCGGTCACCGCTTACGGAAATTCTTACTACCGCCGGGCAATCGAAGCCGGCTGCGACGACTTAATCAACAAGCCGCTCGATTTCAATAATCTTGAGCCGATTCTCGAACAATATCTTTCGCCTTAAACAGCGATTAATTTATAAAAAAATGGAAAAGCCGCGTAATTAATTTCAGATTACGCGGCTTTTCCATTTTTTTATTCTTAAAATCCAATAAAAACAGAAAACATTATCCATCTGCCCGTCGTTGATATTGATAGCCGCCGCCACTGACATATTTTTTCGGTAAAATTTGTAACCGATTCGCCGCGCTCAGCGTCTTGTGGTGCGACTGTCAATTAAATCAAATTCAAAATCCGAAATGAACTGCACGACGGCTTGGCAAGACGAAATACAAATTTCCCGTTCTGAGGAAAAAAGCGCGGACGCGCCGATTTCCGTCGAAAAGACGGATTTTCAGCTTGTCGAACTGGTTTTAAGCGGCGATGAAGCGGCTTTTGAAGATATTTTCGACCGCTATAAACGTCTGGTCGCGGCTATCGCTTCGAGGTATTTTCGCCGTCCCGAACAAATCGAAGAAATCATTCAGATTAGCTTTTCCAAAGTTTACTTTGAATTAAAGTGTTTTCGCGGCGAACACGATTTTTCGTTTGCCGGATGGCTCGGCAAAATCACGACGAACGTTTGTCTCGACTCGCTCAGAACTCAAAGACGCAAACCGGAAAATCTGCTTTGCGAGCTTTCCGAACCGGAAACCGAAATTCTATTTTCGGAATGTTCGAACAATGAAAAAACGGTCGAACATTTTCTCGCCCAACGAGATTTGGCGGAAAAACTTTTGTCGAATTTGAAGGCGGAAGACCGCGCAATTTTGCAGATGCTCGACGCCGAAGAATTAAGCGTCGGAGAAGTCGCGCAGATCACCGGCTGGTCGAATTCAAAAATAAAGGTCCGAGCTTTTCGAGCCAGAAATTCACTGCGGAAAATTCTGCAAAAGTTTTTGTAACCAATTTTTTGTACAAAACGTCTTTAAGATTGGAGAATGAATAAACGCGATTTACAAAATCAGAAACTCGACCGCATCGGGCGCAAACTGCTCGAAGCGACGAAAATGCAAAGCGAAGAACTCGACCGCATCGTCGCCGCGCCGCAGCTTTTCGATTCAGTAAAAGCGAGAATTAAAGTCGAACAAAACAAGCGCGAATCGAACGGTTTCTTTGACTTTTGGCGAAATTTTCAGTTTTGGAATCGGCAAAAAAGCTTTGCGGTTTCTACCGCATTAACTGTTTTGTTTTTCGCCGCGCTCTGCGTAGTTTTATTCGTCGAATCGCCGCGGCAAGTCGAGCAAGCCTTCGTGCCGCAAGTTCAAATGCAGACGGAAGCATCTGAAATTCAACAATTCGAGCAAGTTTTTAACGATTCGCCGGAAATTCCGGTTATCAAAAAAACTGCGATCAGAACTCGAACAAACTTCAATCAAGCAAAAGTTGAAAAAATAAACTTTAAGACACCCGGACCGGCGCGGAAACCTAAAATTATAAAAAAACAAACGCCCGTAGAAGCAAAAGAACCAAATCGGGAGTTTTACGCGCTGGCGCATGGCGCTCCAATCGAAGCCAACGAAGGTCTGCAAATAATCCGCGCCGAACTTCCCCGTTCTTCCGTCTTCGCGCTCGGCGTGAATATTCCGATTGAAAACGAATCCGAAAAAATCAAAACCGATTTGCTCGTCGGCGCCGACGGCGTAGCCAGAGCGATTCGATTTGTTGATTAAATTCAACAGCTTAGAGAATTCAATAAATAAAAAAGAAGGAGAAAACAATGAAATATTTACCGGCACTTTTATTATTCGTTTTATGTATGCCGTTATGGGCTGATGCCCAGCAAGAGGTGCGAACCGCCGGAGGAAAAGTAGCGGCTGAAATCATCGCCACTACTGCGACAGCGGTCGTCAAAGGCTCGCCGTTTTCGGCGGAAGCCGTCAACGAGAGCATCCAGACTCTGCCCGACGGCAATAAAATAACGCGCAGCTACACGACGCGTATGTACCGCGACAGCGAAGGACGTTTCCGGCGCGAAGGCGGCTCGAGCATAGGCGGCTTCGGCAATGCCGTTACCTTCGGCAATGCCGTTCCGGCTCTCGGTTTACAGGACACGGTTTCTATTTTCGATCCGGTAAGCAATCAGAGATATATAATAAATCCGTCTGACAAAACCGTTCGCCGGATGCCGACTATTGCCGGAATCGCCGAAGGCGCCGTGATCGTCAACGGTCAATCGCTGAGCCATGCGGTAAAAACCCGAATAGAGTCGGACGCCGCCAAACAATTGGAATCGAATGCCGCCAAACAATCATCGCACGTAGTTGTTCTGCCCTCGGTTAACGGAGCCGCAACGACCGGCACATTCACCACCGCTACCAGCACTTGGGCGGGAAAGGGCGAACCGCTCGGAACGCGCTCGTTTGACGGCGTTGAAGCTGAAGGAACGCGAACGGTGACGACGATTCCAGCCGGTTCAATCGGAAATGAGCGCGACATAGAGATTGTCTATGAACGCTGGTATTCAAAAGATTTACAATTGATCGTTTATTCGAGACATTCCGATCCGCGTTTCGGCGAGCAAATTTACCGTTTGACGAACATTAACCGCAGCGAACCCGACCGCTCGCTTTTCACGCCGCCCGCCGATTATAAAGTCGTCGCCGAGCCGACCTTTAACGTAGTGAGAACAAAATCTTTGTAAAAGCCGAAAGCGCAAATTACAAAAATATAAAAAGTGAGATAAAGAAGAGGTTTAATGAGCCTCTTTTTTATTTTCAGTATTCGAGAATGATTAATTGAGCTTTGTGTAAACACCGTGAACAGAGTTTGTTACTTAATCTTGAAAAACGCACCAAATAGAACACGGATTGCACGAAATCGCTACCGAGTTGTTTGTAAATTGAGATAAAACAGTTCATATTCGAGCTGCTTTTGTGGCACCGTAATTGCTTACTGTTCCGTGTTGTGTGAATTAAGCAAAAGCTGATTTTGCAATAAGTAAATTCATAATAGGGAAAAGTATGAAAATGAAAAAATCTTTAATTGCACTTATCATGATGGTGTTGGTCGCCGGATTAATGCCGATGATGCTGCCGGTTTCGGCTGAAGCGCAGCAAAAAGCATACGCCCGGCGCGTTGTCGGTAAAAACGGGCGGGTTTATTATGTCAGAACCAAAAAACCGAGCTTTTATCGTCGTCACCGCAACCGGGTTAATATGGCAATCGGAACCGGCGCGGGCGCGCTTTTGGGCGGATTGATCGGCGGCAAAAAAGGCGCTTTGATCGGCGGCGCAACCGGTTTGGGCGGTTCGGCTCTTTACACTTACAAAGTCAGACCGAAAAAGAAAAAATACGTCAGAGTCAAAAGATATTAATCTGTCTCAGACATTTTATAAAGAAAAACCGTGAAGTGTTAAAGCTTCACGGTTTTTCTTTATATAAATATTGTTTGAGAATTACTTCCTGATTGATGTCATTAAAGCATTAACCTTGTCTTTGCATTTTTTTGGCAACCTTCTGAACTTCATCGAGAACGCGCAGAAGATTTCCGCTCCAGAGTTTTTCGATTTGTTTTTTCGTATAGCCGCGACGAACGAGTTCAAGCGTGACGTTGAAAGTTTCGGAAGCGTCGTCCCAGCCTTCGACACCGCCGCCGCCGTCGAAATCCGAGCTGATGCCGACGTGATCAATGCCGATTTTTTTCACCAGATAATCAATGTGATCAACGAAGTCTTTGACGTTAACATCGGGCGCCGATGTTTTCAAACGCTCGTTGATAACCGGTCTCATTTTCGTGCGAAAAGCCGTGAGTTTTGCGCCATATTCAGCTCGCTCGGTTTCAGGCAGCTTCATCGCATCTTCCCGCTCTAAAATTTTGAAGCCTTCATTTTCGGCAAGTTCCTTCAAAACTTCATTCGTCATTTTCGAGCGCAACGCGCTTTTTTCCGTATTGACGTAACCGCGAAACGCGACCGCCTGCACCACGCCGCCGTTCTTTTTGATTAATTCGAGCTGTTCATCGTCGAGGTTGCGGCTGTGGTCGGCGAGCGCCCGCGCCGAAGAATGCGAAGCGATAACCGGCGCTTTTGTTAATTGCAGCGTTTGAATATTCGCCTGTTTCGACGGATGCGAAAGGTCAATCATAATGCCCCATTTGTTCATCTCGACAATTGCTTTTTTGCCGAGCTCGCTCAAACCGTTATGCATCCATTTGTTGTCTCTTTCGCCTGTATTTGAATCAGCAAGCTGACTGTGTCCGTTATGCGCGAGCGACATATAACGCGCCCCGCGATCCGCAAATTCCTTAATGCGGCTCAAATCCATTCCAATCGGATAACCGTTTTCCACGCCGATCATCGCCACGAGCTTTCCGGATTTAACGAGCCGCCGGGCATCTTCGGAAGTCAAAGCCAACCCGATCTGCTCGGGCGCAATTTTCCCGGTTAAGCGGTGAATCGCCTCAAATTTATCAATTGCATTCGCATACGCTTTTTTATAACCATCTTCCGTCAATTCGCCCTGCCCGGTGTAAACAATCAGCCACGCCACGTCCAATCCGCCTTTCCGCATTTTCTGCAGATCTACCTGTACCGGCAAATCCTGCGTATAATTAACCTTTTCGGTAAAATTCGCCGTATTAATATCAACGTGCGTATCAAGCGTAACCACATCCCGGTGAATCTTTTTCGCTTTTTCAACGAGTGCTGCATCATCCGAAAGTTTTTGCGCAATCACCTCGATACCCGAAAATGCGCTCAAAATGGCAACTGCGACGAGCACAGACAAAAATCGTTTCATAATTTTCTCCAGATTATTTTCAGAATATAAGTAGGTTTAGTTTACGCTGTAAAGACTTTATCGGGCAAGAACATCAAGCGGCATAGATACTGCCGACTGTTCCTGAGCCTTTTGCTCAAACTTTTGCGCGTTAGCTTGTAGGGATATCCGTCGTATCAAATTTCAAAGTAAAAGGAGAGAATAAAATGAACATGCAATCATCCGATTTTTTACAAAACGAAGTGAAAACGCTTTCGCGCAGGCTGCGGGCAACGTATCTGATTTTCGGCGTAATTTTGCTGGCGCAATGTGTTCTTTTTTTCGGCACAAACACCTTTGCGGATAGCGAGATCGCCGACAGTTCCGACAAAATCATCAAAACGCGCGGCATCATCGTCGTTGACGAACAGGGACGCGAGCGAGTGTTAATTGGCGCTCCGATTCCGCAGGCGAAAAATCGTGTTTTTACTGACAAAACAAAGGCTTTGGCGGCTTGGAAAGATAAAATTCCCGAAAAGGCGGCTCAGCAATACTGGGATAATTTCGACAAACTTCAAAAAGCCTCTATCGGAATGCTTGTTCTGGACGAAAACGGCTTTGACCGCGTAGTTATCGGCGACCAATTGCCCGACGCCAATACGGGAAAGCGCATCGGATCGGCGACCGGAATCACAATCCACAGTGATAAAGGGTTTGAGCGCGCCGGATTCGGCACGATCAAAGTCGGAGACAAATTTCAGGTCGGTCTCGGAATGGACGCCGAATACGGCGAGGCTCTGAATTTATTCGCCTCGAAAGAGCTCGGTGTCGGTCTGCGAATCAACGACTCGAAAAACCAGTTGATTTTCGGATCGCTCGAACCCAACAGATTGGGCAACAAATCCGATCAGCCTTTCAGCGGCTATATGTTCAGCCAGGGCAACGAGGTTAAATATCAGCTCAACGCCCTTGAGAAAAAATAAAAAGTTTTCCACGAAAGTCCCGGTGTCAATTTCAACACCGGGACTTTCCTATTATTTTCTTTTATAATTTTGGCACAAATAGGCGGAAGCCCACTCGTCAGCAAGAGCGCGAAACTATCGCATAAACTTCCGCCGAATCGCCAATGCTGAAAATCAAAGGATTTCTACCAAATTGTTTGAATATTTTGCAGCGCCTGAATTTTATTATCTTTGGTAACAAGCGGAAGATTCAGATGCAGAGCGGTTGCTGAAATAATGCGGTCGGGCATATCAGGAACAGTCGGACGCGGAATATTTTCAACTTGGTCGGCAATTTCGCGGCTAATTTCAATTAATCGAAAAGCGGTTGTCGAATCATCTAAAGCGTAGCGCAGTAAATCTAAAATATCTCGCGGAATTTTACCTTTTTCAATCAGATAAAGCAGTTCGATAATCGCAATCGCCGAAACAAAAATGATTCCGTTTGCTTCGGCGTTTTCAATTGCAGTTTCGGCAGGTTTTGAAAGCTGCGTCGCGTCGGCAAAATACCAGATCACAGCGTGAGTATCAATGACGACATCATCCATAAACTATTTTTCGTCTTCGGTATCTTCGGTATAACCGCGCCACATTTCATTTCGCGCCTGACGAATATCTTCATCGGTGATATTTATATTCAAATCCGCCAGCGCCCCCTTCAGACTCCGACGTGGTTTATCGGTTTTAACCTTTGTCTGCAAAAACTCGACAAAATGCTCGACTTCGCGCTTCAAATCCGGCGGCAAAACTTTGATCTGTTCCAACAACGTTTCTTCCGATGTCATCTATTTCACCTCGCAAACCGCATTTTAACACAATTCACCGCATAAACTTTCGCCGAATCGCCAATGCAAGAAGACCAAGTTGAATCGGGGTTAAAACTAATTCGACGGAGTAAATTAAAGTTGTCCAAAATCCCAAAGGTTTAGGTTCGGGTTTTTGCAAGGTCATTACTTGTAAGCTATATGAAAGATAATCTGCGGAAGTTTGTAATAAAGCTTTCTCAAACGAACCGCACAAATAAAAAAGTAAAGCAAAAATTGGACAAATTAAAAAAAACCAAATAAATGCCCGTTCCCAACTTTCGCCATAGAAACTTGTAATTCGGTAAAGCGCATGAATAAAAAAATCCCCATAACTTTGCTGAATTCAGCCACATCTTTATCATTTTTTGGAAGATGTAAAATACAGTAATGGTTTCCATCTGTGTGTCGATGGGTTGGTAAACCCCGGCATAAATTATGTTGAGTATCATCAATATCATTAAATCTATCCGACTTTTCTCCTTCACTTAAAGTGCTTTCATCTACAAGTTTTCTATTAAAAACAAAACACCAATTTCCCATATTTCTATTTCATCATCGGAATTTTTACATCATTCTTTCCGGCAAACTCAATCGCTTCCTGATAACCTGCATCAGCATGGCGAATTATTCCCATTCCGGGATCGGTGGTTAAAACTCTTTCGATGCGTTTGGCGGCTTCGGGCGTGCCGTCGGCGACGATGACTTGTCCGGCGTGTAAGGAATAGCCGATGCCGACTCCGCCGCCGTGGTGGAGAGAAACCCAGGTTGCGCCGCCGACGGCGTTTATCATTGCGTTGAGATAAACCCAGTCGGCGATGGCGTCTGAGCCGTCTTTCATCGCTTCAGTTTCGCGGTTGGGCGAGGCGACCGAGCCGCAGTCGAGATGGTCGCGCCCGATGACGATTGGCGCTTTGAGTTCGCCGGACGCGACCATTTCATTTAATTTTAGTCCGGCTTTCGCGCGTTCGCCGTAGCCGAGCCAGCAGATTCGCGCCGGAAGTCCTTGAAATTCGACTTCCTTTTGCGCCATCGTCAGCCATTTAATTAAATGATCGTTTTCGGGGAAAAGATTCATAATCGCTTCGTCGGTTTTGTAAATGTCTCGCTTTTC
This sequence comes from Pyrinomonadaceae bacterium, assembly GCA_036388895.1. Taxonomy (GTDB): domain Bacteria; phylum Acidobacteriota; class Blastocatellia; order Pyrinomonadales; family Pyrinomonadaceae; genus SXVE01. The sequence goes on along the minus strand of DASVQY010000026.1, from coordinate 10,558 downwards.
GCCGGAGAGCGCGACCCAGCGAAACGGACCTTTGCCCTCGCAGAAAAGCGGTCGAATATAAGCCGGAACAAAGCCCGGATAATCGAAAGCGTTTTCCACGCCGTTGTCTTTCGCGCGCTGGCGCAGATTGTTGCCGTAATCGAAAACGACGGCGCCGCGCCGCTGAAATTCGAGCATTGCCTCGACGTGCCGCGCCATCGAATCCATCGCGCAGCGTTCGTATTCGGTTTGGTCTGATTTTCTTAATTTGTTTGCTTCTTCGACGGAAAGACCGCGCGGAATGTAGCCGAAAAGAACGTCGTGCGCCGAAGTTTGATCAGTAACGACATCGGGAATTATTCCGCGTTCGAGAATCTGCCAGTGAACTTTCGCCGCGTTCCCCAAAAGCGCGATTGATTTCGCCTCGCGCTTTTCGGTAAATTCTTTCACCGATTTTAACGCTTCGTCTAAAGATTCGGTTGCGAGATCAACCTGTTTTAACTGCAATCTTCGATCAATCCGCCAGCGGTCAACTTCAACGAGCAAACCGACGCCGCCGTTAAAAGTAATCGCCTGCGCCTGTGCGCCGCCCATTTCGCCAAGTCCGGCGGTCAAAACAAATTTTCCCGCAAGATTTCCCCATCCGTGCTGTCTGGCGAGGCTTCCGAAAGTTTCATAAGTGCCCTGCAAAATGCCTTGCGTGCCGATGTAAATCCAGCTTCCGGCGGTCATCTGCCCGTACATAATTAGCCCCTCGCGCTCCCAACGGTCAAAATTCTCCTGCGTCGCCCAAGCCGGAACGATGTTTGAATTTGCCAGCAGAACTTTCGGCGCGTTCGCGTGAGTTTTGAAAATGCCGACGGGCTTACCGGATTGAACGAGCAAAGTCTCGTCGGCTTCGAGGTTTTTCAAACTTTCCAAAATCGCATCGAAACATTCCCAATTCCGCGCCGCTTTTCCGCGTCCGCCGTAAACAATTAAATTGTCGGGATCAAACGCCACATCAGAATCGAGATTGTTTTGAATCATTCGATAAGCAGCTTCCGAAAGCCAGTTTTTACAAGTTAATTCCGCTCCGCGCGGAGCTTTAATGGTTCTTTTCATAATTATTTTTAAATCAGTCTTTAAACCAATTGAAAATTTATAAAAAAATGCGGTGACAAATTTTTATTATGAGGCTAATTTTATCTTAACTTTGCAAAATCGAGAGATAAGCTCTCCATTCGCCGACGTTTTCCGCGTATTGCTTTGCCATTACGGAAACGATTTGACGGATATGAGTTAAATCGTGAACCACCCACGTCGCCAGAAGCTGTTCGAGCGTAACTTCGCCGAGTTCGGGGTGAATTCCTTTGAGGTTCAGTTGATCTTCAGTCAATTTCCAGGACTCTAAGATTTCGATATTCTTCCGGCGCAGCTCAGCGAAGGTTTCGAGCAATTCGGAAAATGTTTTGCCTTCGGATTTTTCTAATTGCGCGAAACGGTCAAACGGCTCGAATCTCAAATTTTCGCCTTGCGCCAGAATGATTTCGGCTCGCGGAATCCAATCGGTTTCTTCGCCGTGTATGTAATGCCCGATCACATCAAACGCGCTCCAGCCTTCTTCGCTTTCAGAATTAAAAACCCATTCTTCCGATAAATTTCCGAGCAAAGATTTAACGGTTTGTGGAGTTTGAGAAAGTATCTCGATTGCCTGCGACAGTTGAAAATCCATAAAATTATTCTTTAGGTTAAAAAAGGCTTGGAGCGCCGTCAAAGAAAATTAAAAACTTAACTTTTTTTTGGCTCTGACGACAAAGCCCGCCCGGTCGACCGCAACTCTTACGTGTCCGAGCGGTTTTCCTTTTTCGGAGTTTTGCGGGTAGAAACCCAGCAAATATTGATTCTTTAAATCTTCGGCGATACTTCGGAACGCTTCGTTTAATTTCGAAGCTTCTTTTTCATACAATCTGCCTGCTGTTTCTTCCGCCAAAATTTTCAAGATTTCAAACGGCGAAGTGTTTTTCGCGCCCGACATTCTCCACGAATTCGCGTCCGTTTTGAAAATAATCGGATAAAACAATATGTCTGATTTTTGAAGCGCGTCGAGCGTTTGCTGCGCGGAAATGCCGCGACCGGTGACCATTCCGTCGGTCAAGACAATAATCGCTTTTCTGCCTTTTAAAGCGGCAAAATGGTTGTTTATTACGCCGAAAACCGCCTCGTACATATCCGAACCGTTTGTTTCGGTGATTCGCGCCTGATTGATAGCATTCGACAACATCTTTCGGTCGGAAGTGAGCCCGGTTAAAAACAGCGTTCGATTATCGAAGGTAACGATTACGGCTTTATCTTCGGGTCGCAGAATTTTGATGAAATCACGCGCGGCTTTTTGAATGTTGTCTAAAACTTTTTTGGTGCTGTAACTCGTATCGAGCAAAATCGCCACATTCATCGGCGCTTCTTCATTTAAGAAAAGCTCGATATCCTGCTCTTCGCCATTTTCAAAAATTGTAAAATTCCCCTTTTTTAATCCGGGAACGTTGCGTCCCTTTCCGTCGCTGACAGTAAGCGGAATTGTTAAAAGCAAAGTGTCGACTTTGATTGGAGCATCATCGTTTGTGTCCTGCGCGGAAACCGGATTCGATAAAACAATAAAGCATAGTAATAAAACAGCGGCGATTTTCAGCCTTAATCGAATCGTCGGCGGCAAGAATTCCGCGAACCGTTTTTTGAACGAGATGTCGTCACTTGAGGTTTTTATTTTTTTATTCATTTTATTTCCCTTAAACAAATAAAGAAACCACAGATTATATTGATCGGACAGGATAACAAAATAATTATCATATTAATCCGACTTAATCCGTGGTTACAACTTTATCTTTCTTTGTTTGTTAAGACGGCAGAAACGACTCGGCAAAGCCGCCTATTTTTTCGACAAAATCTTCGCTCACTTCATCAGGATTCGCTGCGAGCCGCATCATTTCCCCGACGATTGCCGAACCGACAACCGCCGCGTCCGCATATCTCCAGGTATTTGCGACCTGCTCCGCTGTGGAAATTCCAAAGCCGACGGCAATCGGCAAATCGGTAAATTTTTTAAGCCGGGAGACGAGATTTTCCGCCTCGGAACTCATCTCGTTCCGCGCGCCCGTCACGCCCGCTCGCGAAACGGCGTAAACGAAACAGCTTGCCTGAGCGCAGATTTTTCGCAACCGCTCGTCCGATGAAGTCGGCGCGGCAAGCATTATCAGCGCTAAATCTCGTTCGCTTAGAATTCGGCGGAATTCTTCGGCTTCTTCCGGCACCAAATCGGTTATCAAAATCCCGTCAACGCCCGCGTCTTTCGCTTTTGCGGCGAAATTTTCCAAACCGAACTGCAAAATCGGGTTGAAATAGCTGAATAAAATAATCGGCGTTTCGCAGCCCTTTTCTCGGACTTCTGCCGTTATTTCCAGAATCGCTTTCACTGAAATCGGATTTCGCAGCGCCCGTTCCGCCGAAGCCTGAATCGTCACGCCGTCCGCGACCGGATCGCTGAACGGCACGCCGAGTTCGATGACGCTCGCGCCGCTCTTTCCCAATTCCAAAATCAATTCTTTCGTCGTTCGCAAATCGGGATCGCCCGCAACAATAAACGGAATGAAACCGCCGCGATTTTCGGATTTTAATTGATTGAATTCTTCGTTTATTCGATTTGCCATTATTTATTCAGCATTTCCTGCACTTGATTCACGTCTTTATCGCCGCGCCCCGATAAATTAACGATAATTGTTTGGTTCGGCGACATTTCCGGCGCGAGTTTCAGCAAATGCGCAATCGCGTGCGAGCTTTCCAGAGCCGGAATAATTCCTTCGGTTTGCGACAAAATTTGAAAGGCTTTTAACGCTTCATCATCTGTCGCCATCGCGTATTCGACGCGTCCGACTGACTGCAAAAACGCGTGTTCCGGACCGACCGAAGCGTAATCCAGTCCGGCGGAAATCGAATGCGTTAGCGCGATTTGTCCGTTCTCGTCCTGCAGCAGCCAGCTTTTCGTTCCCTGCAAAACGCCGATCTTCCCGCCGCCCGCTTTGTTAAAACGCGCCGCGTGCTCGCCCAGGTTATCGCCTTTGCCGCCCGCTTCGACGCCGATCATCCGTACGTTCTCGTCGCGCAAAAACGGATGAAAAAGCCCGATTGCATTCGAACCGCCGCCGACGCAGGCGACGAGCGCGTCGGGCAAACTTCCCGTTTTTTCCAGGATTTGTTCACGCGCTTCTCTGCCGATAACTGACTGAAAATCCCTCACCATCAGCGGATACGGATGCGGACCTAAAGCCGAGCCGAGAAGATAATAAGTCGAATCAACGTTCGCCACCCAGTCGCGCAAAGCTTCGTTTATCGCGTCTTTTAAGGTTTTCGAGCCGGAATCCACGCCGCGAACTTCCGCGCCGAGAAGCTGCATCCGAAAAACGTTGAGCGCCTGCCGCCGCATATCTTCGGTTCCCATATAAACGACGCATTCCAGTCCGAAAAGCGCGCACACGGTCGCCGTCGCCACGCCGTGCTGTCCCGCACCGGTTTCCGCAATCACGCGCTTTTTGCCCATTCGCCGCGCGAGCAAAACCTGCCCGATAGCGTTATTGATTTTGTGCGAACCGGTATGCCCCAAATCTTCGCGCTTCAAATAAATTTGCGCTCCGCCCAAATTTTCCCATAACCTTTTCGCGTGAAAAAGCGGCGTCGGACGACCGGAAAAATCCTGCAAAAGTTGCAAAAACTCGGTTTGAAAATCAGCATCGTCGCGAATGGCGAAATACGCATTCGTTAATTCTTCGAGCGGCGACATCAAAGTCTCGGGAACAAACCGCCCGCCGAATTCGCCCCAGTAACCGCGTTCGTCTGGTTGAAAATTATTCATATTTTGGAAATCCATTTTCTAAAGCAAATTCTTCAAACTTTGCAAAAAACAAATCAAATGCTCTATCTTCACAATTTCCGGACTTTTCTAAAAAATGCGAAGCGTACGAATAATAATGATGAACGAACATTCCTTTGTTTATTTCTAAAAATCTATCAAAACCTTTGAAAAACGAATCAATTCTTTGATATTCAGAATCTGTAATCTTTAAAGCGCACAAATAACCAACAATAAAACTGCACAAATGAGAAATTGACTTTTCAGGCAAATATAAAAGAGGTCTATGCCGATACAATCTCAATAAATTAAACAAATCCTCATCGTCAAAATGCTTAAAACTTTGGTGATTTGAAAAACGAACATTACTTAAAAAATTGATTAACTCCGCTTTATCTTTACTGCCCTTTTTACTTTCTAAACAACTACAAGCATCAACAGCAAAAGGTTTAACTTGTAAAATGGCACCCGCAATATTTTCCTGCGAAAGCCCGCCTGCAAGATACATTTTCGGAAAAATCTTCTGCACTTTTCTGGCAATTTCCCAATCGAAAGTTTCGCCCGTTCCGCCGTGTTCTTTCGGGTTGTAAGCATCGAGCAAAATCGCGTCCGTTTGATATTGTAAAACGTTTTCGGGCTCAAAATCTTTTGAAACTCGAAAGGCTTTGATGATTTCCAATTTCGTTTTCGCCTTCAATTCTTTCGCAAATTCCGGCGTTTCTTCGCCGTGTAATTGAAGCGCGTCGAGTTTAGCAATTTTTGCGATTTCAACTATCTTTTCCAAATCTTCATTGACGAAAACTCCGACTTTCAAAATTTCTCGCGGCAATTGCTCGATAATTTCCCGCGCTTTTTCGGGCGTGATATAGCGCGGGCTTTTTTCGTAAAAATTAAACCCGAGCGCGTTCGCGCCGAACTTTGCTGAAAGCAGCGCGTCTTCAAGATTTGTGATGCCGCAGATTTTAACTTTGGTCATAAGATTTTTTGCCGGGAACAAACACGAAAATTCACTAAAATAAGAATAAACAAAAGCAGTTTAATATTTTACGTATTTCGTGTTCATTCGTGTTTGTTCCCGGCTAATCTCCTGATTTCTTCCTCGACATTTCCGCTTCGCATCAGAGTTTCGCCGATTAGAAAACCGGAAAATCCAATCTCGCGCAGCTCGAAAATATCTTCACGCGTCTGCAAACCGCTTTCGGCGATCATCAGCGCGTTTTCCGGCGCGCGTTTTATCAATTCGCGCGAAATGTCGAGCGAAACTTCAAACGACTGCAAATCGCGATTGTTTACGCCGACGATTTTCGGATTGATTTTTTTTACTCTTTCGAGTTCTTCCGAAGTATGAACTTCAACCAGAGTGTCCAAACCGAGTTCCTGTTCCGCTAAACGATGAAGATTTGCTAAATCTTCATCGTTTAGCATCGCTGCGATGAGCAAAATTACGTCCGCGCCGGCGTCCGCCGCTTCATAAACTTGAAATTCGTCAAAAATAAAATCCTTTCGCAAAATCGGAATCTCAACTGCATTTCGCGCCGCTTTCAAATCTTCCAAACTGCCTTGGAATTTGTCTTCTTCGGTCAAAACAGAAATCGCTGTTGCGCCGCCTTTTTCGTAATTTAGTGCGACTTCGGTTACATCAATTTTATCATTTATCACGCCTTTTGACGGCGAAGCGCGTTTGATTTCAGCGATGATATTTATTTGATTTTTCTGCAAAGCTGTTCGCAGGCGATGTTTTGCAGAATTTTTACGCCTGGCAAACGCGCTTCGCTTCAATTCTTCAAAATCGCGTTCGGCTTTCGCTTTTTCCAGCCGCTTTTTCTTTAGTTTGATAATTTCATTTAGAAACATTTTGGTTTTATAAAGTTATTCGGGTTCGATGGCGCTTAATTCCCTTTTGTCTTCTCAATTAAACTCTCCAATTTTTCAAGAGCCTTTCCGCTTTCCAGACTTTCTGCTGCGAGTTTTGCCGCTTTTTCCAAGGTTTCCGCTTTTCCGCCGACGTAAATCGCCGCCGCCGCGTTCATTGTAACCAAACTTCGCGCCGCGTCATCGCGCTCGTTTTCCAAAACTTGCCTGATAATTTCAGCGTTTTTTTCCGGGCTTCCGCCGCGCAAACTTTCTAATTCCGTGACGGAAGCCCTTTCAAATCCTAAATCTTCCGGCGCGATTTCAAAAAACTTCAAGTAATCGGGCGTAATTTCCGCAACGAGAGTTTTATCTGAAACCGTGATTTCATCCAAACCGTCGAGACCGTGAACGACCCACGCGCGTTTTGTTCCAAGTGCGCCTAACGTTTGCGCGACTTGCGGAACGAGCGCTTTGTGCCAGACGCCCATAATCTGAAACGGCGCTCCGGCGGGATTCGTCATCGGACCGAGCAAATTAAACGTCGTATGCACGCCTAACTCCCTGCGAACGGCGGCGACGCGTGCCGTCGAAGCGTGATAAAGCGGAGCGAACATAAAACAGATGCCGATTTCGTTCAAACATTTTTCCGACGTTTCGCGGCTCGCCGAAACGTTTACGCCCAGAGCGGTCAAAACGTCCGCGCTTCCCGAAAGAGAAGTCGCCGCGCGGCTCCCGTGTTTGGCAACCGGCAACCCCGCGCCCGCGATGACGAAAGCGGCGGCGGTCGAAACATTGAAAGTTTTGACTTTGCTCGAACCGGTTCCGGCTGTATCAATAAAATTCGTGTGAATCGAATTGATTTTTGCCGAATGCTCGCGCATCGCTTCTGCCATTCCCGCGAGTTCTTCGATGGTTTCGCCTTTGATGGCGAGAGCGACGAGGGCGGCGGAGATTTGCGTATCGGTCGCGTTGTCGCTCAAAAGCTCGTCCAAAAGATGCCGCGCCTCCTCGCGTTTGATGTTTTGTCCCTGCATCAGATGAAGCAGAATATTTTTTAACCCTTTCGGCGGCGGCTCATCCGTCCGCAGAGGCGTCGGCAAAATCCACGCTGGGCGAATCACTCCTTGATTTTCGGAAATCTGCATAATTTTTATAAAATTCCAATAAAAAATCGCTGACAAAATTTTTTTGCCAGCGATTCTCCCAAACTTTATTTTTTTTACAAAAGAATTATTTCTTATGTTTAAACGGAAGAATCGCCGCGCGTCGCCAAAGCCAGCTTACAGTTTCAAATGTATTGTTGCGATTCTCGTTCATTAAACCGTAAAATGTTTTACAATCTACATTTATAACCGACCGTAAATTTTTTCGCAAACTATGAACGAATTATTTGAAACCGCAAAACGCCCTGATGCAAGTTTATTTTTTCGCAAAAACGACCCCTACGACGTTCGGCTCGGCGAAATAGTTTCGACCAGAGAAGAAGATTACGATTCCGCCGACATCATTATAATCGGCTGCCCGCAGGACGAAGGCGTTGTGCGAAATCGAGGAAGAGAAGGCGCACGGCTTGCGCCCGAAGCGATACGACGAGAATTTTACAAATTAACGCCGTTCGGTATTAAAAAAAGAATTTTAGATTTCGGCGACACGGCGATTCAAAACAGTCTCGAAGAAACGCACGACGCGCATTGTCGTCTCATATCGCAGTTTCTTCGTGACGGGAAACGAGTTATTGTTTTGGGCGGCGGCAACGACGTTTCTTACCCGGACGGATGCGCGATGTCGGAAGTTTTCGGAAAATCGAATTGGATCGCGATAAATATTGACGCGCATTTCGACGTTCGCGCCGACCAGCCGCGAAACAGCGGAACGCCTTATCGACAGCTTCTCGAAGAGCATCTTCTTAGACCCGATTATTTTTACGAAATCGGTTTTCAACCGCAGCTCGCTTCGCCGGTTTATTACCGTTATTTAAGGGATTTGGGCGTTAATCTTATCAGTCTCGATCAACTTCGCTCGCGCGAATCGGCTGATTTGGAAATCCGCGAATCCGTCCGCCAGAAATTTATCAGTCACAGTTCGTCGCTCAGCACATTTTTCGGCTTTGACCTCGACGCCGTTCGTTCATCGGAAGCGCCGGGCGTTTCCGCGCCGAATCCGTTTGGGCTTCGCGCGGGCGAATTTTTAACGCTCGTTCAGTTCGCCGCGAAGCTGACAAACACAAAAATCATTGAATTTACAGAAGTCAATCCGAATTTCGATATTGACAACCGGACGGCAAAACTCGTCGCGGTCGGAATGCATAAATTTTGCGCCGGATAAAAAAAAGCTAACTTCAAACCGAAGTTAGCTTTTTATAAAATTACAATTTTTAGAGCAAATTCAATTTAAGCCCGTAAGCTGCGACCTGTAGCCAGCCGATAAATAGCGAGAACAACAAGCGCGCCGATCACTGCAAAAACTAATCCCATAATACTGAATCCATCATTGGCACCTGCATTATCAAAAACAGCTCTTCCGATCCATCCGCCGACTATTGCGCCGACAATACCAAGAAGAATTGTCGCTATAACTCCGCCGCCATCCGGTCCCGGCATGATAAGTTTTGCCAAATAACCTGCTATAAATCCTACTACCAACCAAACAATCAAACTGATAATCATATTTCCCTCCGTGTTTATCTTGAACGTTCTCAAAATATTAAAAAATACTTTGATTTTTCTAACCGGAAATATCTATAGCAATCTTAATGCCAAATTATCTTTAATGCGTTTGTTAAGATAAAACGCCGATATTTGTTGACTGTTTATAAAAAGCAACAAAACAACTCGCTTGCTCTCGTATTATATTCATACAATCCTGAAATAACTTATTACAATTTAAAGAAATTAATTTTATCCACAAAAACACAAATTCGTTGTCGCTTCAACGGCTCGGGAATAACCCATCTATGAATTGATTACATTTTTATAATCAGCGAAAATCTCGGCGATATCTTTGTAAACCTCGCTGCACCCGGCGCTCAAAAGTTCGCTTTTCGTCCAGCCGCCGGTTAAAACGCCGATTGTTCTCAAATTCATCTTCGCCGCCGCTTCCGCATCATAAGCAGTATCGCCGACGACGACCGCATTCTTTTTATTTATTTTTCCGAGCTTATCGAAAGCGGCTTGAAAAATATCCGGCTCGGGTTTCGATTTTTCGGCGTCGTCCGCAGAAGTTTCGTCATCAACTAAATCTTCAATATTCGCGATTTTCTTGTAGACTTTTAATTCATCTGCCGGAGCCGAACTCGCCAAAACGAGCTGTTTCCCGTCCGTTTGAATCTTTTCAAAAAGCTCGCGCACTTCAGGAAACGGTTTTATTTTCGGTAAAAATTCGCTTTTGAATATCTTGCCGCGTTCGTCTTCGACCGCTTTTCCGAACTCTTTTATTTCCTTTTTTAATAAAAACTCGGGCAAAAATTGGTCGCCGCCTTTGCCGACCTGTCGCCGCGCTTCGTAAAATTTCACGTTTTTGCCGAATTTCTTAAATGCTTTAACCCAGGCTTCGGCGTGGTAATCGACCGAATCAATCAGTGTTCCGTCGATGTCAAAAATAAATGCTTTTATCAATGTTTTTCTCCTTTGTTCGTTTTCTGTTTTTCTGTTTTCCGTATTTTTACAATGTAACAAATGAGCCGCAAACTTGACAGCCGACAAAAATTTTCGCTATTTTATTAGTTCGCTTTAAATTATCCGAAGCGGAACGGATAGTCAGTTAGCTCAGTGGTAGAGCACTACCTTGACACGGTAGGGGTCAGCAGTTCAAATCTGCTACTGACTACCAATTTTAATTTTTTGATAA
>DASVQY010000025.1:0-198652 GCA_036388895.1 Pyrinomonadaceae bacterium | reverse complement strand
GTCAGCCTTTACAAACGCGAGTATTTTCAGGAAAAAGAAACGGGAAATAAATTAGTAAATAATGTCGCGGCGATGATCGAAGCCGCTCCGGTTTCGCAGCGAACTTACGAACTTTTCAGCGCGCCGATGTTTAATAAACTGGCGCGGCGAGCCGATGATCTGCTCGAAAAAGCGAAGCCGCGCTGGGCGGGCGGACGTTTGGGAAACATCGTTTCGGATTTGCAGAAATCGGTCGAAAAATTCGAGCAGACGACCGCCGAGACGATTGATGCTTTTGCGATGTTCAAGCCGTTTACGATTGACAACGAGTATCTTTATCGCGCCGACAACCTGCGCGCTTTGATGTCGCTCGTGGCTGACGAAGAAAAAAATCTTTTGCCGTGGTACCCCGAAAAATTGGATTGGTATGATTACTGGCTGAAAGTTCATTTTCCGGGAATGCGGAAATGGGTTCTACCACAGCTCGAAGAAGATTTAAAGATTCAGGAAAGACGCGCTTACACTTACAAGGATTTGCTCGATTTGTTCGACACTTCAACGAAAAGGTTCGGTACACGCGTGGCGATGCGAATCGAACGCGGCGGCAAAAAAGAGCAATACACCTACGACGACGTGCGCGAATTGACGCTGCGCGCCGCCGGATTTCTGGCAGAAAAAGGCATCAAAGCCGGCGAGCGAGTGATTCTTTTTTCGCATAATATGCCCGAATGGGGTTTGACATATTTCGGAATTCTGAAAACCGGCGCGAGCGTAATTCCAGTTGATCCGGCAAGCTCTGCAGCGGAAATCGCCAATTTTGCGCGTGCGGGCGAAGCGTCGGCGATTGTTATTTCGCAGAAACTAGCTGATGAAAATCCAGACTTATCGGAAAAACTTCTCGATGCCGGGCTTGAAATAAATGTCTGGACGTTCGACGAAGTTTTCGAAATGCGTGACGAAACGGAAGAAGCGAGAAGTCTCGCGTTGCTTCCTAATAAAATTTTGTCGAATTCGGTTGCGTCTCTGATATTTACGAGTGGCACCACCGGAACGCCGAAAGCTGTTATGCTTTCGCACAAAAATTTCGTCAATATGATTTCGATGCTGTCGAGCGTTCTGGATATGGACATTACTGACGGGGTTTTGTCGGTTCTGCCGCTGCATCATACATTTGAGTTTTCTGCCGGATTTCTGACGCCGTTTTCCAACGGAACGCAAATCACATATTTGGACGAGCTTTCTAGCGAAGAATTGACTCGCGCCATTGAAAACAACCACGTTACAGGAATGGTCGGCGTTCCCGCACTCTGGGAAATGCTGCACCGGAGAATCAAAACACGGCTCAGAGAACGCGGGGATTTGTTTGCCGATTTAGCCGACAACATTATTGAATTTAATGCGTGGATACGCGACAACACGCCGTTTAATTTGGGTCCCATTATCTTCTTCCCTATTCACGAAGGAATGGGCGGACGAATGCGTTATTTAATCAGCGGCGGTTCGGCTTTGAGCGAAAAAGTTCAGAAGGATTTGCACGGATTAGGTTTTACGGTTTTAGAAGGCTACGGTTTGACCGAATCGGCACCGGTTTTAACCGTTGCACGTCCTGGAAATAAACTGCTTCGCGGAAGCGTCGGTAAACCTTTGCCCGGCGTCGAAGTAAAAATTGATTCTCCCGATGAAAACGGCGTCGGCGAGGTTTTGGCGCGTGGGCAGAACGTTATGCTCGGTTATTACAACAACGAGGAAGCGACCGAAGCTGTTTTGCAGGACAGATGGCTGCGAACGGGCGATTTAGGGCGGCTCGACGAAGACGGAAATCTTTTCATCGTCGGACGCTCGAAAGACGTAATTATTGACTCAAACGGCAAAAATATTTACCCGGACGAAATCGAAGATTTATACGGGACTTCGCCGTTTATCAAGGAATTATCGATCGTTGGGCTGCCGGACGAAGACGGGGGCGAAAAAGTTTCCGCGCTGGTCGTAGCGGATTACGAACACGACATAGCTTTATCGAGAGCCGAAACGAACAAAAAAGTTGAAGAGCATTTTCGCGAAATTTCCGCTTCGATTCCATTTTTCAAGCGCGTCAAGATTCTGCACCTGACGCCGTTTGAACTGCCGCGCACGGCGACGCGAAAAGTGAAGCGTCCGCTGATTGTCGAGATGCTTCAAACACTCGAACAAAAGGCGAAAAGCAAAACTCAAATCGTTTCGGAATCGAAAGGTGACGATACGGCTTTATGGATTCGCAAAATCGTTGCGAGTGTTTCAAATCGTCCGCTTTCTGAAATCGCTTTGGAAGAAAAACTTACTGATTTAGGCTTTGACTCGTTAATGTTCGTCGAACTGCAAGCGGCGGTTGAAGACGCGGGCGGTCGCGTTCTCTCGCCTGACACTTTAAATGAAGTGCAAACGGTGCGTGAACTTTTAACCGCAGTTCAGCGCGTTGATAAACGCAAGCAAATCGTCGATGAACCGAAGACGGAAGAGAAAAAAGAAGACGAAATTTTCGTGCCGTCAATTGTCCGCCGCGTTGGAAATCAACTAATTGATTTTGCACAGGAACGGCTTTATGAAAACGTCCTGAACACGAAAATCGAAGGCAGTGATAACGTTCCGGTGCATACGAATTTTATCGTCGCGCCGAATCACGCTTCGCATCTCGACACCGGACTTGTAAAAAAGGCGCTCGGCAAAGAAGCTGCGGAACAAACCGTCGCGGTCGCTGCGGCTGATTATTGGTTTGACACCAAATACAAACGCGCTTATATGAACAACTTCACGACGCTCATTCCGATTGAGCGAACGGGAAGTCTGCGTCAATCTCTGCGTCACGTCACGCAAATATTAAACGAAGGCTACAACACGCTCATCTTCGCTGAAGGCGGGCGCTCTTTGACCGGAGAAATGTCGGAATTCAAACCGATCATCGGCTATCTCGCATTGAACAATAAGACCGGAATTCTGCCGATTTACATCTGGGGAACATACGAAGCGTTTCCGAAGGGCGCGACTATTCCGAACCCGAACAGTATCGGCGCGAGCATCGGCGCACGAGTCGGACGCTTTCTCGAATACGACGAGCTGGCGGAAATGGTCAAAGGCGTTCCGAAAACCGAAGCCTACCGCTTGATTTCCGCCCGCGTGCAGCACGAAATCGAAAATATGCGCGACAACAAGCGCGACAAATTCAACGTCGCGGCGATGCGCAAGAAATGGCGCGCGGAAAGAAGGAAAACCCGCAAACAAGAGCCTGTTATTGATGAATAGAAAAGGAAATGACTTAAAAAATGAAATTCAAATAAATAATTCTAACATTTAATATAGATACAAAAGGGAACTTACTCTTAATGAAAGTTTTGAAACCAAATCTCAAAGACTTTACGTAATAAACCAATTACTAAACTTTGCATCTTAATCTTGAACAAGCGTTTCTTTGCGGTTCGCTGTCCTAAAATAAATATGAAAATCGTAGCATCTTATCTTCTTGTTTTGACGTGTCTTTTTTTTCCTTTAGTCTCGGTTTCGGCGCAAAAAAAGGCGCAGGCTCCTTCGTTTAAAGTAGATTACGAAAAATTTACTTTGCCGAACGGAATGGATGTCATTTTTCACGTTGATCGTTCCGATCCGGTTGTCGCCGTTAATCTGACGGCGCACGTCGGTTCCGCGCGCGAAAAGGCTGGACGCACGGGGTTTGCACATCTTTTTGAGCATCTTTTGTTTCTAGAATCAGAAAATTTAGGAAAAGGCGGGCTCGATAAATTGACCGCGCGAATCGGCGGTTCGGGCGCGAACGGTTCGACTTCGCGCGACCGGACGAATTATCTGCAAACGGTGCCGAAAGACGCGCTGGAAAAAATGCTCTGGGCGGAAGCCGACAAGCTCGGATGGTTTATCAATACCGTCACAGAGCCTGTTCTGGCGAAAGAAAAACAGGTCGTCAAAAACGAGAAGCGGCAGAGCGTGGACAATAATCCGTACGGTCACACGGGATATGTGATTGATAAAAATCTTTATCCGGCGGATCATCCTTACAATTGGCAGGTCATCGGCTCGCTCGAAGATTTGGATAACGCGACGCTCGCCGACGTGAAGGAGTTTTTTCGTCGCTGGTATGTTCCGAATAATGTAACGCTCACTGTAACGGGCGATTTCGATACGGCGCAGGCGCGAAAGTGGGTGGAAAAATATTTCAGCGAAATAAAGCGCGGCGAAGAAGTTAATCCATTGCCGAAACGTCCGGGCGTTGTAAAAGAAACCGTTAAACTTTATCACGAAGACAACTTTGCGCGCCTTCCCGAACTGACGATGGCTTGGGCGGCAGTCGAGAATCTGCACCCGGATTCTTACGCGCTCGATGTTTTAGCACAATATCTTTCACAGGGCAAAAAAGCCCCTTTTTATCAAGTTTTAGTGGAAAATAAAAAACTCGCTCCGAATGTGAGAATTTCCAACGATACTTCCGAACTCGCCGGGCAGTTTGAATTGTCGGTGAGCGCTTTTGCCGATAAAGATTTGGACGAAGTTGCGCAGGCGGTTACCGAAGCCTTTGCCAAATTTGAAAAAGAAGGCATTTCGGAAAAAGATTTAAACCGCATCAAAGCTGGTCAGGAAACGCAATTTTATAATTCACTTTCGAGCGTTTTGGGCAAAGGCGTGCAGCTAGCGCAGTACAATTATTTGACGGGTGATCCGGGTTATGTCGAAAAGGATATTAAAAATATTCTCGCCGTAACGCCTGCGGACGTGATGCGCGTTTATGAAAAATACATCAAAGGCAAGAATTATGTGGCGACGAGTTTTGTGCCGAAAGGCAAATTGAACATGGCTTTAGAAAACTCGAAAAAAGCGGAAGTCGTCGAAGAAAAAATAGTTCAGGGCGCGGAACAGGAAGTTGATCCGAACGTCAACGCGACTTATGAAAAAACGCCTTCGAGCTTTGACCGCAGCAAAGAGCCGCCTTACGGCGAAGCGCCGGAAGTAAAAATTCCCGCGATTTGGGAACAGACGCTTTCCAACGGAATGCGCGTTTACGGCATTGAAAACAGGGAAGTTCCGCTCGTGCAGTTTGAAATCGTCATTGACGGCGGACTGCTTCTCGAAGATATTAATAAGGTCGGCGTTGCAAATATGATGGCGCGGATGATGACGCAAGGCACGGCGCAGAAAACTCCGCAGGAATTAGAAGAAGCGATTCAGCAACTCGGCGCGACGATCAACGTCATTCCCGGCACGGAAGACGTTCGAATCGTCGTCAATACGCTGGCGAGAAATTACCAGCCGACGCTCGCTTTGGTCAAAGAAATTTTACTCGAACCGCGCTGGGACGCGAAAGAATTCGATCTCGTAAAAAGCAGGACGATCAGCCAAATTCGCCAGCAGGAAGCAAACCCGAACGCCGTCGCGCAAAATAACTACAATCTTTTGATTTACGGAAAGGACAATATCCGTTCGCGAAATGTTTTGGGAACAATCGAATCGGTCAACGCGATCACGCTCGACGATTTGAAGGCTTTTTACGCTAAAAGCATCTCGCCGTCGGTCGCCCGAATGCACGTCGTCGGAGCTCTCGATAAACGAGAAATTACAAAGCCTTTAAGCGATCTTAATAAAAAATGGAAAGCTAAAAAAGTTGATATTCCCGAATATAAAACGCCGTCGGCGCCGGCGAGATCGCAGATTTATTTCTACGACGTTCCCGACGCTAAACAATCGGTCATACGTTTCGGTTATCCGGCATTAGCCGCGACCGACAAAGATTATTACCCGGCGACCGTGATGAACTATATACTCGGCGGCGGCGGTTTCGCTTCGCAATTAACGCAGCAACTGCGCGAAGGCAAAGGCTACACATATGGCATCGGCTCGGGTTTTTCGGGAACAAAAAGCCCGGGACCGTTTACGATTTCGAGCGGCATCAGAACCAACGTAACTTTGGAATCCGCGCAGTTAATCAAAGAAATCTTAGAAAATTACCCGAAAAATTATTCGGAACAAGATTTGGAAACAACTAAAGGTTTTCTCATCAAAAGCAACGCGAGAGCTTTTGAAACAGCCGGAGCGAAACTGAATATGCTGGAAAACATCAGCAAATACGGCTGGAAATACGATTACGTGAAAGACCGCGAACAAATCGTCAAAGGTATGACCGTCGAGCAGATAAAAGCTCTTTCGGGAAAATATCTCGATACCGATAAAATGATCTGGCTCGTCGTCGGCGACGCGAAAACTCAGTTGCCGCGTTTGAAAGAGCTTGGATTCGGCGAACCGGTTTTGATAAATAAGCAAATGGTCGAAAAATAAAGTTTTCGGCTGAAATCGAATCGAAATAATTCGAGGCAAATTGATTGCTGACGCCGTTTGAAGTGATAATCGGCGTCAGCAATCAATTTGCCTTTGTTGTTTCAATTGTCAAATGATTAATGAGAAATTTATCAGAATGCAGTAAAATCAAAATTTCTATAATAAAAAACGTTTCATTTATTTTGAAGGAGCATCCGTCGAGATGAAAAAACTGCTGACTGTTTTTCTTTGCGCGTCATTTTTGACGACCGTTACTTTTGCAAAAGCCGCCGATACGGAAGTAAATGCCGCCGCCGACCGGGTTTTGCCGAAAGTCATCGAATGGCGCAGGCATCTGCACCAATATCCCGAATTGTCGAACCGCGAATTCAAAACCGCGAAATACGTCGAAGATCATTTGCGCCGTCTCGGTTTGGAGGTGCGGACGGGAATCGCGAAAACGGGCGTCGTCGGGATTTTGAAAGGCGCATCCACTGGACCGACAATCGGGCTTCGCGCCGATATGGACGCGCTTCCGGTGACTGAAAGAAACAATTTACCTTATGCTTCAAAAGAAACCGCGGAATACAACGGGCAAAAAGTCGGCGTAATGCACGCCTGCGGTCACGACACGCACGTTGCGATGCTGCTCGGCGCGGCGGAAGTTCTCGCGGGAATGAAAAATAAAATAAAAGGAACGGTCGTTTTTATTTTCCAGCCCGCGGAAGAAGGCGCGCCCGCCGGAGAAGAAGGCGGAGCGGATTTGATGGTCAAAGAAGGCGTGATGGACAATCCGAAAATTGACGCCATTTTCGGCATTCACATCAACTCGCAAACCGAAGTCGGCAAAATCAAATATAAATCCGGCTCGATGATGGCGGCGTCCGATTGGTTTTCAATCAAAGTAAAAGGAAGACAAACGCACGGAGCTTACCCGTGGCTCGGCACCGACCCGATTGCCGCCGCGTCGCAAATCATCAACGGTTTGCAGATGATCGTTTCGCGTCAATCGGAACTGACGAAATCGCCGGTCGTCATTACGGTCGGAAAAATTAACGGCGGAGTGCGCGAAAATATCATTCCCGAAGAATTAACAATGGCTGGAACAATCAGAACGCTCGACAGCCAGATTCAATCGGACGTTCATGAAAAAATCAAATTAACCGCCGAAAAAATCGCCGAAAGTATGGGCGCGACCGCGACGGTCTCGATTGAAAGAAAAACGCCGGTCACCTACAACACGCCGGAGTTAGTGAAAGCAATGCTGCCGTCGCTCGAAAAGGCGATTGGAAAAGAAAACGTGAACGAAGCCGAATGGGTAATGGGCGCTGAAGATTTCGCGTTTTACGGCTCGAAAGCTCCCGCGTTTTTCTTCTGGGTCGGCGGAATGCCGCAAGGCAAAAGCGTCAAAGACGCCGCGCCGCATCACACGCCGGATTTCATTATTGACGACAGCCGTTTAGATGTCGGCGTGAAGGCTTTCGCCAACATCGTTATGGATTACAAAGGTGGCGTTAAAATGGCGAAAATGCCGCACTCGAACAATTACGCCGATTTTACAAACGAACAAATTTCGGTTCAAAACTGTCAAACGGCAAAGATTTACGAATCTCCGTTTCAGCCTTTCGTATTCGGCGGTTTGCTCGAAAATAATTTAATGTCTAAATTGTGCCGACAGTCGTAAAAGCAACGAATCAAAAAACAGTTTATGGCAGTGAGAAAAACAACAAAAACAAAGGCTTTAGAAAAAATTCAAAAAAAAATTCTGATTACCGGCGGAACGGGATTTCTGGGCGCGCATCTCGTCCGACAATTCTTAGATGCCGGCGCAAAGAATCTTCGCGTGATGGCTTCCTCTGTTCCCGAATGGATGATGGACGCCGGTGTTGATCCGTTAGCCGGTTCGGTGACGAGAAGAGAAGACGTTGCCGCAGCGACGAAAAACGTCGAAGCGATTTATCACCTCGCCGGGAAAGTTTCGTTTGCTTACGACGGCGCAGCGCAGATGAACAAAATTCACGTCGAAGGAACGCGTCTTTTGTGCGAAGCGGCAAAGGAAAACGGCGTGAAAAACTTTATTCTCGCTTCTTCGAGCGGAACGAGCGCCATTAGCGAAACACCGGAAATAGTTGACGAAACTTACCCGCAGCCGGTTGAGATTTTAACGAAATGGGCTTACTATGCGTCTAAATATTACCAGGAAAAAACGGCTTTAAGAGTTTTTACGGAAAAAGGCGACCGGCTTGTAATCCTCAATCCGTCGCTGCTTTTGGGCGCGGGCGACGAGCGTTTGAGTTCAACGAAAGTAATATTGGATTTTATGGCAAAAAAGCTGCCGACGACGCCTTCGGGCGGCTTGAATTTCGTTGACGCGCGCGACGCGGCGAACGTGTTTTTGAACGCTTTGGACAAAGGCAGACACGGCGAAAGATATCTGCTCGGCGCCGTTAATATGAGTTTCGCGGATTTTTTCGGACGGCTCGAAAGGCTTTCCGGCGTTTCCGCACCGATGCTTCGCGTGCCGAAGAAAGTTGCCGTTTTCGGCGCGAATTTTATTGATTCGATTTACAAAAATTTTAATAAAACGATGCCGTTTGAAGCGTCGGAAGTCGAAATGGGCGAGTATTTTTGGTATTTCGATTCGTCGAAAGCCAAAGAAGAATTAAATTTCAAAGCGCGCGACCCGCAGGAAACCTTGCAGGATACTATTAAATATTTGCGCGAAAATTTTTTAGGCGAGGGCGTCTTTAAATAGCGAAACGTCGTCTGCCGCTTAATCCGGTTGTAGAAAAACGCGCTGCGCGGCGGTTGAAGGTTACCGCCGCGCAATAACGTCTCCGATTTTAGACGATGTGTTTAGGATTGTATCGAGACTTAAAACGCCGCCTATTTTATAATCTCCGACCGCCTTTAATCCCGCCGAGGCAAAACAGCCGCATTGCGAACAATCAGGATTGCCGCCGAATTGACACGGAGAAATTTTACTCTTTAAATCCGCCGTGTAATTTAATGTTGTTTTAGCGAAGGTGCACTCATTCGGCGATTGCGGCGGCTGACGATAGGCTTCAATAACGGCATCGGGAAGATTCAATTTCGGGAATTTTTTTCTAATCGCTGAAAGCTCGTCCAACACTCGATGACGTTCGCCGGGCGATAGAATTTCTTCTCCCTGAGCGCCGATCTGCGGCGTGAAAAGACTAAACCAAATTCGTTTAACTTCGCTTCGAGCAGACCAGAAAGCGAGAAATTCTTCAAAGCAATTTTCGCGTTCGATCATCTGCCGCGTGATAGTGCAGTGAACGGTTATCGAATGACCTTTGATGTTTTCTAAAATTCGTTTGTAGGTTGCCGGTTTTCGCCGGGCGTCGTGGTCGGCTTCCAAGCCGTCTATCGAGACTGCCAGGTAAAGATTTTTTATTTTGTTCCACTCGGCGGGAATAGTGCGAACCGCGCTCGTGACGACCTGCACGGTAATTCCTTTTTGGCTTAAAATCGGAAGCAAAACGTTTAACTCGCGGAAACGAACGAGCGGTTCGCCCCCGACAATCGAAAGATGCAGCGGTTGATGGACTTCAACCAGTTTGAGCACGCCGTCAATCAATTCCTGCGATTTATAATCAGCCAGAGAGCGCAGTGATTTGGTTTCTCCCAAATGACCCGGCTCGTAAGCGTAGCAGCCCGGACAGCGCAGAGGACATTCGCGCGTAATTTCAATTGATAATGAAGGATAACGACCTATGAGTATCTTTCCCCAAGCTCGGAAAACATCTGATTTTTTCAAAATAGGTTATGCCTCTTTAATAGATAAATGTTCCACCGGCACTTTTCGCGTTAATTCATTAAAACAGAAAAACAATTAAGATAAAAGAAACAAAAAGGGATTTTGCGAATTCCTATTTATAAAACGCAAAAGTCCCTGCAGCGAAATTCAACCTGCCGTCTTGAAAATATAAACAATTTTCCGATTTTGCAGTTGTGATTTAAATTCGCACAGCAAGAAAAAGCTGCGATGCTATCGTCTCGCCGCTTTTCATCCGCGGCGGTTTTCTGTCGCATTCCGGTGCGGTGCTTAACGAATACGGCTGACGTGTTCGGCAATGACTTGCCATTTTCCGTTTCGACGCGCGAAGACGGAAGTGAAAAGCGTAGCTTCTTCCGTTCGCCGGTTGTTCAGGCTCGCAGTCAGCGTCCAGCGGTAATTTGCGACGACAGTGTCGCCGAATATGCTGATCGTTTCCTGGTCGAGAGCGACCGACGTGATTTTCAATGCCGCGGGAACGGTTTCTTTTTTGTCGTTAGACAGTTTTTGTTCGCCCGTTAAAACTCTGTTTGTCGTCGTTGTGGTGATTGCGTCCTTGTTAAAGTATTTATCGTTCCAGGCATTAATCCCTTCGATTATATTGGCAGAATCGCGCAGAGCGTCTATGCGTTCGTTTAATATTAGCCGTATTTCATTTTCGGTTTTAATTCTTACCGATTCGGCTTTGTTTTTAGCGGAGGCAAAGTTGTTTTTCTTGTTTTTTGCCGGTTGAGCGAAGACAAGAGCGGAACTTGCGGCGATTAATGCGATTAATAAAAGCAGATATTTCATATAAAAACTCCTGTTTATAAAGATGTAACTTGCGCCAATAATAAACCTCGGTTAAGTCGGGCGTTAAGATAAATTTTATCCTTTCGTTAAAGTTTTTCCTTCAAAAAGCGAAATTTAGCCTTTTTGCCCAAAACTGCGAAAGAAAGTTGTAAGTTTTACCGTGAAACGCCTATTACTACAGTATCTATTTCGTGTTTATTATTTCAATCGCTTTTTCAAGCAATTCATCTCTTCCCTCGGTAACTCCTTTGATAGTCGGTTTTACTATTACGTCGGGAACAATTCCTATTCTTTGAGTTTCTTTGCCGTCAGGATAATAAACTCCTATTCCGCTGACCATTGTGCTGATTCCGCCGGGAAGAAAAAACTGCGATACGTTTCCGTCGGCGCCGGCGGTCGTGCTTCCGATAACCGTCGCGCGCGGAGCGGTTCTGAACGCCATTGTCGTGTATTCAGCCTGACTCTGTGTTATTTCGTTGATCAGAATTACCACTTTTCCTTTATAAAAATCGCTGTTTTCTTTTCCGACTTTTAATTCCTCTCTGAAAGTGAAAAGTCCGGGAGTTGTAACGCTTCCCGTCGAAAATTTAACGAAATTTGCAGGCTTTGGCATTAAATATTCCCCGAGACTAAAAACTATGAAGTCTGACGGATACGAACGCAAATCAATAATCAATCCTTTTGTTTTGGCAATTTCGGGGATTATTTCGGCGATTTCTCCGCGCTTTAACGAGCCGGGATAAAGATAGGCAATGTCGGAAGTTATTAATTTGAAAGGAGGAACGGTTTTGTTGAACAGTTCATTGAAGTTAGCTTTTAATTTATCTTTTGAATAAGTTTCAAGTTGAGTTTCCTTTATCTCATTGCCTCTTTTGTATTTAACAGTCAGAAAATTCTCGTTCGTTTGCAGGAGATACCGTGCAATGTCACGAAGTTTTGTCGGGTAATTAGAAGCCGGTGTTAACTCCAATCTTTCTTTGACAATGTCAGATACTTTCCGATTATTTATGCTTTCGATAACGTCGCCGATTTTCAAACCTGATTTTTCCGCCAGAGCTTGATCCCAATATTTAGTGACTACGGCTTTGTCTTCGACGAACGTAATTCCGACAGCCGGTGAGTTCAGACCTCTGTATTTTTCTAAGGTTTCATCTTTCCCCCAAATATTGGCGTGAGTGTCGTGAATTCTCCCGATCAAGGCTAAAGCCGCTTTTTTGTATTCGAGCTCGTTCGCCGCACCGGCGAATTTAGGTATGAATTCAGGCAGAATGTCGTTCCAATTTTCTTCGATTAAATGTTTATTCGGGAAATAATACTGAATGATGTTCCAGTAACGGAAAAGGCTCAAAAGTCTAAATCCGGCGTCCGGGTAACTCATTGATTTGTAGGCTTCTTCGTTCTTAAATTGTGGATTGCCTACGCCGGGAAATAAGCCTATATAATAATGTTTATTTTGTCTTTTGGCATTTTTGACGCGGTTTAGTTGCCCGGTTAATTTCTCGCCGAGAGTTTGATTATTAATCCAGGATAAATCCGGACTGAGTTTGACTTTTTCCGCTGCAGCCGTTTCCGCGTTAGCCGTCTCAAACGTTCCCAAACTCTCGACCCAGGCTGACAAAATGTTATTTCTATCCGTTTTGTTTTTCGATTCGAGAATTTTCGG
Source organism: Pyrinomonadaceae bacterium (assembly GCA_036388895.1). Classification (GTDB taxonomy): domain Bacteria; phylum Acidobacteriota; class Blastocatellia; order Pyrinomonadales; family Pyrinomonadaceae; genus SXVE01. The sequence continues at coordinate 186,131 of DASVQY010000025.1, read as the reverse complement.
AAGAATTCTAAACAATTCGTAATCCCAATTATAATCGCCCGTTGCAATTGCCGGATGATAATATTTTAAGAATCCCCAAACTTTTCCCAGAACAGCCAGATCATTGGTCTTAGAGCCGGTCAGTTTTATAACTTCCGTCTTTGATCCGTTATCAAATTCTTTATCCTTCGAGGCTTTATACACTACCGGAGGACGCGTTTTCGCTTCCGTAATGTCTTTTCCGTCAATTAAAATCTGCAGATCGTCAACCCACAGTTGTCCTTTTCCGGTCAATAACGCGCCGACGGTGATTTTATTGCCTTCTTCCGGCAAAGGAAGTTTTACCGAGTATTGAGTCCAGTCGGAAGTGCCCTGTATCTGGCGCGACTGCATATTATCAAACTGCAATACGCCGCTTTCGCCGTCAATCCGAAGCCAGAGTCCCGCGAATCCGTCAGAAACGTTTTTCAGCTTTAAGAAACCGCGCAATTCGATTTCTTTGCCTTGATAATTTGCCGGAATCGTAAAAGCAACGCTGCCGAATGAGTTTTGCGGTTTTTCCGCGGGCGGTTCAATCAAAATCGAATTATTTCCGCTTTTCTTTTCAGTATTATCAATTTTCAGAATGTAACCGCTGCCGAATTGGAACCATGTGTCGGGCAGTTTTTCGTTGGCTGAAACTTTCTCGAACCCGAAATTAAATTCAATCGATTTGTTTTCAGTCTGAGCAAAAACTGTGAAAACAGCGAAAATAGAAAACACCAGCGCGCAAATAAATTTCATACTTTTCTCCGAAATCAAGTTGTGGAATTTTGAACCCTTTTGTGTTGGTCAGTATCTACGTGAATTAACAGAAAAAGGTTTAATAAATGTGGATTAAACGAAATTTCGCCCGCGCTGTGTGCGACATTAAATCAAATTTTGAATGAATTGCTTTTTTACAAACGCTTTTACAAACTTCAAAAACTTTATTTATGAACGATGTTTTTCTGTGCTCCGCGGAAAAAACGATAAGCGAAATAAAAAATCAAACCGATTGCGGCGACGATCAAAACCGTCAAGCCTTCTTTTCTGTAATCAACGTTGGCGAGCAGCCAGACGGTTAAAATCAACGAGAAAATTGCCGCAAAGACGCCGAACGGCGCGAGAAATTGAGCTTTCGGCGCGTCTGCGCGCTTGCGAAAAACCGGCAGCGCGGCGCACGTCGTCGCGTAAACCAAAAGGCGCGTGATCGTCGCGATGGTCAATGCGGAGACGAACGAAGATTGAACGGTGAAAACGAGAATTACAATCGCCGTTAAAAACAGTGAAACGTAAGGCGTTTGAAATTTGTTGTGCGTCGCGGCTAAAACGCGCGGCAATTCCTTCTGTTCCGCCATTGCGAACGGAATTCTCGAAGCGGGCAGAAATCCGCCGTTTAAGTTTCCTAAAATTGAGACAATCGCGCCGACGGTGATAAAAGCCGCGCCGAAACTGCCCAAAAAATTATTTGCGGCATCAGCCAGCGGGCGTTCCGAAGCGGCAAGTCCGGGCAAAGTTCCGATGCAGACGATTTGAATTGCGATATAAAGAACGACGATAACAGCTAAAGCCGTCAGCAGTGCGAACGGAACGCTGCGCTGCGGTTCGCGCACTTCGCCTGCCGGAATAACCGCCGCTTCAAATCCGACGAACGCGTAAATCAAAAGCAAAACGGCGCTCGCGAATGCGGAACTGTCGGGCGCGGCAGCGGCGAACGAGAAATTTGCGGGCTGTATGTAAAACAAACCGACGGCGACGAATATCAAAAGCGGAACGATTTTTCCGATTGTGAAAATGTTCGTAAAAATAGCCGATTGGCGAACGCCGATAAAATTTACGAACGTGATAATCGAAACAATTAATAAAATCAGCAGAATTCTCGTCGTTCCTTGATTCGCGGTCGGGAAAAAGAATCCGAGATAGCTCAAAAGCAAGTTGCAGTTCGCCGCAAATGTCGTGATGCGGACGATCCAGTAAAGCCAGCCGACTTCGTAGCCGACGATTGAACCGAACGCGTCTTTGGCGTAAAGATACATTCCGCCGGTCGCTTCGAAACGGCTGGAAACTTCGGCGAAACACAAAACGATAAACGCGACGATTACGCCGCACGCGACGAAAGCGAACAAACTGTAATTGCCGATAAGCGCCGCGACTTTCGACGGCAAGCCGAAAATTCCCGCGCCGATGATCAGATTTATCGTAATGGCGACTAAATCCCAACGATTGATGCCGCGAACTAGATTCGATTCATTCATTATTTATTTAAATTTATTCAAAATTCAAGATTTAAGATTCGAGATTAAAAATTTCATTCAAATTTAGATTTCACTTTTAAAACGCGCAGCGGTTTGGAATTTACACTTTGAAATCTGGAATTTACAAGCGCTTTTCGTTTATACTCTGAAAATACTTTCCCGTAAAGAGTTTCTAAAGGTTCAGATGAAAAGAATTATTCAAACAATCTTCGGCTTGGCTGTTGTCTGCCTGTTTTTCGCGCAGGTAAACGCGCAGAAAATTCCTAAAAACGTGGAAATTTCCGCGCCGAAAAATTATCAGCCGCTTTCGCCCGAAAGCGGACAGGAATTGCAGACGCTTTTGAGCCGCGCCGTCGGCGAAATGCTCAATTCTTACCCGCCGCGCGGTTTCAAGGCTGACGACATCGCCGCGACTCTGATTGATTTGCGCGACCCGAACAAGCCGCGCTGGGCGAACTTTCGCGGCGACGCGCAGATTTACCCGGCAAGCGTCGTGAAAATGTTTTATATGGCGGCGCTTGAACGGCAATTTGAAGATGGGAAAATCAAATTGACGCCCGAACTCGAACGCGGTCTGAAAGATATGATCGTTGATTCGTCGAACGACGCGACTCATTACATCGTGGACGTTTTGACTGGCGCAACCGGGGGCGGAGAATTGTCGGCGAAAGAATTGGAAGAATTTGCCGGTCGCCGCAACGCGATGAATCGTTTTTACAACTCGCTCGGTTACGAACGCATCAATGTCAATCAGAAAACTTACTGCGAAGATTTATACGGTCGTGAACGGCAGTTTTGGAACGCCGGAAAAAACCGCAATATGCTGACGACGAACGCGACCGCCCGGCTTCTGGCTGAAATCGTTACGGGACGAATCGTGTCGCCGGAACGCACGAAACAGATGATGGATTTGATGAAAAGAGATCCGTTCGTCGAAACGAAAGACCCGGACAGCCAGGCGCACGGTTTTACCGGAAAAATCCTGATTGACAGAAAAATGAACGACGCGCGGCTTTGGTCGAAAGCCGGTTGGACAAGCAAATCGCGACACGACGCCGCTTACATCGAAACCGTCGACGGATTAAAATTCGTTCTGGTAATTTTTACCGAAAATCACGCGACCGAGAACGAACCGATACCGAACATCGCCGGAAAAATTATTGACGGCTTAAAAGAAATTAAATATTAAATCGTTTAACCACAAGTTTTTTCGTTTATCACAAAAACATAAAACAAATATGAAAACAAAAATTCTACTGCTGCTTGCGGTTTTGATTTTACCGCTCAATCTTTTCGCGCAAGGCTCATACAAACAGCCGCCGAAAGATATTCTGGACGTTTTGAACGCTCCGGCGACGGCGACGACCTCGGTTTCTCCGGCAAAGGACAAAATCGCTTTGCTTGAACCGCTTCGCTATCCGCCGATTGCCGAGCTTTCACAGCCGATGCTCCGATTAGCCGGTTTGCGAATCAATCCGAATACAAACGGCGCGCATCGCCAGCCGTATTTTGTCAGATTAACTTTGAAAAATATTGCTGACGGCAAAGAAATGCCGGTACAACTTCCGCCGAACGCGCAGATTATTTCGCCTTCGTGGAGCGCCGACGGAAAATACATCGCGGCGGGAAATATCACGCCGACTGGAATCGAATTGTGGATAGTCGAAACGGCGACAGGAAAAGCGCGGATGATTAAAAACGCCAAAGTCAATACGGCTTTCGGCAGTTATTCGTGGATGCCCGACCAGAGAAGTTTGCTCGTCAATCTCGTTCCGTCAAAGCGAGGCGCTGCTCCCGGTTATCAAAATTTGACGCCGACCGAGCCGAGCATACAGGAAACCGCCGGAAGAACCGGCGCCGTGCAGACTTTTCAGGATTTGCTGAAAAGCCCGAACGATGAACGATTGTTTGAATATTACGCGACATCGCAGTTAGCCGTCGTCGGCGTTGACGGAAAAATAAAAGAAATCGGGCAACTGGCGATTTTCGACAATGTGGACGTTTCGCCGGGCGGAAATCATATTTTAGTTTCGCGCATTCAGCGCCCGTTTTCGTATCTTTTCCCATATTCGCGTTTTCCGAGAGAAGTCGAAGTTTGGGATACAAGCGGCAGAATTATTTACAAAGTGGAAAGCAGTAAACTTCAGGATAATTTGCCGGTTGGGGGCGTTCCGACTGGGCGCAGAAGCGTGGCGTGGATTCCGACCGAATCTGCGACTTTGATTTGGACGGAAGCTCTTGACGAAGGAAATCCGCGAAATAAAGTGACGCCGCGTGACAAATTGATGATGCACGACGCGCCGTTTTCCGGTGAACCGAAAGAAATCGTCAAAATCGAACAGCGTTATCAAGGACGGGCTTTCGGCGAACGCAACGGTTTGATGCTTTTTTACGATTACAACCGCGACACTCAGCGCCGCCGCATTTTCGCGATTGATTACCGCAATCCAAGCGCGCCGAAAATGATTTCAGATTTGAACGTCAACGACCGGTACAATGATATCGGGCAGCCGGTTACGAAACGCTTGCCGAACGGTTCGACTGTCATTTTGCAAAACGGCGACGATATTTTTATGACCGGAACAGGCGCTTCGCCCGAAGGCGACAGACCGTTTTTGCGCCGTTTTAATTTATCTACGGGCAAGCAAACGCAGGAAATTTTCCGTTCGGGCAACGCGGAATTTGAAAGTTTTGTCACATTGATGGATGACAACGGCACGAAATTTTTAACGCGCAAAGAATCGCCGCTCGATCCGCCGAATTTATACATTCGTTACGGCTGTCCGGCAAATGCGAAATGCGAAGCCGCCGCTCCGCAAAAACTGACGAATTTTACTGACCCGGCGCCGCAGCTTCGCGGAATTAAAAAGCAGCTCGTCAGATACAAACGCAAAGACGGCGTTGATTTGTCGTTTACGCTTTATTTGCCGCCGAATTATAAAGAGGGAACGCGTCTCCCGACCGTTGTCTGGGCTTACCCGCTCGAATTTACAGACGCTTCAACAGCCGGGCAGGTTTCCGGTTCAACGAATCGTTTTACGCAGATCGGCGGATATTCGCATCTGTTCTTTTTATTGAACGGTTACGCGGTTCTGGACGATACGACGATGCCGGTCGTCGGCAACCCGGAAACGGTCAACGATACGTTTATTCAGCAAATCGTTGATTCGGCGCAAGCGGCGATTGACAAGGCTGTTGAAATGGGCGTTACAGACCGCGAAAGGGTAGGCGTCGGCGGTCACAGCTACGGCGCTTTTATGACGGCGAATTTGCTGGCGCATTCGGATTTGTTCCGCGCCGGAATCGCTCGTTCGGGCGCTTATAATCGCACGTTAACGCCGTTCGGTTTTCAATCCGAGCGCCGCACTTTCTGGGAAGCGACCGATCTTTATACGAAAGTTTCGCCGTTTTTCTTCGCGAACAAAATCAACGAACCGATTTTGTTGATTCACGGCGAAGCTGACAACAATCAAGGAACTTTTCCGATTCAGTCGGAACGTCTTTTCGCCGCCATTCAAGGAAACGGCGGAACGGCGCGGCTCGTGATGCTGCCACACGAATCGCACGGTTATTCGGCGCGCGAATCAATCGAGCACACGGTTTACGAGCAGATAAACTGGTTCGATAAATACGTGAAAAACGCTCAGCCGCGAAGACAAAACGAAGCGGCAAAGCGTTAAACGGAAAGAAGAAAACAAATTATAAAACTTAAAACTGAAACGGCTTATTGAATTTTATCCAATTCGATAAGCCGTCTTTTCGTATCGGCGAACGAAAACGGCGCTTCCATTGAATCGAAAGAAAAAGGCAAACCTTCGCTTAAAAGTTTTTCGGCGGCAGTCTGATTGACCGGCTGAGAAAACAGATAACCTTGACCGAACGGACAGCCGAGCGAGCGAAGCTGCCAGAGCTGCTCTTCGTTTTCGATGCCTTCAGCGACCGTTTCAATCTCCAGATTTTGCCCGAGCATCAAAATCGAGCGCACGATTGCCTCGCTTTTAATATCCGAATCCATCCGGTTGATAAACGAACGGTCAATTTTCATTCGCTGAAACGGGAAACGGTGCAGGTAGCTCAGCGAAGAATAACCGGTTCCGAAATCGTCGGTCGAAAGCGAAACGCCAAGCGCGCGCAGTTCGGACAAAATGCCGAGCGCGGTTTCGCTGTTTTCCATAACCGTGCTTTCGGTCACCTCGAGCTTTAAATTGTGCGGTTCAAGTTTGCATTTCTGCAAAATCTGCTGCACCTGCGAGGTCAAAGAAGGATGCATCAATTGTTTGGCGGAAAGATTGACGCTGACCGAAAGAGAAGAGAATTCCGGGTAACGCTGGTGCCACTGAGAAATTTGCCGGCAGGATTCGGACAAAATCCACTGACCGATTGGAATAATCAAACCGGTTTCTTCGGCGGTCGAAATGAATTCGCTCGGCGAAATCAATCCGTGCTTCGGATGCCGCCAGCGAATAAGAGCCTCGAATTCGCGGATTTTTCCGGTTTCCAGACAGACAATCGGCTGATAGAAAACTTCCAACTCGTTTCTTTCGACGGCGTAGCGCAAATCCGTTTCGAGCTGCAGAAGATTTATATTGCGAACGTGCATTTCGCTGTCGAATATTTCGTAACGCGCTTTGCCCGATTCTTTCGCCCGGTACATCGCCGCGTCCGCGTCACGCAAGTATTCTTCCGGTTTCGTGTGATCCGAATCAGAGAGGATGACGCCGATGCTGGCTGTCGTGAAAACCTCATAGTTATTGAACATAAACGGTTTTGACAATTTCGTCTGCAGCCGTTCGGCGACTTTGGCGACTTCCGCCGCTCCGCCCGTTTTGTTCAATAAAATCGTAAACTCGTCGCCGCCCAAACGAGCGACGACATCGCCGGGACGAACGCACGATTTGAGGCGCCGGGCGATGCCGATTAACAATTTATCGCCGATCAGATGACCGAGACTGTCGTTGATAACCTTGAAACGGTCGAGGTCGAGAAAAAGAACCGCGAAACGAAACTCTTCGTCGGCTACCGAGCGTTTAATCGCCGTTTTGAGATGATTGATAAACTCGGTTCGATTCGGAAGATTCGTCAGCGTGTCGTGCAGAGCGTAATGATTCAGCTTTTCCTCCGCCATTCTTTTATCGTCAATATCCGTGTTCGTTCCGAACCATTTGACGATTTTGCCGCCCGAATCCTTACCGGCTGAAGCCCGCGCCGTGTGCCAGCGATATGTTCCGTCAGCGCGCTGCAAACGAAACTCCACTTCAAAATAATTTCCCGTTCGCAGCGAATAGTTCCAACGTTCGAGACATTCGGGCAAATCATCCGGGTGAACTACGTCCTGCCAGCCTTTGCCGAACATTTGTTCCTGCGTCAGACCGAAATATTCGAGCGCCCGGCGATTTATATAATCCATATCGCCTTCGGGCGTCGCCGTCCAAACCTGATGCATTATGCTTTCGCTCAAAAAACGATAGCGGCGCTCGCTTAATTTGAGCGCTTCTTGATCACGTTTTCGTTCAGTGATGTCGCGTCCGATGCCCTGCACGCCGATTGGCAAGCCGTTGTGAAAAATCAAGCGCGAACTTAATTCGAGCGGTACGCGATGCCCGTCTTTGGCGATAATTTCCAACTCGTACGGCATCGGCGCTTCGCCGCTGACTTTTCGCGCCGTCATTTGCCGAGCCCTTTCCAGAAACTCCGGCGCGACGACTTCGGAAATATTCATTTTCAGCGCTTCCTCCCGGGCGTAACCGGTGATTATTTCGCCCGCGCGATTGAGCGAAGTGAAGTTGCCGTGTAAATCGTGCGTGTAAATAAGATCGTTCGCGTTTTCAAACAAATCGCGATATTGTTCCACGCTTTCCTTCAAGGTTTTTTCGTCCCGCTTGCGTGTGGTTATATCGCGCGCAATTCCTTGTACTCCGGTAGGCTTGCCGTTTTTATAAATGATGCTGCTGTTTACTTCGAGCGTTACGCGTCTGCCGTTTTTGGTGATGCAGTCAACTTCATACGCCGTTTGTTTTGCTCCGCTGATTTTTTCTTTCAGCATTTGCCGGGTAAATTCCAAATGCTCCGGTACAATAATCTGAGAAACGTTCATTTGCAGCGCTTCTTCGCGCTTATATCCGAAAAGCCTTTCGCTCGCCTGATTCACCGAAATATAATTGCCGTCGAGATCGTGAACGTAAATCAAATCGTTGGCGTTTTCAAACACATTACGATATTGTCTTTCGCTTTCGATCAGAGATTCTTCGGCGCGTTTTCGTTCGGTAATATCGTAGATTATCGAGTAAAGCAGATTTTTGCCCTGGCTGAAAAGCGGACTCGAATGAACTTCAACGTCGCGAATTTCGCCGCTCGACAAGCGGTGCGGAAAAACGAAACAATTGCGGCGTTCGTTTTTCGCCCGTCGCATTTCGCGTTTTATTTGTTTTTCCGGCAGAGCGTTTATATCGGTAATTTTCATTGTCCTAAACTCTTCGCGTCCGTAACCGTAAAATTTACAAGCTGCCGGATTTGCGTCAACTATCGAGCCGGTTTCCGCGTCAATCAACAGTTTTATCGATTGATTTTTCTCGAACATCTGGCGATGTCTTTCCTCGCTTTCGCGGACGGACGCCTGCGCTTGTTTGCAAGCCGTGATATCGAAAATAATACCTTGCCAGTAAACGATCTCGCCGCTTTCTCCGCGAATGAAAGAGCCTCTGTCGCGAACCCAGCGGATCGTGCCGTCCTGCGCGATCAGACGGTATTCGTAATCAATTTCCTCCCCTTTCTGCATCGCTGCTTCCGTTTTCAGTAAAACCCCTTTGCGGTCTTGCGGATGTATGGTGCGAATCCACATATCCAAACTGTTTTGCCAATCTTCGAGCTGATAGCCGAGCGCGGCGAATGCGGGACTGACGTAAATCGGTTTAAACGGAGGAAATGGTTCGACCGCGTAAAACATAACCGGCAAATTCTCGATGAAACTGCGGTAAGAGCATTCCTGTTCACGCGGCGGGAGCGGTTGAATCGGGAATTCGGTCAAAAAGTTATTCGCTTTTTGTGCTTTTCGGGAGATTTTCTTCGGAGCGGGAAGTTTGTTTTTAGACATTGTAGCGAGACCTCTGGTAATTGCGTATTCGTTAATCAAGTTGGCGTTTTCTTTCAAAAAGATTAAAAACCGCTTGAATTGAATCGAATAAAGAACGGATTGAAGAATGAAGCTGAGGAATTTTCACGTTCAAACCGGCAAACGGCTCGATTGTGTAAGACAGATTATCTACCATTTTATAAAGAGAGATTTTTAGCGATGGATTTGCGCGCAAACACGCAAAAGCACAAAAATTGTCTGCTCGAATTGCCAAAATTTGTCATTTTGCCGCAAAACAAGTCAAATTGATTTGATCGCTCTAAACTGTAAATGAATAAAGAAAAACGCTAAAGTCTTTATCCAACTCGATTTTAGCAAGTCCGCGGCGCGTTCCAGCCGATCACATTAAAAGCACTTGTCGTGCCACAAACGACCGACAATCACTACGAAAATTTACGACAACCCGCGCCGCTCGAAAAGGCATCCGACCTGACATAGCACAAGCTATAAAATTTACGAAACAAGGGAGAGTTTATGAATTACTTGAAAAAAATAGGTCCGGCGATTGTCGGTATCGCTTTTTGTTTGTGTCTTTTTTCGGTTGCCGGCTACGCGCAATACGGCAGAAGCGGAAGTTATCAAAACCGCGACTACTACCGACAGCAACAACAATACCGAAATTGGGTTCGGCAGCAGCGAATTCAAAATCGTTACAACCAGAATCGTTATTACCAAAATCGTTACAATCAAAACAGATATTACGGAAACGGCAGAATTTCGCCGCAGGAAGCGCGTCGTTTGTATCGGCAGCGGCAGCGGCTTTACAATACGACCAGCCGTTTTTACCGCGACGGTTATTTGAACAGCCGCGAACAGCGTAAATTGCAGAAACGCTACAATAAATATCGCCGTAACGCTTATCGAGATCGCCGCGATTGGTAATTTTCAAAAAAACTCTCCCCATTAATAACGAATCTCTCCTCGAAAATAACTTAAAAGGAACAGCCTGAAAACTGTTCCTTTTTATCTCGCCAAAAACAACAAAAAAGGCTAAGATTGAGGCTAATTCTTTCCTTTCCGAATACTATGAAAAAAATAATTTCCTTTGTTCTTTCGACGGTTTTCGTTTTTTTGTTTTACGGTCAAATCGCCGCGCAGACAAAGCCGCAGGGCGCTGATGAGCGAATTTGGCAGCAAGCCTTGAAAATTCATAAAAAAGCGATAATCGTTGACGGTCATAATGATATTCCGAGTCCGCTCGTTGACGAAGATTTTGATTTAGCGACAAATTCCGTCGGCAAATTTCACCGCGACGGCGACCCTTTTCATACGGATTTACAGCGCTTTAAGGCGAGCGGCATTACCGGAGAATTTTTCTCGATTTACGTTTCCGGCGACACACTGAAAACCGGCGGCGCGATGCGGCGGGCGATGGATTTGATTGACGCGACGAACCGCGAAGTAGAGAGACATCCGAATCAATTAATGCAATGCACGACCGCTGAGGACATTCGCCGCGCTAAAAAGCAAAATAAAGTCTGTGTTCTGATGGGCATCGAAGGCGGCTACGCGATTGAAAATTCGCTTTACGCGCTGCGAAACTTTTATCGTCTCGGCATTCGCTATATGACTTTGACGCATAACGTCTCGCACGAATGGGCGGACGCGCATCGCGGCGAGGTGAAAAACAACGGTTTGTCGGATTTCGGCAAAGAAGTCGTGCGCGAAATGAACCGCCTCGGAATGCTCGTTGACATTTCGCACGTTTCCGACAAAGTGATGTCTGATGTTTTAGATGTGACGACTGCGCCGATCATCGCTTCGCATTCATCGGCTCGCGGCGTAGCAAATCACACGCGCAATGTGCCCGACGACATCTTAAAACGCATCGCGCAAAACGGCGGCGTCGTAATGATAAATTTTTATCCGGCGTTTCTCGACGATCAATATAATAAAGACGAAAATGAACGCGCCGCGCGTTTGAAGCCGCAGATTGACGCTCTGCGCGAGCAATACAAAAACGACAGAGAAGGTTTCAACGAAGCCGAGCGCAAACTTTTCGCCGCCAATCAGATCAATGTTCCGGGCTACACGCGAATAGTTGACCACATTGACCACATAAAAAAAGTCGCGGGAATTGACATCATCGGCATCGGCTCTGATTTCGACGGCATTCCGCTTCTGCCAGCCGGAATGAACGGAATGGAAGACCTTGTTTTGGTCACTTACGAAATGCTGCGGCGCGGTTACACCGAACAGGAAATCCGCAAGGTTTTAGGCGAAAATTTCCTCCGCGCGTTTTCAAAAGCCGAACAAGCCGCGCGAAGCAAATCAAGCCGCATCAGCGGCGACGGAAGTACCATGAAGATTAGTAAATAAATCGCGCGGCGGTTTCAAATGTTCTAGAGGTCTAAATAGAATCACCAGTCCCGGCGCCCTTTATCCCAAAATGACAAAAGAGTATTTTGGCGGTGATTCCTTATTTCGCAATGAGTATGATTCTCAGAGACATTCACTTTCCGGTTCGAGAGGCGACAATCAGCGGTTACATCCTTAATCCCGATTGGCTCGGGAAATACGGTGAAAATGAAAATCCGGGATTATGCTGGGAAGTTGAGGTGCATACGGAAGAACAATCCGTAGGCGAGAGTTTTCTTGATAATGCTCAAATGTCCTGCGGCGAATTCAGCCTTCCGATACGCCGCTGGACAGAACTCGAAGGCAAAACCGTTGTTTCTGATAAAAATAACAAAGACATAGGCGCTCCGAATGCGCTTTCACATTTTTGGACGCACGAGTTAATTCCGTATTCAACGCTGAAATTTGGCGAAAGAGCGGAAAACAAGTTCGTTGTCCACTGGGAAGGAGTTTGTCACCCGATGTTGGACGAACCGTATGACACAAACGTGCCGTTCCTCATTCAAACCGAAGCCGTCTTTAAGGAAATCAGCGTCAGCGCAAGCCAAAGCGATACGGACGCGACGACGCTCGAGCGTTTGTCTAAATACCTCGACACCGCCGATTTGATTCAGCGCCCGATGAAAGAAATAGTTCGAAATGACCCGGTTGAAAACCGTTTCGGAATGATTGACCCATTCGTGCGCCGGTTATTCGGCTTTCCCTCTACCAGACGCTCGGTACAGCGTTATAGCATATTCGAACCGCGCTTTTAACGGGAGATGTTCTGTGCTCAATCGGCTGCCAGAAGTGCAAATGCCGATAAGTTTGAACACCTTCGAACAAGCCGAAAGAATTTAAGAAAGCGGCGATCAGGGCGCTTTATTTTAACTCGAGCATTTCCCGAACATATTTCGGCGCGGGCGAACCGAACGAAAGCATCGCGTCGTGCATTTGTAACAAATTGATTTTGCCTTTGTTTTTCGCTTCGTAAGCCTTGCGAATGTCGTTGACTTCGACCGAGCCGACGTAATATGTCGAAAGCTGCGTTGATGAAAGCTGCGCGCGTTTCCACTTTCCGACCGCTTCGCCTTCTTCCTGAAAGCCTTCGTTCATCATAAAATCTACGGCTTCTTTTTCGATCATTCCGGCGGTGTGAATTTTCTGGTCAATGATGGCGTTAATGATGACGCGCAGCTTCATTTTCAGTTGCTGCATTTCGACTTCCGCGCCGCCGTAGCCGTGTTCCGCCATTAATTGTTCGGCGTAAACCGCCCAGCCTTCGGTGAAAGTTCCGCTGCGGAAAATCGCTCTGACAAGCGTCGGCGCTTTAAATTTGTTCGAGTGCATTATTTGCAGGTAATGACCGGGCATCGCTTCGTGAATAGTCAAATCTTCGAGCATATAATCGTTGTATTCTTTGTAAAACGATTCTTTGCGCGCATCCGACCAATCCTTCGGCGTCGGCGAAATGGTGAAAAATGTTTCGTTCTTTTTTTCCAGAGGTCCGGCTGAATCGAAATAAGCGACGGCGGTTCCGCGAGCGAATTCGGGCATTTCGACGACTTTAACCGGCTCGTTTGGAACGCTAACGAGTTTTTTCGCACGGACGAATTCTGTTGTTTCCTTTAGATCCTGATTCGCCTGCGCGACGATTGTTTCGTTGTTCGGGCGGTTTTCGGCGAGTTTGTCCAAAACACTTTTAATAACAAATTTTTTATCATTTAATTTTGCAGCATTTGTTTCGTTCGGAAAGAACTTTTTGTGAAGCGGCAAAGCAACTTGAAACATTTTATCCTGCGTCGCGCGCAAATCCGCCATTCCGCGTTCTAAAACCTGCTCTTTCGACAAATCAGATTGCAGCGCGTATTTCAATTTTTGACGAAATTTTTCATCACCCAAGCGAAAATCGCCGGTCGAGCGCGGCAGCAAATCCGTTTCCAGCCATTTTCCGTATTCTTCAAGCGCAGCAACGGCTTTCGCCTGCGCCGGCGCGAGTTCCGCCTTCATTCCGGCTTGGTCAACGAACATCTGCAAATCGCCTTTAATTAAATTGATCACGCCTTTGTTTTGCGAAATGGCTGTTTCGGTGTAAACACGCGGCGGGTTTTTGAGATTCGCTTTTGCGGCGGAGATGACGTTCGGAATAAGTTCGAGCCGGTCTTTGACGCTCGTTAATCTGTCCTTGAGCGGCGCGAAATCGCGCGAAATCAGATTGTTAATCGCCGTTCCGACGTTGTAGCTCATCGGATTCCATTCGTGCTCGCGCAAAACGTCAATGCTGAAAATGTTCGATTCGAGCCGGTCGCGCATAATCCGCGCGTCAATGTTGTTGACTTTGCTTAATTTGTCGAGCGGAATCTTTTTGAGTTCGTTCAAATAAGATTCGTTAAAATCTCGCGCCTTTTTGACGCCCGCCGAACTGTAATCGTTTAAAAGATGGTCGTAAGCGTGTTCGCCCAAACCGGTCGCGCGTTCGGGATTCATTTCCAAATATTCTTTCAGGTATTTGTTCGCCAGCGCCTCAAACTGTTTGTCAGCAGTCTGTGTATTCGAGTAAATCGTCATACTTTGCAATAGAAAAAAAGCGATTGTAAACAACGCGGTAAATTTATTAATCATTTGTGATTTATCCTTTGATTAAGGTTTGATGTTTATTATGAATATAATTGATAACAGAAGTCCAATCGGTTTGTTAGCCGCGCTCATTCGGATTAAAATACTGAATACAAACTTCCGATTAAAAATTTCAATAAAAACATTCTAATAATAAATTAAGGAAAAAATGAAATCTCTCGACCGCCGCAAATTCTTGGAAATCACTGCCGCCGCAAGTGCGGGAATCGTTATGAGCAAAGGAAAAAACGTGTCAGCCGCACCGAACGCAAAAAGTTTTGAACTCGAAGAAACAACCGTCGCGCAGCTACAGGCGCAAATGCAGAAAGGCGAGCTTTCGGCAAAAGAAATCACTAAAAAATATCTCGAAAGAATCGAAGATGTTGATAAAAAGACGATTAATTCGATTATCGAAATCAACCCGGACGCCGTGGAAATCGCCGAACAGCTTGATCGAGAGCGTAAAAGCGGAAAAATTCGCGGGCGTCTTCACGGCATTCCCGTTCTTTTGAAAGACAACATTGATACTGCCGACCGGATGAAAACGACCGCCGGCAGTCTCGCTCTGCTGAACGCTCCGACTCCGCAGCGCGACGCATTTTTAGCCGAACAATTACGAAAAGCCGGAGCGGTCATTTTAGGAAAAACGAATTTGAGCGAATGGGCGAATTTCCGCTCTTCAAATTCCACGAGCGGCTGGTCGGGACGCGGCGGGCAAACCAGAAATCCGTACATCTTGGATAGAAACGCGTGCGGTTCGAGCACCGGTTCGGCTGCCGCAATCGCCGCGAATTTAGCCGCGATAAGCATCGGCACCGAAACAGACGGTTCAATCGTTTGCCCGTCTTCGATTTGCGGAATTGTCGGTATAAAACCGACTGTCGGACTCGTTTCGCGCAGCGGCGTCATTCCTATCGCGCACAACCAGGACACAGCCGGACCGATGACACGCACTGTTGCTGACGCTGCGATTCTGTTGAGCGTCTTAACCAGCGTTGACCCGCGCGACTCGGCGACGGTGCAAAACGGAAAAAAAGCGCGAAACGATTACGAAACGTTTCTTCAAAAAGACGGTTTACGCGGCGCCAGAATCGGCTTGGCGCGCGATTATTGGGGCAAACGCGCGGAAGTTGATAAGATTGCAGACCAGTCGCTCGACGCGATGCGGCAAGCGGGAGCAATTCTCGTTGACGTGAAAATCCCAACGCTCAATAAATTCGGCGATGCCGAATACGAAGTTCTGCAATACGAATTTAAAACCGATTTGGCGAAATATCTGACGGAAAGAAACTCGCCGTATAAAAATCTCGAAGATTTAATAAAATTCAACGAAGAAAACGCCGCCCGCGAAATGCCTTATTTCAAACAGGAAATTTTCGAATCCTCGGCGAAAAAAGGCTCACTAACTTCGAGAGCTTATTTGCAGGCGCTGAATAAATGCAAAACTTTGACGCAGACGCAGGGAATTGATGCGGTAATGTCGAAAAACAATCTGGACGCGCTCGTCGCGCCGACAAACGCTCCAACCTGGATGATTGATTTAATCAACGGCGACTGCGGCAGCAACTACGTTTCGAGTTCGAGTTTAGCGGCGGTTTCCGGTTACCCAAGTATCACCGTTCCCGCCGGTTTTGTTCGTGAGTTGCCGCTTGGCATATCGTTTTTCGGTCGAGCTTATTCGGAGCCTACTTTAATCAAGCTCGCTTACGCTTTCGAACAACTAACGAATGCCCGGCGCGTTCCGAAGTTTTTGCCGACTTATCCGTAAGTCGAAAATAAGAAATTTAGTTACAAATAACAGTAGCTTTCTTTTGCAGATTCAAAATCAACGGATCGGCTCGCGGAGAATGATTTCCGCAGTTTCTCTCGCGATTGCGGCGGCTTTCGGGTTAGATTCGCGCAAATTTGCCACTTGCAAGAGCGCTTCGCCCGTTCTCGATAACAAACGAACTAAATCGCCTTCTTCGGCTTTCGTATAAAAAACCAAATCTTCCCAACTCGTGCCTTCTGCCCACGCTTCAGCGGTAGCGGCTGCGGAAAGATTGATTTCTTCCGACGCTTCGACGCCAAATCTTAATTCTATGCCGGTTACATTGAAAATGATTTGCTCGAATTCTGACAAAATATCTGAAAGATCGTAAGAAAGATGAATTTCGCCGTAATTCCGGTCCGAATCCGCCGCGAGCGAAGCCATTAAACCGGCGACGTATCTCGGTTCGAGATTCTCGAAAATGCCGTGACGCAAAGCTTCGCCGACCAGAAGCGGGCGATCAACGCGCACGTCCGCCAGCCATTTTCCGCGTTCTGTGACTTTTTGCGCCGAAAAATCCAGATAACCGAAGTGGTTGAGAACCAGAGCGCGCCGTTCAAACGGCTGCCAAATGTCATTTCGCAAATATTCAATGTCGCGCCCGGATTTTTCCAGATATTCGACGTCGTTCCAGATTTCCCATAGAAATTGAAAAGCCTTGCGTTTTCCGTCTTCACTCAAATTTTCGGGCAGAAGTTTTTCGACTGAAGAATTGATAATTTCTATTGCCTCATCCGCGTTTTCTCTTTTATTCGAGATTTTCGGTTCTTCGAGCTGCGGGTTTAATCCGCGGTCTATTTCATCGAACGCCAGATCAATTGATTCTTCTTTGACTGCATATTTTTTGGCGTAAACGCGCCCAATGTGCGAAAGCGAAAGAGTCGCACCGTTTCCGTCGTCGCGCATTACGACGACCTTTTCGCCGAAAACGCTGAGCACCAGAAAGAATCGCTTGCCGTTTCTGCTTTTTGTAACGATTCTTCCGGCTACGACGTTTTCTTCGAGCCATTTTTGACGAGTTTCGTTGCGAGTTTGCGGCGGAGCTTCCTGTAAACGCAGGCGAGCACTCGTCAAACGCTCGAAAGCGCGAACGTCTTCAATCGAAAAATCGAATCCGCTCGCCGCAATCTGTTCGCGGATGTTTTTTGTGCGTTTTTCGCGTAATTTTTGCAATTTCTCGATTTGCCGCGCCGTATCTTTGAAAGCAAAACTTTTTTCCGCAATCTCGCGCACCTGCGCAAAACTTCCGAAAGCGTCGAGCAGATTGAGAAGGCTCGTATAAGTCGAGCGAAATTGACTTTGCAGCGGATCGGGCGGTGATTTGAGAAGTTCCGCGATTTTTTTCGGATTTTGAAATTGTCCTGGCGCGAGTACGACAAAGCCGACGTTATCTTTTCCGCGACGACCGGCGCGACCGGTCATTTGCTGCAATTCATTTGCCTGCAGCGGTCGCCATCCGTCGTTTCCGCGCGTGTCTGCGTTCGAGACGACAACGGTTCGAGCGGGAAAATCAACGCCTGCGGCGACGGTCGAAGTCGCAAAAATGGCGTTCAAAAGTCCTTTAGACATCATTTTTTCAATCAAAAGTTTCCAAGCCGGAATATGTCCGGCGTGATGCGATGCGACTCCGCCGCGAAGTAATAAGCGGCGATGTTTATGAGCTTTTATTTCAGGATTGAGCGCAGCGTATTCTTCAAATATTTCCTGTCTTTTATGCTGCTTTTCGGCGTCGGTTCTTTGCGATTTGTCGGCAGCGACTTCCGTAGCGGCTTCGTCGCACCGGCGGCGCGTCGGCATAAAAACAATCGCGGGCAGAAGATTGTAGTTTCTCAGCGTCGTGATGAGCTGCGGCGGCGGAATGTCGGAAGGTTTCTGATTCAATTTAACGTGTTTCTACCTTTTAAGTATTTTTATTATTAGTGCAAACTACACTATAACTTAATCAAACGCTTTTAATCGAATTTCGGGTTTGGGGAGTTCGGAAAAGGAACAAAGTTTTATATGCTAATCTTATTATTAGCGTTAAATTTTCGAGTTTATTAAAATAAATAACCGAGAGTTCGGAGAAAATCTCTGCATTTTTATTAAAGATTAATCAAAACGAACAGCGCCGGTGAATTCTGCGAGAGAGTAGTAATCAAGAGCTTTGATGAAAAAAGCATTAAAAATAATCGGTGCGTTTTTGCTTTTGCTGGCGGTTGCCGTTGCTGTCATTATTATTCTAAACGAACGAGACGAATCTGTGGTGGCGAAATACGTCAAAAACGAAAATTTACCGACTGTCAAAACAGGTTGGCAGGGAACGCCGGTTGACGAGGACGGCAGATTCGTCAACCACGAACACCCGTTTCTCCCGAAAATTCTCGATTTATTAAAATGGCAGACGAGCGGCAATCCGCAAAAAGAAGAAAAACAAAATGACGCGTATCGGCTCGGAGTTTTAGATCCGACCGAATTTCTAAACGACGAAAAAGACGGCATTTTATGGCTCGGACACGCTTCGTTTTTGATTCGTTTGAACGGGAAGACGATTTTGACCGATCCGGTTTTCGGCGACCCGTCCTTTATCCGAAAATTCGTTGACGTGCCGTCGCCGATTGAGAAAATAAAGCGCGTTGATTACGTTTTGCTTTCGCACGACCATCGCGATCATTGCGACGAAAACACGATTCAAAATATTGCGCGCAAGTTTCCCGATGCGAAGTTTTTCGCCGGTTTGGGAATGGAAGATATTTTAACCGAATGGAAAACCCAAACGAATGAAGTACGAACGGCGGGATGGTTTCAGCAATTCGATGCGAAAACCGATGATTTGAAAATCACGTTCGTTCCGGTTCGCCACTGGTGCCGCCGCGGGCTTTTCGACACGAACAAAAGACTTTGGGGCGGTTATGTTATTGAAGGCGCGGGAAAAACGATTTATTTCGGCGGCGATTCCGGGTACGGCTCACATTACCGCGAAACGGCGGAAGTTTTTCCCGAAATTGATTATTTTTTAATTGGCATCGGCGCTTACAAGCCGCGCTGGTTTATGGAAGCGAATCATAATTCGCCGGAAGACACTTTGAAAGGTTTCGTTGATATAAAAGCGAAATTTTTCGTTCCGATGCATTACGGAACTTTCGATTTGTCGGACGAGCCGCCCGGCGAGCCGCTGCGAATTTTGAAGGAAAAAGCAGTCGAATTGAATTTAAGCGATAAAATCAAACCGTTGAACATCAATGAAAGCATCTATTTTAATAAATAAGTTTACAATGAGATAACTTTCAGAATATCAGCATCTTTTGTTCATTTGTATTTTTCAAAAGTATTTATGAGTTTTCGAACGTTTGTTTTTTTATACATTTCCGTATTTATAACTCTTTTTATTATGCCCGCAAACGCTCAAAGCGAATCGCCGAACGTGCCGAAAGAATGGCAAACACTAGCCGAACAAACCGATTATCGAAAGACTTGGAATTACGCGGACACAATCCGGTTCGCGCAAAAGCTGGACAAAGCGTCCGAGCAAATAATTTATAAATCTTTCGGCAAAAGCGGCGAAGGTAGGGATTTGCCTTTATTGATAGTCTCGAACGATAAAACTTTTTCGCCCGAAGCGGTGCGTAAAAAAGGCAAAGCCGTAATTTTGATTCAAGCCGGAATTCATTCGGGCGAAATCGACGGCAAAGACGCTGGATTCGCATTATTGCGGGACATTGCGATTACGAAAACGCGGGCGGATTTATTGAAAAATACGGTTTTGCTTTTCGTTCCGATTTACAACGTGGACGGTCACGAGCTCTCTTCGCCGTATAACCGCATCAATCAAAACGGTCCCGAAGAAATGGGATGGCGCGCTACTTCGGCGAATTTGAATTTAAATCGTGATTATATGAAGGCGGACGCGCCGGAAACTCGCGCCTTTCTGCGGCTCTGGAACGAGTGGAAACCGGATTTTTTCTTTGATTTGCACGTCACGGACGGCGCGGATTTTCAATATAATGTTACATACGAATACGCGCATTTTCAGGAATCGTCACCGTTCGTCGTGAATTGGATGAACGAGCACTTCGACAAAAAAATCGTTCGTGAAGTCGAGAAAGAAGGAAATCTTTTAACGAATTACTTGGAATTTGGCGGGCGCGAGGTGACGAGCGGAATTTACACGTTTATCGCCACGCCCCGTTTTGCGACCGGTTACGCGGCGCTTAGGAACCGCCCCGGACTTTTAATCGAAACGCATTCGCTGAAACCTTATCGTTCGCGCGTTCGCGGCACTTACGACGTTCTCTGGAAAACGATTGAGGAAATCAACGAATCGAAAGCGAGTCTTTTCGAGGCAAACGCGAAAGCCGACGAAGAGACAATCAGGCGCGGAAAAAGCTTCGATTCCAGCCGCATTTTTCCGCTGCGTTTGGAATTGACCGACAGAAGCGAGCCGTTTAAGTTGAAAGCCGTCGAATATTCGTTGCAGGACAGCGAAATTTCCGGCGGAAAAAAAATCGTTTACGGAACCGAGCCGCAGGAAATTACGGTTAAAAAATACGACGACGCCCGAATTTCAGCTGGAGTCGCGCCGCCGCTCTTTTATATCGTTCCGCCGCAGTGGACGGATGCGATTGAAGTTTTGCAGGCGCACGGAATCGAATATGAAAAACTCGAAAAACCTTTGACCGTTGAGGTAGAAAGCTATCGTTTGACCGAACCAAAATGGGCGACAGCACCGTTTGAAGGACGATTGCCGGTGACTTACAAAGCCGTTCCGGTAACGGAAACGCGAACTTTTCCTGCAAATTCGGTTTTGATTCCGATGAATCAAACTGCGGCGAACGCGGCGATTCATTTGTTAGAACCGAATTCCGGCGATTCGTTCGCCGCCTGGGGATTTTTCAATCCGATTTTCGAGCAAAAGGAATATTTCAGCGATTACATAATGGAAAAAATCGCCGCCGAAATGCTGGCTCGAGACGCGAATTTGAAAAGGGAATTTGAAGAAAAATTGAAAGACGAAAAATTTGCGAAAAGCCCGCGCGCGCGTCTGAATTTTTTCTACGAACGCTCGCCGTATTCGGATAAAAGAATCGGCGTTTACCCGGTCGGTCGCATTCTCAAACAATTAAATTCCAAATAATTACTGTCTTTTTATGAACTTTCCGAGAGCAAGCGGCATTTTACTGCATCCGACATCACTGCCGGGCAAATACGGCATCGGCGATTTCGGCGGCGAAGCGCGTCGTTTCGTGGATTTTTTGTCGGACGCGAAACAAACTTACTGGCAGATTTTGCCGCTCGGTCCGACCGGTTACGGCGATTCTCCGTATCAATGTTTTTCGGCTTTTGCCGGCAATACGAATTTGATTTCGCCGCAAAAAATTGTCGAAGACGGATTTTTAACCGAAAGGGAAATCAAGCCGAAAAAGAAATTTCCCGCCGGGCGAGTTGATTACGGCGCGGTCGTCGAGTACAAAAACGGATTGCTTAAAAAAGCTTTTGAACGATTCAGGCAAACGGATGACCGAGCAATTGCCGACGCTTTTCATCGTTTTTGCGATGAAAACTGGTTCTGGCTCGAAGATTATGCATTGTTCCGCGCACTAAAGCTCGAGCGAAATCACGTTTCGTGGCAGGAGTTTGAAGAGCCTCTGAAATTGCGCCGACCCGAAGCGCTAGCCGAAGCTCGCGAAACGCTGGACGAGGAGATTTTCGCGCAGAAATATTATCAATTCACGTTTTTCAAACAATGGAGGGAGCTTAAAAATTACGCGAACGGTAAAAACATCAAAATCGTCGGCGACGTGCCGATTTTTGTGGCGCTCGATTCGAGCGACGTTTGGTGCAACCCGACGCAATTTAAATTGAACGAAGACGGTTCGGCAAAAGTAGTCGCCGGAGTTCCGCCGGATTATTTCAGCAAAACCGGACAGCTCTGGGGAAATCCGATTTACGATTGGGAAAATATGCGCGCCGACGGTTTCGAGTGGTGGAAAGCCCGCGTCGCCGCAATGCTGCAAACCGTTGACATCGTGCGAGTTGACCATTTTCGCGGGTTTGCCGCCGCCTGGGAAGTTCCGGGCGGCGACGCGACGGCTGTGAACGGCAAATGGGTTGATGTGCCGGGCGAAGAATTATTTTACGCGTTAAAAAATGCGTTCGGCGAGCTGCCGTTCTGGGCGGAAGATTTAGGCGTGATTACCGACGACGTGAAGAAACTGCGCGACGAATTCAATTTTCCCGGAATGAAAATACTGCAATACGCGTTCGGCGGCGACGCAAGCAATCACGACTTACCGCATAATTATATAAAAAATTGCGTCGCTTACACCGGAACGCATGACAATGAAACGACCGTCGGATGGTTCGAGGTGCGAATGGAAAACGAATCGCAAATGCGCCGCGAACGCGATTTTTGTTTAAAGTATCTAAATACCGACGGCGAGGAAATTCATTGGGATTTCATCCGCGCGATTTGGGCTTCTGTCGCTGACACTGCGATTGCGCCGATGCAGGACGTTTTGGGATTGGGCAACGAAGCGCGAATGAATTTGCCCGCATCTAAATCGGGAAATTGGTACTGGCGATGCAAAGACGTCGACTTTTCCGTTGAACTGGCGCGGAAACTAAGTGAATTAAGCGAGATTTACGGACGGTAAAAGGATAGAATATGAAAGCCCTTTCTTTAATAGCCATTGTTATATCCGCTTATTTAATAATTTTAGGCGTTTCGACGAGAAAAAATGCCGGCGAGCCGCTCGGAAACGCTTTAATAATCGGCGGTTCGCTGATTGCCGGAGCCGTTATAATAATTTGGGTGATTATGTTAGTAAAAGAGAAAAATGATAAATCACGCGGAGAATAAAATGAAAATTACTCTGAAAAATTTATCGCCTGTTTTAAGTCTTTTATTCTTATTATCGTTTTCTTTAACCGTCGCCGCACAAACAAAACAGCCGAAAACCGTTCGCGATTTTTTTCTGCTTTTGCCAGAAAAATATTTCAGCGTTGATTGCTGCGGCAGCGGAAAAAATTACCGCGAAGCAAAAGAAAAATATTTAAAGCAGTATCTCGCCGTCGAAGATACGGCGAACGGTTTCTTGAGCGGAAACGGCGACGCGGCGCAGGAAGCGTTTGATATGGCGCTGTTCCGGCGCCCCGACGGAACTTACCTGATCGGTTTTTACACGGTCGGTGAGGGCGGCGTTGAAGATACGCCGTGGAGCGTTTTTCTCGAATATAAAAACGGGAAATGGATTGATTTATCGAAAAACGTGATTCCGCAGTACGACGCAGCGAAGTTTATTTACGAACTTCCGCGAAAGGGAACGACAATCAAAGTTTACCGCAAAGACGAAAACGGAGTTGATTTTTATAAAGGCGCGAAAATGTACGATTTGCTCTGGAGCAGCGGAAAGTTCTTGATCAAGAAATAAAAAAGTATAATTAATCTCATACAAAACGGTTACGGAATATTATTCGAGGTACGAATGACAAAAAAGGCAGTTTTATTTCTTTTATTTAGTTTCCTGTTTATTTTTTCATCCTTTATTCCTATTTTCGCCCAAACTCAGCAAATGGGCGGCGTTTCCACCGGCGAAGCGAAAGTTTACACTTCGAGGCGCACAATCGGAATCGTGGATGAAAAAGCCCCGAAAGTATATGAAGATATTACCGCGCAAACCGTTTTAAGGAATTTTCAATGTGTTTCGGGCGGAAAGGGAAAGGAGTACCTTTTAGAAGCGACTGCCTGTACCGTCGCCGTTTTTGACTTTGATAACGACGGCAAACCCGATATTTATCTTTTGAACGGCTCGACTATAAATGCCGAACTCGGCAAAGAAAAAGCTCCGAAATCGGCTTTGTACAGAAATTTGGGAAATTGGAAATTTGAAGACGTAACGGCAAAAGCCGGAGTCGCGAACGAGCGCTGGGGAATGGGGGTCGCCGTAGGCGATTACGATAATGACGGTTTTTCGGATATTTTTGTCGGCAATTACGGCGTTTCACGTTTGTATAAAAACAACGGCGACGGTACGTTTACCGATGTCGCGCCGAAAGTCGGGCTGGATATAAAAGGCTGGCACACGGGCGCAAGCTTCGGCGATTACGATAAAGACGGTCGGCTCGACATTTTTATTCCGGCTTATCTCGAATTTGATTTGAAGAACTTGCCGCCTTCACGGCTCGACGCGCGAAACAGTTCGAATAAAAACCTCTGCCAGTTTCGCGGTCAACCGGTAATGTGCGGTCCGCGCGGTTTGAAAGGCGCGAAAGATCGTCTTTTTCATCAAAAATCCGACGGCACTTTCGAAGAAGTCGGCGATAAAGTCGGCGTAACGGACGAAGGAAATCTTTACGGTTTTTCTTCTGTTTTTGTTGATGTTGACGATGACCGCGACCTCGATTTGCTCGTCGTCAATGATTCGACGCCGAAACAGCTTTACATCAATAAAGGCGACGGAACTTTCGAAGAAACCGGCTACCCGTCGGGCATTGCGCTGAATGAAAACGGGCGTGAACAAGCCGGAATGGGATTAGCCGTCGGCGATTACGATAACGACGGTCGGGTTGATTTTCACATCACGAATTTCTCCGACGATTCCAACACGCTTTACCGAAACGACGGCGGCGGAAACTTTACCGACGTTACGTTTCAAGCGGGTTTGGGCGAACCGACAATTCCGTTTTTAGGCTGGGGAACTTCTTTTTTGGATTTCGACAACGACGGCTGGAAAGACGTGTTCGTTGCGAACGGTCACGTTTACCCGGAAGTTGATAACTTTCAATGGGGAACGAGCTTCGCCCAGCAATTGCTGTTGTTTCAAAATATGAAGACGGACGCGAAAACGAATCAAGTTCGTTACGAACGCGTCCCGGCTACGCCGAATTCGGCATTAGCCGCGGCATACTCCGTGCGCGGCATCGCCGCCGCCGATTTCGACGGCGACGGTCGGCTCGACTTAATAACGAATAATTTAGATTCTGCGCCCGCGCTTCTGCGGAATGTCGCGGATGCTAAAAACAACTGGCTTTCTCTGAAACTCATCGGAAACCCCGCGAAAAAGACGCCGAAAGACGCTATCGGTTCGACTGTTTACGTCACGACCGGAAAACTTCGCCAGCGCTTCGACGTTATCAGCGGCGCAAGCTACGCTTCGCAAAACGACCAGACAATTCATATCGGGCTTGGCAATGCAACAAAGATTGACGTTCTGGAAATAATTTGGGCGAACGGCGAAACGCAGAAGATATCGGTTGATAGATTGAATCAGCAATTAATTATTAAGCAAGGAGAAATCGCGAAAATTCAAAAATAAATTAAAGTAATTGACTATAGATGATGAGAGCGATAATTTCTTGTTACAGACCTTTATATTAATTTATCTGAAAGAAAAGGAATACTGAATTTTCGAGAGGTAAGCGACCGGTTTATTATCTTTAGTAGCCGGTTTGAATTTAATTTCGGTAGCCGCTTTCAGTCCTTCGACCGTGTAAGCATCTATCAAATTATCAATCGGCATTATTAGTTTGATTTTTCCGTCAATTCCAAAAACAACAAAAAGCGTTACCAAGATTGGTTTATTAGGAGATTGATTTCTCCTCACAAAAGGAATGCCTTGATTATCTTTCGGAGAAACTGCGCGTGGTTTTTCGGTTATATCAATGTTTGAAGTTAGCCCATCGGAACTTGAAAAAATTTCTATCTTCTCTTCCGCCAAATTAATTGTATCCGATAGTACTTTCGCTTTGATTCGCGATTCGTTCGTCTGGAAAATGCCTGAATCAAGATTATAGGCTTTTTCGGCTGCCGAAAGTCCGATTTGGTTATTTATTTTCATTTTCTGTAATAAATCGGAAAAACCTTTCTTTGCGCCTCCGGAAATTTTTTGTTCTTCGATGACGGCATCAAAGAAAATATCGTAACTTTTCGCAAACGCTCTTTTGAAGGCATCCTTTGCCTTTCCGTTTTCGTTAACCTTTTCATACGTTAATCCGAGGTATAATAGGGCTTTAACATCATCACTATTTTTCAAAACAGCAATCGCGCCCTGAAATTCACCTTTCTTATAAAGCTCGATTCCTTGGTCTGTTTGTTGGGCAAATATGTTACTCGCAAAAATGAATAAAATAGACCATAAAATAAAATTGTAAAGTGTTTTCATATTATTGTGAGATTTTAGTTCTGCAAATTATAAATTGTTAACTTAAGTACCTGCAAGAAAAAGGCGAAAGTTTAATACTTTCGCCTTTTTCTCCAAACAATTATTCTTTTGATTACATTCCCGCGCCGTGGCATTTTTTGAACTTTTTGCCCGAACCGCAGTAGCACGGATCATTGGCTTTTACCTTCGGCTGTTCGCGCTTGAAAGGCGTGTTTCTTGCGGCTTCAGCTCCGGCGACTTCGGCAGTTGCCATCGCTCCGGTGAAAGCCATTCCGGCGGCTTGTTTTCTCGCTCGCTGGCGTTCAAGTCTTTCGAGGCGCTCCATTTCTTCCTGTTCGTCTTTGACGACGATTTCGAGATTGAATAATGCGCGGGTAGTATTCGTATCAATACGGTCGAGCATATCCTGGAACATATCGAAACTTTGTTTTTTGTATTCGACCAGCGGATCTTTTTGACCGTAGCCGACGAGTCCGATGCCTTGTTTCAGATGGTCAATCGAAAGCAGGTGGTCTTTCCACTGCGAGTCAATAATGTTGAGCATTATGTAACGCTCGTAGGCTCGCAACGATTCGGTGCCCGCTAATTTTTCCTTTTCCTCATAACTGGAGATGGCTTTTCGCCATACGGCTTCTTCTATTTGATCCGGGCTCATCGCACGGAAATCAACGTCGGCGTCAACTGCCGGATCAACCGCGTAGATGCTCGATATTTCCGCTGCGTATGTTTCAACGTCCCATTTGTCGGGCGTGACCTGCGGGTTCAAGAAACTTTGCGTTAAATCGTGCAGAAGATCGCGCGCGACTCCCGATTCACCTAAAAGGTATTCGCGATGTTCGGGTTCGAACATCAATTGGCGGCGCAAACCGTAGATTGTTTCGCGCTGTCGGTTCATTACGTCATCGTATTTGAGAACGTGTTTACGCGTTTCAAAGTTACGCGCTTCGACCGCTTTCTGCGCGCGCTCGATTTGACGCGAAACGGTTTTAGATTCGATGGCGACGCCTTTTTCCATTCCGAGCCATTCCATCATCGAGCGAACTTTATCGCCCGCGAAAATTCGCATCAAATCGTCTTCGAGCGATAAAACGAAACGCGAACTTCCGGGATCGCCTTGTCTTCCGGCGCGTCCGCGAAGCTGATTGTCAATGCGGCGCGATTCGTGGCGTTCGGTTCCTAAAATATGCAAACCGCCGGCTGCAACGACTTCTTTGCTTTCATCCGATACGACGCGTTTCGCTTTCTGCAATTGTTCTTCGAATTGTTCGGGCGTCGCTTCGTCCGGGTTGATTTCCATTCGCTTCAGATAGTCATTCGCCAGGAATTCGGGATTGCCGCCCAACAGAATGTCGGTTCCGCGTCCAGCCATATTCGTCGCAATCGTCACCGCGCCTTTGCGTCCGGCTTGCGCGACGATTTCGGCTTCGCGTTCGTGATATTTCGCGTTGAGAACGTTGTGCGGAATGCCGATTTGCTTCAATTTGCCGGAAATGAGTTCGGAGTTTTCGACCGAAACCGTTCCGACCAGAACCGGCTGACCTTTCGCGTGCAACTCCTTGATTTCATCAACGACAGCGTCCCATTTTTCCGGCAAAGTCCGATAAATTACGTCCGAATTGTCTTTGCGGATCATCGCGCGATTCGTCGGAATGGCGATCACGTCGAGATTATAAACCGTTCCGAATTCTTCGGCTTCGGTTTCCGCCGTTCCGGTCATACCCGAGAGTTTTTCGTACATTCGGAAATAATTTTGCAGCGTAATCGTCGCCAGAGTTTGGTTTTCGCGTTCGATTTTTACGCCTTCTTTCGCTTCAACCGCCTGGTGCAAGCCGTCAGACCAGCGACGTCCCTGCATCAAGCGTCCGGTGAAATCGTCAACGATGATGACTTCGCCGTCCTGCACGACGTATTGATGATCGCGTTTGTAAAGCGTATGAGCTTTCAAAGCCTGTTCGACGCAATGAAGCAGTTCCATATTTGCCGGATCGTAAAGATTGGAAACGCCCAAAAGCCTTTCCGCTTTTGAAACGCCCGCTTCAGTTAAAACGGCTGAATGGTTTTTTTCATCGAGTAGATAATCACCGGTCGTAACTTTGGTTTCTTCGTCTTTATGCCCGCGTTCAAATTTAGGAATGATTTCGTT
Source organism: Pyrinomonadaceae bacterium (assembly GCA_036388895.1). Taxonomy (GTDB): domain Bacteria; phylum Acidobacteriota; class Blastocatellia; order Pyrinomonadales; family Pyrinomonadaceae; genus SXVE01. The sequence goes on along the minus strand of DASVQY010000025.1, from coordinate 157,702 downwards.
TGCCGTGAAATATTTGTCGGTCGCTTCGTCGGATGCGCCGGAAATAATCAAGGGCGTTCTCGCTTCGTCAATTAAAATCGAGTCAACTTCGTCAATTATCGCGAAATAATGATCGCGCTGAACAAGGCTTTCAACATCGAATTTCATATTATCTCTAAGATAATCGAAGCCGAATTCGTTGTTCGTTCCGTACGTGATGTCGCACGCATACGCTTCTTTGCGCTCGAAATCGTCCATATCGTTTTGAATACAGCCGACCTTTAAGCCTAAAAATTGGTGAATCTTACCCATCCATTCCGAGTCGCGCAGAGCCAGGTAATCGTTGACCGTAACGATGTGAACGCCGCGCCCGGTCAAACCGTTTAGATACGCGGGCAGAGTCGAAACGAGAGTTTTACCTTCACCGGTTCGCATCTCTGCGATTCTGCCTTGATGCAGCGCCGCGCCGCCGATTAACTGCACGTCGAAATGACGCATTCCGGTCACGCGAACCGACGCTTCGCGCACGACGGCGAACGCTTCGGGCAGAATTTCATTTAATACTTCCTGCTCGCGTCGTCGTCGTTCCGCTTTGTCCTCGATTCCGGCGATTGCCGTTTGAATTCTGTTTTTAAATTCTTCCGTTTTTCCGCGCAGTTCGTCGTCGGAAAGCGGTTTCAAAGATGCTTCTAAACTGTTGATTTGCTGAACGGTCGGCGCAATCGCTTTCAAAAAGCGTTCGCTGTTCGTTCCGAGTATTTTCTTGAAAAATTTATCTACTACACTATTGACTGCCATAAAATCCTCATTTGTCGAGTCGCGAAAACGCAGGGCTTTCGGCTCTAAATATAAACACTAAAGTTTTGGCGAGTTGTTTTACGGAAAGATTGAAAAATTTGCTTTCGCTCGCCGCTTATTATGCGTTTCGGGCAACGAGCGAATCTATCGAAGCGCGCGGCATGCGAATAACAGTGAAAACTTGATTATTTTCAAAAGGAAGGAAGGTGTTTTGATAAATCAGCGCTTTCGCGTTGTTAATTTGCTGAAGTTTTAATTTTGATAATGCCGAACTATAAAAATAATTATGCGTTTCGGTTTGTTGATTGTAACTATGAAAAACCTTTGTTTTTACTAAAAAATTATCCGCCGGTAAAATTACGCTGACTTTTTGTTTGTCGTTTTCAAACGTGTGCGAAAACGCCTTATTTACCTTTTGCTGAAATGAAAGAAAATTATCACAAAAGACTTCGCTGTCCCGACTGCATTTTGATGCTTCGGTTGAATCAATCAGAGCTTTAACGACGTAATTAAAGGCGAAGTCTTTACTGTTTTCCTTTTCATTCGCTAGCGGATACAAACCGTGCGAAACCGACGGGTAATCCGCCGTCTCCTGTTCTCCGTCCGGCTTTTTGTCTAAATCGTCCTTAAATTCGATCTCGGTGACAATATCAAACTGCCGCGTCATCGCCGCCTGTGCCAAGACCTGCGGCGTCGCGCCGACCAGCACAAGCCCGAGATAGACGGTGAGAAAAACTATTGAATTGTAGTTTTTACGATTGCTCATTTACCGGAATTCTGATTCGGTTTTGTAACTGCCGTTCCGTTCGGTTGCTGTTGTTCGCGTTTAGCCTGTGCTTTCTGCAATTGGCGATTAATTAAATCCTGCGCTATTGGCTTATCTAAATTAAAGTTTAATACAAAATTTTTGCCCTGCGCCTCAATCTTCGCCGCATTTAATAAAGTTAAAGTATCAGCTTCTTTGATAGTCGGTTTCCCGATAGAAAGTAAATTATTTAATCCGCTCGAAACAAGTTTAGCTTTATTCTCAGATTTTTGATCCGATGTAATAACCGCGTAAATTTGTTTCTCATCCTGCACCAAAGTGAAACTGATGTTTTCCACTCCGAGTCTTTGCAGATAAGTCAAAAGCCCGCTGTCGCCGATTGCTTCGACGGCAGATTTTGCAACGTTTTTCATCTCTTCATCGCCGGATTCCTTTTTCGTGTCCCATCTTGATTTTTTCGGGTCAAACTTTCCGTCTTTTGTAATCGCGCCCTGCATTACAACCGTAAAAGGTTTGGTTAAATCAACTTTCTTCGCCGTTACTTTGTCCAAAACGTCGTCGCCGAAATCCTGCAAAGGTTTTTTGTTAATTATTTCCTCGGCAACCGGCAAACTCGAAAGATCAGTTTGTTTCGGTTCTTCTTTTTCCGCTTCTTCCTTTTCTTTTTTCGCCGTTTCCTTTTCTAAATCTTTAATTGGATCAGCTTTCGGAGTTCTAACCGGTTTCGGCACACGAACGCGCGGGAATTTTCTGCTCGGATAAGTCTGAGTTTTGGGAATCGGATTCGCGCCGAGGGGCGAAGACGGCAAATTGCCGAGAACCGGATTGTTGTTTTGCGGCGGCAGCATCGGTGTCGTGTTCATAAAATCGCTGCTGTTCGGAACAGTTGGATTGATCGGCGAAATGCTGCCCGAAGGCGGCATTGTAAAAGTGCTCATTCCGCCGTTCATATCGCCGTTCATCATTTGCATTTGCTGCATCTGCTGGCGCATTGCATATTCTTCCGGGTTGGCAATAGCAAAATAGCCTTCCGGGTAATTAAGCGGAGGTGTTTGACCGCTCACGTCAATATAAGTGATTTCGGCATCTTCGAGCTCGGTTTTTTCGTAATCTCTACTGGCAAACTCCGCGTCGGTTCCCAAAAGGACGCTTCCGACGTAAACCGTGTCGAGAACCTGACACACTTTGCTGACCATCGGGCTTTCGCAGCCTTTTCTGGTTAATAAATTCGACTGCGCGAAAACGAGCAGCACCATTACATTGAAAATTGCCGAGACGGCAAAGATTTTGTAAAATCGCGGCGAAAGCTCAAAGTTTTTTATTTCGTAGTTTCTGAATAAATCGGTTTCCGGCGCGACATAATGCGCGCGCGGAACTTCGTGATTAATTTCTTGATTATTAAGACCGTTTAATTCCTGATTATGTATTTCGTGTTCCAGCATAATTCGCTTATAAATCCAATCTAAATTCCGGCTAAAACTGCTCGACGAGAAACTTAGACGCGCGCGGTCACAATTAAGTTGTGACTCGTTTTGCAGTTTAACATTTTTAAATAACAATTGAAAGCAATAGACTTTGCCGGCATAAACCTTTAACATTACAGAAAATGGCTCGTTCGTTCAAGAGTAAAAATCCGAAAAAACGTGACCGGCAAGATCGCGCGCGTTCAAATGCCCCTCGTCACAATGAACGCAGTTTTAAACGCGATCTTGCACGGGAAAGTTCCGCTGATTTTGAAGAGCGGAAATTATCGCCGCAGCAAGTCAAAGCTGTCGAACGCCTGCTTTCCGGCATCGGAACGCCAGAACCGCAGCCGCTCGTTCCCGATGAATTTCAAATCGAAGCTCTTCAGGCGATTAACACCGAAGACGTTTTGGTTACAGCTCCGACGGGCAGCGGCAAAACGTGGATCGCCCGCGAAGAAATTCGCCGTCTTTTGACCGACGGCAAACGCGCCTGGTACACGACGCCGCTCAAAGCGCTTACAAACTCGAAATACATGGAGTTTTCCGCAGAATTCGGTGCGGAAAACGTTGGCATTCTGACCGGCGACCGCAAGGAAAACATAAACGCGCCGCTGATCGTCGGTACGACCGAGATTTATCGCAATCAGCTTTTCGACGCTTTGCGGCAGGGCGAACAGGTTCGCACCGATTTTGTAATTTTAGACGAAGCGCACTATCTCGGCGACGAAGATCGCGGTCACGTCTGGGAAGAAGCGATTATTCTCTCGCCGCCGCGCATCCGGTTGTTGCTTCTTTCGGCGACAATCGGCAATGCGGAAGAGTTCGCGCATTGGATCGAAGAAGTTCGCGGAACGCGCGTGCGAATCATCAACCGAGCCGGTTCGCGTCCGGTCGAGCTTCGCGCCGCATATCTTTCCAAAAATCTGCAGCTTTACCCGCTTTACGACGAATACGGCAATTTGAACCGGGATGTCGAACAATTTGCCGCAGAAAAACGCCGCGATTTTCGCCGCAGATAAACGTTTTTCCTACAATCTAAAATAAAAAAGGCTGTCGAAACGTTTCGACAGCCAAAAGCGAAGGAGGGAAAGAAGAAATCGTCAAACTATTTTATTCCGCCGATCAAAACGTTTATGTCGTTTTGCGGAACTTGTAAATCGAGAGTAACTTCGTTCGTCGAGCGCGAAAAATTCGCGTTTTCAATCATTCGTCCGTAAACCTGTTTGTCCGCGCCTTTTAATCCGCCGAGAAGCGCTTTGCCGACGAACTGCAAACCCTGTAGCGTTTCAAGCAAACTTTGCGCTTGAGCCGCATTTTGCGTTTTCGCCAGTAATTGTAAAACCGTATTGTCGCCCGCTACATTCATCGCACCGCTGACATATTGAATCGAATCAATGTTTTTGCCTAATTCGTCGTTGTCGAGCGGTAAAAACGCGCTCATACCGGCGGGCAGTTTGGCGGCGAAATTCAAAATCGAATCCGGTTTGCGCGTAAGCAGATTTGAAATGTCTGTTCCGACTCGCGTTTTAGCTTCCAAAGTCTGACGAACCCGCAGCGGCGTTCCGATTGCTAAAGTGTTGGCGTCAAAGGCGGCAACGGCAAGTTCACGAGATAACTTTCCGATGAATTTATCAAGCATATCCGCGTTTTTTTCGGCTGCGTTCCGCGGTTTGTTCGCTTCGGCAATTTCTTTCGCCGCAAAAATGTAAATTGTTTTGCCGCGCATTTTTTCTTCGCGGACTTTACCGTTGGCGGCTACCTTCGCGGCGGCAATCAAGGCGGCGGCGTTTATTTGACCGCGCGCTAAAATAACGGGATCGAAGTCGAATTCTTTCGGCGCGATTTGCTTTGCCGTCGCGCCAATCGCCGCTTGCTCAAACTGCCGCAAATCAATACCGGTTTTGTTTTTCACTTCGTCAAAGTGAGCCAAAATTTTGGCGAGCAGAGTTTGATTACCCGACAAAACCTGCGGCAAAGCGTCGTTCATCAAACGCTTTGTGTCAAAAGCCGCGACGATGTCGGAAGCGGGAAGCAATGAAACGAGCTGAATGCTTTGATTTTTATTAACGACTTTCGTATCGGCAAACGCCGCGCCGACCGCGTTCAAAATCAAAGCGCAAAGCAGAAACAAAGGATAAAATCTATTTTTCATTAGGAAACCTCGTAGAAAATTATTAAGCAAAAGTACAAAATTAAAGATGCCCGCAAGCCCGGAAAAAGTTGCTGATATTCTTTGTCCGGGCTGTCGTAAAAACGGAGATGCAACGCCGTTATAAAAATTGAAAATTCGGAAGATTTTACGTGCAAAAGATTTGCCGTTCGTCCGAAACGCAAATGCCGCTCCTTTTCTCTGAATTTTCGTGTAAAATTTCGATGAAATTGACGAAATTCAATCTTTGTTTTCCTTTATCACTTCGAACTCGAAATGAAGCTCTTTGCCGCGAAAAATATAACTCAAATAATGTTCCCAGAACTTTCGTAAAAAACGCAGCTTGACGCTTTTTTGATCGAGATTGACCAGAAATTCGATGCCGAGCGATTTCCACAAATTCGCCAGCGAAACGTAAGTTTTTACCGGTTTGAGCTTTACGTCCGTGTAAAAATCGAAAACCTGACGCTCAGGCATAAAAACGTTGAAAGTGTAAGAATTCAAATGGTTTCGATGCGTCGGGTCGGTCGCCCAGTCGGGATTCGTGTAATGCGGCGCGACGAGCCGAATACGCCCGCCGTTTTTCGTGATCCGGTGCAGCTCGGTCATAAACGCCATCACGTCGGGGACGTGCTCGACAACGTGACGCGACACAATCAAATCGAATTCGTCGTCGGGAAAAGGATAAGGAATTTCTCCCAAATCGTGAATCACGTCGGCGGCGGTGCGCGGATTGTTGTCCAAGCCAATCGCGCCCTCGTATTTGTTCGCGCCGCAGCCGACATCTAAAATCTTGCTCATCAAAAATTAAATTAACACACTTGAAAGGAAAGAATGGAACGCGGTTTTAATGGAATATGAAAAAGTTAAAAAATACTTTAAGTTTGATTTAATTCGTGTTAATCAGCGGAATTGAATTTCGCCGACTTCTTGTTTTTATTGAGCTTTCGCGTTGGAATTTTTCTTTCCGACAAGTAAAAATGCCACAGCAAACGCGCGGCGACGGCGCGAAGCGGTTTCCATTTTTCCGCGATAATTAAAAATTCTTCCGCATTCGGGCGATGTTCGAGATTTTTTAATCTCTGGTACGCGACGTGAAGCGCCAAATCGCCTTTCGGCATCACGTCCGTGCGCAATAAAGCCATCAAGAGATAAATGTCCGAAGTCCAATCGCCGATGCCTTTTATTTTTTTCAGCTCGTTTTTTACCTTTTCATCCGGCAGATTTCGCAAAGACTCTAAAACCAAATTTCCGCTTGTTATCGCTTTCGCCAGTTCGCGCGCGTAAATCGTTTTTTGCCGCGAGAAATACGCTGCTTTCATTTCTTCGTCGGACAAATTCAAGACGTTTTCCGGCGTAACCGTGCCGATTTTTTCTTTTAATTTATTAAATGCCGAAAGCGCCGAGGCGAGCGACACTTGCTGTTCTAAAATTATATGAACGAGCGTGGCGAAACTCGCTTCGCGCGCCCAAAGCGGCGGCGTGCCGTAAGTTTCGTAAATAAAAGCCAAATCCGAATCGGTTCGGGCGAGTTTTTCGCACGCGCCGCGCAGATTCTTCTCGTCGAGCGTTTTTATCATAAAAGTCGAAGCGATTCGTTATACAATTATTGCGATGCCGGAACGTTTCGTAAAATCATTATTTATATTTTTATTGGTGTTAATTTTTACGCCCGACACTTCGGCGCAAACCGGTTGCGGCACAACGGAAACGTCCGGTTTGTTAAATCTATATCCGGGAATGTCGCCGGAACAAACGCAGGCGGTCGTCGGCAAAGCTCTGAAAATCAAAATCAAAAAGAAAGGCGAGCGCACTTTTTTTCAAAATTTTATCGAAAATTCGGCGCCCGTTTCTCTGCACGGAGTTCGCGCTTTATATCTGCGCTTTTTCGACTTAAAACTTTATCAAATCGAAATCTTCTACGAAAAAAGAAGCGATTGGGCAACGCTCGAAAGTTTCACCGCCGCGCTTTCCGCGCAAATCGGAATTTCTCCTGCGCTCTGGAACTACGAAAAAGTCAAATCCGTAATTGATTGCGGCGAATTTACGATAGTTGTTGACAACCTTCTGAACCCGCACGTTGAAATAACTGATGAAATCGTTCGCAAGCAGGTCGAATTAGAACGCCAAAAGAAAAAGTAATCAGTTTGTTACCAAAACTGCTTTTTCTTTTTCTTACCAAATTGAAGGCGTCGCGGTTTCATCGAATTCAATCGAATCACCATTCGGCAAAATGTGAATTATTCGCGATGCGCCTTTTGCTTTTAATAAAGGAGAAAGCAACCCGACGCGGTGACAGTTGGCGCGCGGAATTTTGTGTTTCGTCAAAGGTTGCGATTCCGAACACATTATCGCGGTTTTTACTTCCGCCGATATTTCCAAGATTCTTTCAATTCCGCGATTCAAATCTTCGGGTGACGCGATTTTCTTGCCGCCCGTTTCAGGAAGATGTTCATAGCCGATACCGTTTTCGCGCAGATTTTTCGACAAAACGGCACCGTTGAACTGCACCCACCGCGAGCGTGCAAAATTTCGCACGTCGCAAAGAAAAGCGATCTCGTATTTTTGCAAGAGCGCGAGAAAATCTTTCCACGAATGGCGCCCGTGTCCGATGGTGTAAACAGTGATTGATTCCGCTTTCATCGTCAAATAAATCAGCTTAACTTTCCAACCGGTCTAATTCCACGTCATACCAAGAAGCCGGATCGTCGAGCGATTCCAGATGCGTGAAAACGATTGCGCCGGGAACGTCGCGGCGAATGTCGGCTTCGATTTCTTCGAGCAGCTGATGACCTTCGTGAACCGTCCATTCGCCCGGCACGAGAATGTGAACGCTGACGAACGATCTTGCCGCCGCCCGCCGCGTTCGCAAAGCGTGGTATTCGATTCCTTTTTGCTCGGCGTATCTGTCCAGCACGGACTTGATATTTTCTTGTTTTTCCGAAGAGATCGCCGTGTCCATCAACCCGAGCGCCGAGCGCCGCATCAACTGAACTCCAGCCCAGATGATGTTTGCGGCGACCAGGAGCGCCACAATCGGATCGAGAAAAAGCCAGCCGGTCGCGTTTACCGCCCAGACGCCCACAATAACGCCTCCTGATGTCCAAACGTCGGTCATTAGATGCTTTCCGTCGGCTTCGAGCGTTATCGAGCGATGTTGGCGACCGGCGCGGATTAAAATTTGTCCGACGATTAAATTAATCATTGTCGCTGCGGTCGTGATAAGCAAACCGACGCCGACTTGTTCGAGCGGCTGCGGATAAATGAGCCGCACGGTCGCCGTCCAGCCAATGCCTAACGCCGCTAGCAAAATCAGCGTGCCTTCGATTCCGCTGGCGAAATACTCCGCTTTATCGTGACCGAAAGCGTGTTCCTCGTCGGGCGGACGCGCCGCGAGTTTGAGCATCATCAGCGCGATGATTGCCGCCGCAAGATTTATCAGCGATTCAAGAGCGTCGGAAAGCAGACCAACCGAGCCGGTCAGCCAATAAGCGCCCGCTTTCAAGCCGATTGTCGCAACGGCGGCGAAAATTGAAAGCCACGCGAAACGCGTGAGATTTTCCCGTTTCATTCGCTGATTTCTCTTCACATATTAAAACACAATGAGAAATTTTAATCTTTCGCACGAAAAAAAACGAGGAGCAGAACCTTTCGCTTTATGGTTGTAAAAAAGACGCGCCGTAAGAAGTTTGATGGCGCGAAATCATCTACGTGAAATTAAGTTGGTTTATAGCTGTTCTTATTTTACAAATTTCTGAGCAGATTTTAAGCAGCTGTTTCCGCAATTACCGCGCGCAGTCTTTCGACGAAATCGCTTTCTTTCCATTCGCCCCATAATTTCAAAGCGGCGCGATAATTTTTCGTTCGCTCTTTAACGAATTCCGACAAAAGCCAGATATTCGCTTGATAACCGCCGTTTCCATTCGTTTCGCGAAGCCGTTCACCTAGACTTTCAATCCAAACGTCCGTATCGTGAACTTCGCCGAGATAAGATTGCATATCGGCGATTTCTTCGGCGAACGGAGCAATCTGCTCGCCCCAGCAAGCTGTAAAAAGCTCAATCGCATAACGCAAACGCTTTGCGGTGATGCGAAGCTCATGTAAGTCTTCTACGTTCGTCGGCGAATAAAGGCTCTCGCTCAAATCGCAAAATTCCTGCAAACTTGCTGAAACGGCATCGTGTCCAGCGCGGTTAAAACTGATTGCATCGGTTCGCTTCTTCCGGTCGGTCGCTTCGTCTATCGCCTTTGTAAACCGGCTCTGCAAATCCTCGATTTCAGTTATTGCCAGAGCTTCCATCAATCCGAGCTGCGCTTGCTCGCGTATCGTTCGTCGCTCTTCGATTAATCCGCCGATTCCTTGTTTAACGTGTTCCTCTTTCGCTTCCGCCTGCAATTTTTCGAGCGCGACAATCGCCACGTCCTGATCGCGCGCGGCTCCGAGCGCGTCGGCGACCCGTTTCAAATCCTTTTTCACTTTCTTAAGCGGTCGCTTTTTCAATATCGGTTCAAAATCGCGCAAAGCGCTGCGCAAACGCCGCGTAGCGACGCGCATCGAATGAACGCCTTCAATATCATCGGAGTTCAAAGCCTCGCCGCGCAAATTCACGATTTCCTCAAAACGCACGCGCAAAACTTCCGCCGCCCATTCAAGCGCGTCAGCGGCACAATCCAGTCCGGTAATCTCTCTCGCTTTTGCCATAAATAAAATTTAGCAAAATGTTTACCGGTTGTAATGTTAAATTTTTGCGTGAAACAGTGAAATGGAATTTATTTATAAGTTTCAATGCTCAATTCGTTTGTGAGGATGTAATTCAGTTAATTCGTAAATAAACTCACTTATACTTAAGTCACAAATAGGACATCTTGCATATCCGTTTTTAACTTTCATTTTCTCACCGTGATTCGGACAAAACCAATTTCCGTGTAATCCGCGCAGCAAATCGTGGTCTTTCGGCTTGCGAGTCTTTAAAACAAAGGTTTCATTCAGCTTTGCTAACATCCGAAGTGATAAATACATATCTCCATTTTGACAGTAAAAAGTATTTTTAGCCTCAGTCATTTTCGCGCCGCATTTTGGACAAAACATTTATTTCCTCAAAGTATTTCTAATTTCTTCAACCGCATTCGGATTCTCCAATGCAGACAAATCGCCAGCATCTTCGCCCAAATAAGCTGATCGGATGACGCGGCGCATAACTTTCGCGTTGCGCGTTTTCGGTAGCGCCGAAACGAAATGGATTTTTGACGGTGCGAGCGGTTTGCCCATATCTTTGGCGACGATTGTTTTTAATTCTGATTCGAGATTTTCCGTCGCTTCCGTTTTCAAAACGCAAAACGCGACCATTGCCGTGCCTTTGATTTCATCGGGAACGCCAATGACGGCGGCTTCGGCGACGCGTTCATCGCCGACCAGAAGGCTTTCGACTTCCGCTGGACCGACGCGTTTTCCGGCGACTTTCAGCGTATCGTCGCTTCTGCCCAAAATAAACCAATGCCCGTCTTTGTCGCGCATCGCCCAATCGCCGTGAACCCAAACGTTTTCAAACCGATTCCAGTAAGTTTCCAGATAACGTTCGCGCTCCTGCCAGAAGCCGCGAGCCATACCGATCCAGGGTTTTTTGATAACTAATTCGCCGACCTGATTAACGTCGACCGAATTTCCGTTTTCATCCAAAATATCCGCCGCAATTCCGGGACACGGAGCGGAAAACGAGCAGGGTTTTATCGGAAGAAGCGGATTTCCCATCAAAATCCCGCCGGAAATTTCCGTGCCGCCCGAATAATTGATAATCGGCAATTTTGAATCGCCGACCTTTTCAAAAAGCCACCACCACGGAGCCGGATTCCAAGGTTCGCCCGTCGAAGCGAAAGCGCGAAGCGATGATAAATCGTGTTTTTTCGGCAAATCGTCGCCGCAGTTTGCCAGCGCGCGAACGAGCGTCGGCGAAATTCCTAAAATTTCGACTTTGTGTTTCGCGCAAAATTCCCACATTCTGTCGGGCGAGGGATAATCGGGCGCGCCGTCGTAAATGCAAACGGTTGCGCCGTTTATTAACGCGCCGTAAATCAGCCACGGTCCCATCATCCAGCCGATGTCGGTTATCCAGCAAATCCGTGTTCCTTTGCCGACATCCGTTCCGAAAGACATATCCTGCGCCGCTTTGATCGGAAAACTGCAATGCGTGTGCGCTATGCCTTTCGGCTTTCCGGTCGTTCCCGATGTGTAAAGAATTATGAGCGGGTCTTCGGCTCGCGTCGGTTCGAGATGCGAAAGAGTTTCGGAATATTCTTTGCCTTTTTCCAGTAAAATTTTCCAAACGGAAAGCTGAAAAGGAATAGTTTGCGGTTTTGTGCCTGCACCGATACTTCCGACGAACACGCCGCCTTTTCTCTTTGCCTCTCCCATTTCGTGGCGAACGCGTGAGATTTCTTCCGGCGAAACTTTCATACGTTCTAATTGTTCAAAGAATTCTTCCATTCGCGTTTCGATTTCCGCTTCCTGTTTTCGCCGCAGTTCGACTTTTTCTTCGTCGCTTAATTTGAGGTATTCTTCGTATTCTTTTTTCGCTTTTTCTCTTCTTTCTTCGTCGGTAAATTTTCTGTATTTGCCGCTTATATTGTAAACTTTTTCGATAGTCGGACATTTATGAGCGGCTTCAAGCGCAACTTGCGAAGCGTGAATCCGTTTGCTACGTCGAGGAAAGTCATTGATAGTGAAAAGCGCTTTCGCACCGACCGCATTCATCCGGCTGGCAATCGCATCTACGCCATAGCCGGAAAAAACCGGAATCGCAATCGCGCCGATGCGACCGATTGCCAAAAGCAAAATGACAGTTTCGGGAATCATCGGCAGATGAATTCCGACGGCATCGCCTTTGCCGAAACCCTCTGCCCGCAAACCTGCTGCACAAAATTTAACTTGTTCGAGTAATTCGGCATAAGTTAGAGTTTCCGAATTTCCTTCTTCACCCTCCCAGATTACCGCCGGTTGGTTTTCGATTTCCGTTCCAATCCAACGGTCGACGCAATGCGAAACGACATTAAAACCGCCGCCGACGCACCAGTGCGGAAACTCAACGCCGTCAGATAAATCAAGCAGTTTTTCGTAAGGCGGATCGAATTTTACGTCCAAAAACTTCAAAACCTCCGCCGTAAATTGTTCGACATCATTAATCGAGTATTTATAAAGCTCGTTAAAATCAGAAACGCCGATTTGTTTCATAAAACGCGTTAATTGCGCTTTTTCTTTAATTTCTTCAGTCGGAGACCAGGCGATTGGCTGATTTTCTAGAAGGTTTGTGTCATTCATAATTTTGTGATTTTAGAAGAATTGAGGCATATTTTATAACACAAAGTTTTTGTTAGAAAATTCAGACGGATCTTCGCGCCTTTTGCGCGTTAGAGTGAAATGCGTGTGTTTTGTTAAAAGCAAACTTGCACGGAAATATTTATGAGCGAAAAACCTGTCGAAACTAAACTTCCGAACAATTTATTTCAAGGCAAAACGGCAATAGTCACGGGCGCATCGCGCGGCGTCGGGCGAGCGACAGCTTTAAGATTAGCCGAAGCGGGCGCGAACGTTGTCGTAAATTATTTGAGCCGCGCGGAAAGAGCGAATGAAGTCGTCAAAGAATGCGAAAATCTCGGCGTTCGGGCGATTGCCGTACAAGGCGACGTTTCCGAATGGCAGGCGGCGCAGAACATAGCACATACAGCAATAGATAATTTCGGACGAATTGATTTGCTCGTCTTGAATGCGGGAATTTGGGAAGGCGCTCCGATTGAGGAAATGTCGGAAGAAATCTGGAACAGGGTATTGAATACGAATTTGAAAGCGGCTTGGGCGATGACGAAAGCGTGCGTTCCGGCGATGAAGCGGCAGGAACGCGGCGCGATTGTGCTGGTTTCTTCGACCGCAGGACAGCGCGGCGAAGCGAATTACTCGAATTACGCCGCGTCGAAAGGCGGGCAGATTTCTTTTACAAAAGCTCTGGCGAGCGAGCTTTGCCCGAAAATTCGCGTCAACTGCGTCGCGCCCGGCTGGATCGAAACGGCTATGGTGCGTCCCGTTTTTGAAGACGAAAATTACCGCCAAAGCGTTATCAATTCGATTCCGTTGAAACGTATGGCGACGACCGACGACGTGGCGCTTTCGATTTGTTTTTTACTCTCGGATTGGTCTCGCCATATCACGGGCGAAATTCTGAACATCAACGGCGGCGCGGTTTTATGCGGGTAAATTCTCGCCGGTTTCTGTTTTATTAAGCGTAAACGAAAAATCCATCACAAACTTTGCGCGTTCGATTATTTTAATATTTAGAATAAACAATTCAGCGACTAAAACCAACAATATTATTTTGAAGAAAATAATTGATTAATTGTTTTTGATTGACAAAGCAAACGTTGAAGTTTAGTTTAACCTTTTTTGATTTTCATATTGACGAAAAATTGATTTTTATTTTCATGTAGAGGCGCGGTTTTCAGAAGAAATTCGCTCGCAAAGTTTTAAGGGCTGGTTTGAAGAGCAAACGAAAGGGGATGCCGTCGAAGCGCGAAATAATATCTAAAATATTTGGGATTGGTTGTGGCGGCTAAATCCGCTAAACTGTGAACCAATGTTTGTTGGAGCGCTGCGACTTTTTTGCAAGATTTTATTTCGGAAACAGGTCGGTCCTGTGCTTTGGCGGCTGACTTTTTTATGAGCGATTCAAAACCAACAATAATGAAGTTCGGCGGAACGTCCGTCAAAGACGCCGAAGCGTTCGCCCGCGTCGCCGAAATTGTCGGCAGTCAGCGGAACGTTTCCCCGGTCGTCGTGACTTCCGCGATGAGCAAAGTGACCGACGCTCTTCTTTTTGCGTTTGAAACGGCGAAAAAAGGCAATTCGGAAACGGCATTCGCTTCGCTCGCCCCGCATTTCGAGCGGCACCGGGAAGTTTCCAATCAACTGATAAACGAAAATCGGCGCGCGTTTTTCGAGAAAGAACTGCGTTTAGCCGAAAACGATCTTTCGGATTTGCTCGCTCGCGTCGAGCGCCGCTCGCTTCCGCTGCAGATGCTCAAGGACGCGATTGTTTCTTACGGCGAACAGCTTTCCTCGCGTCTTTTAGCAGAAGTTTGCCGCGTGAAAAGCTTAAACGCGCGGCGGATGGACTCGCGGCGTTTGATTGTCACCGATGACGAATACGGTTCAGCCGCGCCTATCTGGGAAGAAACCGAAGAACTTATTAAACTCGAACTCGTTCCCTTAATCGAAGCGGGCGAAATTCCTGTCTTAGGCGGATTTATCGCGGCGAGTCGAAGCGGGGAAACGACGACTCTCGGGCGCGGCGGTTCGGATTACTCGGCGGCGCTGGTGGGCGCGGCTTTGCGGGCGAGGGAGATTCAAATCTGGACGGACGTGACCGGAGTTTTGACGTGCGACCCGCGCGTTTGCAGCCAGGCACGCACAATCGGAACTCTTTCTTATGAAGAAGCGGCGGAGCTTTCTTACTTCGGCGCGAAAGTTCTGCATCCGAAAACGATTCAGCCGGCGGTTGATTTTTCGATTCCGGTTCGCGTCTGCAATACTTTCGAGCCGGAAATCGTCGGCACGATGGTTTTGCCCGAATCCGGCAAAGCGCCGAACAAAATCAAATCAATCGCCCACAAAACCGGCATCACGATCTTGCGCATAACTTCGGCGCGAATGCTCGGTTCCTACGGGTTTATGTCGGCGCTGTTTCAGATTTTTGAACGATACCGAACCGTCATAGACGTGATTTCGACATCCGAAGTTTCGGTCGCTTTAACGCTTGATGATACGGCATCGCTCGACAAAATCGTCAATGAGTTAAAACGCCTCGGCGAAGTCGAAGTCGAAAGCGAAAACGCGGTCGTGTGCGTCGTCGGCGAAGGCTTGCGCGAATCTTCGGGACTTGCGGCGAAGATTTTTTCGACTATCGGAAACATCAATATCTCGCTCGTGTCACACGGCGCGTCCAGCGTGAATATGACTTTCGTCGTTAAGGAAGAAATGGTCGCCGAGGTTATAAATCGTCTGCACAATGAATTTTTTTGAGTCGTTTGAAGAAAACAGGTTTACTGCCTGCGAAAATTACGAATTAAACGAAAATGAAAGAAAATATGTGCGAATAATTAGCTTTTGTTGCGGTTCTCGTGTTTTGTTGCCGAATGAAATTTCAAATTTTATGACGGAAAATCTCGAGCAGGAAGAAAAAACGGCGCAGGCGCTCGAATCTAATATGCCGATTTTGCTCGAAAAAGCGAAGACGACCGCTTCAAAATCAGCCAGAATGTAGTAAAAAAAGAAAATAATCTTACAAAAAGGCAAGTTCGACGAATCGGATTTGCCTTTTTTGTTTTTCTCGAAATGTGAATAAATTTTGAAATGAAATTTTCTTCTGTGTTCGAGCCTTTCTTTGTGATAAAAACTACCTATGAATCTTTTCGAGCTGACCAAAGCTTTAATCAACATCCCGTCAGTTTCCGATGACGAACAAGCCGTCGGATTTTTTCTGCGAGAATTTTTAGAGAACCTCGGCTGGACGGTTGAAATGCAGCCCGTTTCGGCGAATCAAAACAATGTCATCGCTCGTTTGAACGAAACGCCGCGCGTTTTTCTTTCGACGCACATGGACACGGTTCCGCCATTTATCGAAGCGAGCGAAGATTCTGAAAAGATCTACGGTCGCGGTGCGTGCGACGCGAAAGGCATAATTGCGTCGCAGATTTTCGCGGCTGAAGAATTAAGAAAGCAGGGAATCAGCGACATCGGCTTGCTTTACACGGTTGACGAAGAACAGGGAAGTTCGGGCGCGCGCGCCGCGAACAAACACGGAATTGCAGCAAAATGCGAATTTATGATAAACGGCGAACCGACCGACAATGATCTGGCGATCGGTTCGAAGGGTTCTCTGCGATTTGTTATAAAAACTCGGGGCAAAGCCGCGCATTCTGCTTACCCGGAAATGGGCGAATCGGCGATTGAAAAACTTTTGGATATTTTGCAGGACGTGCGAAAGTCTGAATTTCCGAACGATGAGTTTTTCGGCGTAACGACTTGCAACATTGGTTTGATAAACGGCGGCTTGAAAACCAACATCATTCCGCCGGACGCCGAAGCCGGAATGCACATACGCCTGACAACAGATGAAAAACCGATTTTGGAAATGCTGGAAAAGGTAATTGACAAGCGCGGAGAAATTGAAATAATGTCGATCGCAAAACCTGTAAAAATGCTGGCGGTCGAAGGTTTCAATCAAAAAGTCGTCCGCTTTACGACCGATATTCCGCATCTTTCCAATTGGGGAACGCCGCTTCTTTTGGGCGCGGGTTCGATTCTCGTCGCGCATACAAAAAGTGAATTTGTGTTGAAGAAGGATTTAGAATACGCGGTTGAGCTTTATGTTAAGTTGGTGAAAAAGCTACTGAATTTCTAAAAATGAGGCAAGCCGTTTCAAAAAATGAATTTTCATCGAGCGCGATGGTTACGAAAAGTAAATTCATTGTAAGTATTGTGTTTCTGCTGTTCGTTTTTATTCTCGCCGAAATATCTTACGCTCAAAATTTTGAAGATAAATCCCGGCAAATTGATGCGATTGCGGCAAAGTATGTTAAAGGCAATGTTCCGGGAATGGCGATTCTAGTGATTCGTGACGGGAAAATTCTGCACGAAAAAGGTTACGGCTCGGCGAATATCGAGACGAAAACTCCGATTGATTCGAATACGATTTTCGACACGGCTTCGGTCGCAAAACCGATCACCGCAATAGCCGTAATGATGCTTTCTGAACGCGGTAAGCTCGATTACGAAGATACGCTGGACAAATACTTTTCAAACGCTCCGGCATACATGAAAAAGATAACCGTTCGGAGTTTGCTGCAGCATACTTCGGGAATTTTCGATTATTATTCGCTGGCGGAAGATTCGCAGAAAATCAAACAACAAAGCCGCAAGTGGAAATCGAATGCTGACGTTATCAACTTTTTATTCGGGTTGCCAAAATTGAATTTTCCAGCCGGAACAAAATGGGAATACAGCAACTCAAACTACGTCATTTTAGCCGCCATCGTCGAAAAAGTTTCGGGCGCGGCGTTTCCCCAGTTCGTTCGCCGGAATATTTTCGAGCCGCTTGAAATGAACAGTTCGAGCATCGGAATGAATAAAGCTTTAACGGACAGATATGCGGTCGGCTATCAAGCCGACAAGAACGGTTTTAAGAAAGCCGAGAGTTTTATTCCGATTGAAATATACGGCGACGGGTATTTTTACACGGCGCTCGAAGATTTATACAAACTCAACCAGGCTCTTTACAATGAAAAGCTGGTTAAAAATACAACGTTGCGCGAAGCTTTTGAGAACGGAAAACTCACCGACGGAGCAAAAACGACTTACGGTTTCGGTTGGGGATTGGGACAGTATCTCGGCTTTAGATATGTTTCGCACGGCGGCGACGGCGATGGTTTTTTCGCGCAAATAACGCGATTTCCCGAACAAAAGTTTACCGTTGCAATATTATGCAACAATCAAACTCTTCCCGCGCCTTTCGCCTTCGCCAATAAAATTGCCGGAATTTATTTGAGCGACGGTTCTGCCGTGCCGAAAGCCGTAAATATTAGCGAAAAAATTCTTAAGAATTACGTCGGAACATACAGATTATATGATTCGGCAGTCAGAATTGTTTACGAAAAACAAGAACTTTTTCTTGTAACTTCCGGCGAAAACCGAGTGAAATTACAGGCGGCTTCGGAAAACGAATTTTTTATTTCAGGTCAGCCGAGTTTGTTCGTCGAATTCAATAAAAACGATGCCGGAGTTGTGAGAAGTCTTACCTTTCTTGATCAAAACGGCATACAGTTTTACAAACAATAACGTAAACTTTATGAAAATAGCTCTAATCGGTTATGGCGCGATGGGAAAACTCATTAAGACTTTAGCCGAAAATAAAAATCACGAAATTGTCGTTATTATAGACGAATCAAGCGCGAAACTTTCCATTGAAGAATTAGCGGAAAAGCTGAAAAACGTTGATGCGGCGATTGATTTTTCCAGCGCCGAGGCTGTTGTAAAAAATGTCGAAATGTGTCTTTTAGCAAAAATTCCTTTAGTCGAGGGCACGACCGGCTGGAACGCCGAAAAGGAAAGCATCAGGAAATTAGTCGAAGAAAAAAACGGCGCGTTCGTTTTCGGCGCGAATTTTTCAATCGGCGTGAATTTGTTCTATAAAATTGCGGACTGTGCCGCCGAGCTTTTCGCAAAATTCGATGATTACGAAGCGTTTATCGAAGAACAGCATCATTCGCGCAAACGGGACGCGCCGAGCGGGACGGCTTTGAAGTTGAAAGAAATTGTCGCAAAAAATATAAAAAAAGATTTTTCAATTTCAGCCACCCGCGCCGGAAACATACCGGGCACGCACCGCCTCGGCTTTGACGGCAGCGCCGACCAGATTTTGCTCGAACACACGGCGCGTTCGCGTGAAGGTTTCGCATCGGGCGCGATTTTAGCGGCGGAATGGATAATCGGTAAAAACGGCTTTTGGGAGTTTACGGAAGTGTTGGACGAGATTTTGAAATTTAAGTCGTAAAACATTTTCAATGTGCAATTTAATAAGATTTTGCGCAAAATGAAAAACAAGGCGGAAAATTAATATGACAATGAAAATCGACTGGCTTCGCGGCTGCGGAACCGCCCTTGTAACGCCGTTTCAAAAAGACGGCTCGATAGACGAAGAATGTTTTGCATCTCTCGTCGAACGGCAAATAAATAACGGCGTGAAAATTCTTGTTCCGTGCGGAACTACCGGCGAAAGCGCGACGATGGGCGAGTCCGAGCGTTTGCGCGTTATCAAAATAACCGTGGAAGTCGCTCGCCATAAAGCGAAAGTAATCGCCGGAACCGGAAGCAACAACACGGCGGCGGCAATTGATTTTACGAGAAAAGCGAGAGAGGCGGGCGCCGACAGCGCGCTTGTCGTCGCGCCGTATTACAACAAACCGACGCAAAACGGATTGTTCGCGCATTTTGCGGAAATCGCGAAATCGGTCAAAAAATTTCCGATTATGCTTTACAACGTTCCGGGCAGAACGGCTTCGAATATTTCCGCCGAAACGACTTTGAGATTAGCCGAAGAATTTGAAAATATCGCGGCGACAAAGGAAGCGTCAGCGAATTTTTCGCAAATTATGGAAATTCTGGCGAAACGACCGAAAAACTTCAAAGTTTTCTCCGGCGACGACGCGACGACTCTGCCTTTGATTTCGGTCGGCGCGGACGGACTGGTTTCCGTCGTCTCTAATGAGCTGCCGAAAGAAACATCTCAGATGGTCGAAAAGGCTCTGGACGGAGCGTGGACTTCGGCGAGAAGAATTCATTACAAAATTTTGCCTCTAATGGAAGCCAATTTTGCGGAAGCTTCGCCCGCGCCTTGTAAATTCGTTATGAAGGAAATGAATTTGCTCGAAGAAAACTTGCGTTTGCCGCTCGTGCCTGTAACCGAACCGACGCGAAAGAAATTGAGCGAAATTCTGAAACAATTAAATAAATAAAATGAATTTCAGAGAAGCACTGCCGAAAGATTTTGAACTCGTCCGCCGTTTTTTAGCCGAAAACGGATGGAAAAAGCGTGTCGCTGATCCGAATAGATTCCGCAAAATGATGGAAAACGCGAGCCGCACGGTCGTCGCATTCGACGGCGAGCGGGTCGTCGGCTTTGCGCGCGCTTTGTGCGACGACGTTTCAAACGGTTATATCGGAACCGTCACCGTCGCCGAAGACAAACGCGGACAAGGCGTCGGGCGAGAACTTGTCGAAAGAATTATAGGAGACGACACGAACATCACCTGGGTTCTGCGCGCCGGTCGCGGAAGCGAACAGTTTTGGAAGAAAATGGGATTTAGCACTTCTGAAGTCGCAATGGAAAAAACACGAGGCGTGATGTGAATTAGGTGGCTGTTTACAATCAAAACACAATCGAAAACTTGTGCGAAACTTTAAGGAACCTGCCTAAAAAACGGGAAACCGCGTTTGTTGGAATTGACGGTTGCGGCGGTGCGGGAAAAAGCACTTTGTCGCAGGCGATTAAAGAGAATTTAGACAATGTGAAAATCGTGCGGATGGACGATTTTTATTACAAAAACCATTTTGATTGGCAAAGATTTAAACGGCAGGTTTTAGAACCTCTGAGCCAAAATGTCGCGGCTGAGTATCGACGTTATGATTGGCAAACTGAAGAACTTGCCGAATGGCACAAAATCGAAATCGGCGGAATCTTAATCGTTGAGGGCATTTATTCAACCCGGAAGGACTTAACCGATTTTTACGATTTCATGATTTGGGTGGATTGTTCGCGCGAGATTTGTCTGGCAAGAGGTTTGAAACGCGACGGCGAATCGGCGCGCGAGAAGTGGAAAAGCGATTGGATGCCAGCCGAAGATTTTTATGTTGAGAATGATTTGCCGCGCGAAAGGGCGGATTTGATCGTAAACGGTTATGAAAACGATATAAAGTTATTGTGAATATGCGTAAAATTTTACTTCCTTGAGGAGTTTCGATGACAAAAAAACTTATTGCCGCAAAATTGTTGATTGTTTTTTTGATTGTCTTAGTCAGCGCCCAAACGAAACCGCGAGCGCGGGATTTAGGAGTTCCTTTTGATGGGGCGACAGGACAATTTAACGCTATTACTGATGTAAAGGGCGTTGAAGTCGGCTATACAACGCTGATTTCCGGCGATGGTAAAAACGCTGTTCGCACAGGAGTGACTGCGATTTTGCCGCAGGGAAGAAACTTCAAAGGGCGCGTGTTTGCGGGTTGGCACGCATTGAACGGCAATGGCGAAATGACCGGAACAGCCTGGATCGAAGAATCCGGCGGGCTCGGTTCGCCCGTGATGATTACAAATACGCACAGCGTCGGCATTGTCCGCGACGCAGTGATTGAATGGGCGGCGAAGCGTTTCGTCGGAAGCGGTTATTCGGGTGATTTTTCGCTGCCGGTCGTTGCCGAAACATGGGACGGATTTTTGAACGACATCAACGGTTTTCATGTCAATAAAAATCATGTTTTTCAGGCTTTGGACGCAGCCAAATCCGGTGCGATTGCCGAAGGAAACGTCGGCGGCGGAACCGGAATGGTCGCGCATCGCTTCAAAGGCGGAACGGGAACAGCCTCGCGCGTCCTGGACGCAAAAGCCGGTGGCTACACAGTCGGCGTTCTCGTGCAGGCTAATTACGGAACGCGCCAACTTTTCTCGGTCGCGGGAGTTCCGGTCGGAAAGGAAATCACTGATTTGCTTCCGGCGCAGGCAAAAGAAACAGCCAGCCTTACGCCGCTTGAAAGAAAAACAGGCGATGAAGGACAAGGCTCGATTATAGTGGTCGTTGCGACGGACGCGCCGCTTTTGCCGCATCAACTAAAACGACTCGCGAAAAGAGTTTCGCTCGGCGTCGGCAACATCGGCGGCAGAGGCGAAAATTCTTCTGGAGATATTTTTATCGCTTTTTCTACCGCAAATGCGGCGGAGGCGAGCAAGGATGAAGGCATTTCAAATCTAACTATTCTGCCGAACGAAAGAATAAATCCGTTATTTTGGGCGACGGCGCAAGCGACCGAAGAAGCTATTCTAAACGCGATGGTCGCGGCGGAGACTATGAAAGGGTTAAACGGTAATACGGTTTTTGCCTTGCCGCACGACAAATTGAAAGAGATTTTAAGAAAATATAACCGGCTAAATGAGGGTAAAAAATAGTAAATTGGTTTAAGTTTTTTCATCAATAAGAATGAGAGGAGCTAGGCTTTAAAGTATTTTCTATTTATAAGGAGATTTTATGAAAAAAGTTTTCTTGATTGGTGCATTAGTCTTCTCAATATTTTTTCTTTCAGCGTGCCAACTAATGCAAGATTTTGTGATTGTTAATGCCTCTGATAACACAATCGAAATTGAGTATGTTATTAAGGAGTCAGGAATGTTACCTCAGGAAAATCTTTTTCTACCGCAAACAATTACTTTAGTAGATTGGGGCAAATGGTTTGGACGGAAAAATTGGCAGCCAAAGCTGCCCGAAGAATATGATTTTGTTGATAGTGAAAGGAAATTCAGGGTGAAACTGAAGCCGAAAGAAGTTTTACTGATTGAAAGGGAAGATTCTTTCTTCATTAAAGAAGACGGTGAACACGGTTATGATTTAAAGGATTTAAGAATCAGAGATAACGGAAAAGAGATTTATTTTGAAAACAGTAAAAGACTGCTTGAAGAATTTAAGAGTAGCGACTTCGCAATCATTTATAAATAAAAATGACTTTACAAGAAAAAATCGAAGAATTATTTTCAAAATCAGATTTTGACGCTCAAGACCACGGAGTTTTTAACGACTTCAAAACCGCTTTGCGTCGCGGCGAGATTCGCGCGGCTGAACGCGATGAGCAGGGAAATTGGCAAACGAACGCGTGGGTGAAAAAGGGGATTTTAGCCGGTTTCAAAATGGGAAAAATGGTTACGATGTCATTCAGCGGCGAGACTTTTCAGTTTTTCGACAAGGAAACTTATCCGCTGCGCCCGATGAATCTCGACGATAAAATCCGCATCGTTCCGGGCGGTTCGACGATTCGCGACGGTTCCCACGTCGGCGAAAACGTCGTTTTGATGCCGCCCTGTTACGTAAATGTCGGAGCTTACGTTGACGAGGGAACGATGATTGATTCGCACGCTTTGGTCGGAAGCTGCGCTCAAATCGGCAAGCGCGTTCATCTTTCGGCGGCGGCGCAAATCGGCGGCGTTTTGGAACCGATAAACGCGAATCCGGTTATAATCGAAGACGATGTTTTGGTCGGCGGCAACACGGGCGTTTACGAAGGAACGATTGTCCGTGAAAAAGCGGTTCTCGCGTCAGGCGTGATTTTGACGCGTTCCACGCCGGTTTTCGATTTGGTTAATAGCAAAATAATAAAAAGCGACGGCGAAAAATCGCTGGAAATTCCCGCCGGCGCGGTCGTTGTGCAAGGCGCACGTCAGATTACAAGCGGTTTCGGCAAAGAAAACGGTTTATCAATCTACGCGCCGATTATCGTCAAGTATCGCGACGAGCGCACCGATGCGGCGACGAAATTAGAAGATTATTTGAGATAAATCTAAAACCGCAAAAATGAAATGTTGGAAGGATTCAAAATCATTGGTAAGATTGAGCAGATTGAAATTATTGCTGTCGGGACTTCAATCAGAATTCTTCCGTTTTTGAACAAACAATTCGGCAAAGGACGTTGGCGAAAGTTGAAGGGAGTTGCGACACTCGAAAGAATTTCAACGGGTCGCACCAGACTCGCTGAAATTCATTGGTATGAAGCACACGGCATCGGTAAAAGAAACGGAAAGATAAAGCGGTGGCTCGATTAGTATGAATACGAAATTTGCAGTTTGCATAAATAACAAAGGTTTCGAAGCGTCATTGGAAGTGGGAAAATTATACGAAGTTGTTGAAGACGCAGGTGCCGAAAGCGATGATATGATTCGTGTGATTGACGAAGACGGGGAAGATTATTTATTTGAAGCGAAGATATTTTACCCGCTTGTTATTCCGAAGGATTTAGCGGTCGCTTTGCACGAGAAAGTCTAAATAATGAAAGCAACAAGAGAAAAAATGCAATTACAATTACCGCGCCGTTTGCAGGGCGTTCAGCCGACTTTGATTCGGCGGATTTTTGAACGAGCTTTGCCGGACAGCATTAATTTCGGTTTGGGCGAGCCGGATTTGCCGACGCCGCAGTTTATGCGCGAGGAAGCGGCGCGCGTAGCTTTAGAAGAACAAAATGGCTACACCTCTCACGCCGGTCTTCTCGCTTTGAGAGAAAAAATTGCCGAGCAATACCCGCATTTGAATTTGCAGCCGAATCAAGTTTGCGTGACGGTCGGTTCGCAGGAAGCGATGACCGCAACGTTTCTGGCGATTGTCGATGAAGGCGACGAGGTTTTGATTCCGAATCCGTCGTTTCCAGCTTATGAAAATTGCGTTAAAATCTCTGGCGGCGAGCCGGTTTTTTATCGCTTGCCTGCCGACAAGGATTTTGCTTTCGACATCGAAGAATTTAAGTCGAAAATTACTCCGAAAACGAAAGCGGCGGTCGTTATTTCCCCGTCAAATCCGACCGGGAAAATTTTCACCGAAAGCGATTTGCGGCAAATCGCCGAAGTTTTGAAAGATACAGGAATTTATTTGATTTCCGATGAAATTTATTCGGATTTGTATTTTACGGAAAACGCGCCGCGTTCGGCTTCGGAATTTTATGACCGGACAGTTATCGTTTCGGGCTTGTCAAAGTCTTTGAGTATGACGGGCTGGCGCGTCGGCTGGGTGGCAAGCTCGCAAGCGGACGTGGTGAAAGCCGCATTGACTTTGCACGGGTTTTTGACGGTTTGCACTTCGACAATTTCGCAGAAAGCGTCGCTTTTGGGCTGGACGCCGGAAGCGGAAAAAGCGAAAGCCGAAGCCAGAGAAATCTACAAAAAACGCGGCGAATTTTTGATTGATATTCTGCAAAAGGAATTAGGTTTGCGCGGAACTTCGCCCGAAGGCGCTTTTTACACGATGGTTGACGTGCGCGAAATCGGCGATGATTTGGAAGTCGCCGAAAAATTTCTGGCTAACCGCGTAATTACAGTTCCCGGAATTGCGTTCGGCGACGAAGCTAAAGGATTTTTGAGAGTTTCTTTTTGTAATTCGGAAGAACGAATGGCGGAAGGCGTGCGCCGGATGAAAGAGGTTTTAGAGGGAGTTTCGGGAAGTTGAAAAGCGGAAACTGATACAAGACGCAAAAGGCGATCACGATATTTTTGTTTATCTTTTCTATTCCGTCCTGTTTATTCGATTACATTTCGATTTTACCGGTTTGAGCGGAGAACTCACGAGAAAGTTCTTCGCTTTTGCTATTTTGACAGTCGGATTGTTTTCAAGGTTAAATTGAAGATTATTTTATCTTTATAACTTTATCAATGAGCAAAAAATATCGCATCGGAATTTTAGGCGCGACCGGAACGGTCGGGCAGAGATTCATTCAATTACTGGAAAATCATCCGCAATTTGAAATAACGGCGCTCGCCGCGTCAGACCGTTCGTCGGGAAAACCGTATTCCGAAGCCTGCGCTTGGAAACTTCCCGGCTCGATGCCGGAAAAGGTCAAGCGCATCATCGTAGAACCGATTGCTCCGCCGCTCGATTGCGAAATCGTTTTTTCGAGTCTTCCGTCGCCGGTCGCGCGCGAAACCGAAGAAGCGTTCGCGCGCGCCGGTTACGCCGTCATCAGCAATTCTTCGAGTTACCGGATGGACGAGGACGTTCCGCTTTTAATACCGGAAATAAACGCCGATCATTTAGGATTGATCGAAGTTCAGCAGCGAAAACGCGGATTCGACAAAGGCTTTATCGTTACGAATCCGAATTGCGCCGTCGTCAGCTTCGCGCCGCCGCTCGCCGCTTTGCATCGCCGCTTCGGTGTCGAATCGGTAATTGTCACAACTCTGCAGGCGATTTCCGGCGCGGGTTATCCGGGAGTTCCTTCGCTCGATATTACCGATAACGTCGTGCCGTACATCGCCGGCGAAGAGCCGAAGGTCGAAACAGAAGCGCAGAAGATTCTCGGCGTTTTGACCGACGGAATGATCGAAAAAGCAGATTTCACGGTTTCAGCGCAGTGTTTTCGCGTTCACGTTATTGACGGTCACACCGCTTCGGTTCGCGTCAACTTGGTGCAAACGGCGACATTTGAAGAAGTTATAGAAGCAATACAAAGTTTCCCGACGCTCGGTCTTCATTCATCGCCGCCGAAATTTATGGATTTCTGCGACGAGCCTTCGCGCCCGCAGCCGCGACTCGACCGCGATACGGGCAACGGAATGACAATTACCATCGGGCGGCTTTTTCCCGACAATGTTTTCGATTATCGCTTCGTCGCTCTCAGCCACAACACCGTGCGCGGCGCGGCGGGTTCGGCAATTCTGAACGCCGAGCTTTTGATTGATAAAGGAATTATTTAATTGATTGCGAATTTCATAAGAAAATCACTTTTTTAACGCCGCTCATCTCACTACCGATTGAAATATGATTTTAGAAACAGAAGCCGAAAGAAGTTTTGCCAGGCGCGTTTTAATCACGACGAGCATCGTGTTATTAGTTCTTTTGGGTCTTTTGCTGGTTTACTTCGCCGTTGACGTGCTCTTGCTGCTTTTCGGCGCGATTTTGCTGGCGATTTTTCTTCACGGTCTGGCAAACATTTCGCGCCGCTATCTGCGTCTTTCTGAGGGTTACTCGGTTTTGCTGGTTTCCGCTCTGCTTCTCGTGATTTTAAGTATCAGCATCTGGCTTCTCGCGCCAAGCGTCGCCGACCAGGTCAAAAATCTCCGCGCTGAATTGCCGGAAGCGGCGGAAGACGTTAGGAATTATTTACAAAGTTACAATTGGGGAAGATTGATTCTCGAACAAGTGCCGAACACCGGCGAGATAATTCAAAAAATCAATAATTCGAATTTGCTATCGCGTGTGGGCGGTTATTTTTCGACGACTGTCGGAGCTTTGACCAACATCGCTTTGATGATTTTGCTGGCGATCTACTTGGCGAGCGAGCCGAAAACGTATATCAGAGGCTTCACCAAACTCTTTCCCGTGGAAAACCGCAAACGCGTGCGGGAGATTTTATATCAAATCGGCGAAACCTTGAGCTGGTGGCTGATCGGCAAAGGCGGTTCGATGCTTTTTATAGGCGTTTTGACGTGGATCGGGCTTTCTATTATCGGTGTTCCGCTCGCCTTAACGCTCGGTTTAATCGCCGGACTGCTTTCGTTTATTCCGAACTTCGGTCCGATTTTATCGGCTGTTCCGGCGATACTTTTAGCTTTTATTAACAGTCCGACGAGCGCTTTGTACGTTCTCGCTTTGTTCGTCGTAGTTCAATTAATCGAATCGAATATCGTCACGCCGATCATCGAACGCGAAACGGTCGAGCTTCCGCCGGTTTTGACCGTTGTTTCGCAGCTCGCCCTTGCCGTTTTATTCGGCGCGGTCGGTTTGATTCTCGCGACTCCGATTCTCGCGGTTGTGATGGTTCTGGTGCAGACGATTTATATTCAGGACATTTTGGGCGAGCAAACCGACAATTTGCCGGAAGATGCGCCGCAGCGCGACGAAGAAAGTTCGTCCGGCAGTAAAGGTGTTATCGGATCGTAAGAAAAATAGTCGAAGCGAAATGACAATTTTAATCAGCAACTTTTTGCTGTTACAACCTATTTTAATTTATTAATTTAACTTTCTATGATTGAACGCTATACATTGCCCGAAATGGGCGCGATTTGGTCGCAGCAGAACAAATTTCAGAAATGGCTCGACGTGGAAATTGCGGTTTGCGAGGTTCACGCCGAGGACGGAATCGTTCCGCCGGAAGCGCTCGAAGAAATCAAGACGAAAGCGGCTTTCACGGTCGAAAGAATCAATGAAATCGAGAAAACCACCGATCACGACGTTATCGCTTTTACTACGAATCTGGCTGAAAACATCGGCGAAGCGGCGCGTTTCGTGCATTACGGCTTGACTTCTTCGGACGTTGTGGACACGGCGAACGCGCTTTTGTTAAAGGAATCGTGCGACATTCTTTTGCAAAAAATTGACGCGCTTCTGGAAGTTCTCAAACGCCGCGCTTACGAGTTTGTAGACACGCCGCAAATCGGCAGAACGCACGGAATTCACGCCGAACCGACGAGCTTCGGGTTGACCTGGGCGCTTTGGTATTCGGAATTTAAGAGAAATAAAGAGCGTTTGCAGAAAGCGAAAGAAACGGTTTCGGTCGGCAAAATCAGCGGCGCCGTCGGCGCGTTCGCTCATCTCGCGCCGGATGTTGAAGAAAGGGTTTGCGCGAAATTAGGAATCAAAGCCGCCGACGTTTCAACGCAGGTGATTCAAAGAGACAGATACGCCGAATATCTCTGCACGCTGGCGATTATCGCTTCGAGTCTGGAAAAAATCGCGCTGCAAGTTCGGCACTGGCAGCGAACGGAAGTCCGCGAAGCGCAGGAAAAATTCAAAACCGGACAGAAAGGCTCGAGCGCGATGCCGCACAAGCGAAATCCTATTTTGTCGGAAAGAATCTGCGGAATGGCGCGAACCGTTCGGGCGAATTCGATAGTCGGACTGGAAAACATCGCGCTGTGGCACGAACGCGATATTTCCCATTCGTCCGCCGAACGAATCGTTCTGCCGGATTCTTCCGCAACGCTCGATTATATTTTGGCGAAAACGGCTTCGCTTTTAGATAATTTAATCGTTTACCCGGAAAATATGCTGAAAAATCTGAATTTGACGCGCGGACTCGTTTTCAGCGGGCAACTTCTTCTCGCCCTAACGCAAAAAGGCGTTTCGCGAGAGGACGCTTACATTCTAACGCAGAGAAACGCGATGAAAGTCTGGGACGAAGGCGGCGAGTATCGAGATTTGGTTTTGAACGATCAGGAAATTCGCGCGAAGTTGTCAGCTGAGGAAATCGAAAAAGTTTTCGATATAAAACATTATTTGCGAAACGTAGATAAAGTTTTTACCAGAGTTTTCGGTGAAAAATAAAAAGAGCAAGCCGGTTAAACTTGCTCTTTTTATTTTTGTTGTAGCTGTAAATTAATTCGACCAGTTATCAGCCAGATCGCCAATGATAGGTAATTTAAAGATTTGTCCTTGATAGGCTTTAATAGCGGAAATAATAACCGCAGCCAGCATTGCGAGTGCAAAAACAAAATAAATCAGTGAGCCTAAAGTTGCCAGAATGCCGGAGTCAGCCGCAATTGCGACGCCGACAACAATATTAACGATTATTGCAACGATAATACCGGTAACTGATAAAAGAATAGATTGCATTGCGTGAAAGCGCGGCAGTTTGTTCGTTTTGTCGGTAACAAGCACGATGATGCTGTAAATTAAACCTAAGGCGCAAACGAGATTTCCTAAATAACAGATCAGCGCGCCGACATTACTGTCTAGTCCGAGAGCGGTTTTACCGTTCATATTTTGCATATTTTTTCGATTCTCCTAAGAATTGTAAATTTGAAATATTGCGGAAAGCTAAATGAAATTAGCGTGAAATCTAACACAAGACGTTGCGTAACTCAAGAAATTGCGTAAAAATCTGTAATTTATTTTAGTGAAACAAATAAAATATTATGAAGGCAAAAGTTTACGTCACGCTGAAACCGAGCGTTCTCGATCCGCAGGGAAAAGCTATTCACCATTCCGTCGAACTGCTCGGATTCGATCAGATTCAGGACATTCGGCAGGGAAAATATTTTGAAATCGCGCTCGATTCGGAACTTTCCGAAATCGCCGCGAAAGAAACGGCTGAAAAAATCGCTAAAAACGTTTTGGCGAATCCGGTCATCGAAGATTACAGAGTTGAAATAATTAAATAGTGGTAAATGGAGAACACTTTTCCTTCACTTACCATTTACCACTTACCGTTTACCACTTATATGAAATTCGGAGTTATTGTTTTTCCCGGTTCAAATTGCGATCACGACGCTTATCACGTTATTTCAAAGCACGTCGGTCAGCCGGTTGATTTCGTCTGGCACAAGCAAACCGATTTGAGCGGTTACGACGCCGTTATCATTCCAGGCGGATTTTCCTACGGCGATTATCTTCGCGCCGGAGCGCTGGCGCAGTTTTCACCCGTGATGCAGTCAGTCAAAGAGTTTGCCGCGCAGGGAAAATACGTTTTCGGCATCTGCAACGGTTTTCAGATTCTTTGCGAAGCCGGACTTCTTCCCGGCGCGCTGATTCGCAACGAAAATCTTCATTTCATCTGCAAGCACGTCAACATCAAGGTTGAAAACGTCAACACGCCCTTTACGCGTGAGATTAAGGAAGAAAAAGTGCTTTCGATACCGATTGCTCACGCCGAAGGAAATTACGTTTGCGACGACGCAACATACGATTCGTTGGAAGAAAACAATCAAATCGTTTTTCGTTACTGTGACGAAAGCGGCGAAGTTACCGGTGAAGCAAACCCGAACGGCTCGCGCGCCAATATTGCGGGAATCTGTAATCTGGACAGAAACGTCGTCGGAATGATGCCGCACCCGGAAAGAGCCTGCGAAGAGCTTCTCGGTTCCAACGACGGTCGCGATATTTTCCGTTCGTTGACAAATTCGATCGCAAAAAATGAGTAAATAAAAAGCCGGAAATTTTTATAGAACAATCAACTGATTTATACATTTAGCTGAATCGGACTGTGTAAATTTCCGGCTTTTTATTTTTCAAAGTCGGCAAAACGCTGCTGATTAATCTCTGCGCCAGAAGATTTCCAATTCGTATTCCTTCGCGCCGTTTCCTTCGTCAGTTATTTCGACTACCGTCGTAAAATCATTATCGCGCGACGGTTGTTGTATGACGCGCACGTTTCCGCGACCTTTTTGTTTGTTCACGTCAACCGAAACTCTTCTCGAAGGCAAAGCCGCCGTAAAATTGTAATTTCCGTCTGGATAGCTTCTGCCGGAAATGGTCTGAACGCGCAAATTTTGATCTCTGATAACGAGCTGAACGCGGTCGTCAACTGTTCCGCGCCAGTAAACGCGTCCGATTATTTGTTGATTGTTGCCGTTATTTCCGCCGTTATTTCCGCCGTTGCCGGGCGAATTGCCGAGCTCTCGACTAATGTCGTTGAGCGAATTTTGTACGTCGCGCCAGAGATAACTGTTTGAGCCGTAATTCGGCGCGCGGCGCGCTAGATCGTTCAGGAAAAACGCGGCGTCGCGAAGTTCCGAAGCGCGGCGGTTGTCGCTGATCATTTGGGCGAAAAGACCGGCGCTCGCGTCCATCTGCGAAGCGAGAAAGGCTTCTTCGATGTCGGCGCGCGTGACCGAATACCCGTTCAATCGCCGGGTAGTCCGATCAGCCAAATCAACCGTGCGCCGTTTCAACTGGTTTGAATAATTGTTTAATCGCGAAGATGCATATTCGGCATTTTGACCGAAAGCCGTGAAGCTGAATGTTATAATTACAAATAACGTTAAAAGAATTGTTTTTCTCATTTATGTTTTCTCCTAAAAAAGAATTTGGGAGAGAAAAGCCTCTTTTGGAAGTTAGAAACTAAAATCAGGTTTGCCGCGTTATTTTAAAATTAAAAAACTTCTTACTTTGTGTCGAGAAACGCTCAATCATTTAATAAATCATTTTGCTGTTCTCGCAATAATTTTCTTTACAATTCGTTGACGGTTAATCCTTCGGGCGAAAGCTGCCAATCCAAAACTTCGACGGCTTCTTCTCCGGCAAGCGCCGCTTCGACGACTGCGCTGCGTCCTTCTTCGCAGAAAAACGCGATACAGCCGCCGCCGCCCGCGCCGCAAACTTTCGCCCCGACGGCGCCGTGCGCGTAAGCGATTTCGATCAGCTCGTCCATTTTCGGCGTGGTGATGTTCGGCGCAAGCCGTTTTCGGTGCGGATGCGCTTTGAATAAAATTTCGCCGACGGCATTCCAATCGCTGTTTAACAGAGCTTCGCGCAAGTTCAAAGACGAATCGCGAATTCCTTCAAAAATATCGAAAATCTCGCGGTCGCCGTCAATGTGGCGTTTCGTCATTTCCCAATTGTTCGTGCCCGAATTGCGCGGCTCGCCCGTGTAAATTACGACGACGCGCTGCTGCAAAGTTTCCGTGTCAACGTCGAGAGCTTCGCGCTGCATTCCATCGGGGCGAAAATGAATCGCCGAAACTCCGCCGAACTGCGCCGAAAAATAATCCTGAAATCCGGTCGGAACGCGGATTACCTGGCATTCGACATTCGCGGCAATCGGAATAAACTTTTCCGGCGAATAACGATTTCCGACTAGTCGATTTAACGCGCCGATGCAAGCGATATTCAGCGTCGAAGAACCGGCAAGTCCCGCGCCCGCCGGAGCCTCGGATTCGGTAATCATATTAAAACCGGTTTCGGGTTTGAAAAAATAAACGAGTTTTGAGAGCAGTTCGAGACGGGGTTCATTTTTTAATTCGCCGAAATGATCGAGCGTAGTCTCAAAACTTACGCCGCGATCTATTGATTCCAGATAAATTACATCGTCCGAACGCGTTTCGATGCGGCAGCGCGCCATTAAATTAACGGCGAAGTTTACGGTCGCCGCGCCTTCGTGAAATAAAAAAAGCGGCGGAATATCAATAGTTCCGCCCGCCAAATCAACTCTGGTCGGAGCGGATGATTCGATTATCACTTAATTTTTTCCTCTTAAATTTGGTGTTTCAGATTAAATAAAGTCAGTAGCGACTGAATATATTAACGTAAGTCAAAGGAAAATGAATAGTTGAGAAATTATTTTTTCGCCGCCTGCGACGTTTCCTTTTGCGGCGCGATTGATTCTTCGGGATGTTTTTCTTCTCGATTGGGCGCGTTGGTCAGATGGAATTTTTCGCCTATGTCGTGCAGTTTTTCCTGCGCCACTTCTTCGACCTTGTGAATTTTTTCCTCGATTTTATGAAGCGTTTCCGGATTTACGTCTTCGATCTTTTCCGACAGCCAGTATCTTTCGACCACGAAAAAGATAATGATGCCGATCAGAACGACAAAGAAGAGCGCGACGCCGATTTGTTTAAAATCGCCGACGATGCTGGAAATCGCGCCGCTGAAAAAATAACCGATGCTCGAAAGCATAAACGACCAGATAACGCAGCTAATCACGTCGAGCGTCAAAAAGCGCAGATACCGCATTCTGCCGATGCCGTAAAACAGACACATCGCCGCCCGTATGCCGTAGATGTATTTGGAGATAATAAGAGCGAAGTTGCCGAATTTTTCAATCAGCCGCTCGATGCGCGGGCGAGCCATTTTGTAAAAACCGTAATCTTTGATGGTTTTGCGAAACATTCGCCCGATAAAATAAGCGACGTTATCGCCGACAATGCCGCCGAGCGTTCCGGCGAGGAAAACGCGCCAGAAACTGTATTTTCCGAAAAAATCGCCGTGAGCCATCGCGCCCGAAATCAAAAGCGTTATATCGCCTTCGACCGTGCACAGCACGAAAACGGCGTAAATACCGTATTGCTCGATTAATTGGGAAAGATGTTCCATAGAGAATCGGTTCGATAGAAGCGTTTCATCTTTATAAACGCTCTCAAAAGATTAACTTTCTCGCGCCTGTTCGTCAAAGAAAAACATTATAGCTGAAATAAGTCGGGTCGCCGGATCGTCGCCGTTCGCCGCCGGAGGCGGGCAAAACCGATACAACTTTTTAGTCTGTACAAGCGACAAATAGCCGTGAAAATTGCTAATTTGTTTAATATGATTTTATTTGAAAGCAATAAATATTCTGCAAAAATAATACTGTTTTTATTGCTCGCGTGCGGTTCGTTCGGCACGGTTTCGGCGCAGACATACGTTCAGGATATGCGGCGCGACTCGGCGCGTTCCGACAAATTAACCGGCGGCAAAATCGTGAAAACGGCGCTTGCCGCAGGCGAAGAAAATTTAAAGATTACGATTAACGTTCCGGCATTTCAGATGACGCTCTGGCAAAACGGAAGGGAAGTGAAAACGTATCCGATTGGCGTCGGGATGAAGGATTATCCGGTTTATATCGGCTTTCGAGAAGCGTCGAGAATTGACTGGAACCCGGTTTGGATTCCGCCTTCGAGCGATTGGATCGAGGCGTCTTCAAAAGTAAAACCGGGTGAAGTTGTTTTGCCGACCGATCCGCGCAATCCGCTCGGCAAGCTGAAAATTTCGCTCGGTTACGGTTATCTGATTCATCAGGCGAAAGGCGTGCAGGATTTAGGCAGTCTGGTTTCGCACGGCTGCGTGCGCGTGATGCAGGCGGATTTGTATGATCTGGCGGAAAAAATCGTCGCGGCGCGTGCGCTTCCGGTTTCGCCGCAGGAAATCGCCGAAGCTAAGCGGTCAAAAAAAATGCTTTCGGCTGATTTGGAGCCGGTAATTCCGGTCGAACTGACTTACGATACTCTGGTCGTTGAAGGCGGCAAACTTTATATTTACCCGGACATCTACGACCGCAAAACCAATACCGCTGAAAGACTTCTCGCCGAACTAAAAACGAGCGGCGTGCAGACATCGGAATTGACGGACTTAATGTTGAAAAAAATGCTGGCGCAGGCAATCGGAAAAACTAAATATGTTGTCAGCGTCGAAAATATAGAAGCGGGAAAAGCTATCACCAACGGGCAAAAAATGGCTGTTGTGACTCAGACCGGCGCGGCGAAAAATACGAAAAGAGCAAGGGCGAAGCGTTAAGTTATACGAGCGATAACAGAAAAAGAAAATAACACGGAAAATCGGCGACAACGACGAGTTTATTTTCAATATTTACTCGTCGTTGTCGCCGATTTTCTGTATTATTTTAGAAGCGTTTTGTCCTTTGAAGTTATTTGATTTCCCGGTTTCGATTCGGCACGTATTCCCAGTGCCAGGGTTCGTAATAATACGGGTAAAAACCGAATCTTTCGGCGTTTTTGACGAGCCATTTGTAAGCCGGCGTCTGCGACTGCAGAGCGCGATTCGGGTCTTTCGTGATTGTCGGTTCGCCGCCGACGTAGATGTCGAGCGCGCGTCCGGTGAAATGCGGACTGTTGACTGCTAAACCGGCGCTTCCCGAATGCGGCGAAGCGCGGCGAAGTTTTTCCTGATATTCGCGCGAACGGAAAGAAGAAACTATTCGTAGAAACTGTTCGTCCGGCGCGAGTTCGCCGTTAGCATCGGTTTTCAATTTGAGGTCTTTTGCCGCCGCCGCGACCATTTTTTTGTAAGCTTCGTAAGTTTCGCGCTCGACTTGCAGAAGCTCCGCCGGGCGCGACGGATCGTAAAAATTTGAAATCGGTGCTGTTAACAATTCTCCTTCCGACGGATAACGGTTGCTTTTCAAACGCCGAGATTGCCAAAATTCGACCATTTTCATCAGGGTTTCACTGTCGAGTCTGCCAGATGAAGTAAGTCCGAATTTACTTTGCCAGAATGAAACCGCCTGCGCGAATTCCGGCGTTTCCGCGTCGGCTTCGGTGCCGATGGTTTGCTGGATTAAAGGAACATAAATGTACCAGCCGCGCTGCGCTTTGGCGCCGAATGTCCAGGCGAGGTTGTTTTTGAGTATTCTGTTTTCATTCGCCGCCGTCATTAAATTTGCGGGCAAAACCGAATTTGTTTTTTTTACGGCGCTTTTCGGAGCCGCGAATTCAGTTTTTCCGGCAATCGCGGAAACTTCGGAACTCTGCCCGTAAATATCAGTTTTCGTTAAGCTCAGAACTGACAGCAAAGCACAGAGAAACAAACCGACGAACAATGAAAATAAATATCTCTTTTTCATAATTATAAGAATTATAAACAAACACGCGGGAAACCGAATTGAAAAAAACCGGATAATATTTCCGATGTTCAAAAGCTCGTTTGGTTTGCTTTAATCTTTCTCGATTTTGATGCCGCTTTCAAATGCCGGATTTATTAGTCCGTAAATTAAAAAATAATTTCTAAATGCCTTGAAAACTCGATTTGACACTTTTCGGGCGAGTGTCTAAAATCCTCGTTAGTTTCTAGCCAAAAGTTTAAAATTGAGGATTTTCAAATGACAAGCGAACCCTCGGAAAATAGAGGAAAACTCATCGGTGTCGAAATCTCATATTCGGCATTTAGAGCCGTTTGTCTCGACGCTAACGGAAATCTTCTCGGCACGCACAAGGTTTTATCCGACATTTCACGACTCAATCTTCCGCAGCTCGCCGAGTTTATAAATCAATTGCATAAACATTTCGGAAATTTTGACCGAATCGGGCTCGCCGTTCCCGGACTCGTTCGTCAGGATACGAAACAGGTTGCTTTTTCCACTTATATTCCCGAACACTCGGAAATTGATTTGTTGAGCGAAATTGAGTCGGCTACGGGTGCTAAAATCACGATTGAAAACGACGCGAACGCGGCGGCTTACGGCGAATATAAGCTCGGTGCTGGACGCGGAAGCAGTAATATGTTTTACGCCACGCTTGGCAGAGGCGTCGGCGGCGCGTTTATTTTCGACGGAAAAATATGGCGCGGCACGTCCGGTTTCGCCGGAGAATTCGGTTATATTGCCGTGAATTCCGACGGAATGCGGCTTGAAGATGTCGCTTCGACTTCAAATATCATTCGCCGTACGCGCAATCGTTTTCATCAGGACAGCACTTCTTCACTGAGTCGTTTGTCGGAAGACAGCATAGCTCTCAGCGATATCGTGCGGGAGGCGAAAAACAACGACGATTTCGCGCAGATGATGCTTTGGCGAACCGGCGCGTATGTCGGAACGGCGATTGCGGGAGTGATAAATCTTTTGAATATCGAAAGAATTGTCGTCGGCGGCGAGATTATGGAAGCCGAGCATTTGGTTTTGGACGCGATAATTGCCCGCGCCCGCGATCTTTCGTTCGCGCCTTCGTTTGAAACGGCGCGAATCGTCGAAGGCGCGCTCGGCGAAAACGCATCTGCCGTCGGCGTCGCAATTTTGGCGAATGAATCGGTTTAGGTTAGATTGATTAGATAAAATTATTAGATTCTGTTGCAAAGACGAGCGAGGGAAGAGGTTTATTCAAATAGAGATTTTTTGAGTCATCACCTAATACAAACACTTAAAGCGCCCAAACGGGCACTGTATTTTCAATCTTTCCCGAAGTTTCGGTCGTTCGGCAAAGCAACACAAAGGAACTTTTGTAAATTGAAATAATTAATTTGCCTTATCAGTTAAACTAATTTAGTGAAAACTTGCACAAGTAGGGAGAAAGAAATTATTGTGTAGTGTTGAATTTGCGGAATTCGTGATATTCGGTAAACTTGAAAAATAGTTTTATAACGCTCTTCTTATTTTGTTGATGAGTTCGTCGGTTCGCGAGGGGCGAAGCGACACGGATATTTTTGTAATCTGCGAGTCGGACGAAAAACCTTATCGTTTGCAGATTTTCGGTTTCGAGAGAGTTAAAATGGCACAATTTTTTCATAAAAGCGCAAATAATATAGCCAGAATAAGCATGATCGCCGTCGTCGTTTTGGCGGGCGGAGTTTTCTTTGCTTACACGCAGATCGCGCGGTCTTCTTATTTGACCGGAAAATACGTCGAAAAGCAGCAGCCGGTTCAGTTCAGTCACAAACACCACTCGGGCGACGACGGAATTGATTGCCGTTATTGTCACTCGACGGTGGAAACGACGGCGAGCGCCGGAATGCCGCCGACGCAGACCTGTATGAATTGTCATAACCAATTATGGTCTGACAGTCCGTATTTAGAGCCGATTCGGGCGAGTTACCGCGACAATAAGCCGATTGAGTGGGAAAGAGTTCACGATCTTCCCGAATACGTTTATTTCAATCACAGCATTCACGTTAACAAAGGCGTCGGCTGCGCGAGCTGTCACGGCGATATTTCGAATATGCCAGCTGTTTATCAGGTCAATACCCTGCAAATGGAATGGTGTTTGTCTTGTCACCGCGATCCGTCGCAGAATATTCGTCCTAAATCGGAAATCTATAATACTTCTTGGAATCCGTCCCAGATAACGCCGGAACAGCAAAGAGAAGTTGATGAAAAAATTAAATACATCCGCAGCCCGCAGATTTTGACGAGCTGTTCGACGTGTCACAGATAGATTTCAGGTGTCGGACAATGGAAGTCGGTAAAAAATATGACTTCCTGTTTATCTTAAATTAGGACATCTGTAAAAATTGAGGAATTAAAAATAAAAATGCCTAGCAAAGACAAAAAGCAGAACTTTGCATCATTGCGCAAACAGATTTTAGCGCAGAGCGGAAAAGAATATTGGCGAAGCGTCGAAGAATATGCCGACACGCCGGAATTTGCCGAGTTCATTAAAAAAGAATATCCGAATCACGCCGACGAGTGGGACAAT
Source organism: Pyrinomonadaceae bacterium (assembly GCA_036388895.1). Taxonomy (GTDB): domain Bacteria; phylum Acidobacteriota; class Blastocatellia; order Pyrinomonadales; family Pyrinomonadaceae; genus SXVE01. The sequence continues at coordinate 119,660 of DASVQY010000025.1, read as the reverse complement.
TCACTGAGCCGCCGCAATTTTATAAAAGTGATGGGCGCGTCTTTAGCCCTCGCCGGTTTGAGCGGATGCGTTATTCAACCGTCTGAAAAGATTGTTCCGTACGTTCGTCAGAACGAGCTGATTTATCCGGGCAAGCCTTTGTTTTTCGCTACCGCGATGACGCTCGGCGGAATCGCCAACGGACTTTTGGGCGAATCCTACGACGGTCGCCCGATTAAAATTGAAGGAAATCCTGAGCATCCCGGAACGCTCGGTTCAACCGATCTCTGGTCGCAAGCCTCGCTTTTGAGTATGTACGACCCGGATCGCTCGCAGGAAATTCTGTTTCGCGGAACGCCTTCGACCTGGCAGAATTTTGTAACGCAAATCCGCGCGGTCGTTGACGCGAATCGCGCGGACGGCGGCGCAGGCGTCAGATTTATGACCGAAACGGTCACATCGCCGACGTTAATCGCGCAATTCCGACAAATTTTGACCGAATTGCCGAATGCGAGATGGATTCAATACGAACCGATTAATAACGACACGGCGATGATGGGCGCTCGAATGGCTTTCGGCACGCCCGTGCAGACGATTTATAGATTTGATCAAGCCGATAAAATCTTGACGCTTGACACTGACATTTTTAACGATTTTAACGTCCGCTATATGAAGGATTACGCGAAAGCCCGCACCTTCAACGAGGAAAAGCAGGACATCAATCGCCTCTATACCGTCGAATCCACAATGACCGTGACAGGCGCGAAAGCCGATCACCGCCTGCCGGTCAAACCGAGTCAGGTCAGCGAAGTCGCCAAAGCATTCGCTGCCGCAGTCGGAGTTGCCGGCGCGTCGGCACCGACCGGATTGCCACCGGAAATAGTCGAGTGGGTCGCAGCAGCGGCAAGAGATTTGCAGGCATCTCGCGGTCGTTCTGTCGTCGTTGCAGGCGAAACTCAATCGCCGACGGTACACGCAATCGCGCACGCTATAAACGGCGCTTTGGGAAACGTCGGACAAACGGTCGTTTACGCCGATCCGTTCGTTCCGTTTCCTGAAAAAACTCAAATCGAGCAATTGCGTGAGCTTATCACCGATATAGATGCTCGCAGAGTAAGAACCCTTGTCATATTAGGCGGAAATCCGGTTTACAGCACGCCGGTTGATTTGAAGCTGAACGCCGAGCGGATGAACAATATTCCGTTGCGCATTCATCTCGGTCAGCACGTAGATGAAACCGCCGAGCTTTGTCATTGGCACGTTTCCGAAAAACATTACCTCGAAATGTGGGGCGACGCGCGCGCTTACGACGGAACGGTAACGCTTACGCAGCCGCTTATCGAGCCGCTTTATGAAAGCAAAAGCATTTATGAAGTCGCGCAGGTTTTCTTTCGCGAAAATTTCGACAAAACGGATTACAACATTATTCGAGATTTCTGGCAGACGCAGAATATCAATATAAACGCGCCGCTTCCCGCGACTGCTGCTATTATAGGCGGCAACAGAGTCAAAGACAGTAACAGCGGCGGCAACAATGACGGCAGCATCAATAACGCTTCGAGTAATAACGCTGGGGGAAACAACGTCGGCGCATCCGGCGTTCAAACCGGCATACCGCAAAATCAAAACGTTCCGGCTTCGACCGCTCAGGCGCAGCAAATGCAGTCGCCCGGACAAAGCCTGACGAATGAGGCGGCTCGAAATCAAAACGCGACCGCTGCTCCGGCACAAACCGCGCCTCCCGCGCAGCCGGGCGCGGCGTCTGCGGCTAATAATTTTGAAGACAAATGGCGCAGTATCGTTCATAACGGATTTATTCCGAATTCGGCGGCGTCGCTTAAAACCGTTTCTGTAAACCCGGCATTTTTAAGCCAGCCCGAAGCCAAGCCGGCTGTGATGGGCGCACTGGAAGTTTCGATCAGAAAAGACCCGAGCATTTACGACGGGCGCTTCGCCAATAATGCCTGGCTGCAAGAACTGCCGAAGCCTCTGACAAAGGTGACTTGGGATAATGTGGCTTTCATCAGCCCGCGAACCGCGGAAAGATTAAGATTGAATCAAGGCAGAGAATATAATCCTTATACGGGCGCGGAAGAAGGAACAAGCTTTATCAACACAAAGGGCGGAAACTTATTTTCCGATTTGGTCAGGTTAAGCTACCAGGGGCTCGAAATTCAAAAAGATGTGCCCGTTTGGATTGTTCCGGGTCAGCCCGACGACGCTATCACTATTTTTATGGGCTACGGGCGGTCTCGCGCCGGGCGAGTCGGAACCGGTTTGGGTTACAACGCTTTCGACGTGCGGCGTTCGGACGCATTGAGTTACGGAAGCGGCGATATAAAGGAAACCGGCGCGCAGACGGTAATCGCTTCGACACAGACGCACTTCAATATGGAAGGGCGCGATATTATTCGCATTGCCGAACTTAACGAATTCAAGCAACATCCGGAAAAGTGGCAGCAAGCCGAGCATTACGATGAGTCAATGTATCCGCGCTACGATTACAACGGCAACAAGTGGGGAATGACCGTTGATATGAACAAATGCGTCGGCTGCAATGCCTGCGTTATCGCTTGCCAGGCGGAAAACAACATTCCTGTGGTCGGTAAGGAACAGGTCGAGCGCAGCCGCGAAATGCACTGGCTGAGAATTGACGCTTATTACACAGGTGACGATATTAATAAGCCGAAAGGTCCGCATTTCCAGCCTATGCTCTGTCAACAATGCGAGCTGGCGCCGTGCGAACCGGTCTGTCCGGTTCACGCGACGGTGCACAGCGCCGAAGGCTTGAATGATATGGTTTACAACCGCTGCGTCGGAACCCGTTATTGCTCCAATAACTGTCCGTATAAGGTCAGACGTTTTAATTTTCTGCTTTATCAGGATTGGAACACCCCGCAGTATAAATTGATGCGTAACCCTGAAGTGACGGTTCGCAGCCGCGGCGTAATGGAAAAATGCACTTTCTGCACACAGCGCATCGCGGCGGCGAGAATAGAAGCTGAAAAAGACGGACGCGACGTGCGCGACGGAGAAATATTGACGGCTTGTCAAGCAGCTTGTCCGACTGACGTGTTTTCTTTCGGCGATTTGAACGAGCAGAACAGTCTCGTAGCTAAACAAAAGAGAGATCCGCGTAATTATGCTTTGTTAAATGAATTAAATACGCAACCGCGTTTGACTTATCTGGCGACTTTGAAAAATCAAAATCAGCAAATGCCGGATTATGTGCCGTTAGCGTTACCGAATAATCATTCGCCGGAAACGAAGGACGAAGGACAAGGAGAGCCGACTGAATCTACTCATTAAGATTTGACGGGAAAAATATGCAAAATACACGGAATTTGAAGGAAATACAAAGGCGAATTTTTCCGCCGATGGTCGAAGGCGATCACACGCTGGCTACCGTATCGGATAGAATCGGCGACGTTACATTGAAGAAAAGAACGCCGTTCGGTTGGTTCGTCGGGTTCGCTATCGCGTTTCTAATCGCTCAGATACTTTTGTTCACGATTCTTTACTTGGTTACGACGGGTATCGGAATTTGGGGTAATAACCAACCGGTCGGCTGGGCGTTTGATATCATCAACTTCGTCTGGTGGATCGGTATCGGTCACGCCGGAACGTTGATTTCCGCTATTTTGCTGCTCTTAAATCAAAAATGGCGAACGTCTATCAACCGTTTTGCCGAGGCGATGACGCTTTTCGCCGTTGCCTGCGCCGGGCTTTTTCCGCTTTTGCATACTGGTCGCCCGTGGCTCGCCTACTGGCTTTTCCCGTATCCGAATACGATGGGAATGTGGCCTCAATTTCGTTCTCCTTTGATGTGGGACGTATTTGCGGTTTCGACTTACGCGACGATTTCGCTTCTTTTCTGGTATGTTGGTTTGATTCCTGATTTCGCAACATTGCGCGACCGTGCAAAAAATAAATACTTTAAATTCGTTTATGCGACGCTTTCCTGGGGATGGCGCGGTTCGGCGCGGCACTGGCATCGTTACGAAATTGCGTATTTGCTTTTAGCCGGAATTTCTACGCCGCTCGTGCTTTCGGTTCACTCAATCGTCAGTTTCGACTTCTCGGTCGCTCAGCTTCCCGGATGGCACGCGACGATCTTTCCGCCGTATTTCGTCGCGGGCGCGGTTTTTGCCGGATTTGCGATGGTTTTGATTCTTTGTATTCCGCTTCGCCACTGGTACAGAATGCAGGATTTTATCACTCACAGGCATCTTGTCTTGATGGGTAAGGTAATGCTCGCGACCGGATTAATCGTTTGTTATGGATACGCGATGGAAGCGTTTTTCGGTTGGTACAGCGCGGCGCAATACGAAGTTTTTATGATCAAAAACCGAACTTGGACCGGTCCCTACTGGTGGTCGTACTGGCTTTTGATTTTATGCAACGGACTTTCGATTCAATTGCTTTGGTTCAAGCGATTCAGAGAAAGCGAGTTCTGGCTTTTCTTGATTTCTATCGTCGTCAGCATCGGTATGTGGCTCGAGCGTTTCGTTATCATCGTAACGAGCTTGCACAGAGACTTTTTGCCGTCATCGTGGGCGATGTATTCGCCGACCGTTTTCGATTGGTCAATGTTTCTCGGAACAATCGGTTTCTTTTTCACTCTGATTTTCCTTTTCGTCCGATTTTTACCGATTATTTCGATTTTCGAGGTGCGCACGCTTTTGCCGGAAGCCCACGTTGAAGGACATCATCACGACAACATCAGCGACGGAGTTTTGGTGGCGCAGGATAGAGAGAGTTAAGGTTTTATGAAATTGATTTTGTAGTCAACCGTGTTTGCCCGCATTCGGAGTATAAGGCAACTCACCCGTGTCTAGCCGAATGCCAGCAAAGACGGCTGACTACAAAGCAAAAAAATTATGGACAGAAAAATTTACGGAATAATGGCGGAATTCGACACGACGACCGAAGTCGTCGAAGCGGCGCGAAAAGTGCGCGATGCCGGATATAAAAAAACCGACGCTTTTTCACCGTTTCCGATTCACGAAATGGACGAAGCGCTCGGCATCAAGCGGAGTATTTTGCCGTATCTGGTTTTTGCCGGAGCCATCGCGGGGCTTTTGACCGGTATCGGTCTTCAGTGGTTCGTTCACGTTTACGATTACCCCATAATCGTCGGCGGTCGTCCTTATTTCAGTTTGCCGTCGTTTATCCCGCCGTCGTTTGAATTAACGATTTTATTTGCCGGTTTCGCGGCGGTTTTCGGGATGCTTTTTTTGAACGGGTTGCCGCAGCCTTATCATCCGGTTTTCAACGTTCCGCGATTTGCGCTAGCGACGCGAGAAAAGTTCTTTTTGTTGATTGAAACAAAAGACCCGAAATTCGATTACGATGAAACGAGACGTTTTATGCAAAGTTTGAATCCGCAGGAGGTTTTCGATGTCGAAGAATAGTGAAAAGCGGACGGTGAGCAAAACTGTCTGCTGTCTACTGCTCGCTGCTTTCTGCTTGATGGCGATTGGCTGCCGGTCGGATATGCAGGATCAGCCGCGCTATAAATATTATAAACAAAGCGATTTTTTTGCGGATAAACGAGCGTCGCGCGATTTGCCCGAAGGCACCGTGTCGCGCGGTAATCTGCGCGACAATAAGGCTTTCTACACGGGGAAAATAGATAATCCGAATCCGAACGCCGCTGCGCCCGCACAGCAGACAACGACAGATGCGTCAGGAAATAATCTGGTTTCAACGTTTCCCGATGCGGTTGCAAAAATTCCCGTTCCCGTAACAAAAGAATTGGTGGATCGCGGGCAGGAACGCTACAACATTTACTGTATTGTTTGCCACGGACCGGTCGGAAACGGCGATGGAATGATTGTTCGCCGCGGCTATCCGCAGCCGCCGACGTATCACGACGACCGATTGCGGAATGCGCCGGACGGACATTTTTTCGATGTCATAACAAACGGTTGGGGCAAAATGAATTCTTATGCTCATCAAGTTCCGGTCGCCGACCGGTGGGCAATAGTAGCTTATATTCGGGCTTTGCAGGTCAGCCAAAATCCGAACGGAAACGCAACAATGACTGCTAATAATCAAACAAATCCGGCAAACGGGACAAATACGAGCGCCGTTCCGACAACTTCGCCTAATGCTAACAACGCGGCAAATACACAGGGAGGGGCGAGATAAATGACAAATTTTGATGATTATCGAGCACCCGAAGACATCAGCCGCTGGCGCACGTTCGCGCTCGGCATCGGCGGCGTGTTGTCAATCGTAATTTTAGTAATCGCGGTGATCTTTCCCGAACAGCGCGAACAAGCGCTTAGGTCGTGGCTTTTAGGGTTTATATTTTGGTGCGGCATCGGAATCGGCTGTCTCGGCGTTTTGATTCTGCAGTATTTGACGGGTGGAGCCTGGGGCGTCGTAACGCGCCGAATCTTAGAAGCCGGCTCGCGCACTATTCCGCTGTTGTTCATTTTGTTTCTTCCGATACTGTTCGGCGTCACTTTTATGTATGAGTGGACGCACATAATGGATGATCCGATAATTCAGCAGCGTCAACCGTATCTGAGCGTCGGCTGGTGGATGTTTCGCGCCGTTTTATACTTTATTTTATGGTATTTAATGGCTCATTTCCTGAACAAATGGTCGGCGCAGCAAGATCAGGCGGAGGATTTCGACAGCGCGGAGAAGCTTTTAGCCGATTCTTCGAAGTTTTCCGGTCCGACAATGGTCTTTTTCGTGTTGGTCGTTTCGTTTGCCGCGATTGACTGGGTGATGACGCTCGATCCGCACTGGTTTTCAACGATGTACGGATTTCTTTTCGTTGCCGGGTGGGGATTGAGCTGTTTCTGTTTCGTCGTCGCGAATTTGGCTTTACTGGCTAATTTGCCGCCGCTCAATCGCGTTGTCGGCAAACGTCATTTTCACGATTTGGGAAAATTGATGCTTGCGCTGACGATGGTCTGGGCGTATTTTAATTTTTCTCAGTTTTTGATTATCTGGTCGGGCAATATACCCGAAGAAACGCCGTGGTATCTGTATCGTTTAAGAGGCGGTTGGGGCGTAATCGGAGCGATTTTGATCTTGTTTCACTTTGCGTTTCCGTTCTTAGTTTTGCTGACGCGCGACGTTAAAATGAGAGCTAAATGGCTGGCGACTCTGGCGCTTTTCATACTGGTTTTGAGAGGGGTGGACGTGTTCTATTTGATCAGTCCGAATCCGCGAATTTCGAGTCACGGAAAAGCCCTCGAACTTTTTGCCAGCTTTAGCTGGATGGACATCGTTGCGCCGCTCGCGGTCGGCGGAATCTGGCTCTGGTTTTATTTCGGACAATTGTTGAGTCGTCCGATTGTTCCGGTAAACGATCCATATCTGGCTAATGCGATTGAACACGGAAAGGGACATTGATAATTACAAATTAACAATTACGAATTACGAATTACGATTATGTTTCTTTATTCGCAATCGTTATTCGTAATTTGAAATTCGTAATTCTTAATTGAAAAAGTTATGGGAAGCACAAAACACGAGAAATCATTTATAGATTACGGCAAGCCGTATGAGCAGAACCTGATCGGCTTGCGCGGCATCATTTATTTCAGCATCGGACTGGCTTTGCTGATTATCATCTCTTTCGGATTGATGTGGGTGCTGCAAAACGTACTGGAGGATCAGGCGAGAGAGTCAAAGGCTTCGAATAATCCGATGATGATGAACGAAAGAGAACGCCTTCCGCCTGAACCGCGCTTGCAGGCGGCACCGGGTTTCGGCGTGGATTCGGAAAACGGGCGCGTCAATCTTGAATTAAGAGCGCCGCAATCGGAGTATTGGGAGCTTCGTCAGCAGTGGGAAAATATCTGGAGAAACGGACAGAGACATCCGGGAACCGGAACGGTTGTTACACTGCCGATCGAGCAGGCGAAGGAAAAATATTTACAGCAAACGGCAGGCGCTCCGGCTCCTGCGGCGCAGCAACAAGGGCAAAATCTTTTACTGGAATCCCGTTTGAAAATGTCGGATTCGAGCGCGGGCAGAGTGCCGTCGGAGAAAATAAAATAAAGGCTTTTGTCCCATTTGTAGAAGAATTTGATGAGAACCAATAGAAGTAAAATCTCATCAAATAAGGTAATTAAAGAAATGAAAAAAAGTTCGGCAAATCAAGCAGTTACAAGGCTGACACTTTTTGCTTTAGCCATAATAATATCGGTCTGCGCCGTTGTTCCGGCGCAGAAAACCGAGCATTACAATTCGCCGCTTTACGCGCCGAAAACCTACGATCCGAATCAAACTTCAAGCAACGGCTTGCCGCCAGCTTTGAACAATGTCGGCATCGAGCAAAAACTTGGCGAACAGCTCCCGCTCGAGACGGAATTTCGGAATGAGGACGGAGCCGCAGTTAAATTAGGCGATTATTTTAATAAAGATAAGCCGGTCATTCTGGCTCTTGTTTACTACGAATGCCCGATGCTCTGCAATCAGGTTCTGAACGGTTTAACCGGTTCGCTCAAAGGAATATCCTTTAACGCGGGGAAAGAGTTTGACGTTGTGGCGATCAGTTTCGACCCTCGTGAAAACGAGAAAGAGGGGTTGGCTAAGAATAAAAAAACAAGCTATGTGCAGCGTTACGGACGACCTGGAAGCGAAGGTGGCTGGCATTTTTTAACGGGTAGCCAGGAAGCAATTGATAAAATTACGAATGCCGTCGGATTCAAATACCGCTGGGATGCGCAGTCGAACCAATTCGCGCACGGCAGCGCGGTAATGATTGTGACGCCGGAAGGAAAACTTTCGCATTATCATTACGGCATTGATTACGCGCCGAAAGATTTGAAATTCAGCTTGATGGATTCGGCAAAGAATAACATCGGCAATCCTGTCGAACAGCTTTATCTTTACTGTTTCCATTACGACCCTTCGACCGGCAAATACGGTTTGGCGATACTAAGGGTTTTGAGGCTTATGGCAGTTGCCACAATTTTAGGACTCGGCGGAATGCTGTTTGTTTTTTGGCGTAGAAATAAGATTAAAGGGCGGGATTTGAAATAGCTTTTTAGTTCGGATTTCAAGATAAAATTCAGAAAAAGTAGAAATTTGAAATCTGATTTTTTGTAAGATTATTTATAAAGATTATGCAAAGTAATTCGTGGATTCCATTTTTTCCCGAACAGGCTTCGACATTTGCGTGGGAAGTTGACGCGTTGTATTTCTATGTGACGGGAATCGCGATTTTTTTCACGATTTTGATTGTGGCGGCGGTTTTCTATTTCAGCATTCGTTACCGCGAGCGCGAAAAATATGCTGCCGGTGCCGAAATCCACGGTTCTGTCGGACTGGAAATTTTTTGGTCAATCATTCCTTTTGTTATTGCGATGACGATTTTCCTCGGCGGAGCGATTGTTTATTTCAACCAGCAGCGAACGCCCGATGACGCGGTAGAGATTTACGTTGTCGGAAAGCAGTGGATGTGGAAAGCGCAGCACGGTACAGGGCAGCGCGAAATAAACGAGCTTCACATTCCGGTGGGACGAAAAATTAAGTTGGTGATGACCACGGAAGACGTGCTTCACGATTTTTCGGTTCCTGCTTTCCGAACCAAAATGGACGTAGTTCCCGGACGTTACACTTATCTCTGGTTTGAACCGACGAAAACCGGTAAATTTCACTTGTTTTGCGCTGAATACTGCGGCTTGAACCATTCAGGAATGGGTGGTTACGTTTACGTAATGGAGCAGCGCGATTTCGACAACTGGTTGAGCGGAAACGTTTCGGGAATGACGCCGGTTGCCGCCGGGCAGGATCTGTTTCAAAACAAACTCGGCTGCGCTTCGTGCCATCAGCAGAACGATCAGGGACGCGGACCGAATTTAATGGGAATTTACGGCAAAGACGTGAGACTTGTGGGCGGACAGGTTGTTAAAGCCGACGACGAATACATCCGCAATTCGATTTTGAATCCGCAGAGTCAGATCGTCGAAGGCTACCAGCCGATAATGCCGACGTTCAAAGGACAGGTAAGCGAAGAGCAGCTTGTTCAGCTTGTTACTTATATAAAATCACTCGGCGGGAATTCGATAGAAGGAACAACGACGCGAACAACGACTAATACGAGTACATCGGGCGCACCCAACACGAACAGCGCCGGTGCGGGAACAAATTCGATGAGCGTGCCGCTGCCGCAGAGAGGAGTGACAAACGCTCAGGGCAGCAACCCGAACGCACCGTCAAGTAAGTCAGAGCCGACAAATCGGCAACCATAAGCGAGGTAGTAATAAAAAGATTATGCAAAACGTGGACGCAATTAATTCCGGATATAGGGAAGAGCCGGTAAATTATTTAACAAACGGTTACACTCTGAAATCGTGGCTTTTGACGAAAGATCACAAACGCATTGCGATTTTGTATTTGATAGTCGTATCCGCTTTTTTCCTGATGGGCGGGCTTTATGCGGCGACTATTCGCCTCGAATTGCTGACGCCGCAGAGCGATTTACTGCAAACGCAGACGTACAACAAAGTTTTTACGCAGCACGGGATTTTGATGGTGTTCTTTTTCCTGATTCCTGCAATTCCGGCTATTTTGGGAAACTTCTTGATACCCATTATGATCGGGGCGAAGGATCTGGCTTTTCCGCGCATCAATCTTTTGAGCTGGTATATCTACATGCTCGGCGGCGGTTTGACATTGTGGGCTTTGATGCAGGGCGGCGTTGATACAGGCTGGACTTTTTATACGCCATACTCAACAACGTTTTCCAACGGTTATGTGATGGCGGTCGGTCTCGGCATTTTTATCAATGGCTTTTCTTCGATTCTAACCGGGCTGAACTTTATAGTCACGATTCATACGATGCGCGCTCCCGGGATGACCTGGTTTAGATTGCCGCTTTTTGTATGGGGGCATTACGCGACGAGTTTGGTAATGGTTCTCGGAACGCCCGTAATCGCTATTACTATCTTGCTGCTTGCCTTAGAGCGACTCGCCCAGATCGGCATTTTCGACCCGGCAATCGGCGGCGATCCGATTTTGTTTCAGCATCTTTTCTGGTTTTATTCCCACCCTGCTGTTTACATTATGATTTTGCCCGGACAAGCCGTCGCTAGTGAATTGGTTTCGAATTTCTCGCGCAAAAAGATTTTCGGATACGAATTCATCGCGTTTTCGTCAATAGCAATCGCCGTGTTCGGTTTTCTCGTCTGGGGACATCATATGTTCGTCAGCGGGCAGTCAATGTACGCCGGAATGGTCTTTTCATTTCTGACGATGGTCGTTGCGGTTCCGACGGCAATCAAGATTTTCAACTGGACGGCGACGCTTTACAAAGGACAGATTTCATACGACACGCCCATGCTGTATCTTTTGTTTTTCATCGGTCTATTGTTAATCGGCGGTCTGACCGGGCTTCATCTCGGTTCGATGGGGTTGGATGTTCACTTAACGGATACATACTTTGTTATCGCGCATTTCCATTATGTAATGGTCGGCGGTCAGGTACTCGCTTATCTCGGCGGAATTCATTACTGGTGGTCGAAAATGACCGGGAAAATGTATTCAGAATTCTGGGGCAAAATTGCGGCGATGATCATTTTCGTCGGGTTTAATTTAACGTTTTTCCCGCAATTCATTCTCGGCTATCTCGGAATGCCGCGCCGTTATGCAGCATACCCGGAAGAGTTACAAGTTTTGAATATTTTCTCATCAGCGGGCGCTTCGGTTCTCGGCATCGGCTTGTTGATGCCGGTTATTTATCTGACACATTCTTTAATTTGGGGAAAAAAAGCTCCGGCAAACCCGTGGCTGCTGCCCGGTCTCGAATGGAGAACTTCATCGCCGCCCCCGACCGAAAACTTTGAAACGACTCCGATTGTCACCTGGGAAGCTTACGATTTTAGCGAAGAGAACGGTTTGGATTTGGAAGACGCAAAAAATAGAGATAGAGTAACAGTATAAAAAAGTAGCTGGATGCAGATGTTAGATGTCAGTTGAAAGCTGATAATAACATCTGACATCTAACATCTGACATCTGACATTATGGCGACACACGCAGCAGACGCAAACGATCATTATCATCCGCCCGGTCTTCAGCATCAGTTTGAAGATATGGGACAGCAGCAAGAATCCGTTTCAATCGGAATGTGGTTGTTTCTGGTTCAGGAAATTATGTTTTTCGGCGGATTGTTTACGGTTTATCTGGTTTTTCGTTCCAGATACCCGATGGCTTTCGCCGCCGGCAGCAACCATTTAGATATATTCTGGGGCGCGGGCAATACGGTTGTTCTTATCATCAGCAGCTTGACGATGGCTTTGGCGGTTCATTACGCGCAGCTCGGAAAAAGAATGGCGCAGGTGGTCTGCATTATTTTAACAATGATTCTCGGCGCGACGTTCTTGGGAGTAAAAGCGGTCGAGTACACGAATAAATATCAAGAAGGCATTGTTCCCGTTACCGGACTTAATTTAAGAACCGGAGTGCACGATACAGAAGCTCCTTACAGCGTTCCGCTCGATCCGAATATGTCGGAAAAACAATCTCTGGACGCTCCGGCATCAGTCGAGCAGAACAAAGGCGTTTCGGGCGAGCAGCACGGCAAGGAGCACACATACGTCAATCCGACGGGCAGCTTCATCTGGGAAGATACCTCTTTAGCACAACTCGCGCAGAGAGAAAATTTTTTAACAGATGCTGAAAAAATAGGATATTTTTCCGGCAACCGGCTTGATCCGCATAAATTCCGCGATAAAGTTCGCATTTTTTACTGGATTTATTTCGCGATGACCGGTTTGCACGCGCTGCATATGATCATCGGTCTGGGATTAATGGCGTGGCTCTTGTGGAAAGCCTGGATGGGAACTTTTACGGCAGATTATTATTCGCCGGTTGAGATGTCCGGTCTTTACTGGCACTTTGTTGATATTGTTTGGATTTTTCTTTTCCCGCTTCTTTATCTGCTCGGAAGACACTTCGGCGGCGGAGGACATTAGATTTTTATGGCTGATAGACATACTGAACACGAAAACAATTTAAATTCGCACGACGAGCACAGCGGCGCGCATCACGTTGTTTCGATTCCGCTTTATCTGATGGTTTTCGGAATTTTAATGGTGGGTACCATTGTGACGGTTTTAGTGGCGTTCGTTGATCTCGATCATATTTTCCCCGGCGCGAATACGCTGGTCGCTTTGACGATTGCTTTTATTAAAATGACTTTCGTTATGCTGTATTTTATGCACGTTAAATACAGTTCAAAGTTGATTTGGTTGATGGCGGTCGCCGGTTTTTTCTGGCTCGCGATTATGTTCGCCTTTACGATGCAGGATTATTTGACGCGTACGGCGGGAGTCTTCTCAGTTTAATAAAAGTTATAAAGTATTAACCAAACGCGGCACGAAAGGCAAAAACCTCTCGTCGCCGCGTCTTTTGCTTGTTGGGATGTTAAGCGGAGTCGTGTTATCATTTTCGATTTGAACGAATTAATTTTTGCTTTTATAAAGGTTTATCAGTGAGAGTTTTTACAAGACAACAGCCGTTTATATTCCGACATCACAAACCAATGATGTTTACAAGAACACCTGTTTTATCGTTATTTTTATTGATTTTTACAGCTTTATTTATCAGCGGATGCGGCATTATAAGTCCGAAAACAAAAGAAAAATCCGTAACTTTATTGAAGGCGGAAGAGGCTTCCCAAGAGCAGTTACTTACTGAAATTAATCGTTTCGCGGCGGTCGGTTCGATGCGCGCGAAAATGGATTTGAAATTCGAGGATAATTCGTTTGCGGAAATCGGAATCGCCGAAAAATACAAAACCGCCGACGGAGAAGTCGTCGTGCAGAGACCGGCGAACATTTTGCTGAAAGTTCAAATCCCGATTATAAAAACCGATGTCGCGCAAATGACTTCGGACGGAAATAAATTCCGCGTGGCAATTTTGGAGGACGGAGCGGGCGGAAAGTATAAAAAGTTCGTTACGGGAACGAACGAAGCCGATTATTCGATTCTTCAAGAGCAGGTTAAAAATCTCGATTTGAACTCGAAAGATATAAAGCAGAACGTCAACGCTTTTTCCAATTTGCGACCGCAGCATTTTACGGACGCGATTCTGGTTCGTCCGATTGACACGACGAATAACGCATACGTGCAGAGCAGTATCTTGCAGGAAGAAGAAGATATTGCCCGAAACAAAAAATCGCCGCTGCGAAAAGTTTTGCGCGGTTACTATCTTTTGGACGAGCTGCATAAAACTGCGGACGGCGGTATGAAAATCGCGCGTCGTTTCTGGTTTGATCGCGTCGGCGGAATTCGTCTGGCGCGGCAGCAGATTTTCGATGCGAAAGGCGAAATTGATTCGGATATTGTTTACGGCAGAACCGGAAGTTTGTCTGAATCCGGCGCATTTGCGAATCTGCCTTTGCGAATTGAAGTAACGCGACCGAAAGAGAAATATAAAATGAGTCTGACGTATCAATCGCCGGAAAGCGTTTCAATCGGCAAAACGTATCCGACAAAAGCGTTTGTTTTGGAAAATACTTGGGGGCTCGAAGAAGTTGATCTGGACAAAAAATTGTTGGAAGCCAAAAACCGCAACGGCGAAAACGTAATGCAGGAGCCGGAGGCAAAGGCGCACGCGCAATAATTTTTGATGAAAACGATTTTACAAACCGAAAATTTAACGAAAACTTATAAAACCGGAAAAGTCGAGACGCACGCACTGCGCGGCGTCTCGCTTGACATAGAGGCGGGCGAATTCGTCGCCATTATGGGACAGTCCGGCTGCGGAAAATCAACGCTTCTTCATCTTTTAGGCGGATTGCTCAGCCCTTCTAGCGGAAAAATTATTATTGACGGCGAAGATATTTCCAAAGTTTCCGATGCCGTTCGCACCGACATACGCAGGCGAAAAATAGGTTTCGTTTTTCAGCGCTTCAATCTTTTTCCGACTCTCACGGCGGAAGGGAATTTAAAACTAGCCGAAAAAATTCATTCCGGCAACGGCGGCAACGCGGAACGCCGCCACGAAGTTCTGAGGCTTCTGAAGCTGGAAAATCGAATGGATCACAAACCGCTGGAAATGTCGGGCGGCGAACAGCAGAGAGTCGCGCTGGCGCGGGCGATTATCAATAATCCGGCGATTATTCTTGCCGACGAACCGACCGGAAACCTCGATTCGGAAAATTCGGAAATCGTTCTAAATATGTTCCGCGAATTAAATGACAAATTCGGACAAACGATTATAATGATTACGCACAACCCGGAAGCGGCAGCGATTTGTTCGAGAAAAATTCAAATGCGCGACGGAACGATAGTTAGTTCATAGAGTTCACTTGGAGTTTATTGGGTTCATAGAGTTCGTTGGGTTTATTGAGTTGAAAGAAATTTCTTTTTCTCAAATGAACTCAATAACCCTAAAAACACAATGAACTCAATAAACACAATGAACTCAAAAAACTCAATGAACTTATTAAAAGATATAATTTTATGGAAATACGAACGCGCCAGTTGGCAATGGGACATTTTATGTCTTTTAATTGTGGCTTTTATTTTTTTAACGCCGAAAGCTTGGTTTGATAAACGCGAAAAACTTGCAACCCAAACTTCGCGTTTAATCGTCAAAGCCCAAGATTTTTCGCTGGAAAAAGATGAAATGACGCGCCGCGTAAAAGAGTTGAGTGGAAATCAAAACGCCGAAATCCTCGAAATGCGCGAGCGGAAAAATACAAAAGGCGAAACATTTTACGAAATTGATATTAGATGAAGAGAGATGCTAGATGCCAGTTAAGAAAAGATTTAGGCGTCAACACAGAATTCTTTACTAACATCTGACATCTAGCATCTAGTATCTGGCATTTCTCCCAGGAGTTTTTATGAATAAATTTATAAGATTTGGGTTAACGACATTTGTGTTAATGTTTGTATTTAACGTGCTTGTCGTCACCGAAACGAAAGCGCAGGGCGCGTTAAACGAGATTTTGAAAAGAATGGAAAATCACCGGGCGACGCTGAAAACGCTTGAATCGAAACTGACGATGATCAAGCACGACGCTCTTCTCGATGAGAACGATGTTTTTCAAGGAACGGTAAAGTACATTCCGGGTCAAAGTGATCGTGATATTTATATTAGAATTGACTGGACTAAACCGGATGAAAAATTAGCGGTTATAAAAACCGATTACGTGCTTTATCGCCCGCGTTTGGAACAAGCGATTGTCGGAAAAGTTGATAAAGCTAAAAACAGCGCTGGCGCCGGCGGAGCTTTAGGTTTTATGAGTATGTCCAAAGCTCAGTTAAAAGCCAATTATTCATACAAATATCTCGGAGAAGAAAAATTAAGTAGCGGAGCTAAAACGGTTCGTCTCGAATTGACGCCGAAAAATAAGCAAAAGTACAAATCCGCTGAGCTCTGGGTGGATTATGACGGGATGCCGTTGCAAATGAAAGTTGTAGAAAACAATAATGATTCGACGACTGTTTTGCTTTACGATGTGAAAAAAAATCCGACTTTAAACGCATCTGATTTTGAAATCAGATACCCGAAAAACACCAAAATCGTAAAAGGTTAAAATTCGGAAATAATGTTTATAGAAAAGGCTTTGGCTTTTTATGAGCTAAAGCCTTTTCTGCTGGTTTGAAAAGAATCGGCGCAGAAACTATAATTACACATTTGATTTCTTGTTAAGAATTGCGCCTTAAATTGTAATCTCAGTTGGAATTAAGGCAAATGTTCTAAAAACAGTTTTGGGAGCTATCGAATAAAAATGCCAAAGGCAAGCAGTTTCAGTCGTTTTACGCGCGGCGTTCGCCATACGGTTCGCGCTTT
The DNA here is from genome assembly GCA_036388895.1 of Pyrinomonadaceae bacterium. Taxonomy (GTDB): domain Bacteria; phylum Acidobacteriota; class Blastocatellia; order Pyrinomonadales; family Pyrinomonadaceae; genus SXVE01. The sequence goes on along the minus strand of DASVQY010000025.1, from coordinate 102,900 downwards.
CGCTTCGACCAAACATCCGGTTCTGGTTCACATCGTTCCGATGCGACGGTGCAATCTGTCGTGCGCTTATTGCAATGAGTACGACAAAACGAGCGAGCCGGTAGCCATTGAAACGATGCTGCGGCGCATTGATAAATTGGCGGAATTCGGAACTTCAGTCGTAACGATTTCCGGCGGCGAACCGATGATGCATCCGAATATTTACGACATCATCGCACGCATTCGTCATCATGGAATGATCGCCGGGCTGATTTCCAACGGTTATTATTTTCAGCCGGAAAAAATAAAGAAATTAAACGAAGCGGGACTCGATTATCTGCAAATCTCGATTGATAACGTCAACCCGGACGACGTTTCCAAAAAGAGCTTAAAGGTTCTCGACAAAAAACTGTGTAATCTGCGCGATTTCGCCAAATTCAAAGTCAATATCAATTCGGTCGTCGGTGGCGGCGTGGCGAACCCGGAAGAAGCCTTGATTATTGCAAACCGCGCTGTCGAACTCGGATTTTCTTCGACTGTCGGCGTCATTCACGACGAAATGGGCTTGAACAAAGGCTTGACCGAACGCGAAAAAGAAGTTTACAAAGAGATCAAAGCGAAGGGCACGCGCAGTTACGCCCGCTGGAACTGGTTTCAGGATAATCTGGTTGACGGCAAAGAATACGAATGGCGCTGCCGAGCCGGTGCGCGTTATCTTTACATTGACGAAAACGGCATCGTAAGTTGGTGCTCGCAGCAGCGCGGGACGCCGGGGATTCCTTTACTCGAATACACGCACGATGATATGGAACGCGAATACATCACCGAAAAATGGTGCGCGCCGACCTGCACTATTCAGTGCGTTCACCAAGTCGGACATCTCGACGCTTGGCGTGACCCGCAAATTTCTCCCGCCGATTACAACAACCGGAAAGGCGGCAAAGGTTTAAAAAAGGAAACAGTCGCGCAAATTTTAAGGGCGGAATAAATTAAAAAGTCTTGTAAAATTCTAAATTTCGCCATACAATTTTTGAGGCTTACCACAAATTCCACACAAAAGGGCGAGATGAAGAGAAACTCAATATTTTTTCTGCTTCAAGTTATATGCGTTGGGTTCTTAAGTTCTACCTTTGCTTTTTCACAAAGCGAAAACCTTTCAAAAACAGTTTACCTTCGCGTAAACGTAATTGATGATAAAGGTCGATTTATCGGAGGACTCAAAAAAGAAAATTTTACCGTTAAAGAAGATAAAATCGAGCAGGAATTATCTTATTTTTCTGACGAGGATGAACCGGCTAGTGTAGCAATTTTACTGGATATCTCAGGTTCTATAAAAACCAGTATGCGCAAATCGGCGGTTAGATCCGTTCTAAAATTTGGTCAAGCGTCCAACATTCTAAACGACTATTCGTTAATCGCTTTTGGTGAACAAATTTATCCGCTGACTGATTGGGGGAGCACCGATAAACAAATTCTGCAAGTGTTGGAAATGCTCACAATTGAAAAACCCAAATTCCAAGAAACGAATTTGTGGGACGCTTGTATTTACGCTTTAAGCAAACTTGAAAAGGCTAAATATCAGAAAAGAATTCTGCTGATATATTCTGACGGAATGAACAACGTTCATGAGAATAGCTTCAAAAAAGTCAGGGAAAGATTAAAGGAATCGGACGCATTGGTTTATTTCGTTGGCTTGATTGATGGTAAAGACCAAAATTCAATAATGTCCTTTCAGGGGCAATCTTTTTTGAGTGCATTGTCGTTCATTTCGGGTGGAAGTGGCTTCTTTCCGCAAAATCAAAAAGAAATTGATGAAATTACTGAAAGAATCGCTCTGACTATTCGCCGTCAGTACGTCATCGGTTACGCGCCGAAAGAAAATACGAAGAAAGAGAAATGGCGGAACGTCATTGTCAAATCGGCGGCGCTTTCGGAAAAAGGTAAAAAAGTTTCTTTCAGCGTTATAGCCAGAGAAGGTTACTTCGTCAAATAGCCATCGAAATAATTTTATCAAATATCGTTCTCATACCAATCAACGTGCCGCGACCATTCTGCACAACGCAGGCATGAAGTCCAAATCCAGCGGTGAGCACAACCCGGACAAATGCCGCCGGTGTCGAATGTGTTCCAACTCGTAAAGCATCCGCCATAGAAATATTCTGGATAATCGCAATCGGCGCAAAACCACCGGCTAGATTTGCTCGGCTGCCATTTGCAATGCGGACAGCGAATGCGTTTTTCTTCAGATTTATCTTCTTCCGCAATTATTTGCTTGAGGATTTCTTCAGTTTCTGCAGTTTTCCGGTACGCCGTAAAAATCATTTTCAGCCGGAACGCTCTGAGCAGTTTGTTTCTTTTGTGTGAAAACGCTATCTTTTTCATCATTTTGAGATTTGCCAATTGCAAGATTAGTATCATTAAAACAAAGTGAAAATAAAAGTTAAAGGAATATAAAAATATATGAGCGAAGAAAAGCTGTTTCTGCCGCTGCTTCTCGGAACGAACCGAAAAAATCGTCAAAGCGAAAACGCTGCCAAATGGGTTTTCGGGAAAATGCGCGAGCCCGAAGAAATAGAAACAGAGTTTTTCGACGTGCGCGATTTCGATTTGCCGCGCGACGATTACGGGCAGGAAATCAAAGACAATTTTCCCGAATGGCGCGACGCGATGATTCGCGCGGACGGTTTGGTGATAGTCACGCCGGAATACAATCACGGTTACCCGGGAATTTTGAAAAGCGTTCTTGACTTGCTTCTAAGAGAATATATTCACAAACCGGTTGCTTTTGTCGGAGTTTCGGCGCAGGTTTGGGGCGGAACGCGCGTCATTGAGGCGTGCCTGCCGATGGTCAGGGAACTCGGTCTCGCTCCGACTTTTACCGATTTGAATTTCCCGCGCGTGCAAAATCTTTTCGATGAAAACGGCGTTTTGCTCGATCAGGCTTATGAAAAACGCGCTAAGGATTTTTTTGACGAACTCGTCTGGATGAGCCGCACTTTTCGCTGGGGACGCGAAAACGTAGCGTCGAAGTATCACAAAAAATAAATTAAACGGCGAATCTTGACTAAGCGTTTCGTATGTCCGATTCTATTTGTATAATTTTTTATCAATGAACAAAAAGGGAAGGTGAAATACAAATGGCTGAAGAAACCGCGAAAAAATTTATCGAAGCATTGCACAAATTAGAGGCTGATCGCGATTTGGAAACAATTACCGGTCTTTTTGACGAAGCGGCTGAAGTCGGAAACGTCGTCACAAACGATAAAAATCTCGACCCGCGCGAATTCTGGCAAAGTTACCGCGATAATTTCGACCGCATCGAATCGAAATTCCGCAACGAAATCATTACTGATTCGACCGCCGCGCTCGAATGGACTTCGACCGGGACGAGCTCGGACGGCAAAGAATTTCAATACGACGGCGTGAGCATTCTGGAAATTGACGGCGACAAAATCACGCGCTTTCACGCTTATTTCGACGCCAACCAGCTCGGTCGTCAGATCGTTGACGAGAAGAGCAAGGAGGCGAACGGGTAATGGCTGAAAATTTAAGAAAAGGCGATAAAGTCGAATGGGAAACTTCGCAGGGCAAAACGACCGGAACGGTAAAAAAGAAGTTGACTTCCGAGACGAAAGTCAAAAATCATAAAGTCGCTGCCACGAAAGAAAACCCGGAGTATCTGGTCGAAACTGACGAAAGCGGCAAAGAAGCAGCGCACAAACCGGAAGCTTTGAAGAAAATAAAAGGAAAATAAACTTAAAATAACTGATTAATTTTACGGCAGGGTTGATGCAGGAGAAAAAAGCGGACTATAAACTCGGGTTTACAGTTCAGCGACAAGAACATTTCAAATTATTGTTTTTGCATCAGCTCTGTTATTAAAATTAATCCGCTAGCCCAGTCCCTCGCCGTTTATGGTTTTCGTTGCATTGCGGATTAACTGTTTTGCTAAATCGTGATGTTCAAACCACGCGTTCCAGACATCTCGCGCCCATTCGCGCACGCGTTTGACATGTTCGTCCGCGTCGGCGGCATTTTTGATAAAAGTAATTGTTAACTCGCCTTTTCGTTGCGGAAGTTCAGCGGGTTTTTCGATATTCGGATTTGAACTTAGCCATTTCTGCACCGTTTGATTAACAGTTAAAGCGTCATTGAATTCGAGCGCGGCGCAGATGCCTGTCAGATGCGCCGCGAACGATTTTCCCGAGCGCATATACTTGTCAGGATGCTGCAGCGAATATGCGTCTACCGTCAAACGGTGAATTTTGCCGAAGCTGTAATCGGTGAATTCTTTTGCAATAACCTCTTCAAACAGCTTCAAACAGCCGGCTTTGCCTTGCGCGACGACCGCCCCGCAATCTTCGCAAACTTCGCTCGACGTATTTTGGTTTTCGGAAGCGTTTATCATTGCTTTCAAAATTTCGTTTTGCGAAATTACGAAACAGTAAATGCTATAACTTTTCGAGTAAAAGGAAGCGTATTATTTTATTTGATACGCCTCCTTTTAAGTTTGAATTTTAAGCTGATGCCTGTTGCCAGCGACTTTCAGGAATTTCAAAATCGTAAGTTTCGCCGTGTGCCAGATAAACGACTTTTTCGCTCAAACCGGCTTGTTCGACGGCACGCTTGAAATCTTCGAGCGGCGATTTGAAGACATCGTAATCGTTGTAATGAATCGGAATGGCTGTTTTCGGATTGATAATTCTTATCGCTTCGACGCCCTGCTCATCGTCCATCGTCAGCATCACGCCCATAATCCGCGTTCCGCCGAGGTGGAACAAACCTAAATCAACATCGGGAAAACGAAGCGGGATTTGCTGCAAATCGTCGTGAATCAGCGTGTCGCCGGAAATATAAATCCTGAGCGGTCGTCTGCCGTTCTCGGTTTCAAAATCGAGAACCGTTCCCATGACCGGCGGAAGCGCGAAATCAACCACGCCGGGTCCGTGCTGACCGGGCATCGAGGTAATCGTCAGCCTCGCCGCGCCTTTTGTAAACTCCGCTTTCTCCCAGGTTTCCAATCCGGTCACATTACGAAAATCTTTGGCTTCGAGGTTTTCGCGCGCGTGATTTGTCGTTATAATCGGCAAATCTTTATCGAGTCTTTCTTCGGCGATGCGGTCGAAATGATCGCCGTGATAATGCGATAAAACGCACAAATCAAGCGACGGCAATTGCTCGATGTCAATCGCCGGTTCGGTCAATCGTTCCGAAGTCAAACCGTAACCGAGATGAACGTGGTCGCCCGCGTGCAAAAAATTCGGGTCGGTCAAAATGGTAAAACCCGCGTAGCGCAAAATAACCGTCGCCGTGCCGATGAAAAAAACCGAGCCTCGGCTGAAGTCCGTATTTGAACCTGCCGTAGCGGATAGCTGAAAAGAATTAGTCATAAAAATCTCCCTGTGTTCGTTGAATTTACTGCAAAATGCCGTATCAAGAACTTAGCACACGATTTTGACAGGAAGCAACTTTTTTAGATTAATTGGAATAATTGAAGAATCGTTTATCAATCCGCATAAATTAATAACTTTGCCAAACGAAAAATGTGCTTTGAAAAATTAATATTCACTGTTTCGCCATTACATCCCTAGATTTGTTAGCTTATCCGTTGCCGGGGAGAAATCTGTTTTTCTGTTCCCGTTGCAGTCTCCACAGTCCGAGCGCCGAGAGAATAACGGAAAAGAGCGCAGTCACGCCGAGTGCGATTAGCGTCCAAACGAAGAAGAAGGCTCCGCCGGAGTCGGCGATCTTGCCGCCGGCAAGTCCCGCTCCTGTCATGTGTATAACCGGCATACTCGACGCAAAGAGTGACGCGACAAGGATGATGATGTACCCGGATCGCCGTTCGGCGAGCATCAGCGTTGCGTACAGCCAGACAATGAGGATTAACACCACAAAGAGATTTATGATTCCTCCCGAAGCCATCCCGCGAACAATGTCGTCCGTTTGATGAAACATCATGAAGAGAATTGAGAGCAGCGACGTGATGGTTAACATGACGTTGGGTTTCATTCGATATTCACCTTGTTAAATTTGTGTATCTCTCAATGCGATATTTGATCGGTTGTCAGATATACGATGGGTATAAACCATTTGTTCGGCAGACATTCTCCTTTTCTTTGTTGGATGGACTTGACCAGTTTTCGTTGATATACAACTCGGATAAGGGAGCTAACGATTGAGATGACGCGGCGGCAACCCACACAAGATTATTTTAAGAACGTTGCTGCTCACGTCCATTGCATTGTTAGACCGCCGATTGTTGTCGAAACATTCGTGCTAAACAAATTCCTGTAACAGCACCGGGAATCAATCCGCCCGCTGCAACTATGCCGAGATACAACAACGCTCCCCAAATGCCTCGAATTGTATGCAAGCGCGGTAATGAGTCGGCAAGCGAAGATGTTACAGCAGCGAAAAACCATCCAACTGCGCTTGCCGCAGTCCATAAGAAAATTTTGTGAACTTGTGAACTCAGGATAAATGCTTGCCAAACTCCGGCAATGAGTCCGCCAACAGCTATCAGCATCAGTAAGGAATATGGAAGATTCCAACCGACGAACTTCGAGAGGTCTGTCGCTAGAAACGGCAATCCGAGTCCGATGATGGTTGTCCAGACCCAAGGAGTTGATCTGTTAAGAATGTTTCGTATAGCTCGACTTTGCATAAACCCGACGCCGATTCCCATTCCGACACCGACTAAAACCTGCGCACCGCCGATGCCGACAGTTTCTCCGATGAGCGCAAGCACGATGATTATCGGCACTCCGAGCAGCCAGCCAAACCAGGTAGCACGGAGCCATAAAATAAATAAATTGCGTTCACTCATACTGAGCGGTTACTCACAAAAAGCGGTTTAACGGCTGAGTTCACCGAGCGCGAAACCGCCAGCGACAACGTAGAATTTAACACGCAAGCTGAATAACAAAGTCGCTGTTCCGCGCTTCGGTGCAATGATTTGTTGGCTGTGCCGTTACTTTCAAAACATTTTCAAATAGAATTTCTGAACTCCGCCGAACTTCCAAACAAAAGCCCAACCCGGTTCGCTCGTTCCGGTTGCAAAAAATTCTACGCGGTCTCGCAATAAACCTTTTCTAACACGCAAGCTAGAAAGTTTGTAAATCTTAAAAGCAGGATCGTCGCCCGTTTGCAACTCTATTGCCCAATGCACTTGCCCATCAACAACGTAAGCAAGAACTGGCTCGTGATTTTCGTCGGCAGCATAAGCAATAAGTTCTCCCGAACCGTATGCGACGCTATCGGTTTGCGAAAGGATTTGAATGTCGCCGTTAAACTTCGAGCCATAAAACGGTCCCGAAGCAAAAACGTCGCCTTCCAGAACCGGCAAGGCAAACGCGACGGGAATAAGCAGAACCGCCGCACTAGCGAAACCGCGATTGATGAGGCGTTCTCCTTTCAAAAAGCCAACCAAAGAAAATCTGCAAATGAAATATAAAAATATCAAAACTAGGAAAGGCAAAATCGGAGTAACAACCGCAAGCGGCGCGGTGAGTAAAAAAGCAATGATGATTATGCCAAGCGTTTTCATTTAGAACTTTTTAGATTTTACCAAGAAGCATATAACTTTGAATTACACTGATATCGGCAAAATTAATTATAAGATTGTCGGTATAATAAATTCAACGGATTTTATAAACAACTGTATTTTCAACTATTTGCCGTAAGGCTGACGGGCAAGAGCAGATTTTCCAAAACCGGGAAGCTCTTTTGAGTTTGTTAAAAAAAAGATCGTTTTTTTATAGGTAATGTCATCTTTGAATGTGTTTTGAAAGATGTTTTTAATCCTTTTTATGATATAAGCTCTTGATACTTTTTCGTTTAATTTTTCGCGTTCATTGGTGGGGAAATTTCTCTTGTCGAGGCGCTTGCAGCCGGACAATGAGCAAAGATACTTGTAATGCGCGTTTCAATTACGAAAAAAATAACAAGCCGGGAGTTTATGTTTATCCGGCACGGCTTGATCGAGACGAATATTGAACGAAGATTGTTCTAACTATGAATGATGGAAATCACAATTTCTATTTCAATAACGGGCAGAGTTTAATAAATTGACGATTCTGTCTTTGAGAAGCTGCAAAATTTTTGCGCGGAGCCTGGTGGTTAAAAGACCCTTTTTCGTTGAGTTTGTGTTTTCCCGACACGACGAAAAGGACGGGAAATAAGAAGGAGAGATTAATTATGAATATTACAGAGATAGCTTCAGACGTTTATCGCTTTTCGACTTTTGTGCCGGAAATCAATTTACAGTTTAACCAGTTTCTTGTTAAAGACGACGAGCCGCTGCTTTTTCATACCGGAATGAAAGCTCTTTTCCCGCTTGTCCGCGAAGCCGTAGCGAAGGTTGTCAATCCGAAGGATTTACGCTGGATCGGTTTTAGCCATTTTGAAGCCGACGAGTGCGGTTCGTTGAATGAATGGCTCGAAATCGCTCCGAACGCGGCGCCGGTTTGCAGCTTGGTCGGCGCACTGGTAAGCGTTAATGATTACGCTATACGTCCGGCGAAAGGCTTAACCGACGGGGAGACGTTCAGTACCGGTAAATTCAATTTTCGTTTGGTTCACACGCCGCATCTGCCGCACTGCTGGGAAGCCAGCACGCTTTTTGAAGAAAGGACAGGAACACTTTTTTGCTCGGATTTGTTTCACCAAAACGGCGATGCCAAAGCTTACACAGACTCTGACATAATGGGAAATGTTCGTGAAAGTATGATTGCTATGCAGTCGAGTCCGTTAAATGATTATATGCCGTATACGACGCGCACCGAAACGAATCTGCAAAAATTGGCTGCACTGAATCCGCAAACGATTGTTCCGATGCACGGTTCAGCTTTTACGGGCGACGGAAAACAGGCTTTGCAGGATTTTGGAATTATTATGCGCGAAGTTTTAACGGCATGAATTACTACTGTCGGTAAACGGCTTCTACTTTATCTGCAAAAAGACGCATAGCGTTTTTAATTTCATAAATTACTAAAAAAGAGCCTCAAAACTGATGTAGTCGAGGCTCTTTTTTAGACTATTTAAGAAGTAATATTTTCGACAAATTGATTGTATTGTTTCGTGTCTTGAGTTGATGTTATTTATCTTCGCGGCACGTCTTCGCCGATTGTCCAGACGACGACCGAGCTGGAAAGTCCCAAACCGGAAAGCCGACCAGCCATCATTACAATCGTTTCTCCTTTCTCGACGGCGTTGACTTCGAGCAAAGTCTGTTCGCCGTCTTTGAGCATCGCTTCGGTCGTTTTTCCCGGTTCGTGACAAAGCGGTTCGACGCCCCAAATCAATGCGAGCTGATTGCGAACTTCGTCCGTGTTCGTTAAAGCGTAGGTCGAAAGACCGGAACGCACGCTCGAAAGCCGCCGCGCCATCAAACCCGATTCGGTAAAAACGGCGACTTTTTCGGTTTTAATCTCGCGCGCGCAGATAGCCGCCGCTTTGCACAACGCCTGCGAGGTTCTGCCGGTCGGCTGTTCGGTAAATTTTACTGAGCGTTTTAATTTCGTGTTCGCGACAGTTTCGGCAGTGTCAATAATTCGTTTCATTGTTGCGACGGATTCCACCGGGAATTGACCGGCAGCGGTTTCCGCCGAAAGCATGACGGCGTCGGTTCCGTCCCAGACGGCGTTTGCCACGTCGGACGCTTCGGCGCGGGTCGGGCGCGGATTTTCAATCATTGATTGCAGCATCTGCGTCGCCGTAATGACGAAACGGTCGTTCATCACCGCTTTTTCGATGATTTGTTTTTGATAGACGGGAACGAGCTCCGGGCTTGTTTCGACGCCGAGATCGCCGCGCGCGACCATTACGCCGTCGGTTTCGCGGATGATGTCGTCGAGATTTTCCATCGCTTCGGCTTTTTCGATTTTGGCGACGAGGAGCGGTCTGCCCCATTTGCGCTTGTTGAGCTTTTTGATTAAATCCTTGACTTCCTTGCAGTCCGAGCCTTGCCGCACGAACGAAAGCGCTATGTAATCAACGTCTTGCGTCATAGCCCAATCCAAATCTTTGCGGTCTTTTTGGGTTAAAGAGGGAATCGGAAGCTTCGTGTTCGGCAGGTTGATTCCTTTGCGCTCTGACAATGTTCCGCCGTTCACGACAGTGGTCGTAACGTCGGTTTTCGTGACCTTTTTGACTTTTAATTCAATCGCGCCGTCGTCGAGCAGTATTTTGTCGTCTTTTTTGACGAGCTTCGGAATCTCATTGTAATTAGTCGAAACTTCGCTTTCATTTCCCTGAATATCCCGCGAAGTGATGACGAATTCCGCGTTGTTTTCCAGCATTACCGGATTCGCGTTCTGCAGCAATCCGGTGCGTATTTTCGGACCGGAAAGATCAACCAGAATCGCCACGGGTTTATTTAGCTTTTTAGCAACTTCTTTGACTTTTTTTATTGTTTCGGCGTGTTCTTCCTGCGTTCCGTGCGACATATTTATCCGCACGGCGTTGAGTCCCGCCTTTATCATCGCCTTGATTGTTTCGCTTGTGTTCGATGCCGGTCCGAGTGTCGCCAGTATTTTTGCTCTGCCCATATTCGATTGATTGTATAATTTTAATGAAAAGAAAATGTTACAACTGTTGTTTGTTTCTTCTCAAATCAACAATCTCGATTTCCTTTAATGCGATTCTGCCTCCTTTCGGTAAAGCGTTGTCGGCGTATATTTTCCATTTAAGCGACGAGTTATCTTCACGCAAGTTTGTAAAATCGTCGCTGAGGGGAATTTTCCAGTTCATCGACATACTTCGCAGCAACGGAAAATTAGATTTAAATTGCTCGTCTGCGTATTCCTGGTTGAGATTCGTCAAACGATGACGATAATATTTTCCGCCGTCTTTTAAGTTTATTTTATGTTCGATTTGTTTCAGAATCGTTACGGGAACGTCGAGGAAACAAGCGACATACTGCGCGAAAGCAGAGCCATTGTTGCGCGCTTCGACGATCAGATTGACAACCGTCGAAGCCGGCGGCTCAGGCGGCGGATTTATGCTGTCTTTTACAATTTTTACTGGCGAAATAAAATGTCTTTCCGTGATTTCGATTAAAAATTTAAGCGTGATGTTCGGGGTTTGTTCGCGAAACATCACGTCTCGAATCTCGTAATCTTCCATCGGAACGGCTTGAAAATTGAAGCGTTTGTAATAACGATGATCCGAAGCCTGATGCGCCGTGTTGCTTTGCGGAATCTCGATAACGAAAGCCGCGTCCGATTCGCCCGAACTTAAATTAACCGAATGAATTACGATTCCGTCAATGCGCGGTCTGATCGCCTGAATGATTTGTTCGACCCATTCGCGCGGATATTGGCGGCGGTCAACCGGCGTTATTTTTTCCGGCAGATGACGTTTGTTTTCCTCAGAATATTCGGAAATTCCGTAAATCAAAATTCCGCCCGCCGAATTAGCCATCGCCGAAACGTCTTTTGTGATTTCCTTTTTTTTCATATCAACGCGGTCGAGCGCTTCGGCGGATTTATATTCGAGCGTGAGAGATTCTTCGATGCCGCTCGTAATAAAATTCTGAAGTTTTGCTTCCGTCCAGACTTTCGCCATAATCTTTAAGCTTCGATTTTAATGACAACTGTTCCGGCAATGTAATCGTGAAGCGCGCGGCGTTTATCATTACTGAAAAAGACGGCAATATCCGCCAATCCCCAAATTGACGCCAACGTTGCGTATGTTCCGTAAGCGTATTTCATAGCTGGCGACTCCGCATCATTCCAAAGCGCCATAATACCTATAACAATTACGCCGATATTAAAAATCAGTTGCGGGAACTCGCGCCAAAAAGACTGCATCATCGTTATCGGGTCTTCGGAAACGTCAACCACTTTTACGTTCATCCACATTTTGCCGAGAGTTTGCCCGTAAAAACCGTGCATTGCAATCGAATAAATCGGAGCGACGAGCGAAGAAATCGGAATCCAAAAATAGAAAAAAACGTGAGGAAACTCAGCCTGACGAAACCAATCGTCGAAAACTCCGAGCGGCAGCATTATAAAACCGTCAATCAGCAGAGCGACAAGGCGAGGAAAGAAAGTTTGGTATTTTTCCATATTATTTTTACTTTATTCCTCGATTGTATCTAATTGAGCGAGCTTTTTTAGATAATTCTTTACCGTTGCGACAAAAGTCGAATGCGACCACGTCAGCGGCGAAACCGAAACCGGCTCGCCGGTCAGAGGATTTAATTGTTCCGCCAAAACGCCCGACGGCAGAGCGTTTTTTGCCGTCCATTCTAAAATTTCCAGCGCGCCGCGCAAATCTTTTTTCGATTCGGCGACGGCGATTCGGTAATCGGCAAGCCAGAGCGTGCAGATAAACCACGGGTTTCCCGTCGCCGTTTCCGAAACGCGCATATAACCGTCGTTTTCGAAACGAGCCACGCCGCCGAAATCCGTTTCGATCCAGAGTTTTTCTTCGATTGCGCGCATCGTTTTCACGATCATCTCGTCATCGGGTGAAAACGCGCCGAAATAAAACGCGCCGAAAAGCGAAGCGTCAACGCTCGTGTCCGGTTCAAAATGCTCATCGCCGTGAAACTGAAGCGAGCGGAGAAAACGTCCGAGTTGTTCGCTGTAAAGATGCTCGCGCATTCCGGCGACGAACTCGTCGGCTGTTTTATTATACGATTCGGCGCGTTCCGTTTCGCCGAAAAGACCGGCAAAATTTGCCGCCGCGCGAAGTCCGCCGATGACGGTCGCAACCGTAAAAGTATGAATTCCGCGTCTGTCTTCCCACAAATTCCACGACGGTTTCGGCAAATTCAATGTTTCGTGGCGAAATTCCGTCATAAAATCCGCGCACCGAACGATCAAAGGACGATACAGGGCTCTGATGAATTCGATGTCGCGGTTGCATTTGTAATGCTCCCACAAAGCCCAGATGACAAGTGCGGTTTCGTCTTCCTGAATCGGAACGAGCTGCCGTTTGCCCCAAACGTCCCAAGAAGCGTGCCAGCCCGAAGCGACGGTTCCGTCCGGGTTATATTTCTGCAAAAAATAGCCTTCGCGGTGAACGATTTTTTCGCAGAAAGCGAAGAATTTTCTGGTTAAAAACGGGTAACCGGCGAGGTCAAGCGCGTAAGCGATCAGAGCGCCGTCACGCGTCCAGAGGTAGCTGTAATGATCGGTCGCCCGTTCGGCAACGTCCGAGTCGTTCGCCGCTAAAATCGCGCCGTCGTTGTCAACCTGCGTGCGAATAATCAGCAAGGAACGTTTATAAAGTTCGACGATTTCCGGCGGCAAATCGGCGAATTCGGTATCGTTTTTGTTAACCCAAGCTCGCCAGTAATTGTCCGTGTACTTTAAATAAATTTCCGGCTTTTGAGCTTTGACGAGATCGTTCAATTCGGAAATCTCGGCGTGCGATGTACCCGCCGCAATCCAATAAAAAAACTCTCTCGTGCCATTTTCCTCAACCGTAAAATTCAGTTGAATCGTTGAATCAACTGAACCTTCGGTTATCGCGCCGCCGCCCAAAACGCCGTCTTCGGCATCGCGCCAGGTGCCTTCCTGGTCCCGAAAATCTTTGCGACCGGTTGAAAAAGCGTCGAAATGCGGTTCGGAGTTAATCAGGAAATAGCGATCTTTTTTGTAATGAACGAGAGCGAAATTTTCCGGGTCGTAAAATGCCGTGTCGCCGATTTTGTTTTCGGAAATGCGGAAATCGTGATGCAGAAAAACGCGAATCTCGCGTTCGGTGTCGCGCAGATTCGTAACTCGAACCCGCCGCAAAAAGACGTTTTCGTGACTTGCAACCGTATCGTTTGAAACGATTTTTAGACCGAGCTTTTCATTAATCAAACAAACGTTCGTCACAAGCGTTTCCGGCAAGTAATTTAATTCATGCGTCCAATCTTCCGAGAAGGTCCAGGAAAATTCACCGTCCGCCCAAACGCCGAACCGAAACGAATAACCTTTAGTGTGATTTTCCTGCCCGACGTGTGGGAAATAGATGTCGCGGATTTGATATTTATCGTCAAAACTGACAAGCAAAGAGCCGTTTCCGACCGGAGTATCGCGCATAGATTAGTTGATTAATGTATTTATGAAAAACCTTCTTGATTATTGCAAGCTCGTTTTTGCAATATACCGTCGAAGAAGTATTACGGTAGCAAGTAAAATAATTTCCGACGCGAGAAGAAAAACTACGACAAACGGCAATGAGATAACCAATCCGAGTCCGGGCAGTAAAATATTGTCTACACCGCTGACCCAAAGGGCGATTGCGCCGATGAGAAGCAGAGAAACAAAAAACATTTTAACGAAGGAAATAATTAAGATAATTTTTGCTGAAAAGTTCATCAGAAATCTCCGTCTATTTTTCGGAACTTCATTTTAATCGTTATAAATTTACTGTTCTTTTAATCTGGAAAGCAAAATTTTCGCCTTTTCGACTGTTTCTTTTTCGCTCTTGAATGCCAGCATTTTAATCGCGTCGTCAATTTTCACCCAGCGCGATTCCGAAACTTCGTGATCGTGATCGGCAACGTCGCCGGAAACATATTTCATTAAATAAAAATGAACGAATTTGTGAAAACGAACGCGCTCACCCGATTTCATTCCGAAATACCAGTATTCAATGGTTTCTATCTTTTCTAAAATCTCTGCTTCGATTCCGGCTTCTTCTCTTACTTCGCGCAGCGCGGCAATTTCGGGTGTTTCGCCTTCATCTACTATTCCTTTCGGCAGTTGCCAGCGACCACTCGGTTTCACGGCGACGATTGCCACTTCGTCGCCCGAATCGTTAAATCGGAAAGCCGCGCCGCCTGCTGAAATTTGTTCGACCGTTTGAATCTTCGGTTTTTCTTGCGGTTTTTCCTTCTGTTTTCCTTCTGTTTTATCCGCTGATTTCGCCATTTATTTTTTTACGGCTTTTTCGACCGCTTCGTCCAGACGATTTTTTATAGTCGGGTCAAAACCGATAAATTTTTCAACCAAAACGCCGCTGCGGTCGAACACGGCGGTTTGCGGAATATCGCTTCTGCTAGCGAATACGAAATCGGTTAAAGCATCTTCGGGCGTGGCGAGAGTGTAATCAATCTTTAATCTTTCGACAAAAGTCGGAACCTGCGGGCGGTCGTCTTCGCCGCCGACGTGCAAACCGACGATTTCCAAATTTTCACGTCCGTATTTTTTTTGCAGCTCTTTAAGATGCGGAATTTCTTCGAGACACGGCGGGCAATACGTCGCCCAAAAATCCAGAATAACGGCTTTTCCCTGTAAGTCCTTTAATTTTTGCTCGTTTGCGTCCGCGTTCGTGCTTCCGTCGAAAACCGTCCACGTCATTTCGCCGAGCGGTTTTGACGGCGGCATCGGCACGTTCGTCTGCCTTACGTCGTTGATCGAAACCGGTTTGTCGCCGACCGACACCGGCGCGGCGGCAGGGCGACACGCCGAAACGAGCGCAAAGAAAAATGCAAAAAGTAAAAAGTGAAAAAAATTCATCAAATTCATTTTACACAAAAACCAGAGCAAATCTATCAAAATCAAAGGTGAAATTTAGCGAATTTTCGGAGGTTTCAATTTTCAACAATTTTCAAATTGAATCAATTCTTTGCTCTTCGCTTTTGCCTTTTTATCCTGAACTTTTTACTTTTACTTTGTGAGCTTTTATCCGCCGAAGATCAACGAAAAATTCCGCAACGTGCGAAACGTCGGAAAAGCCGAAAAAACGAACGCGGTCGGCACCGGCGCGAGCTTTGTTTGCGGCTCGTTCGTCAGATTTTATTTGCGGATAAACCCGGAAACGAAAAAGATCGAAGACGCGAAGTATAAAACGAACGGCTGCGGATTCGCCGTCGCCGCGGCTGATGTTCTGGCGGATAAAATCGTCGGCGAAAAATTGACCGAGTTGCACGGGTTGAACGCGAGTGAATTGCGGGCGCTAATCGAAACGGAATTGGGAAGATTTTCACCGGGGAAAAAACATTGCGCAGGAATTTGTTTCGATGCGCTGCAGGCGGCTTTTTCGGATTTTCGCGCGCTTCAAATCGAAGAATTCGCGGGCGAAAGGGCTTTGATCTGCACCTGTTTCGGCGTTTCCGAAGAAAAGATTGAAAACGTAATCGCGGAAAACGAAAGCGAAACAATCGAGGACGTAACGGCGATTTGCCGCGCCGGCGGCGGCTGCGGTTCGTGTCAATTTTTGATTCAGGAAATGATTGACGTTTACTGGAATGAGAGAATTTGAAGATTCACATAAGCCATTATCATTCTATTATTTAAGTAAAAGATGTTGTGTTAAGAAAAGTTTGAAAAGCAGTTCTGTATTTCAAGAGCGGAGAATTGTGCTATAATCGGAAACATTAACCGCTTGTGCGGCGAAAATTTTTAGTTTTAAGGAGAGATATAATTAGATTTACAATCTAAAATAAAGACTGCAAATCCCATATATGGACGACCCTGCTAGTTTAAGCTTACTTTTATTTTTTGCGGAACCCGCCGCCGTGCCGGAAACGCCCTCGCTTATTTCTACGGTTTTAAACATTCTGCTCGTTATTTTTTTGGTGCTCGCCAACGGTTTTTTCGTCGCCAGCGAATTTGCGCTGGTCGCCGTCCGAAAATCGAGAATCGAAGCCCTCGTCAATGAAGGACACAAAGGCGCCGAGCGACTTTTAGGTTTATTAAACAATCTTAACGCATACATATCCGCCACGCAGCTCGGAATCACGCTGGCATCGCTCGGTTTGGGCTGGGTCGGCGAACCGGCTGTCGCGACGCTGCTCGAACCGATTTTGATTCGCACCGGCGAACTGACGGGACTGTCGTTTCTGTCTTCGGGCACCGTTCTGCATACGATTTCTTTTGCTATCGCGTTTTCGTTTATTACGTTTTTGCATATCGTTTTCGGCGAACTCGCTCCGAAAACCGCCGCGCTCGAGCTTTCGGAAAGGGTTTCTCTGATCATCGCGCTGCCGCTGCAGATTTTTTACAAAATTTTTTATTATCCGATTCGTCTGCTCGATTGGGCGGGAACGAAAACCGTGCGAATGTTCGGACTCGAGCCTTCAGGCGAACACGGTTCGAGCTATACCGAAGACGAAATTCGGCAATTGGTTAATTTGTCCGAAGCGAGCGGTCACCTTAACGAAGACGAACGGCGGCTGATCAATCAGGTTTTTGAATTTTCCGAAACGACCGTGCGCGAAGCGATGGTTCCGCGCACGGAAATCGTCGCCATTTCGGAAAGCTGCTCGCTCGAAGAAATCGCCCGCGCTTTTCGTCAAAACGGTTACTCGCGGCTTCCGGTTTACCGCGGCTCGCTCGACGATATGATCGGTTTCATTCACAGCAAAGACGTTATGGCTTATCTGCTCGAACCGGAAACCTTTAAGCTCGAAAACGTTCTGCAAAAACCGATGTACGTCGTTGACACAGCGCGGCTCGAAGACGTTTTGAAGCAAATGCAAAGAGAAAAATTTCATTTCGGCTTCGTCGTTGACGAACACGGCGGCGTCGAAGGAATTATCACTTTGGAAGACCTTCTCGAAGAAATCGTCGGCGACATTTCCGACGAGCACGACGAAGAAGTCAACGAGCAAATTCACGAACAACCCGACGGCAATTACGTTTTGGACGGCAGTTTGGCGGTCAGGGATTTGAATCGCCGTCTGGAATTAAATTTACCGATTTCAGAAGGTTACACGACCATCGCCGGATTTTTGATGAGCGAGTCGGGACAAATCTTAAACGAAGGCGAGAGCATCAGGTACAACGGACACATTTTCAAAATCGAAAAAGTTGATAAACGCCGAATTTTGAAAGTGCGAATGGAAAAGTCTTAAAAAATACCTAATAAATAAATTAAGAAAGCAAAAGCGGGATTGAAATTAAACAATTCTCGCTTTTGCTTTTTTGTCTTTAAAACGCATACGCGATAAATTTAACAGATAAGTTTTAACACAAATCTATTTCAGGAGTTTTCTGTAAAAAAATAAAAAAATGAGTTTAATCGAAACAGTTTGGGCGCGGGAAATACTGGATTCGCGCGGCAATCCGACCGTCGAAGCGGAGGTTGTTTTGGAAGACGGAACGCAGGGGCGCGCGGCGGTTCCGTCGGGCGCTTCGACCGGAGAAAACGAAGCGGTCGAGTTGCGCGACGGCGAGCAGGACAGATATTTGGGCAAAGGCGTAACGCAGGCGGTCGAAAATGTCATTGAAAAAATCGCTTATGAGCTCGAAGGTCTGGACGCGCTCGATCAGACTTTGATTGACGAAGCGCTGCTCGCGATCGACGGAACCGAAAACAAATCGAATCTAGGCGCGAACGCACTGCTCGCCGTTTCGATGGCAAACGCGCGCGCGGCGGCGGCTTATCAGGAAATGCCGCTTTACCGGTACATCGGCGGAATGAACGCCAAAACTCTGCCGGTTCCGATGATGAATATCATCAACGGCGGAGCGCACGCCGACAACAACGTTGATTTTCAGGAATTTATGATTATGCCCGTTGGCGCCGAATCGTTTTCGGAAGGCTTGCGGATGGGCGCGGAGATTTTTCATAACTTGAAAAAAGTTTTGAGTTCGCGCGGTTATTTAACGACCGTCGGCGACGAAGGCGGTTTCGCGCCGAATTTGAAATCGAACGAGGAAGCGATTGAAACAATTCTCGAAGCGGTGGAAAAAGCCGGATATACGGCGGGCGAAAACGTAATGCTTGCGCTCGACCCGGCGGCGAGCGAGTTTTATGACGGCGAGAATTACGTTTTCAAAAAGTCTGATAAGCGAGTTTTGTCTTCGGATGAAATGATCGCGTACTGGACGGATTGGACGCAAAAATATCCGATTATTTCGATTGAAGACGGTTTAGCTGAGTCTGATTGGGAAGGCTGGCGAAAAATAACCGAACAAATCGGCAAACGAGTACAACTTGTCGGCGACGATTTGTTCGTTACGAACACGAAATTTCTGCAAAAGGGAATTGAAACCGGAGCGGCGAATTCAATTTTGATAAAAGTAAATCAAATCGGCACTTTAACCGAAACTCTGGACGCGATAGAACTCGCCAAAACCAACAATATGACGGCTGTTATTTCGCATCGTTCCGGCGAAACCGAAGATTCGTTTATCGCCGATTTAGCCGTTGCGACGAACGCCGGGCAGATTAAAACCGGCTCGCTTTCGCGCAGCGACCGCATTGCGAAATACAATCAGCTTTTGCGGATTGAGGAAGATTTAGGCAGCGCGGCGCGTTATTTGGGCAGAAAAGCGTTTTACCAAATTAAGAATTAGGAGTTAGCCGCGAACAAACACGAATGAGCACGAATAAGAAAATGGAATCTATATTTTGTTTCAATCTTTTTCGCGTCTTTTCGTGTTTGTTCGCGGCTAAAAAATCTTATGAAAATTCTCATTCTCGGAGGAACGAAGTTTTTGGGTCGCCATTTGGTGAATGCCGCCTTAGCCGAAAATCACGAGGTGACGCTTTTTAATCGCGGCAGGCACTCATCGGAAAAAATAGAAAACGTCGAGCAGATTTTCGGCGACAGAAACGTTGATTTGGAAAGATTGGGCGGGCGAAAATGGGACGCTGTTATAGATACTTCCGGCTATTTGCCGCAAACGGTGAAAGCGTCGGCGGAAGTTTTAAAAGATTCTGTCGGACAATATGTTTTCATCTCCAGCATTTCCGCTTATGCCGATTTCAGCCAGCCGGATTTTGACGAAACAACGCCGGTTGCCGAATTGAGCGACGAACAGCAAAAAAGAGCGAATGAAATTGACCCGAAAGGCGAATTGACCGGCGCGGCGCTCGGCGAGATGTACGGCGCGTTAAAGGTTTTGTGCGAGCGCGAAGTTGAAAAAGCGTTTTCCGGAAGAGCTTTGAACGTTCGTTCCGGTTTGATCGTCGGTTCGCACGATCCGACGGATCGGTTCACGTATTGGGTGATGCGCGCGGCGAAAGGCGGCGAGGTCCTCGCGCCGGGAAACCCGAATCGTTACGTTCAGTTTATAGACGCGCGAGATTTGTCTGAATGGACGATTAAGATGATTGAGCGCGGCGAAAACGGGATTTATAACACGAATGGAAAACCGTTTGATTTAACAATGGGGGATGTGCTCGCGGAAATAAAAAAAATCAGCGGAAGCGACGCCGATTTTACTTGGGTTGATGAAGATTTTCTCAAAAAAGAAAACGTGCAGGCGTGGAGCGAAATGCCGTTGTATTTACCCGAATCCGATGCAGGTTTTCGCGGTTTCCTTTCGACGAACATTGATAAGGCTCTGAGCAAAGGCTTGAATTTTCGACCTCTGAGCGACACGATTCGCGAAACTCTGAATTGGCGATTAACGAAAAGCGATGAATTAAAAGCGGGAATTTCGATTGAAAAAGAAAAAGAATTGCTTCGCAAATGGCGCGAACAACAATAAAAATCTTTTCGTAGTAACAAAACTATGAAAAAGGTTTTGATTATCGGTTCGAGCGGCGCGGGCAAATCAACATTTTCAAGGCGTTTGGGCGAAGCGACCGGTCTGCCCGTCGTTCATCTCGACATGCTTTACTGGAATCCCGGCTGGGTTGAGACTCCGAAAGACGAATGGAGCGAAAAAGTGGAAAAAGCATTGAGCGGTGACGAATGGATTCTCGACGGCAATTACAGCGGCACGATGGATCTGCGTTTTCCCGCTTGCGACACCGTAATTTTTCTTGATTTTCCGCGAACGGTTTGCGTTTACCGCATTTTAAAGAGAGTTCTGACTTACCGAAAGGGAACTCGCCCGGATATGCCGACCGGCTGCGACGAAAAATTCGATTGGGCGTTTACAAAATGGGTTTGGAATTACCCGAAACGCTCGAAACCGAAAGTCGAGGCACTGCTGAAACGCTTTGCAAATGAAAAAACGATAATTCGTTTGAAGTCTAAGCGAGAAATAGAACATTTTTTTGTTAATATACGATCCGGTGCTGTAAAATCTTAAAATTATGTTTCTAGTAATCGGCACAAAATATCGCGTTTCCGGCTCGGAGCTAACAAACGAACAACATCGCTGCGCGAGATGCGGCACATTCACGCATTTTATCAAGAAAAGCGGCAGAAATTACCTGACATTGTTTTTCGTCCTTCCAATTTTCCCGGTAGGTAAAGCAAACGATTTCATTGAATGCCCGAATTGCAAGGCGCGCTATCAGACATATTAATTTATGGAGTGGCAAAACGGTGATTTCACAATCAGCACCGACCCGGATCGTCTGCAAGTTGATCGCATTCACGAATTTCTCACCGAAGAATCTTATTGGGCGCGCGAGCGTTCGCGCGAACAAACCGAAACGGCGATAAAAAATTCCTTGCCTTTTGGCGTCTATAAAGGCGAAAATCTAATCGGATTCGCGCGCGTCGTCACAGATTACGCGACTTTTGCTTATCTCGGCGACGTTTTTATTACGGAAGAATATCGAGGTCGCGGTTTGAGCAAGTGGTTGATGGAAATAATCGTTAATCATCCCGACTTGCAGGGTTTCCGGCGCTGGATTCTGGCGACGAAAGACGCGCATACGCTTTACGAAAAATTCGGCTTCGCCGCGCTGAAACATCCCGAGCGCTGGATGGAAAAAGCCGCTCCGAACGCTTATTAAGTGGTTTTTTATTTGTGATATATACCCTTTTGTCTTTTTAGCAGTAATCAAAAAAATCAGCAGTTGTCCCCTATTTTTCGAGATTTTCAGTTTTCATCAAGGCAGAATTGAAATGTATACGGTAAAATTTGGAAGTTGGACTTTAGGTTTTGGAACGAATATGAACAACGGACAGAAAAGTAAGAGACCGCTGGCGCTCGTTATTCTCGACGGTTGGGGGATTTCGCCGCAAAAGGAAGGAAACGCGATTGCACTGGCGCACACGCCTTTTTATGATGAAATCTGTGCGAAATTTCCGCAAACGAATTTGTCAGCCGCCGGTTTGCGTGTCGGTTTGACGGCGGATTCGGCGGGCAATGCGGAAGTCGGGCATTTGAACCTCGGCGCCGGACGAATCGTGAAAACAGAAATTTCGCGTATTTCCGAAGCCGTCAAATCCGGCGCGTTTTTTGATAACGAAATCCTAAAAAACGCTTTTGCCAGGGCTTTGGCGAACAACTCTTCGGTGCATTTGATCGGTTTGCTGAGCGACGGCGACGTTCATTCGAAGCCCGAAAATCTGTTCGCGCTTTTGCGAATGGCGAAGGCTGAGGGAGTAAAAGACGTTTTCATTCACGCGATTTTGGACGGGCGCGACGTTGCGCCGCGCACGGCTGACGTTTACGCCGAAGCACTGGAAATAAAAATGGCGGACATCGGCGTCGGACAGATTGCGACGCTTTGCGGTCGTTATTACGCGATGGACGCCAACCAGAATTGGGAACGAACCGCCCGGGCTTATACGATGCTCGTTCACGCCGAGGGCGAGCGGGCTTTCGACGCGGTGACGGCGATTCGCAGCTCGTTTCTGCGCGGCATCGCCGACGAATTCATCGCGCCGATTGTTCTCGAAAAACAGCCCGGAAAACCCGTCGCCACTGTTAAAAACGGCGATGTCGTTATCTTTTTCAATCATCGCGCCGAAGGAATGCGGCAAATCGTCAAATCGCTTTCGGTCGCCGATTCGAGCGATTTCGCCGCCGTCGGCAAACCGCGCGTCGATACCATTTGTTTGACCGAATACGACCGCAGTTTTAATCTTCCCGTCGCATTTCGTCCTGAAACCGAAGCGAACGTTTTATCGCAAATTTTCGCCGAGCGCGGCGTTTTAAATTGCCGTCTGACCGAAAGCGAGCGATACCCGCATTTAACGTATTTTTTTAACGGCGGTATGGAGAACGAAAACCCGTGCGAGCGGCGCATTTTTGTTCCGTCGCCGAAAAATACGGCTTACGAATCGCAGCCGGAAATGGGCAGCTTTAAGGTCACGGATAAATTTTTGCGCGGTTTGGAAGCGGGCGAAAACGACGTTTTTATAATGAATCTGCCCGCTTCGGATTTAGTCGGGCAAACCGGAAACCTGGAAAAAACCATCGAATCCGTGCAGTTCGTTGACACTTGTCTCGGCGGAATTTTAGAGAAAGTTCGGGCGATGAAAGGCATCGCGCTGATAACTTCTTCGCACGCCGGATGCGAGGAAATGGCTGATTTATTAACCGGAGAGCCGAATCCGCAGCCGACGGCGAATCCGGTTCCGTTTCATTTCGTTGACGAGCAGGCAAACGGTTTGCGGCTGCGCGAAGACGGCGCTCTCGAAGATGTCGCGCCGACGATTCTCGGAATTTTGGGAATCGAAAAGCCGGCGGAAATGACCGGAAGCGATTTGCGTTTGAACAAGTAAATTTTAATATTGCATAATAGATTTGATGTTTTATTTTACCGATGCCGTAAGTCGTTTTTCGGCATTTTTTATTCTCACAATCGTTTTAATTTTCACGGCTTGCGGCACGAAACAACAAACCGGAACCGCCACGGACGCCTCGCCGGTTTTGCCGGAAGCGGCTTCCGACGAATCCGCATTTGAAGTTCCCGAACCGAATATAAATCTCGCCAATCCGCTCGTCGTTTCGCAAAAGCCGGAAGACGTTGCGACTTGCCGGGAAATTAATCGCACGATTGAAGAAAGCCCGTTTGCCAACGCTCGCTGGGGAGTTTTCGCGGTGAGTCTAAAAGATGGTCGGGTCGTTTGCTCGATTGACGGACGAAAACTTTTCAATCCGGCTTCAATTCAAAAAACTTTGACGGCAATTGTCGCGCTCGATCTGCTCGGCGCGGATTATCGCTGGAAAACTTCTGTTTATTCGCAAAATCAAATCGGCGCGGACGGTGTTTTAACCGGCGATTTAGTGCTTTACGGCGAAGGCGCTCCAGATTTCGACACGGCGGCGCTGGAAAACCTCGTCGGGCAGCTTCAATCAAAAGGCTTGAAAACGGTGCGCGGAAACGTCGTGGGCGACGATAGCTTCTTTCGCGGCGACCGAATCGGCGACGGCTGGACATGGAACGAGCTGCAGTGGTATTACGGCGCGGAAGCGTCGGCGCTTTCGCTCAATGACAATCAGGCTTTTATCAACGTGGAAAACGGAGAAGGTCGAGCGACGACCGATTATTTGCAGGTGACGGTCGGCAATCCGACGCCGATAAACGGCGATGACAAAAAGCCGAATTACGAAGCGGGCGGCGTTAAACGCGGGCTCGACAACAACAACTTTTACGTCTGGGGAAACAAGAAAAGTTTCGGCGCTCGCGTTTCGGTTCACGATCCGGCGGGACTGGCGGCGAAAAATCTAAAAGAAGCGCTCGAGAAAAAAGGAATTACTATCGAAGGCGAATCACAATCGCGCGATTGGAAGTCATCCGACGCGCTCGACGTTTCAAAAGTTCAGGAACTCGCATCAATTCAAAGCCAGACGCTGGCGGAAATCGTCAAAAGAATGAACAAGCATTCGGTCAATCTTTACGCCGAACTGCTTTTGCGCACAATCGGCAAGCGCTTCGGCGACACAGTGCCGGACAATATACAGCTTCCGCAGAACGTGCGCGGCGATGATACGACCGGCGCGGCGGTAATTAAAAAGTGGCTTTTAGAGCATAAAATTGCCGCCGAAGAAGTGCAGATTTCCGACGGTTCGGGCTTGTCGAGACTCGATTTCGTTACGCCCGAGTCTTTCGCCAGAGCTTTCATCGCGGCTGCGCAATCTCCTTATGCTAAAGTTTTTGCCGATTCGCTGCCGATTGCCGCAACCGACGGAACTCTCGGCGGGCGTTTGAGCAATGTGAAAGGCAAAGTCATCGCCAAAACCGGAACGATAACTTATGTAAATTCGCTAGCCGGTTACGCGGCGACAAACGGCGGCGAGGTCCTCGCTTTCGCCGTTATCAGCAACAACAACACGCACAAAAACGGCGTAACGAATGTAATAGACAAAGCGACAACTTTTCTCGTGCGCGGTCAGGATGAGAATCAAAAAGATTCAAACGTGCAGAAAGAGGCGAATGTGCAAAAATCGTCCAACTCATCGAACACGAATCAGGCAAACGGTTTTTATGAGCAGAATTTGATGAACAGGTGAGACGTGAGTAATGGGAAGTGAAAAGTGAAGTGAAAAGTTAAAAGTGAGAACTAATGATTAAGAACAATTATTTGCTTATTTCTCCCTTCTCACCTGGTTTTCATCGCATAAAAAGTCCGAAAAGAAAAAACAGCCAGAATAAAATCATCAAAAAAAGCGGCACGACCATCGCCAAAAGACAGCCGACGTTTGCCCAGGATTCTTGATTCCAGGTGTAAGGTTCGGGGCAATGCGGGCATAATTCCTTTTCCGCCAAATAAGGTCGTTTACAGGTCGGGCAAATTTTTAACTTCACGAGAAAAGAATAGCAAAATCGCGGAAAGAATTTAATAACGAAAACGCGCCGCGAGCGTTTGTTTTCAAATTTCGGACGAATGACTTTTCGCCGCGTTCGTGCTAATCTTTTTTTCCTTTAAATCTAATTTGTAAACAGGAAAACTTTCAGAAATTTATGGTTGAAGAATTCGCGTTCGACAATACGGAAGAACGTCGTAAAATCCGGCAAATCGGCGAAGTCGGCTGGGTCGAAGTCATCGTCGGCTCGATGTTTTCGGGCAAATCGGAAGAATTGATACGCAGGCTGCGGCGAGCGCAGATTGCGCGGCAAAAAGTTCAGGTTTTCAAGCCGAAAATTGATAATCGCTATTCGATTGAGCAAATCGCTTCGCACTCCGGGATGACGCATCTTTCCAAACCGGTGATGACCGCCGCCGAGCTTATAGCGCAAATCGAGTCGGACACGCAGGTCGTCGGCATTGACGAAGGACAATTCTTCGACAACGGAATCGTCGCGGCGGCAAATCAACTGGCGAACAGCGGCAAGCGCGTCATCATCGCCGGACTCGATCAGGATTACACCGGAAAGCCGTTCGAGCCGATGCCGCAGCTTTTATCAATCGCCGAATTCATCACGAAAACACACGCCATCTGCGTCAAATGCGGCAACACGGCGAATTATTCGCAGCGAACTTCCGATTCGATTGAACGAGTCGAAGTCGGAGCATCCGACAAATACGAAGCGCGCTGCCGCAAATGCTTTGTTCCTCATTCCGACGCGCCGACC
The DNA here is from genome assembly GCA_036388895.1 of Pyrinomonadaceae bacterium. Classification (GTDB taxonomy): domain Bacteria; phylum Acidobacteriota; class Blastocatellia; order Pyrinomonadales; family Pyrinomonadaceae; genus SXVE01. Next base: position 76,812 of record DASVQY010000025.1, on the reverse strand, counting down.
GTTCACGATTAGAAAACTGACCCGCGAAAAAATAGATTAGAAAGTAAAATCAAAAAGTATAAAAATCCGAAAGAAACCGGTATTTTCAGCAATAAAGTTTTTTTGGAAAGTAAAGGCTCTTTGTAAAACGTTTCAAAGAGCCTTTACTTATTTTGTAAAATATTGTTTAAACATCTTTATTTTTGTATTTCAATTGTGGTAAATTAATATAACCTTAATCGTGACCTCTATCACTTTGCAGGCAAAAGAGCGCAAAAAATTTTAATTTAAACGAGGAAATATTTTGATGTTTCAAAAAATATTGCGCGCCCGAATTCTGTTTTCGGTGTGTGCTCTTTTAATCGGCTTTTTTTGTTTTATGAGCGTTCGAGCGCAGACGGCGCAGAACATTTATACCGATTCGCTGCAAAACGGTTGGGAGAATTGGAGCTGGGCGACGGTTAATTTCAATAACGCTTCTCCGGTTCATTCCGGCTCGGCTTCGACGAGCGTCAATGCAGGCGCTTGGCAAGCGCTTTATTTGCATCACGCTCCGTTTACGACAAATGGTTACACGGATTTGGTTTTTTGGATTCACGGCGGAACTTCGGGCGGTCAGCGGCTTCAAGTTCAAGCGCTAGTCAATGGTTCGGCGCAAACCGCTGTCGTTTTATCGCCGCCTGCCGCAAACTCCTGGCAGCAGGTAAAAATTTCGCTCGCGTCTCTCGGCGTCGCCAATGCGACGATTGACGGTTTTTGGTTTCAAGACGTAAGCGGCGCGACGCAGCCGACGTTTTTCGTTGACGATATTTCGCTCGTCAGCGGAGCGACGACGACACCGACGCCTACTCCTTCGGGCGCCGTGACGATCAATGTTGACGCGAATTTGAATCGCCGCGCTATTAACCCGCAAATTTACGGCGTGGCGCACGCGACCGCCGCGCAGCTTGCGGAATTAAACGCACCGCTCAATCGTTCGGGCGGCAACAACACTTCGCGTTATAACTGGCAGCAAAACGCCGACAATCGCGGCAGTGATTGGTATTTCGAAAGCATTCCGTTCGCCAACCAACCGGGCGAAGTCGGCGACACGTTCGTGCAAACCTCGAAAACGGCGGGCGCTGAACCGATGCTGACCATTCCGATGATTGATTGGGTGGCAAAGGTCGGACCGAACCGCGAGAAATTATCGAGTTTTTCCATTTCAAAATACGGCGCGCAAACCGACCGCGATTGGCAATGGTTTCCCGATGCTGGAAACGGCGTTTGGACGAACGGGCAAAATGTTACGGGAAATGACCCGAACGATGCGAACGCGCCAAATTCTATTGCGTTTCAACGTGAGTGGGTTCAGTATCTTTCGGGACGATGGGGCGGCGCGGCGTACGGCGGTCTGCGCTACTACATTCTAGATAATGAATATTCTCTGTGGCATTCGACGCACCGCGACGTAAAACCGCAAGGCGCGAGAATGGACGAAGTTTTCGCGAAGATGCGCGATTATGCCGCGATGGTAAAATCGGTTGATCCGTCGGCACAAGTGGTCGGACCGGAAGAATGGGGCTGGGACGGTTATCGTTTTTCGGGCTACGATCAATGGTACGCGCCGAAAAACAACTGGCAGTTCCCGGATCGCGCCGCGCACGGGAATATGGATTACGTCGCGTGGCTTTTGCAGCAATTCAAGGCTGACGAGCAAACGCGCGGCATTCGTCTTTTAGACTTTTTCACGCTTCATTATTACCCGCAGGGCGGCGAGTTCAGCAACGATGTTTCATCATCAATGCAGCTTCGGCGCAATCGTTCGACGCGTTCGCTCTGGGATCCGAACTACACGGATGAATCTTGGATAAACGATAAAGTTCAGCTCGTTCCGCGAATGAAAAATTGGGTCGCGCAGTATTATCCGAACACGAAAATCGGTTTGACCGAATACAATTGGGGCGCGGAAAATCACATCAACGGCGCGACGACGCAAGCCGACATTTACGGAATTCTCGGGCGCGAAGGAATGGATATGGCGACCAGATGGACTACGCCCGACGCTGCAACGCCGACGTTCAAAGCGATGAAAATGTATCGCAATTACGACGGCAATAAAAACGGTTTCGGCGATACGAGCGTGTTTGCTCAAGCGCCGAATCCCGATAACGTTTCGGCGTTTGCCGCGATTCGTTCGACCGACGGCGCTCTGACGGTTATGGTTATCAATAAAACGACCAGCGGAACACAAATTAATTTGAACGTCGCTAATTACGGCAGCGGGAACGCCGCGCAAGTCTGGCAGCTTACTTCTTCAAATCAAATAAATAAACTGGCTGACGCGAGCGTCAGCAACGGCGCGATTTCCGCGACATTGCCGGCGCAAAGCATTACGCTTTACGTTCTCAATGCCGGAACGGTTACGCCGCCTGCGACAACGCCGCCGAACGCGCCTTCGAATTTGACCGGAAGCGTAAAATCGCGAACGGTTACGCTCAATTGGCAGGACAATTCAAGCAACGAAGACGGTTTTATTGTCGAACGCGCAGTCAGCGGCGGAAACTCGGTTTTTTCAGCGGTAGCGCAAGTCGACGCTAACGTTAAAACCTGGACCGCACCGAGTCTGACGGGAACTTATGTTTACAGGATTAAAGCAAAACGCGCAAATCTTGTTTCCGCGGCTTCGAATACGGTGCAGCTCAAAATCAGATAAAACTTTGTAAATTGTAAATACTGTGAAGGCGGGATGAATTTCCCGCCTTTGTAGCTTTAAAGCTTCTGACAATTTACTAAAACGGTTTACTTCGATAATTGCCGGTGCAGCCAGGCTTTCGCCATATTCCAGTCGCGCCGCACGGTTGCGTTGGAAACGCCCAACACCTGCGCCGTTTCGTCATTATCCAAGCCGCTGAAAAATCGCAGTTCGACAATGCGAGCCTGCCGTTCATCGAATTCGGCGAGCCGCGTCAACGCTTCATCGAGCGCGATTAAATCAACGCCTTTTTCTTTCGCGGCTATCTGAAACGCTTCGTCAATCGGCAGATTTTCCGCCGCGCCCCCGGGTTTTTCGCGTTTTCTTTCACGGGCGTAATCAACCAGAATTCTTCGCATCGCCTGCGCCGCAATCGCGAAAAAATGCGAGCGGTTTTGCCACGCGACCGTTTTCTGGTCAATCAACTTCAGGTACGCTTCGTGAATCAAAGCCGTCGTTTGCAATGTGTGTCCGGCGCGCTCGCGCCGCAAATAACGCGAAGCCTGCCGCCGCAATTCGTCATAAACGAGCGGCATCAATTCGTTTAGAACGCTCTGGTTGCCGTCGCTCCACTGCTTCAGCATTTGCGTTAAATTGCCCGGATTCTCGGCGTCGCCTTTCATAATTTTTTCGCTTCAAGAATATGTCCGCCGAAACTTTTGTGTCAATGCTTTTGAACTGAAAACCCGTATTCCAAATTTTTTTAGCGTTTTTGAAAAAAAATGTCGCGTTAACATTCAAAGGCAATTCAAACATTTTTTGGAGGAAATTCAATGCTGAGAAATTTTACGATTTTTATGTTCGTTCTGTTTATCGCGAGCGTCAACATTTTCGGGCAAAGAACCGGCGATCAATCCGAAGACGAGGCGGCGATCCGCGCCGGCGTCAAGCAACTGGAAACGGGATGGAACGCGCACGACGGCAAAGCCTTTGCCGTGCCGTTTGCCGACGATGCCGATTATGTGGTCGTCAACGGAATGTATATCAAAGGCAAAGACGCCATCGAAAAAGGACACACAGGCATTTTTACGACCGTTTACAAAGACAGCCGCAACGCCGCGACAATCAAAAATATTCGCTTTTTGCGAAAAGATATTGCCGTCGTTCACGTCGAATGGAATCTGGAACTTCGCGCGCCGGACGGCAAGACGCAAAAAGGGAGCGCTTTGAACACTTTGATAATGACGAAAGAAAACGGTAAATGGAGCATCGCCGCTTTTCAAAACACGCCGATTCGAGAAACAAAGCCGGAAGGAGGAAAATAAAATGCGCAAACTCGACGAGATGACACGACGAGAAACCGATCTGGCGGTTGCCCTAGCCACATTTTTGCTGAATGTATTGATTATTCTTATTTTGTGCGTCTGCGGCTGGATGCTGCATACGGTAGTTTTGCAGCCGAACTCGTACGGCGTGTTTTTAAGCGAATCAATTCTGCGATAGAAAATAATAAAAAAGGGAAAAACGATGAGAAAATACATTGCGGCTTTTCTTTTGATGACATCCGTCGCAGCGTAGGGCATCTGGTGCGGCGGGCAATATTTTAACGAAGCCCGCGGCGTTCCGAAATGGCTGTCGCACTCGCCGGAATCGGTCACCGCTTACAACGCGATTTCGACAGCCGATCAATTGCCGTTTTTCTTTCCGCTCAATCCGTTGATTTTTCTCGTTTCGCCGGCGGCATTAACAGCGGCTTGGAAACGAACGCGGGCTTCGCGAAAATGGCTCGTTTTGATGACGATTACCGGGTTTGCCGTTTCGTTGGTTTTAATTCTGTACCTCGCGCCGCTTATCGCGAGCGTTTCCAGAGATGCGGAAAATTTGCCAGCCGATGAAATAATTGCCCGCGCAGACATTTGGAGATCGGGCAACAGAATTCGTCTCGTTGCCGAGTTCTTCGGGTTTGTTTGCTCGTTAAAGGCTTTACGAGTTTGGTCAGCCGAATCGGAAAACTAAAATTTGCGGAATAAATTCTGAAAACGGCTTTCGGCGCGGTAACTTGAAAAATCAAGCAAATCTCACCGAAATAATTTGAAAGAATAAAGAAAAGTATTATTATTACGGGCAATTTTTATTTATTAACGAACGATTAAGCGAATGTTAAATCAAACGAAAAACAGATTATATTTCGATGAACGCGGAACGCTGGCAAAAAATCAAGAGTTTGTTCGACGCAGCGCAGGAACTGGAGCCGGGTAAAAGAAAAAAGTTTCTAGAAAAAGCCTGCTCAGGCGACGAGGAATTGCGGCTTGAAGTCGAAAAACTGCTCGAATCTTTCGAGAACGCCGAAAGTTTTTTGGAACGACCGGCAGCGGCTGAAGTTGCCAGTATGTTTGAAGATAAAAAAACGCTGGTCGCGAATTATGCGGCAAGCGATTTAAGGAGCGGTAAATTGGTTGCCGGAACGATTCTGGCGAGTCGTTACCGAATTCTAGGACTTTTGGGAAAAGGCGGAATGGGCGAGGTTTTCAAAGCCGAAGATATAAAATTGAATCAAACGGTCGCCCTTAAGTTTCTGCCCGACAAATTAGAAAAAGATAAAGCCGCGCTGGAAAGATTTATCGGCGAAGTCAGAATCGCCCGGCAGGTTTCCCACCCGAACGTCTGCCGCGTTTTCGACATCGGCGAAATCGAAACTCGCCATTTTCTTTCGATGGAATTTATTGACGGCGACGATTTGTCATCGCTTTTGAGACGCGTCGGTCGGCTGCCTTCGGAAAGAGCCGTCGAGATTTCGCGCCAGCTTTGCGTCGGGCTGCACGCGATCCACGACGCCGGAATTCTGCACCGCGATTTCAAGCCCGCAAACATTATCATTGATTCAAAAGGCAAAGCGCGAATCACCGATTTCGGCATCGCCGGGCTTGAGGAAGAAGTTTCACGCGATGAAATACGCGCGGGAACTCCGGCATATATGTCGCCCGAACAAATCACCGGCAGAAGAATTTCTCAGAGAAGCGACATTTATGCTTTAGGACTGGTTTTATATGAAATTTTTACTGGAAAACAAGCTTTTCAAGCCGATTCGATTCCCGAACTGATTCGCAAACATCAAACCGAAACTCCGACCAATCCTTCGGAACACATCAAAGGCATTGACCCGCTCGTCGAAAAAGTGATTTTTCAGTGTCTTGAAAAAGACCCGGCGGAACGCCCTCCGACGGCGCTGCACGTTGCAATGGCGCTGCCCGGCGGCAATCCTTTGCAGGTCGCGCTCGAAGCCGGGGAGACGCCAAGCCCGGAAATGGTCGCCGCAGCGCCGAAAAAGGGCGCGCTCAAGCCGTTCGTAGCGGTTTCGATGCTCGCCGCTGTTATTGTTTTTCTATTTTTGGCGCCGCTGATTTCCAAACAAGCGTTGCTTCATCGCTTCGTGCCGCTCGATAAATCGCCTGAAGTTTTAGCCGAACGCAGCCGCGAGATTGCGGAAAGGTTCGGGTATTCTTATTTCGATTCTTATCACGGCTTTTCACGCGATTTGAAATATCTCAATTACATCAGCGATAACGATCAAGGCTTAAATCGCTGGCAAAAACTCAGCGCGGGACAGCCTGCCGTTTATCATTTCTGGTACCGGCAGAGCCGGCAGCCGATAGCCCCGTTCAGCAGCGGTTTCATCAATTTTGACGATCCGCCGAATTTGATTTCCGGGATGGTGCGGATGCGCCTCGATACGAAAGGGCGTTTGATTTTCTTTGAAGGCGTTCCGCCGCAGCTCGACGAAGCGGAAAGCGCGACAAATGATTTCGATTGGGCGCCTGTTTTCAAGGAAGCCGGTTTCGACATAAATAATTTTCAGCCCGCCGATTCGCTTTGGACGCCGCCGCACGCCTACGACGAACGCCGAGCCTGGACGGGAGTTTATCCCGAGCAATTCGACATTTCTATTCGAGTCGAAGCCTCCGCTTACCGCGGCAAACCCGTTCATTTCGAAATCGTAGAGCCCTGGAGCCAGCCTTCGTGGCAACCGTTTGCCGACGCCGCTTTCAGCTTTGGCGCTGACGATATAATTCTGCTCTCGATGTTTTTCGGGATTATGTTTATCAGCGCGCTCGTGGCGGTCAGAAACGTGCGTGCCGGGCGCAGTGATTTAAAGGGCGCGTTTCGCATCATAATCTTTTTATTTTTTCTGAATATGATTAGCTGGCTGGTCAGCGCGCATCACGTCGCTTCGTCCGGCGAAGTGTTTCTCTTTCTTTACGGATTGCAGCGCTCGCTTTTCTGGTCTTGTTTCGCCGGTCTGATTTACCTTGCTTTTGAGCCGTATTTGAGACGACACACGCCGGAACGCGTCATTTCCTGGAACCGCCTGCTGGCGGGCGATTGGCGCGATCCGCTCGTCGGGCGCGATATTCTCATCGGGCTGACAATCGGATCAATCGCGATTATCGCGTTTAGCCTTCGCTATTATCTGCCTGTATGGCTGGGTGAGGCGCCGCCGCTTCCGTGGTTTATATCAAGTCCGAACGGCGCGGCTTTGCTCGGCATCCGCAGCTTTCCGGTTCTTTTAACGAATCAGCTCGTGGCTTCTCTGGTGCAGGGCTTTATGGTCGTGTTTCTGATTTTGTTTTTTACGGTTCTTTTCCGCAATAGACGGTCCGGTGTCGCCGCCGCGTGGCTTCTGATTTTCGCTTTTTCCGCTTTAGGAGCGGTTACGGCGAAACACCCATTGAGCGGATTGGCGATTTCAATGCTTTTCCCTTCAATTTTGGTTTTCACTGCGGCGCGTTTCGGAGTTTTAGCGGTTACTTCAACGATTGTCGCGTATCATCTCGTCGTTTTTTATCCTATTACCACCGAATTAACCGCCTGGTACGCGGCGGATTACGTGTTGTGTGTGATTTTTTTGCTCGCGCTCGCCTTCTTCGCGTTTCGTCAAAGTTTAGCCGGACAGCCGATTTTTCAGGGAAAACTTCTCGGCGAAAGCGATCTCAAATGAGAAATGAAATCCTTTTCAGTTTTATTATCAAACTTTAAATAATTATTTGTTGATTCATTGCCGAACGATTGTTATCCTTAGGGCGAAACAATGTCGGGAACCTTTCTTCAAAATTGCGAGCGCGCCTTTCGCATCGTTTTTTTGTTCGCCGTTTTCACAGGATTGTTGTTTTCCTGCGGCGAAGGCATTCGTCTTTTTCCGTTCCCGCCTGCGGAAAAATCGCGGAATAATCTTTTTCGATTAGAAAGCCAAACAGAGAGCGGTTACGAGAAAAACATTCATCGCTTTGAAAACACGCAGTTAAATTCTCAATCGAAATCTCAGCGCGATAATCGCCAGACTCATTGGTCGGGCGTTTGTCACGCGCACGAAAACTTTTCGTTTCTAAACTCATCGGATTGCTCTGAAATCAATACTTCGTTCAATACTCAAACTTTTCATTCACGTTTTGCTTTTTCTTTGATAAGCAGCCGGGCGCCGCCGATTTCCTAAAATTTTACCTTTGCAGATTTTTGAAATATCGAGCCTTTCGTTTTTTACAGACGGCTCGAATCGCTCGAATTGTATTTTTTAAGTGTTGAGGAGAAATACGAAATGCACACGCCGCCTTTGTTCGCTGATTTGCTGATTATTTTGCTGGTTTCCGTTCCCGTCGCCTTTGTTTGCCTGCGTCTGAAATTACCGGTACTGGTCGGGTTTATGCTCACGGGAATTTTGATCGGACCTTACGGATTAGGGCTGATCGAAGACCTTCACGCCATCGAGATTCTGGCGGAAATCGGCGTGATGCTTTTGCTTTTCACCATCGGAATCGAATTTTCGCTGCGCCGTCTGAGCGAGATGAAGCGGCTTGTACTAATCGGCGGCGGTTTGCAGGTCGGTTTGACGATTGCGGCGACAGCCGTCGTCGCGTTTCTTTTCGGGCGCGAAATCAATCAAGCGATTTTCTTCGGATTTCTGGTCGCGCTTTCGAGCACGGCGATTGTTTTAAAAAGTTATGTCGAGCGAAACGAAGTTGATTCGCCGCACGGTCGCGCCGGCGTCGGCATTTTGCTTTTTCAGGACATCAGCATCGTTTTGATGATGCTTTTGGTTCCGGTTTTAGGCGGAAAGGACGCGACGACGCCGGGCGGAATCGCTTTGAAACTCGGCGGTTCTCTGGTTGCGCTGATTGTTATCGTGCTGGCTTCCGGCTTGCTCATTCCGCAGATACTCAAACGCGTCGGCAAATTGAAAAGCCCGGAGATTTTTCTTTTAACCGTCGTCTTTTTGTTTCTCGGCGTTTCCTGGACGACTTCGCAGTTCGGGCTCTCGCTCGCGCTCGGCGCGTTTATCGCCGGAATGGTTTTGTCGGAATCCGATTACAGCCATCAGATTTCCGCTGATATTCTGCCTTTCCGCGATGTTTTTAACAGCATATTTTTCGTTTCCATCGGCTTGCTTCTCTCAATCGGCGCGCTGCTCGAAAATCTTTCGGTTGTTTTTTTATGGGTTGTTTTTCTCATCGTCGGCAAAACTTTAATTATTTGGTCGGTCGTGCAGCTTTTAGGATTTCCGCAGCGGGTAGCGGCGATCACGGCGCTCAGTCTGGCACAAATCGGCGAGTTTTCATTTGTTTTAGCGAAAGCCGGAAAGAGCGTTGATTTGCTGCCCGATGCGGATTATCAAAGCTTTCTCGCCGCTTCGATTATCTCGATGATCACGACGCCGTTTTTGATCGCGGCGGCACCGCGTTTCGGTTACTTCGCGCAGCGGATTTTCAGAGACAAATCGAACGAGCAAATCGAAACGGGCGACGAAGAAATTCATCTGACATCGAGCGGCGGGCTGAACAATCACGTCATAATCGTCGGATATGGATTAAACGGGCGAAATCTTTCCAGAGTTTTGCGCGCCGTCGGCGTTCCTTACACTATTCTCGATTTGAACGCCGATGTCGTGCGGGAAACAAAAGCGAAAGGCGAGAAAATCAATTTCGGCGACGCGACACGGCGCGAAGTCCTGCTGCACGCTCACATTGAAAACGCCAGCGCGCTCGTTCTGGCAATGTCCGACCCGGAAGCAGCACGCCGGACGGTGAAACAGGCGCGGCAGATGAACGAAAATCTTTACATAGTCGTACGCACGCGTTACACGTCGGAGATTACCGAGCTGCACGAACTCGGAGCGGACGAAGTGATACCTGAAGAATTTGAAACGAGCATCGAGATATTTTCGCGCGTTCTGCAAAAATACGGCGTCGCGCGGCACGTCATCGAAAGCCAGATCGAAGAAATTCGCCGTCAAGGTTACGAAATGCTTCGCTCGCCGTCACTGACGCGAATCAAAATTGCGAATCTGAACGCGGCGTTGCACGCGGCGACTACCGAATCTCTTAAACTAAATCAGAATTCTCCGGTCGTCGGAAAAAATCTCGGCGAGCTCGATCTGCGCGGCAAAAGCGGCGCGACGCTCATTGCCGTCGTGCGCGGCGACGAAACGAAAATCAGTCCCGGCGCAAATTACAAACTTCAGGCGAACGATGTTCTAGTGCTTCTCGGCACGTCGGAAAAAATCGAGCGGGCGATAAAAATTTTGCAGCCGGAAGTCGAGGTCAGCGGTTTCAACGCTTAAACTTTACTGTTTAATCTTTTAATTCCCATTTCGTGCGCGTATAAGCGATGCGGAAACCATTCTTTTCAGCGTTTCTTTGCGATTGGCTGCCGGGAAACGCTGCCATCGCCGCAATTGTGCAGCCTTTTTCGGCGGCGTAGCGAAGACGCGCGTCGAGTAAAGCTGATTGAGCCCCGCGTCTTCGTCCTTCGGGAACCGTGCTGGCGCCAGCCAAAAGCGCCACATCGTCGTAAATATAAAGCATTCCGGCGGCTATCGGCTGATTTTCTATTTCGGCAAGAAAGGGAAGTCCGCCCTCTGTTTTCGCGCAAATCTGTCCGAACCCGAACATAAATTCGGCAAGCCCTTCCATTTCCGTGCTCCAGCCGTTTGCCGAAGTTCGCGCCCAAACTATCTCTTCGCCCGCTTCGATTATGCGCGTTTTGATCTGCGGATTTATTTCCAAACCGAGATCAATTTCGTTTCCGAGCGGTTGATACAACACGCTCGACATTTCAATCGGCTGATAACCGCGTTCGTTCAGCAAATTTAGAACGGAAACATCGGCGAGCGGGCTTACTTCGTGAAAAACCGGCGCTTTGCGCTCTTTGAAAAACGTTTCGAGTCGTTCCATTTCGGTGTCTGTCACTTCGTCAAACAATCCAAGCCCGAATGTTTGCGTCGAAGGCGATTCGACCCCGTCGAACATGGCATACGCGCCGGCGACTTCAATCCATTCGGCTCCGCTTTCCGGGAATAATTCGGCACGCGCTTTTACAAAATTTGCATTGCTGCGCGCTTCAGTGCGTTCCAATCGCTGCGATAAATTTTTATCTGAATAAATCATCTTTTAGTTTTCCTGAAAAAGTAAGCTAATTTATCACGCGTAATTCCGGATTAAAAACTATCTCCGATAATGAATAATTTGCAAAAAAAATATTTATCTAAAATTTTGGATAAATGCTGTCATAATTTATGATTTCACGGTGTTTCTCAGTTGAGAAAAATTTCTCGAAGGGTGGAAAAACACTATGAAAAAATCTAATTTTGTATTCATTTTTACGTTCATTTTATTAATTGTTTTTCATTTCGGGCAGGCTGAATCTCTGGCAAAAGGCGCTTCCGATACAAGAGTAAACATCCAAATAGTTTCGGATGAAGCCGATGCCGTTTTGAAGATTTTAGAAAAAGGGGAAAAAGGCGAGAAAATTATCGAAGCCGATTGGCAAAATGTCTTCCAGAGCGAAGGATACATTCGTTTGAAAAAACGAGAGCATTCGATGAGCCGCTCTTTTGAAGATGCCGACTTTAAAACTTTCGCGCTCTCGGATGATCTGTTTAAGCGCCGTCAGGACTTAGCCGCTACTTTAGCCAAATGGAAGGAAACAGACGCAAATCACGCAGGCGAAATGGCGCTCGCATATTTGCCGCAAAACGCGCAGATTCGCGCTAAAGTTTATCCGGTTATTAAGCCGAAAGACAACAGTTTTGTTTTTGAAGTGCGCGAAAATCCGGCGATTTTTCTTTATCTGGACCCGCAGGTGACAAAAGAACAATTTGAAAATACGCTGGCGCACGAGCTTCATCACATTGGTTTCGGAAGCGCCTGTCCGACTCAAAAGACGGAAGAGGAAATCAAACAGCTTTCACCCAATATGCAGAAAGTTTTGAAATGGACGGGTGCTTTCGGCGAAGGTTTTGCGGTGCTTGCGGCGGCGGGCGGCGCGGACGTTCATCCGCACAAATTCAGTCCGCCCGAGGAAAAAACGCGTTGGGATAAAGATGTCGCTAATTTCAACAGCGATTTGAAAACGGTCGAAAAATTCTTTCTCGATCTGGCAGACGGGAAGCTCAGCGAAGACGCCGAAATTCAACAGGTGCGTTCCTTTTACGGCGAGCAGGGAGCGTGGTACACCGTCGGCTGGCAAATGGCGGTCGTTATCGAGAAAACCTTCGGACGCGAAAAGCTGATTGAAATAATGTGCGACCAGCGCAAACTTTTACAGACTTATAACAAAGCAATTCAAGAATATAATCGCCGTAATAAAACTCAACTTGCATCCTGGTCTAAAGAGTTGACCGGGAAATACAGGTAAATGCATTGCCGTAATTTTTAAGAATCGGGCATTATTAATTTGCTCACTCTGTCACAATGAGTGAGCAAATTATTTTTATAATTGAAATCAAATACGAAGATTTAGTTCAAAAGTGCCGAAAATGCGAAGGCAAAGGTCGTTTGCGAGAAACGTCGGACGATAAAGAAACAATTTGCAAAGTTTGTGACGGAAGCGGCGAGCATCTGACCGAATCTGGACAGGCGATATATAAATTTGTCAGATTTTTGAAAGGCAAAGGTTTGCTTTCGTAAATCACACAAAATAATAAAAGAGAGTGAGTCAACAATAATCACATACTCACTCTCTTATTTCTGCCGTTTTGATATTTCAAAAAGCCTTTTTTTACAAAATTTCACAGCTTGAAACTTCTCAAGATGTTTCTATTTTTTCAGCTCTTTGAGCGCCGCTTCGAGAACGGTATCTCGTCCGTTGCGAAAATCCGCAACCGTTTGCTTAACTGTTTTGTCCGGTTGAATTCCTTTGCCGACGAAATCGCGCCCGTCGGGGAATTGATCGCGTTTTGTGCAGATTCTGGCTCCGCCTCCGCCGGGCAGACCAATAAATAAAGGCTGTCCACTGCTGCCGCCCGTCGCTTCGCCTATTATCGTTCCGCGCTTTAAGATGCTGAAAGCGAGCGTGAAATCTTCGGCGGCGGAATATGTGCGCGGGCTGGTTAAAACGACGACACTTTTCGTGTAAAGATTTTTTCCGTTCGCCGCCCACGATTGATTTTGACCGTAAACGCTTTGCGGGCGTTCCCATGCGCGAAAAGACGGACGATACTGGCGCGTGTACCACTTTGATGTGCCGAAAGGTTTATCTGTTAGGTAACCGAGAATGTTCCAGCCGACGCTCGAATTTCCGCCGCCGTTTTCGCGCACGTCGAAGATTATCGCGTCCGCTTTGCTGATTTCGTCGTATTTTTCGGCGAACATTTCAGCCGCGCGGTCATTGCCGAAAGTGTTGAGCGCCACATAAGCGACATTGCCCGGCAGCATCTTGTATTCCATCGGTTGAGCTGTAGAACCGACTTTGTTTTGTTCTTCGACAGTCGCGCGGACAACCGTCTTTTTGAATAAGTTTCCTTTCGCGTCGCGCAAAGTGAGCTCAACCGGATTTTTCGCCGAACCGGACAGCAGTTGATAATTATAAATTCTGGTTTCCAAATCCTGCGGCGTCGAAGCGCTCGCAAAAGGTTTTACCTTTTCTTCGGCGTATTTTTTAACCGGAACGCCGTCAATTTCCGTAATTTCCAGCCCCGCTTCGATGTTGTTTTTCTTTAAATCTTCGCTCAACACGCGCGTGATTAAAACTTTGTCTTCAACGAGCCGCGTGCGGATCAGCGGGCGGGCGAAAGCTTCATCGGATAGTTGTTTAGGCATACTAATGCCCGTGTGCCCGTCGCGCAGTTTTGCGATGAACTCCATTAAAACGCGATAATATTCAAGCGTTGAGCGAGTTTCCCGGACTTTCGGAATATACGATAAATAAACGGCGTCCCAGTTTAGGTCTGGAATTAAATCAAAATTAACGAAATTGTATTTCGCCTCAGACCAAAGTTTTGAAAGACCGGCGATTTTTTCGTCTTCGCTCAAATTCGCTTGATAAGCGGTTTTCAACGCGGGATTGTCCCAAAAATCTTTTTGATTATAAAAAACCGATTCGATTTCCTTTTTTTTCGCTTCGGCTTTGACGATCATATCCGCCCAGCGTTTATCCGTGTGAAGCGAAATTAAATCAGAATCCTGTTTCAAATGCCCGACGTTTGAATAACCCTGCTGAATGCCTTTTTCCAGATACTCGAACGCTTTGTCGGTTTCGCCCGCGAGCGCGAAATAACACGCCGCATTGTAAAAATCACCGGGATCGTCCTCGCCGAGCCGAATGGTTTCGACCAACTGCATCGCCTTTTGCAGATTTTCCTGCCGTTTATCGCTTTGCGCCCACGCCGCAACAGACGAAAGAAGGCAAAGCGCAATAATAAAATAAAAAGTCTTTAAATTTTTGATTGCCATAATTAAATTATTTTATTTACAGAATTATTGAGAATTGTAATTGCATTGGTTAACACGAAAAAAAAACGGAATTTGTTTCAACTCCGCTATAAAAAGCAGTTTAGAAAATTGTTTGTTTTATTGATTTTATAGCTATCTTCTCAGAAAGCAGCTTGTTCAGTCTCGAAAGTTAATTTTCTTTATTTTTTAGCCGTTTGTGTTTTGATGTATTCCAGAACGGTGTCTTTTCCCGCGATTAAATCGTCGAGCGTTTGTTCGATTTTCAGATCGGGCGCGAGAAAATCGGTTTTTGCTTTTTGATAACACGGCGGATAATAATGCGAAGTCGCGACGTAGCCGTTTAAATTCGATTTCGGCAGCTTAAATTGCATCAGTTCGCCGGTCAAATTGCGGTGCGAGCCGGGCGCTTCGCCGAGCATCGTGCCGAAATTGTAACATTTGAAAGTTTCCGCCATCATAAAGCCGGAAGAATATGTTCGCGGCGCGGTCAGAAGATAAACTTTTCCGTTGTAAACCCATTTTGTGTTGTCCGGCGCTGCTTCATCGTCGGCGACGGTTGATTTCTGCACGATGCGGTCGTTTTCAACCGGGTTCTGCGTTTTTAATCTTTCAATCCATTCGCGGTAGAACTTGTTGTTTTCGGTCAAGAACGGCGACAATTTGATTTCCTTGATGCCGCCTTGCCGGTAAGGTTTTCTAGTTAAGTAATTGAAAACCCAATCGCCGACAATCGAATTTCCGCCGCCGTTGCGCCTGATGTCAATGACCAGAACCGGATAATTTTTCTCCTTGATTCGCGCGAAAGTCTCGTCAATATATTTTTTCACCGCATCGTTCGACTGCATTTTGTTGACTTCCAAAACCAGAACCTGCGGCGTCAGTTCGTACGAGTCAACTGCTTTGTCGCCGAACATACTGCTTTCCAATCTTTCGCCGTTGATGCCAGCAGTTTTGACGATTTCAATTTTTGATTGAGCGGGACGGCGAATTTTGAGAGTGAATTCGTTGCCGTGATTGTATCTTTGCCAGAATATTAAGCTGAATAAGCGAATCGCCGTTGCGGATTTGTTCGCCGCCGAATCTCCGCTCATCGCGCCGATCAAATCGTTTTGAACGTCTTTCGCCGCTTTGTCGTTGACGGCGACAATTTCCGTTCCTTTCGGCAATTCGAGCGTTCCCAAACTTTCCGTGACGAACAATCTTTCGCCCGAAGCCCAAACTTTGAAGGGAAAGAATAACCCGCCGTTTTTCACGTAATTTTTATAATCACCGGATTCGAGCGGAATATCGAGAAAAGTGTGTCCGTCGTTGTATTGGCTGTAAACCGGGTTGAGCAAATTAAGAAACTGCATCTGCGTCATCGGTTTTACAATCCGTTCGCGCGTTCGCTGCCAGTTCTTTTCCGCTTCCGCTTCACTGATGCCGCGATACGGATTCGGGTGCGACTCGCGTACAATCCTGTGCAGCGTATCGTAATCTGCCCGCATATCTTCGATTGACAAAAGCGGCTTCGTAATCGGTTCCTGCGCCCGCACCAACTGCGCCGCTGCCGCCGCGAGCAAATAAACGCAAATCAGAAAGTAAAAACCGCGCCGCAAATTTCTCTCAAACATAATCCGCATCAATCTCCCGAAGATTAACGCGTCAAACAAATGCGTTTTGAATCAGTTGTTTATAAAAAAATGAGTGTAAAATCTTTTGATTGCAGAGAAATCGGCGTAATTGAGGCAATTATTTTTGTTTTTCGGCTTGTTTAGCCAACCACTGTCGGCGAGAAATAATGTATCTGACCGCCGGTTTACGCTCGCCGTAGCTCCAGGCGCGAATTTCATTGAATAATTCAAGATTCGGACGCGAAGCCATCCCGATTTTCTCCATTATCCTGATTGACGCCCGATTGCCGGCAAAACAATCGGCGTGTATTTCGCTGACGTTGTAAAGCTGGAACCCGATGCGCAATAATTCGCGCGCGGCTTCGGTCGCATAACCGTTTCCGCTAAACGCGTGCCCGAAATGCCAGCCGATGACGGTTTCGCGGCTTTTGGGTTTAAGATTGCTGATGGTGCAGCTTCCGATTAAAGTCCCGTCGCTTTTAAGCGTTACAGCTAATTCATAACGCTCGCGCCGCCGAAGTTTCGTTTCGGCAATCGCCTTTATCAAATTCCTTTTATTAGAAGCCTCGTTCCATTGAGAAGATAAAATGTTCACCCGCGCCTCAGGCTCGGCGAATTGTTCGAGCAGAATCGGTATATCAGCTTCCCGAACATCTCGAAGAATCAAACGCTCGGTTTCCGTCTGAAAACTCATTTACTTATTAAACTATGAATTGATTTATTTGGAATGAATGAGTTTTTGTTCGTTGCCTTAAATATTAGAGAATTATACAAAAGCTGTTTCGTATTTTGGTTTTTCATTCCATTCTTGATTTAAAAGGATTCTGCCGTTAGCTTTCTTATTTCTTTTTACTCCATCAACACCCCAAGCACCCCATTGTTTAAAGAAAAAAGATGCACCTTGTTCCTTACATTGTTTTTGAATATCAATTGCCCATTGTTCTTTCATTGGGCGCGCCTTAAAACCACTTTCACCGCCGACGATTACCCAATCGATGTTTTCGAGATTCAGATTTTTTAGCGGACTTAACAAAGGCTCAAGCGATAAGAATTTGATTTTCGCTTGTGTGTACCGTAAATAATCAATTCGATGAACAAAGTTTTTGTTTTCGACACTGACACCCATCCAAATATTGTCTGACCAATTTAGAACATCGCTCAATTCAGCAACTCTTTCTGCGCGTTTAGTCAAAACTTGGAAGCGATGCCAATGTGCTTTATTCATTACATCGAAAACCTGTTCTATATAATCGGTCGGCACTTCTTTATGAAACAAATCGCTCATTGAATTAACGAAAATCATTTGCGGTTTCTTCCATTTTAGAGGTAATTCAAGCATATGAGGCTGAAGCGTTAATTTGAATCCATTAACATAGTTTTTCTGCCCCATTGCCTTTAAGCGGTGAGATAACTGTTCGGCGTAACAATTTTTACAACCCGCACTGATTTTGTTACAACCTGTAACCGGATTCCAGGTTGACTCTGTCCATTCGATAGGTGATTTGGCACTCATAAAATTTTATATTTTATCCTAAATAGGTTAACAAAACATCATCATTTATTTTCTTTTTTCCATGTTCAGCTACTAAAATTTCTGAATCAATCAGCTCCTGCACTACCGCTCTATAATCTTTATCATCGAAATCACCAAAATGCTTTTCAATGAAATGATACATAATTTGTTTTCTTGTAGTTTTTCGGTTTTTTAATAAAAATGATGGTAAAAGATTTCGTAAAGTCTGCTGCCTTTCTTCTTTTATTTCTCTTGTTATATCAAATTCTGGAAATCTTGGATTGCTGTCAGGTGAATAAGATTCCTTTATCAGATCATCTTCTTCCTGTCGAAAGAAATTATTCAATAATTTCACTCCATCTTCGTGCCTTGTACAACAAATAATGTAATATTTCGGTGTTTTCAAATCATTTTCGCGAATTGGATAAGACAAGACTTTATAACCGAATCTAGTTAAACGTTTTTCGTAGTGATTAAGTATTATTTGTTCGCGTTCTTCGGTTGATAAGGTTGAATCTTTTAATTTTTCAACGCAAGATTGGCTGCCTAAAACTTCAACCGCATGTTTGAATTGTTTTTCGGCAACAGTTGTTTCAGTCTTATAAGAAAAAGCCGCGTCAATAATCCTGCGTAATCCATCGACATCAAAGTTAATAATTAGTTCTGTCATTTGCTGGCTTCGCCTTAATATTGGTTCAAGGCAGGAGAAATGAATATCAGTAGGTCCGAATGGATCAATAAAGAAGAGAGCTGGTGCATCTCCAATGATTTTTAAGATTTCAGAAACAGAATCATTAAATTTTTTATTGATATTTATTACTATTCCTTTTTCTTCCCACCTTTGAGTGATGAGCCGCAAAGAAATAAAGTTTTTTCTTTTAGCTTCTACATTAATTATTTTCAAAGTAACTGGATCAGTCCAGTTACTGCATTTATCAGAGAATTGAGCAGTAATTAAAGGTGACCCAGCTTGGTTATCTTCGTATTTTGCAGAGCCGGCAAAACCATCAATACAAAATATTTCCCTTTGCCTAATTCGTGATGCTACTTTTGCAGTAAATGGTGGTAAATACTTTCCTAAAATCCTATGTTTGCGCTTTGACCAAGGTTTTACACCTTTAAAGAATTTATTTTTAGACATAATTATTTAATATGAGTTCTTCCCAAATTAGCTTTAATGCTTTGAGGAAGAACTCATTTAGAAGGTTACTTCACTAATTCCACGTCCAATTTGTTAATCTCGCCCATTTTTACGTCTAGTTGGTCGGTTGTATAGGTTGTGTAACCGATTGACGTGATCGTGACGTTGTAAATGCCGTGCGGGGTTGGTTTGAAGAGGGCTTCGCCGGTGGAATCGGTCGGGATTGTGACGGATTCGTCGGAGGTGTTGTTTGGCGCGGCGGTGACGATGGCGTTTTTGATTGGGGATTTGGTCGCTTTGTCGGTGACGCAAACTTTTAATTGGGTTGTCGTGGTCGGCGGTTTGAGGGTGCGGCGGGTTGTTTCGTAGGTTTTGACGAAATCCGGGTGCGATGATTTGAAAATCATTACGAGCTTGTCCATACGGTCGCGGAGAATTGCGTCGGTTTCGTCGAAAAGTGCGGCGAGATTGGCGGTCGTCGTTTTGCGCTCGCTGATGGCGGTGCGCGATTTCGGAGTTTCCAGCGCATACGATTGGATTAATTCCTGCAAATCCGTGAGCATAGTCGCCGTAATGCCGTAATCGGCGAGAACGGCGAGATTGGTTTGGGTTATGTCGTGAATGCTCTGACAGCGCGGCGCGAGAGCGTCTTCGCGCATACGCATCAGCGAAGTGAATAAACAGTTGACTTCCGCCTTGAGCGTGTTGCTGCCGACCGTCGAGGCGTAAGCGTAAACGATTCCGGCGATTTCCGCCGTTTTCTCGCACAGAGCTTGTTTAACTATATTTTTATCAACCGTAATGCCGGTCAGCGGAACGCCGTCGGCTTGAACGGTTGCGACGATTGAAGCGATGTTCGCTTTGAAATTATTAAACGCCGTTCGAAATGCGACGTTCGACGCGGTGATTGAGGAATTTTCCCCACAGTAATTTTCGGTCGCCCGATACATTTTGAGTTTTGCTTCCTGATTTGCATTCATATTTTTGTTTTTCCTCTTTAGTTTGTGAAAGTTTCCCCTTGAAAAAACGCAATGTTCAACTTTTGAGCAGTTAAACACAGCGTTTTATTTGAAAATGAGAACGATTGTTTGACATATAAGTCCGTATGAATGAATGTAAACGCGCTTTGTTTGAGAAAAATCCGCAATGTTTGAACGTAAACGGTCAATGATTAACTTGAAATCACTATTGATTGACTTCAAACGTTCAATGATTGAATTGAAATGCTCGATGAACAATTTCAAATTACTGCTGAACAAATTCAAACGCTCAATGATTAATTTCAAATGCACACTGATCGGCTTCAAATGTTCAATGTTTTACTTGAAATTACCGCTGATTAAACTGAAATTCTCTTTGTTAAATGGAAATGCCAGATGAATGAAGACTCGCGCCCGATTCTTTGAGATTGAAAGGCGCAGTTTCACGTTTAATGTGAGAATCAGTGAAAAACATACGGTGAAAGTTTATATTTATGTCCGAAAAAACACGGTTGAGAACGCTTGAGCGAGAAGAGATTAGCACCGATTAAAATAAAATACAATAACTTTTTTACCTGAATAATATTGCTGAAAAAACATTATTTGCTGACATCTTTACCATATTATTTGCGCGTTTATGTCGAGTCTAAATTTTCATTGAAACTTCATACATTTTTTATAAAGGAAAAAAGCGCAGTAATGAATAAAATTAAATATCTGTTTATGTTGGTATTATGCGCCGGTTTGGTGAACGCGGCGATTAATGTTTCCGCGCAAAACGCCAGAGATCGCGTTTTGGTGACAGGCAAAAAGTCTTTGAAACAATCCGAAGTCGAAAACTTAATCAAGTTTTACGAATGGGCGTTTGAGACCGAATTTACCGCCGATGAGCGCGACAGATTTCAATCTTATACAATCAGCGAATTTCGCAGCGACCCTAATGCGAGCCGCGCGACGATTGATGACATTATCACGACTTTGCCGCGCATCTTAGCCGCTCCCGTTGATGTGCAAACGGGAACCAGAAAAAGCTTTCTTGCCGTCTTTTTGACCGAAGCGCGCAAGAACACAGACGAAAACTCGCTGATGCTGCTCGATATTTACGAAAAAGCGCAGAGCGGCAATAGAAGAACGAGCGAAGAGGGCGCAAGCAGCGGAGAAGTCGCCGCAAACAAAAACACAACAAGCGCTCAGATGGCAACACGAAAAGGAAACGCGGGCGGTTTGAACGGAAAATGGTTTCGCACGGCAGGCAGCGGGTCGAGAGATTACACGGGCAAGACGCAATACAAATCCGGTGAAGATTTCACCTTTGAATTTTTCCCGGACGGCACGATGATTTACACTTCGCAGCTCGATGTTCTGAGCATTATGCAGTGCGTCATCAAAGGCACGAACAAAGCGAGCGGCACATATACCGTAAGCGGCGAT
Source organism: Pyrinomonadaceae bacterium (assembly GCA_036388895.1). Taxonomy (GTDB): domain Bacteria; phylum Acidobacteriota; class Blastocatellia; order Pyrinomonadales; family Pyrinomonadaceae; genus SXVE01. The sequence continues at coordinate 55,761 of DASVQY010000025.1, read as the reverse complement.
TCGCTGACGATAAATCTCGGCGCAATGAGCTCGGTGAAATCCAACTCCTGCGACAGCAAAGAAAATTACAACAAAACGCTCGAACCGACGAGCAAAACGATCAAATTTGCGGTAAGAAAAATGGAAAGCATCACGCGTCTCGACAATCCGACGATCCTTTGCTTTGACGGCGCCGGCGACGATGCGTGCTACGAGCAGGTTAAATAGAAAAAGTTGGTAATAGTTAAATAAGAATGCCCGCAATTGATCGCGGGCATTTCTATTTAGTTTCGGCAAGTTTTCTTTGATTCTCAAAATGCTCGAAAATTGTCTGGGCTGTTTTCGCTCCGACAAATGGCGATAACTCTTCGACGCTTGCGCGCGCGACTTTTTCGAGCGAGCCAAAGTTTCGCAACAATTTCATTTTGCGTTTTTCGGCAACGCCGGGAATTGCGGTCAGTTCGGAAGTAAAGTCGCGTTTTTCCCGGCGCTTGCGGTGAAATTCGATTGCTGTTTTATGCGTTTCATCGCGGATTTGCTGGACGAGACGAAACGCGGGATTTCCAGGCTCAAAGTAAACCGGACGATCTTCGTAACCGAAGCGTAAAAGATGCGAGATTTCGTTGTGTCGTTTCGGCGGTTTAACAAGCCCATAAATCGGGATTCCTTCGATGTCGAGGGATTGCAAAGCGGCAGCGGCTGCGGAGATTTGTCCTTTGCCGCCGTCAATAAAGATTACCTGCGGAAGCGGTTTTTCTTCTGCTATTGCGCGTTTGTAACGGCGAAAAACGGCTTCGTTCATCGAAGCGAAATCGTTCGCGCCTTCGACGGTTTTGATGATAAAGCGACGGTACTCGGCGCGATTCGGCTTGCCGTTTTCGTAAACGACGATTCCGGCGACGTTTTCCGAGCCGGAGATGTTGGAAATATCGAAACTTTCGATGCGTTCGGGAAAGTATGGAAGTTCAAGAATCTCCTGCAAATCGCCGAGCAGCTTTTCGCTGTTCGGATTGAGCACGCGGAATCTTTGCTCGAAAGCGATTTTGGCGTTGTTTTCAACGAGGTGAATCATTTCCACATTGCGCCCGCGTTTTGGGTCTAAAATCCGCACTTTGCGCCCGCGTCTTTCGCTTAATGCTTGCTGCAAAGTTTCGCGGTCGGCAAAATCGTTCGGAACGTGAATTTCGAGCGGCACATAATCGGTTGAGTAATACTGCGCGAGAACTTCGCTGAAAAAGTCGGAAGGATTGAAATTTTCAGCGTCCAAATCTTCCCAGAAAAATTCTCGCCGCCCGACAATCTTCCCTTCGCGCATCGTGAAAAGCTGTAGTGCGAGGCGCTGTCCTTCGCGATAATAACCGAAGATGTCTATATCTCGCTCGGTTGTAAGCGCCATTTTTTGCTGCTCGCCCAATGCTAAAACCGTGTTATGCAAATCGCGATATTTGGCGGCGAGTTCGTAGTTTTCGTTTTCGGCGAAATGCCACATTCGCTGTTGCAAATTATCGGCAAGCTCTTTGTTTTTGCCTTCGAGCAGAAGTTTCACGTCGCGCGCGGCTTCCGCGTATTCTTCTTTCGTGCAGAGACCTTTGACGCAAGGCGCGAGACAGCGTTTTAAGTGATATTCGAGACACGGACGAGGCAGTTTTCCGTCAATTTCAATATCGCAGGTGCGCATCTGAAATGCGCGGTTGATTAAATCTAAAGTTCGACGCGCCAGAGATGCAGGCAGAAAAGGTCCGTAATAACTCGAACCGTCGCGTTCGATTTTTCTCGTAATGACGACTTTCGGAAACGGCTCGTTCGTCATTTTCAAATGCGGATATTGCTTGTCGTCTTTGAGCAAAACGTTGAAACGCGGTTTGTGTTTTTTGATGAGGTTCGATTCTAAGACGAGAGCTTCGACTTCGTTGTCTACAACGATGAATTCTAAATCAGCAATTCTTTTAACCAGCTCGCGCGTTTTGGCGTCGTGATTGCGCGAACTTTGAAAGTACGAGCGCACGCGGTTTTTCAGATTCTTCGCCTTGCCGACGTAAATGATTTTCCCGTCAGCGTTTTTGTGAAGGTAGACGCCGGGCGACGTCGGCAAATTTTGAAGCTTTTCCTCTAAAGTCATTAAGAAAAATTTAACTAAAACACGCGCTAAAGTCCAAAGAAAGTTGACTTAACCGAAAAGATGTTCTAAATCAAAAGAGTTGTTACAAAAATATTAACAAAAAAGAGGAAAAACTATGGCAAAAGAAACAACGCGGATGGTTTTGCAGTCTATGATTACGCTCGCTTCCGCAGCTCTCGGCTTGGTTGCGGCACTCGCGTGGAACGATGCGATAAAAGAAACGATCAAGCAGTTAATGTCAGACGATGAAAGTCTCGGCTCAAAATACATTTACGCGATTCTTGCAACAGCAGTAGCCGTAATTGTAATTTTGATTCTGGCGCGGCTTGCTGCAAAAGTCGGCGGCGAAGCTGCAATCTCGCGCGAAGCCGAAGGATAAAAGGAGTTCATAAAGTTCATAGAGTTTTTAGAGTTTATTGAGTTCATTGAGTTTGTCATTTATGAGTTTGTCATTTAAGGGGAAAGCATCATTCAATCGTTTTGCTTAGTTTAATGAAGTTCTTCACTTTCAATCCAAAAACTCTGCAAGTATCTTAAACTCAATGAACTCAACGAACTCAATAAACTCAATAAACTCTTTATGCTAACTGTTTTAACAAAATCACCATCCGAAGCCGCGAAATTTATTAAGCGGAGCGGAATTGTGGCATTTCCGACGGAAACGGTTTACGGGTTGGGCGCAAATGTTTTCGACGAAAAAGCGATTAAAAAGATTTTTGAAGCGAAACAAAGACCGAATGATAATCCTTTAATCGCTCACGTCGGAACGCTCGAACAAATAAATCAGCTTGTTTCAGAAATTACTTTGTGCGCACGCAAATTTATCGAAGCGTTTTTTCCAGCGCCTTTAACTTTAGTGCTCCCGAAAGCCGAAAAGGTTCCTTTGATTGCAACCGCAAACCTCGAAACAATCGGTGTGAGAATGCCGAAAAATAAACTCGCGCGAGAATTTCTCCGGCAATGTGAAACGCCGCTCGTGGCTCCGTCGGCAAATCTTTCCGGCAAGCCTTCGCCAACGACTTGGCAAGCGGTTTACGAAGATTTGAATGAACGAATTGATTGCATTCTGAAGGGAGAAACAACTGAAATAGGTTTGGAATCAACAGTCGTTGACTGCACGTCGGAAACTCCTGTAATTTTGCGTTCTGGCGCGATTACGTTGGAGGATTTGCAAAAAATCGTGCCGGAGACGCGGGTTTATCAAGTTGAAAAAAATGAAATCGTGCGCAGTCCCGGCTTAAAACACCGGCATTATTCTCCGCACGCGAAAGTGATTTTAATTGAAGATGCCAGATCTCTGGTATCGTTTATCGGAAAGGCGGCTTTTATTGGTTTGATTAAGCCTGACGCGGTTTTTGATTTAGAAAAAGTCTGCGAAACGGTTGAAGATTACGCACACTCGGTTTTTGATTTTTTTCGTCAATGCGACCGCGCTAAAATTGAAACGATTTATTGCGAAACAGTCGAAGAAAAGGGAATCGGGCTAGCTCTTATGGACAGATTAAAACGCGCCGCCGAAGATTGAATTTTATTTTTTGCTCGCCAGAACAATCGCTATTTCAGTGTTGTCGGCTAAAACTTTTGTCTCGACAAAATTGCTCGAAGTTAGTTCATTCAAATACTCGAGCGGAACGAGAACTAAAACTTGTTCGCCGTCGTTTCGCTCAATTTCTTCGGCAATCTCGCTGACGCCTAAAAGCTTTTTCAATTTTCCGTCTTTATCACGGACCACACGACCGGGGGCGTAGAATTCGGAATTGTGCGAAATTGTGTGCAGATTCAAAACTTTTTCAGTTTTATAGCCTTGTGTCTTTGCCGTTTCCATCAAACCTTTTGTCGAGTCTCGGTATGCGAAATCGGAAACGATGAATTGTAAAAGAAACGCAATAATCGCAAAGGTAAGAAACGCCAATGCCTGCAAGGAATATCTTCTTTTCTCTGATTTGCGAACGAATCCGTAAACATACTCCGCCGTTAAAATCAGTGCGCCGGGCAAAGCTGGCAAAATATAACCGGGAAGCTTTGAACCGGAAAAGCTGAAAAACATTAGTGGAACTATCATCCACGAAAATGAGAAAAGAAGAAGAGGGGACGATGAGATAGAGAATGTTTTCCCCGTTTGGGAATCAGAATTTCTGATTTCTGATTTTGAACTTTGAATTTTGAATTTTGAACTTTGAATTTTGATAAAATTCCAAATTGCCGCGAAAAAAAAAGGCAGCCACGGAATTGTCATCAGCGGTAAGACCAGAAAGAAAAACCAGAACGGCTGCGGATGAAAGTATTTGTTAGAAGTGTAGCGCTGAAAATGGTGCTGAATAAAGAATTCGTCGATAAATTTCCAGCCGTTTACTTGATACATCGGCAGATACCAAAGAGAAGCGACGATTAAGCTTAAAATTGTTCCCCAAAATAAGCTGAAGATAAATGTTTTGCTTGGGAATTTCCACGATAAAACGTAATAAAAAGCGACAATCGCGAACGGAAAGACAATTCCGACAAGTCCTTTGGCGATCAAAGCAACGCCGATAAAAAAATAGAAAATGACGAGCGGCAAAAAAGAACTGATAAATGAATTCTTTTTTGGTGTTTCGCTCGATAATTTTGAATTTTCGCGCCTTTGTAACAGGTCGTAAATGAAAAAGCCGACGAGCGAAGCCGTAATCGGGAAAGTTAAAATGATATCGAAACTAGCGCCACGCGAAAATACGATTAAACCGATTGATGAAGCGGCGATTAAAGCGAGCCAATTGGCGAAATCAATCTTTGATCTTCTATTTTGGATTGAGGATTCTGCTTTGTTGTCTTCTTTGCGTTCCTCTGTGTTTTCAACGGTTGCAAATCTTCCTAAAATCCACAAGCTGAGAATTGTTCCCAGCCCAAAAATCGCTGAACCGAATCGCGCGGCGAATTCGCTGACGCCGAAAATGTTGTAAGAAGTTATTTGCAGCCAGTATAAAAGCGCGGGTTTTTCAAACCAATCAAAACCGCCCAACGTCGGCGTCACCCAATCGCCACGCTCGAACATTTCGCGCGCGACTTGCGAATATCTCGGCTCGTCGGGACCTAAAAGCGGGATGGTTAAACCGAAAAAATAAATGAAAATGATTATTACAGCGAATAATATCCAGATTATTCGGTTTTGGGTTTTTTGATTTTGGTCTTTGGTTTTTGTGTTTTCCGGCATCTTCAATGAAAATGTTAAGTATTACTGAAAAACGGATTGCGTTCAAATTATGCGGGAAAACCAAAGTCCAAAGTCCAAAGTCCAAAGTCCAAAGTCTGAGGGAAAAGGTTCAAAGTTCAAAGGCGAAAGACCAAAAGCCAAAGACCAGAGTCTAAAAACCGGCGTCATCGGCGTCGGCTCGCTCGGGCAGCATCACGCGAGAAATTATGCGGAAATCGCCCTTGACGGCGAGACACAGTTCGTCGGCGTTTGCGACAGCAACGAGGAAAATGCCCGCGCGATTGCGGAAAAAAACGATTGCGATTATTACACCGATTGGCGCGAATTGCTTGGCGTAGTTGATGCCGTTTCTATTGTTACGCCGACCGAAACTCATTGCGAAATCGCCTGCGCTTTTCTCGAAAAAGGCGTTGACGTTCTCGTTGAAAAGCCGATTGCCAGAACGCTCGAAGAAGCGGATATGATGATCGAAACCGCCGCAAAATCCGGCGCGAAATTAATGGTCGGACATCTGGAAAGATTTAATCCCGCAATGGTCGCTCTGCGCCCGCACGTTAATAATCCGCTTTATTTTGAAATTCACCGAGTTTCGCCGTTTCCGAACCGCAGTTTGGACGTTGACGTTGTTTTGGACGTGATGATTCACGACCTCGACGCGATTCAATGGCTGGTCGGCGAATCGGTGCGGGTTTCCGAGATTCGCGCCGTCGGAATTCCGGTAATCTCCGACAAAGTTGACGCGGCGAACGCGCGAATCGAATTTGAAAACGGCGCTGTCGCGAATATCACCGCATCGCGAATAGGCACGGAAAAGATTCGCAAAACGCGCTTTTATCAAACTAATTCCTACGTCGTTTTAGATTACGCGACGAAATTCGCGTCGCTGACGAGTCTCGCTCCGAACGCTGTTCATCCGCTGCTCGGAATTTCGATTAATCGTCTGGAGATCAAAGATGTAGAACCGCTTCGCGCCGAAATCGAAGCGTTTTTGGATTGCATTTCAAAAGACAGGACTCCGCCGATAACCGCCGAAGACGGACGGCGCGCGCTCGCTTTGGCATTGGGCGTTTTGGACAAAATCGAAACGCATCGGAGCCGTTTGAATGTGTAAGATAGAAGCCGGAATGAAAAATCGAATCTCAGAATTTTTACAATCAAGAATAGACGCAAAAGATTTTCCGTCCGCCGTTTATCTGATTGCTGAGAAAGGACAGATTGTTCTGCGCGACGCGCTCGGCTTTGCCGTCGTCGAGCCTGAAAAAATCAAAGCCGAAAACGATACGATTTACGATCTGGCGAGTTTGACGAAACCACTCGTGACGGGTTTGCTGTGTGCTAAATTAATTGAGAGCGGAGAAATAAATCTTAAAGATAAATTAGCGCAATATTTTACAGAGTTTGAAACTGATGACAAGAGCGAAATTACGATTGAAAATCTTTTGACTCACACTTCTGGTTTTCAAGCATGGAAGCCTTTTTATTTGCTCAAAAATTTGTCTCTAAATGATGAACAAAGTTATCTTGGGTGGTCTGACCGAAGAAAAAATAACTTTGTATTAGCAGAAATTGCTAAAACTCCGCTTGCGAATGAAACGAATAAACGGGTCGTTTACAGCGATCTCAACTTTTTATTACTTGGTCTTCTGGTCGAAAAGATATACGAAAGAGATTTAAACAATATTGCTGTAACTGAAATATTTGATCGGCTTAGATTAACTCGAACTTTTGTAGGCGGACTTGAGACTTTAAGAAGAGAAATCGCTGCGTCTGAATTCGGAAACGAATTTGAAAAACAAACTTGTATCGAACAAGGCTTTGACGTTGAAAATCATGAGTGGCGCGATTATCAAATCTGGGGCGAAGTTCACGATGGGAACGCATATTTTATGAACGGCGTTTCAGGTCACGCAGGGCTTTTTTCGACGGCAGAGGAAACATTTATAATCGCGCGGCAATTTCTGGCAAATTCTTCACAACTGTTGAAGCCGGAAACGTGCCGATTGTTTCGCAGAAATTACACGAAAGGATTAAACGAAGCGCGTTCGATTGCTTTTCAATTAGCCGAAACGAAAGATTCGACGGTGAGCGCGTCACTGGCGAAAGACAGCTTCGGGCATCTCGGTTTCACCGGAACCTCGCTTTGGATCGAGCCGGAAACCGAAAAGATTTTCGTTTTGCTGACAAATCGTACTCACGCCCGCGAATTGCCGTTTATTAATATCAATTCAACGCGCCGCCGATTTCACGAGCTGGCGGCGGAAAATTTAAATGCAAAATAGTTTTGCGCGCCGCAAAACCAATTTGCGTTTTCATACATCTAAAAAGGCATTCTTTTTATTAAAAGAAAAGCGTCTTCCCTGCAGCGAAAAAAATTGAATACGGAGATTTGATATATGAAAAGTGTAATTATAGCCGCTTTATGTTTCGCAGTGTCTGTTTTGTCGGCTTTCGCTCAAACGCAGCGCACGGCTCGCGCGCGCGTTGTGCCGACACCGACGCCTTCCGTTCAAAAACCCGCGCCCGAACTTCAAAACGATACTTCCGCGCCGAATACGACCAAACGCCCGCCCGTTTTGCAGGGCGGAACTAATCCGACGGTTCAAAGTCAGCCGACAAATCCGCCGGATGGCGGCGCTGTTGACGACGATGACATCATCAAAGTCGAGACAAACCTGGTGACAATGCCGGTTTCCGTGCTCGACCGCAACGGCAGATTTATTTCCGGCTTGCGCCAGCAGGATTTTCAAATCTTTGAAAACAACGTTCAGCAAAAAATAGAGTATTTCGCTTCGGTCGAACAGCCGTTTACCGTCGTTTTGCTGATTGACGTAAGCCCTTCGACCGCGTATCAAATCAATGAAATTCAAGACGCCGCGATCAGTTTCGTGAATCAATTACGCAAAGACGATAAAGTCGTCGTGATAGCTTTTGATCGTCGGGTTCAGGTTTTAAGCCCGGTAACGAACGACCGCAACGTTTTGCGCAATGCGATTATGCAGGCGCAGTTCGGCGACGGAACGAGCATTTACGAAGCCGTTGATTATACGATTAACCGCCAGCTCCGAGCTATCGAAGGACGAAAGGCGGTCGTCATTTTTACCGACGGCGTTGACACGACTAGTCGCCGCGCCAATTATCAAAGCACGGTGCGACAAGCCGAGGAGCTCGACGCGCTGATTTATCCGATTCGTTACGATACATACAACCATATGTCCGGCGGAGGCGGTCTTCCGCGCGGCGGCGCGACCGGCACCATTGCCGATATTTTAGGCGGAATCTTGAACGGCGGAGTTGTCATTCGCGGCGGCGGTTATCCGCGCGGCGGCGGAATGGGCGGTTCGAGCCGCGCAGAATACGAAGAAGGTCAGCGTTACTTGAACGATTTAGCCACAAATTCCGGCGGCAGAACTTTTGAAGCGACGACCACCGCGAATCTCGATGCCGCTTTTGCCGGAATCGCCGAAGAGCTTCGCCGCCAATACTCGGTCGGATATTACCCGGAAATAATCGGACAAAAAGGCGAGCGAAAGCAGATTCGCGTTCGCGTAAAGCGTCCAAATTTAGTAGTCAGGGCTAAAAACAGTTATATTGTCGGCAGCAATACGAATCAAAAATTAGCCGGTAAATAATTACAAAGCGAAAAAAATGGAAAACGGACGACGGAAAAATTACAAAAATCTTGTATTCGGTCGTCCGTTTTTCGTTTCTGCGCTGCGGCATCTTTTTTTTTAATAAGAAGCATCCTACAATCGAAAAGCGAGCTTAAACCGATGAAAAAAATTGCTTTCGTTATTGTTCTGGCGTTCGTCTGCGCGAGCTTTACAAACAGCTTCGCTCAATCGCGGCGGCAAACGCCGGGAACTGATGCCGCAACCGAAAAAGCCAACAAGCGCCCGCCGCAGTCCAATCCGACGCCGACGCCGCAATCGCAACAAACAATCGAAGAAACGCAAACCGGAATGCAAACTGGACAAAACACCGATGCTGAACCCGTTGCCGACGGCGACGTTATACGCGTGGACACGAATCTGGTGACGATTCCGGTTAAGGTTTCCGACCGCAAAAATCGTTTTATCGCCGGATTGACGAAAGATGATTTTAAGGTTTCGGAAGACGGCGTCGAACAGGAAATAGCGCTTTTCTCGAATGAGCAGCAGCCGTTTACGGTCGCGCTCGTTTTGGATATGAGCTATTCGACGAAATTCAAAATCGCCGACATACAGAACGCCGCGATTGCGTTTACCGCGCAGCTTCGCCCGCACGATAAAGTGATGGTCGTGGCTTTCGACGAGGAAATCCAGATTTTGTGCGAAGCGACGAGCGACCGTGACGTTATACAGAAAGCGATCAGAAGCACAAAAATTTCTTACGGAACGAGTCTTTACGAAGCGGTTGATCTGGTAATGAACGAGAAAATGAAGAAAATCGCCGGTCGTAAAGCGATTGTTTTGTTCACCGACGGCGTTGACACGACTAGTCGCCGCGCGCACGATTTGTCGAATTTGAGAGACGCCGAAGAGCTCGACGCACTGATTTATCCGATTCAATACGACACTTTTTCAGACGTGCAGGCGATGAAAAACAAGCCGGTCATCTCGCAGCCGACAATACCGAGCCCGATTCCGGCAAAAAACAAAAGCCCGTTTCCTTTCCCGATTCCTGTCGGAGGCGTCGGAACGCCCGGAAGTCAGGGAACGACCGCCGAAGAATACCGAAAAGCGGGCGAGTATTTAAACGAAATGGCGCTGCGCACCGGCGGCAGAGTTTTTCAGGCGGACACGACGGCAAACCTTTCGCAAGCATTCTCGAACATCGCCGCCGAACTGCGCGAGTTTTACAGCATCGGCTATTACCCGACCGATGAAGCTGATGCGGGAAAAAAACGTAAAATTAAAGTTCGTGTAAACAAGGAAGGTTTAGCGGTGAGAGCGCGCGATAGTTACATAGTTGGAAGAAAGGAAGAAAAGTAAGAATGAAAATGCAAAATCAAAAGTGAAACTCAAAAATCTTTATATTCTTAAATTTCACTTTTTATTTCTTGTTTTACAGTTTTTTAGATTTCTTTTCCGTCCTCGATCACGGCATTTTTCGGAATGATGATAATTCCTTCGCGGATGTAATAGCAGCCGTTTTCGCCGTCTGTATTTTCGATTCCGGCTTGGTTGAGCAGTTTGACGTTTTTGCCGATGCGGGCATTTTTGTCAATGATGGCGCGGCGTATCAAACAGTTTTCGCCGATGCCTATATGCGGTTTGGAAAGCTCGATGTTGTTTTTTATCTCGTCGATAGACTCGTAAAAATCCGCGCCCATAATAATCGAATTTTCGATGCGCGTTCCTTTGTCAATGCGGCTTCTTAAACCCAAAATCGAATTGCGCGCGTAAACGCCGTTTAAAATGCAGCCTTCGCTGACCATCGAATTATCAATATCGCAGTTGTGGACTTTTGACGGCGGCAGATAGCGCGAGCGCGTGTAAATCGGCGCTTCGGTGTTGAAGAAATTGAATTTCGGCAGCGGCGAAGCCAGATCGAGATTCGCCTGAAAAAAAGCGCGAATCGTTCCGATGTCTTCCCAATAATCTTTGAAAAGATGCGCCTGTACGTTGAGATTTTCGATTGCCGCCGGAATAACGTCCCGCCCGAAATCAATCCAGGTGTTGTCGGTCTTCAAAAGCTCGACCAATCTTTCATAATTAAAAACGTAAATGCCCATCGAAGCCAGAAACGGTCGCGTCGCTGCCGCTTCGGCACTTAAACCGAACTGCTGCGTGTCAACGCGCATCGCTTCGAGCGCGTCGCCTTTCGGCTTTTCGGCGAACTCGACGATTCCTCCTTCCGCGTCGGTTTTCAAAAGCCCGAATTCTTCCGCTTCTTCGCTGCGGCACGGAATCACGGAAATCGTCACGTCGGCGTTCGTCTCGAAATGACGCCGGAGAAACTCGCGGTAATCCATTCTGTAAAGATGATCGCCTGATAAAATAAGCAGCGTATTAACGCGCCAGTCACGTATGTGCGGAAGCATCTGCCGCACCGCGTCCGCCGTTCCCTGAAACCATTCCGGATTGTCTTTCGTTTGTTCGGCGGCGAGAACTTCGACAAAACCGGTCGAAAACGACGAAAAGCGATATGTCCGGGAAATATGACGATTGAGCGACGCCGAATTATATTGCGTCAAAACAAAAATCTGCGTGACGCCCGAGTTGATGCAATTAGAAACCGGAACGTCTATCAAACGATATTTCCCGCCGAGCGGCACAGCCGGTTTCGACCGCTCGCGCGTCAAAGGAAAAAGCCGCGACCCCGCGCCGCCGCCTAAAATAACCGCTATCACATTGTCGTATTGCGCCATAATCTTACAAACAAAGCCTCCCGTTTTCGTTTTTCGCGCTTACAGCATATCCGCAACCGCCCGCCATTTTCAAGCCTTTCATTTGAAATGGCAATCTATATCGCTTTGCTTTTATTTCTTGAGAAATTAATTTTATTACTCCTTATCAAATAAATAATAATCGTCAAACATTTCATTTTCGGCGGAAAACGAAACAGACGCAGGCTATTATCAATCCGATTCCGAGACAAGTTTTGGTGCTTTGTCCGGTTGATTGAAATCGGTTGACGTAAACTGTGTTTGAAGAATTACGGTTATTTGAATTGTTCGGAGAGTTTGACGAATTACCTCCAATAGTCGCAACGGTCGAAGCTCTTCCGTCGGGCGAGATTTTTTGCACGCGAACGCCGCCCGCCGCGTCTTTGCCTTCGAGAACGTAAAGATTTTTGTTTCTGTAATAAACTCCGGTCGGCGACCAGCCGGTTTCCGATTGAACGGCAATCGCAACACTTTTATCCGGCGCGATTTTCAATATTTTTTTGTTGTTAAAATCGGCAGTGTAAACGTTGTTTCCTTCATCAATCGCAATGCCGAACAGCATCGGGTCGGGCGCAGTCGGCGATAAATTTTCCTTATCGGCGAAAATCGAAACTCGGTCGCCGGGCGCGACTTTCCAAACGGTTGAGCTGTTTTTAACGAAAAGCGTGCCGTCCGCCGCAAAAGCCATTCCGCCTAAACTGTACGGAACGATTTGACGCTCCCGCAACGCTCTTTCGCGGTCGCCAAGCAAAACTTTCACGCTGCCTTTCGCACTTCGCTTTAATAAAAAAAACTCGTAAGGCGCAGCTGCCGTCTGACCTGAGTAAAATGTATCGCCCGTTTGGTTTTTCCAAATGCTGATGCCTTTCGGCGGCGTTTCGGTCGGAGCGAGGACGTAAGAAATGTCGCCGCTCGGCGTTATTTTCCAGAGCGACGCCGTGTATTTTTCGGTAGACGGTTCGTAATGCAGCTCTTCGCCCAAAAGATTTCCGTCTTTGTCGAAAGTCATCTCGTGCGTGTGTTTTTCGACGAGAATCGAAACTTTCCCCTCAGCGTCTATTTTCCAGATTCTTTCCAGATCGCTGACGTAAACCTGATTTTTATCGTCAACGACAATCGCCCAAGCCGGATGCGCGAACGCTTGAAAATGCGCGGCGAGAAATAAGGCGCAGGCGAAAAGCATAGAAAAAATAGAAGTTTTCATGGTTTCGTTTCTCGCTCTAAACGAAAGCTTCCTTTTTTAAATCGAGCCATTCGAGCGCCGCTCCGTGTAAAAGCTTGGCTTTCGTCGCTTCGTCGAACGGCATTGATTCGATCAGTTTTCCCGGTTCCAGTTCGCCGAGTGGAAACGGATAATCGGTGCCGAGCGCGACTTTGTCGGCTCCGGCTAAATTAACTAAATAATCGAGCATCGGCGGGTCGTGCACGAGCGAATCGAACCAGATTTTTCCCAAATAATCGCGCGGATTGCATTGATTGTCCGACGCGCACAAATCCGGGCGAACGAGAAAGCCGTGTTCGATTCTCCCGATTGTCGCCGGAAACGAGCCGCCGCCGTGCGCGAAACAAATTCGCAAATTTTTGCATCGTTCGAGCGTGCCGGAAAAAATCAAAGAACAAATAGCGCGGCAAGTCTCGGCGGGCATTGCGACGAGCCACGGCAGCCAGTATTTTTGCATATCCCGCTCGCCCATCATCTCCCACGGATGAACGAAAACCGCCATTCCCGATTCTTCGCAGGCTTTGAAAAAATCGAAAAACTGCGGTTCGCCTAAATTTAATTGATTGACGTTCGAACCGATCTGCACGCCGACTAGACCGATTCGCCTGCACCTTTCCAATTCTTTAACGGCGAGCCGCGCGTCCTGCATCGGAACGGTTCCGAGACCGACGAAACGTTTCGGAAATCTTTCGACAAACTCGGCGATGCCGTCGTTCAAAAATCGAGAAATTTCCGCGCAGTCGTCCGGTTTCGCCCAATAGCTGAACATTACGGGGACGGTCGAAAGCACCTGCACGCAGACGCCGAACTGATCGCATTCGCCGATTCTTTTTTCGATGCTCCAGCAATTGTCGTCAATTTCGCGAAAAAACTTGCCGTCGTCTTTCAGCATTCGCGCGCAGCACGGCTTGTGATGCTCTAATTTAATAAAGCCGCCGTAGCCGAATCGTTCTTTCCAGTCGGGAATGTCCTTTGGCAGAATATGCGTGTGAACGTCTATTTTCAGCATTTAATTTTCGTCGGGCAGCGTGTAATCGAGGATGATGTGTTTGCCGTTTTCGCCGGACTTAAACTCGACGACGCCGCCGATTCCTTTCAAAGCGCCGGTTCCCGAATTCGGCACGATGATGCCTCCGGCGCGGCTCGTTTCCTGCGGCGTGTGCGTCGCCCCGTGCATCATCGAGAACGAACCGGCGCGCCCTTCGATCTCGCCCGTCACCTTCTCCAAAACCGTATAAGCCGCCGAGCCGTCCGCCCCGGAAAACATCAAAATCTCACCGGTGCTTTCGCCTTTAAGCGCGCCGTCGAAGGTTTTATTAACCGTCCCGCGCGAAAACGTCTGCCCGTCCGCCGTTTCGTTGTAGGGATTTACGTCCCACAGCGTCACCTGAAAAGGAATTGTAATTTGTTTGCTCATTTTTCTTTTTCCGTCGGTTTATTTTTCGCTTTTTCGTCTGACGCCTTTTTCGCTTTCAGCAGAGACAAACAAAGCGTGCGTGACTCATCAACGCGTTTTAGGCGTCGTAATACAGCCGCTTCCGACATATCAATCTTCTTCATTTTTTAAACGACAACTGGCGGAGGCTCCATTACAGCGCCGCAGTTTTTGCATGTGCGCAAATTTTCATCGCCGTAGAATTTCTTAAAAACCACTTGAAACTGTGTGGTGATGTCTTCGAGGTCGAAATATTCCTCGTAAAGTTTCGCATTGCAGTTTTCGCAAAACCACATCAAGCCGTCTTTTTCGCTTATCCGTCGCTTGCGTTCGATCACCAGTCCGACTGTGTTCGCGCCGCGCACCGGATTGTGCGGAATGCGCGGCGGGAGCAGAAAGATTTCGCCTTCGCGAACGGGAACGTCAACGGCTTTGCCGTCTTCCTGAATCTTGACGGTAATATCGCCTTCTAATTGATAGAAAAATTCTTCGCCTTCGTCGTAATGATAATCCTTGCGCGAATTAGGACCGCCAACGACCATTACGATAAATTCCGCATCTTCGTAAACGCATTTATTGCCGACCGGCGGTTTTAGAAGATGACGATGTTCTTCTATCCATTGTTTGAAATTGAAAGGTCTTTGAATCGGCATAATTTCCTTTTAGTATTTTTGAAAGGTATTAGTGTTTCATTCCGATTATGAGCTTAGCCAAATGCTAAAGTCCTATTCGGAAGCAGTTAAGGCAGTGAGGGAACAGTATTGCAGTTTACCCTTCTTTTCCTTAGTGATCGAATTTAAAGTTGTAGCAATTGCATTGCATCCAATCGCGTTATCGCCAATTGCCTCGCCTCGTTCAAAAAGCTGCGCTAATCCGTCACTGTCAGTGTCGTACCCGTAGCCGAGAACAATAGTCTTCCCGTTAAACTCAAAGTAACGGCTGACAAAGTTAACCAATTTATTATTATAACCGAGCCGATTGACTATTTTTCTTTCAAATTTGGTTTCCAAATTCATTACCATCGGCTCTTTTACATCATTCCATCGAAAAACATCCGTCAGCTTTCCGCTTATCTTTCCAGCAATTACGTTTCTAACCTTCGTATCGTCAAATTTCTCCTTCGAAATTGCCACGAAAAAATACGTGATTGAACCGTTATAATTGCTCTTAAATAATATTGTTTGGTTATCAACGTCCTGCTCCTTTACAAAACCTTTAGGGCATTCAAAATTTGTCGTTCCGATTTTACAGATTGCAGCCTTATTTGATTTAACATCTGCTTTTTTCGTCTGCCCCTGAGTAGCGGAGGTGACCAAACCGGCAAATACCAGTAACAGAATTACAGATTTTAAATTTGAGTAACTTTGATTCTTACTGATTATCGTTTTATCCAATTTCATTTCTTAGACCTCCGTTCTTTAATAAGGAAAACAAACTTTTATGGTGCGGAATATCAACAATTTTGCTTGTCAAAGCTCCAGAATTTTATTCACGGTTCGCCAATTCCTTGCGGTGGCGGGCGTTTTCAATTTATTGTCAATATATTTTTTGCCCAGCAAACTGTCTGCCACGCCGTTGCGCAAAAAACAATAAACTTCGCGATTTCGCACAGCGAATTTTTCCGTTTCGCTGTTGTTCGATAAAAGCAGTTCGGCTTTTTCGTCGGATAATTTTTCGGACAAAAAGACGAGGTGAAAAAGTTTCTCGTCGAATTCTTCGCCGGCAAACGGATTGTTTTCAACCGCGTTTTTTATTTCATCAAACGAGCGCACCATCACGTTTGTTTTAAAGAACTCGCTTTCAACGGCTGATTCGATTTTTGCAGCGAGTTCCTTATCGTCGGTTTCTTGTGTTTCAAAAATCACATTGCCGCTTTGAATATAAGTTCTGACGTTCGCGAATCCGAGCGCGCCGAAAACTTCTCGCAATCGTTCCATTTTTATCGAAGTGCGCCCGCCGACATTGATGCCGCGCAGAAAAGCCGCGTATTTAGTCATCTTTCAAATAATTGCGCCGGTAATTTTCGTTGAGACGCATTTGCGCAAAAGCGTCTCAACCTTTTACGCGAGCGATTGCATATCAATCACAAAACGATAACGAACATCGGCTTTGATCGTTCGTTCGTATGCTTCTTCGATTTGCTGAATCGGAATAATTTCGACATCGGAAGTGATGTTGTGCTCGGCGCAGTAATCGAGCATTTCCTGCGTTTCAGGTATGCCGCCGATCATCGAACCGGCGAGCACGCGATTGTTTCCGATAAGCGAAAAGGCGTGTACTTCGGCAGGTTTTTCCGGGACGCCGACAATCACCATCGCGCCGTTTGTGCGCAATAGATTGAGATACATATTAAGATCGTGCGGCGCGCTTACGGTGTCGAGAATGAAATCAAACGTGCCGGTCAAAGGCGCGAGATTTTCGGGATTTCTCGTCACGACGAAATTGTGCGCTCCGAGATTTCGCGCGTCCTGCTCTTTTGACGGCGATGTGCTGAAAACCGTAACGTCCGCGCCCATCGAAGCGGCGATTTTGACGCCCATATGTCCCAACCCGCCTAAACCGACGACGCCGACTTTCTGACCTGAGCCGACATTAAAGCGTTTGAGCGGCGAGTAAGTAGTGATTCCAGCGCAAAGCAGCGGCGCGACGTTCGCCAGATTTTGGTCTTCGTTAATCTTTAAAGCGTATTCTTCGTCAACGACGATTTGCGACGAATAGCCGCCGAAAGTCGGAGTTTTCTCGTCCATTTCCGTTCCGTTGTAAGTCAATGCGAGATGCGTCTGACAAAACTGCTCATAACCGTCTGTGCAGTTTTGACAGCTGCGGCACGAATCCACGAAACAGCCGACTCCGGCTATGTCACCTTCTTTAAATTTTGAAACTTCCGCGCCCGTTTGCGTGATGCGTCCGACGATTTCGTGTCCGGGAACCATCGGGTAAATCGAGTTTTGCCATTCGTTTCTCGCCTGATGAATGTCGGAATGGCAAATTCCGCAATACATAATCTCAATCAAAACGTCCCGCGCTCCCAGCGCTCTGCGTTCAAAATCGAACGGCTCAAATTTCGCTTCCGGTCCGTGAACTGCATATCCTTTAGTTTGTTTCATTAAATTCTCCTGTTTTTTATTCTTTTATTAATCAATAGTAGCAATAACCTTTAGTTCAATCGCAATCGGCGTCGGCAAACGGTTGATTTCGACGGTCGTCCGACACGGAAGATTTTCCATAAAATATTCGGCGTAAATTCGATTATAAGTCTCGAAGTCATTTTTCATATCCGTCAGAAAAACCGTCACGTCAACGATTTTTTCCCAAGCTGAACCGGATTCTTCCAGAATATAACGCACATTGCGAAAAACCGAATGACACTGCGCTTCGATGTCATAAGAAATCATCTCGCCGTCTTCACCTAGTTCAACGCCGGGAATTTTCTTCGTTCCTCTTTCGCGCGGTCCAACGCCCGACAAAAACAAAAGATTCCCGACGCGTCGAGCGTGCGGATAAAGACCGACCGGTTCCGGCGCTTTTGATGAATTAATGATGTTTTCTTCGTTCATTTTTTTTAGATTTTCCAGCCAGCGATGATCCGAATAGCAAACCGAAAGCGAATTTCTAAGCCACTCTTTGCTTTCAAAATCAAGATGCTGAAATACGGCTCGAAAATCCTGTTCATCTTTTGCTCTCGGATTTTTCGACTTATAAAGCAAAACTATTTCCGGGCGCAGAAATTTTAAGCCTGAATTGTTCACCGAATACAATTCGGAAATAGGTTTTGTAATATCCTGATTTCTGCGAAAAACCCAATCTTCATTGTTCGTTTCATTAAGTAAAACTTCAAAAGATTCGAGTTCGGCGTTTTCATTAAAACAGTGAATTTCGTGAACCGGCAACTCTAAAAATTCATCTTTCTTCCATTCAACCAATTCGCCGCTTACAGCTTTTTTCAAATTCCAGCTTTCAAGATAATTCTGAAGATCGAGTTGATTCTCGCGAAAGATTGCAATTTCAATGTCTTCGTGCGTTCTGGTTTGCTTTTCAAGAAATAAATCAATTGCCCAGCCGCCTGCAACAAACCAATCCGGGGTAAAGTCGCGCATCAAAACGGCAATCTTTAAAGGAATTTCAAACATTAAGAATTTGCAGCCTTATTCTTCTGAAATCCTCTCGCCGTTATAAACCACTTGAGCGCATTCGACGAATAAATCCAGATAATAATCGCGTATTTCTTCCGTCGCCAGTTGTTTGTTTTCCTTTTCCGCTATGAATTTCATCAATTCAAGCGCCACTTCTTCGCCGGTTTCAATTCTGATAGCTTGTGTTTCCTGACTCATAATTCTCTTGTTTTAATAATTTATCCTGACGCACACATTTTTCTCTTCCGTAAAAAATTTCAACGCTTCAAAACCGCCTTCGCGTCCGACGCCGGATTGCTTCATTCCGCCGAAAGGCGTTCGCAAATCTCGCAGAAGCCATGTGTTTACCCAGATAATTCCGCTTTCGAGCTTTTCCGCAATTCGATGTGCACGCGAAAGGTTTTCCGTCCAGACGGTCGCCGATAAGCCGTACTCGACGCTGTTCGCATAATTCAAGACTTCTTCTTCCGTGTCGAAAGGTTGAATCGTCACGACCGGACCGAAAATTTCTTCTTGATTCGTGCGGCATTCGCAGGAAAGATTTTCGATGACAGTCGGCTCGATGAAATAGCCGTTCGCGCATCTGCCTTCGAGTTTTACCTGTTTTCCGCCGGTTAAAATCGTGCCGCCTTCACTTTGCGCCAGATCAATGTATGAAAGAATTTTTTCCATATGCGGCTGTGAAACAACCGCGCCAATGTTAGTTGATTCATCGAGCGGGTCGCCGATTTTTAACTTTTTAATTCGTTCGACAAAATCTCCGCAGAAATTTTCGTAAAGCGGTTTTTCGACGTAAATCCGCGAGCCGCACAAACAGATTTGACCTTGATTGGCGAACGAAGAGCGAATCGTCGTCGAAAGCATTTCTTCGTAATTGCAGTCAGCAAAGATTATGTTCGGGTTTTTGCCGCCGAGTTCCAGAGAGAGTTTTTTGAATTTCGGCGCTGCTTCCCGCGCGATCCATTCTCCGGTTTTCGTGCCGCCGGTAAACGAAATCGCTTTTACGTCTTTGTGCGTCACAATCGCCGCGCCTGCTTTTCCGCCTAAACCGTGGACAATATTCAAAACTCCCGGCGGCAAACCGGCTTCAATGCAAAGTCTCGACAAAAGATAAGCCGTCATCGGCGTGATTTCCGAAGGTTTTGCGACAACGCAGCATCCGGCGGCAAGCGCAGGCGCGATTTTCCATGTGAAAAGATAAAGCGGCAGATTCCACGGCGAGATGCAGCCGACAACCCCGAGCGGTTGACGCAGAGTGTAATTTATCGCTTGCCCAATGGTTTCATGCGCTTCGGTCGCGGTATGCATTGCGGCTGTGGCGTAAAATTTGAAATTAGAAACGGCGCGCGGAATATCAACCTGTTTTGCCAATAATTTAGGCTTGCCGTTATCAATACTTTCGGCTTCGGCGAGCGAATCCAAATCTCTCTCAATCAGAGACGAAATTCGCATCAAAATATCGTGCCGCGTTTCAGCGCTCATTTTCGACCAAGCAGTAAAAGCCCTTTTAGCCGCGTACACAGCCGCCGCGACATCTTTTTCGTCCGAATCTGGAATCAACGAGTAAACTTCGCCTGTAGCCGGATTGTAATTGTCGAGATATTTTCCTGAGACCGGCTGAACAAGTTCACCGCCGATGTAATTTTCTATTTTGAACATTAACGTAGACGATTGATAAAGTTGTATTTTACTTACTCATAATACTTTCTATTGAAGTTTAATAGAAATCCATTAATGAAAAATTCAAATTGTTTATGAGCGTATTTAATAAAATTTTAAGTGGGATTATCATCTCTGCAATCTTGAAAAAAAAGTAAAGATTTGGTAATCTTATTCTTTGAGAAAGAGAAAGAATTTATAACCGGAGTAAGCAATGAAAATATCTGCTCAAGAAGAATACGGACTCAGGTGTTTGCTGCAGCTTGCGTGTTTGCCGGAAACGGCTTCGCTGACGCTGCCGCAGATTGCCGAACGCGAAGGCATTTCGGTTGCCAATGCAGGAAAATTGATGTGGATTTTGAATAAAGCCGGTTTTGTGCAGGCGACTCGCGGTACAAAAGGGGGTTACAGCCTTGCGCGTCCGGCAGAAGAAATTCGATTGAGCGAAGTCATCAAAGTTTTAGACGAAGACGAGATCGGAAATCATTGCGAAAGTTACACCGGAGTTTTAGAAAAATGCGTTCACAAAGGCGATTGCGGCATTCGTCCCGTTATTGTCGGACTTCACGAAATCGTTCAGGAAGCGTTGTCTCAAATCACTTTGTCGCAATTGGTCGGTGACGAGGCGCAGGTTGACGCTACGTTTCATCAAATAAAAAGGTTTGAACGCAAGCTCGGTCAAGAATCTTTAAGAAATTAATTTTTAGTTTTTTAGTTATAGCAGAAAAATAAAAATATATGAGTACGGCTGTCGAATTACTTACAAACAGAGAATACAAATACGGTTTTACGACCGACATCGAAACGGAAACGATTGCGAAAGGCTTGTCGGAAGATACCGTTCGCCTTATTTCAGCAAAGAAAAACGAACCGGAATGGCTTCTGGAATTTCGGCTGAAAGCGTTTCGTCACTGGCTGACGATGAAGCAGCCTGACAACTGGGCAAATTTTCATTATCCGAATATTGATTTTCAAAACATCAGTTATTACAGCGCGCCGAAACAAAAAGCGAAAAAGCAAAGTCTCGACGAAGTTGACCCGGAACTTTTGAAAACTTTTGAGAAACTGGGCATTCCTTTGTCAGAACAAAAAATGCTTGCGAACGTAGCGGTTGACGCGGTATTCGACTCGGTTTCGGTGGCGACGACTTACAAAAAGAAATTGCTCGAAGCGGGCGTGATTTTCTGTTCGTTTACCGAAGCGGTTCAGGATTACCCCGAACTCATAAAAAAATATCTCGGTTCGGTCGTTCCGACTTCGGATAATTATTACGCAGCTTTGAATTCAGCGGTTTTTTCCGACGGATCATTCGTTTTTATTCCGAAAGGCGTGCGCTGTCCGATGGAACTTTCCACATATTTCCGCATCAACACGCAGGAATCGGGACAATTTGAACGCACTTTAATCGTCGCGGAAGAAGGCGGTTATGTAGCGTACAACGAAGGCTGCACCGCGCCGCAGTTCGATACGAATCAGCTTCACGCGGCAGTTGTCGAACTCGTTGCTTTGGACGATGCCGAAATCAAATATTCGACCGTTCAAAACTGGTATGCAGGCGACGAATCGGGCAAAGGCGGAATTTACAATTTCGTAACGAAACGCGGCGCTTGTCGCGGGCGAAATTCAAAAATTTCTTGGACGCAAGTCGAAACCGGCTCGGCTATTACCTGGAAATATCCGTCCGTGATTTTGCAGGGCGATAATTCAATCGGCGAATTTTACTCGGTCGCATTGACGAACAACGCGCAGGTCGCCGATACCGGAACGAAAATGATTCATCTCGGCAAAAATACGAAATCAACAATTATCTCGAAAGGAATTTCCGCCGGAAAATCGAATAATTCGTATCGCGGGTTGGTGAAAATTATGCCGAAAGCCGAAGGCGCGAGAAATTACACGCAGTGTGATTCGATGCTGATCGGCGGAACTTCGGAAGCGAATACATTTCCTTATATCGAAGTAATGAACGCGACGGCGCGAGTCGAGCACGAAGCGACGACTTCAAAAATCAGCGAAGATCAATTGTTTTATCTTCAGCAGCGCGGAATTCCGCAGGAAGATGCGGTTTCATTGATTATCAACGGCTTTTGTAAAGAAGTTTTTAAGGAATTGCCAATGGAATATGCGGTTGAGGCGCAGAAACTTCTCGGATTGAAACTTGAGGGAAGCGTCGGTTAATGGAGAGCCTTTTACTAAACATTCTTGGATGGATAGGCGCTTTTTTACTTCTTTTAGCTTATGCGCTCGTTTCTTTCAAAAAGCTGGAAGCCGATTCGCAGACTTATCAATGGCTGAATATTACGGCGAGCGTTTTGTTATTGATTAATACGATTTATTACGGAGCTTATCCGTCGAGCTTTGTAAATGCGGTGTGGACGGTGATTGCTTTTTTCGCAATTTTGACGATTAGAAAAAAATATGGAAAAAGTACAGGTTAAAAATACGCCGATTCCGAAAGGACATTATTCGCAAGCGATTGTTCACAACGGTTTAGTTTATGTTTCCGGTCAGTTACCGATGGATATGACGACTCGCGAAGTCGAAACCGGATCAATCGAAGCGCAGACCGAACTCGCTTTATTAAACGTCGAAAAGGTTTTGCACGAAGCGAACAGCGATTTGCAGAACGTCGTTCAAATGACTATTTACGTTTCCGATATGGAACTTTGGGATAAAGTCAATGAAGTTTACGCGCGAATTTTAGGCGATCATCGTCCGGCGAGAGCGATTGTTCCGGTCAAAGATTTGCATTTTGGAACGAAGATTGAGATTCAAGCGATTGCGGCTGTGAATAAGTAAAAATCAGAGCGAGTTGCAACGCGCGGAAGCGAAGAATAAAAAGATGAAAATTGCGATTGTTATTTTCGATAAATTCACCGACGTTGATTTGTTTTTAATGTGGGATTTGCTCAATCGGGTGCGGGTCGAAAATTGGAAGGTAAAGATTTTAGGCGAAAGCGAAGCGCACGTTTCCGCGACCGGAATTTCAATAGCGACGCACGGACGAATCGAAGAAGCAAACGACGCCGATGCCGTTTTATTTGTCAGCGGGCAAGGCACTCGCGAGCGAATCAAGGACGAGAATTGGCTGAAAAGATTTAGATTAAATCCCGAAAAACAATTCATCGGTTCGATTTGCTCTGGCGCATTGATTTTAGCGGCATTAGGTTTGCTCGAAGGAAAAACGGCGACGACTTACCCGACTTCAAAAGCTGCCCTCGAAAGTTTTGGTGTTGAAACCATTGAAAAACCTTTTGTCGCAAACGGAAACGTGGCGACGGCGGGCGGATGTCTCGCTTCGCAATATTTGTGCGGCTGGATAATTGAAAATACGGCGGGGAAAAACTGGCGCGATTTGATTTTGAAATCAATTCAGCCGGTCGGCGAAGGCTTGAATTTCAGCGATGTCGAAGAAATAACAAAACTTTACGCCGCGCCGACAAAAGCAATGACAGTTTAATTTATTAAGGGAAAGTACAAGAAAATGTTATTAGAAATCAAAGATTTACACGCTGGTATTGAAGAAAGGGAAATTCTGAAAGGTTTATCGCTGAACATCAACAAAGGCGAAGTTCACGCCATTATGGGACCGAACGGTTCGGGAAAATCTACTTTGGCGAAAGTTCTCGCCGGTCATCCGGGCTACGAAGTCATTTCCGGTGAAGTGATTTTCGAAGGCAAAAATTTGCTTGAACTCGACCCGGACGAGCGCGCCCGCGAAGGCGTTTTTCTTGCTTTTCAATATCCGGTTGAAGTTCCAGGCGTGTCGAATTCGCAATTTTTGCGTCTCGCTTACAATGAAAAGATGAAGCATATCGGCGAAGAAGAACTCGATCCGCTCGAATTCAATGATTTGTTAAAAGAGCGGGCGAAAATCGTCGAAATGGATTCTTCGTTTTTCAAGCGTTCGGTCAACGAAGGCTTTTCCGGCGGCGAAAAGAAACGCAACGAAATTTTGCAAATGGCGGTTTTGCAGCCTAAGCTCGCTGTTTTGGACGAAACCGATTCGGGATTGGACATTGACGCTTTGCGAATCGTCGCAGAAGGCGTGAATAAATTAAGAAGTTCGGAAAACGCAATCGTTCTCGTGACGCATTATCAGCGGCTTTTAAATTACATCGAGCCTGATTTCGTACACGTTCTGGCAAACGGAAAAATCGTCAAACAAGGCGGCAAAGAACTTGCGCTCGAACTCGAAGAAAAAGGTTACGACTGGGTGAAATCGGCAAATGCAAAATAAGGAAATTATGATGTCGCAAACGGCAAAGGAAACAATTTACAGCGCGCAATTTCGGCGCAGCTTAAGAGAATCCAATCAACCGGATTGGCTAAAATCTATTCGCGAAGAAGCGTTCGGCTTTTTCGTCGAAAATGGTTTTCCGACGCCGAAAAACGAAGATTGGAAATATACGAACGCCGCGCTGATTGCGGGAGAAGAGTTTGCTTTCGGGGAAAGCGTTCTCGATGCGGAAAGTTTGGATAAATTTACTTACGCAGAAGCCGCAGAAAGCAGACTCGTTTTTGTTGATGGAGTGTTCGACGAAGTAAATTCCGTCGTTCCGAACGATTTAATCGCGCTGACGTTTGATAAAGCATTGAAAGACGAAAAGTTTGCGGGAATTATCGAAAGCAATCTGACTAAATTTGTGCCTTTCGATTTCAACGGCTTTACGGCGCTTAACACCGCTTTTACGGAAAACGGGTTATTTTTGTTCGTTCCAAAAAACACGAAAATCGAAGCGCCGATTCATCTTTTGTACGTTTCGACTGGAAATAAACCGAGTTTTCCGCGCATTTTGGTTGTTGCCGAAAGTTTTGCCGAAGCGACGATTATCGAAAGTTACACGCGCAGCGAGGAAACAAAATATTTGACGAATGCTGTAATTGAAGTATTTCTGGCTGATGAAGCGAAACTCAAGCATTTTCGCGTTCAGCGCGAAAGCCATGAAGGATTTCACATCGGAACCACAGCGGCGGAAATCAATCGCGGCAGCATTTACGATTCGACAAATATTAATCTCGGCGGAAAACTATCGCGTCACGATGTGCGCGTAAAATTCAACGCGGAAGGCGGCGAAGCGTTCGTTGACGGGCTTTATATGCTCAATGGAAATCAGCATCACGACACGCACTCGGTAATTGATCACGCGGTGCCGAACTGCAATTCGCATCAAACTTACAAAGGCGTTCTAAACGACAAATCGCGCGGCGTATTCAACGGCAAAGTTTTCGTTCGAGAAAACGCTTCGGGAACCGACGCGCAGCAATCGAATAAAAATTTGCTTTTGTCGAACGACGCCCGCGTTGATACAAAGCCGCAGTTAGAAATTTTCAACGACGACGTGAAATGCTCGCACGGCGCTACGGTCGGGCAATTGGAAGAAGAGGAATTGTTTTACCTTCTTTCACGAGGCTTGAACGAAGATTTGGCGCGAAATCTTTTGACCTACGGTTTTGCGGAAGAGATTGTAAATAAAATTGAAATTGAATCAATCAAAAAACAATTGGACGAGGCTGTTTTGAATCGACTCAATGTGAGTTTAGAAGCGTAAAAAATTATGAGAGTCAGAACAAATTTAATCATTGAAGAAGCTCTGCTGGCGAAAATAGACCTTATCGCAGGTGACAAAAACAAACGCGCAGCCGTTATCGAACGTGCTTTGAGTGAATTCATCGAACGCGAAGAAGCAAAAGCACCAGTTAATTTGGAAGTTGAAACGGCTAATGGAAAAATCGGCAAAAGATAAATAATCGGAAAGCGTCGGCACGATGTTCTAATAAAATCTATCGTCAATATTTTGATGTTTTACTGTGTAATTGTATTGATGAATTGTTACTTAACCACAAACAGCACATTTATATCAAATACAGTAGAATTTTATAAAAGCCAAGCGATTTTGAGTATTTTTAGCACGAACTGAGGAGTCAAAGAAATTAAGGGGCAAAATTGATTTTTATGGTTGAAAACAAACTACTTTTAAAGATTGGGTGGTTTTCCTTAATTGCGCCATCTTTCTTAGTGATATTGCCGGATTTTATTGATTCACGTTCAAAACTAAATGTAATCTCTCTCCCTATTCCAGAGTTTATTTTAGCGGGTTTGGTAATTGGCGCAACGATTGCACCGCTTATATTGAGCATTTGGCTTGTTGGCAGATGGTTTATCTTAAAGGGTCATAAAAGAGCGGAATTTTTGGTTCTCGGAATTTGTAATTTATTGACCCTTCCTTGGCTCTTTGTCGTTTGGTTAGTAATTGGTGTGATGTCCTACGGTATGAGATTTAATCCGTGAGCTTTGGTTGTTAAATATGAAAATAGCAGTAAAAGAAATGAGTAATTGGGACGTTGAAAAAATTCGTCAAGATTTTCCCGTTTTATCGCAGACGGTGAATGGCAAGCCGCTTCGTTATCTCGATAATGCGGCTTCCTCGCAGGTGCCGCAGGTTGTAATTGATCGCGGCTCAAAATATCTCAGGGAAGAACATTCAAACATTCATCGCGGCGTGCATTATCTCAGTCAAAATGCCACGACGGCTTATGAAGCGGCGCGAGAAAAGGTAAAACGATTTATCAATGCGCGGGAAGCGAAAGAGTGTCTTTTTGTGCGCGGCTGCACGGAAGGTGTGAATCTGGTCGCTTATTCTTACGGGCGCAAATTTGTGGGTGAAGGCGATGAAATCATCATTTCCGCGATGGAACATCACGCCAATATCATTCCGTGGCAGATTCTGGCAGAGGAAAAAGGCGCGAAAATTAAAGTGATTCCGATGAACGAGCGCGGCGAGCTCGTCATTGAAGAATACGAGAATATGCTGAACGAGCGAACGAAGATAGTCGCCATTTCGCACGTTTCAAATTCACTCGGAACAATCAATCCGGTTAAAGAAATGATTGCAACGGCGCATAAATTCGGCGTGCCTGTTTTGGTTGACGCGGCGCAGTCGGTTCCGCATTTTCCGGTTGACGTGCAGGATTTGGACGCGGATTTCTTTACGTTTTCAGGTCACAAAATGTATGCACCGACGGGCAGCGGCGTGCTTTACGGTAAGCGCGAATTTTTGGACAAAATGCCTCCGTATCAAACCGGCGGCGGAATGATTCGCACCGTGAGTTTCGAGAAATCAACGTTTGCGCCGATTCCCGAAAAATTTGAAGCCGGAACTCCGGCGATTGCCGCGCAAATAGGACTTGGCGCGGCGATTGATTATTTGAACTCGATTGACTTTGAAGCGGCTGCAGCCTATGAACATTCGCTTTTGGAATACGCGACTGAAAAATTGTCGGCAATCGAAGGCGTAAAATTAATCGGAACGGCGCGGGAAAAAGCGTCGGTTTTATCTTTTACGATCGAAAACGTTCACCCGCACGACATCGGCACGATTTTAGACCAATCGGGCATTGCCATTCGCGCCGGTCATCACTGCGCTCAGCCTGTAATGCGGTTTTTTGATGTTCCTGCAACGGCGCGCGCCTCGTTCGCTTTTTACAACACGCGCGAGGAAGTTGACGTTTTAGCGGATTCAATTCAGAAAGTGATTGACGTTTTCGCGTGAGAAATTGTTTTTATGACTCTTTTTGAGGCAAAATTAAAAGTTTTCTGAGCTGTTCTGATTTTTAATTCTGTTTTGTTGATATGAGTTTCAATATTTGCGTAGTTAAAAATCCGATTCTTGTATTCGACGAAAGGCGACAATGTGAAGTTATGCTCTTGAACGAGAGGGCAGGCGACCGAGTTTTAGATTTCAATTTTGAATACGATGATTTTGAGGCGTTACAAAATTTTCTTTACATAAATTTGTCACCTGTCGAACAGCGAGAAGATGAAGATTGTGCTAATTTTAGCAGGCGAAGAGAAAACAACTTTTTAGAGTCAGCGAAGGGAAAAGGCTTTCCGATGTTAGGGCGATTCTGGGATTGGTATAATTGCGCGACTTATTTCTCTTCGGAAATATCTACACTCAAAATGGAATGTTTGAAAATAAAAAACGGTGCGCCGAGCGAGCATTTGTTAAAAGCCGTTAACAAAATTCTCGCCGGCGCGACGAAGCCACAAAATCAAACAGCGGGCTTGAATTTGCCAGTGATTAAAAATGGAAAAAGTAAATTTAGCCAAAAAATTCGCTTTGATAAACGAACATTGGCGACCGAAAGTAATCGGCGAACTAAACGGTCAGGAAGTTAAAATCGTAAAGTTTCAAGGCGAATTTCCGTGGCATCATCACGAAGCGGAAGACGAGATGTTTTTAGCAGTCAAGGGAAGTTTTCGCATCGAATTTCGTGATAAAACAGTTGAATTAAACGAAGGTGAGTTTGTGATTGTCCCGCGCGGCGTCGAGCATCGTCCCGTAGCTGAAATGGAAGTCGAAGTTTTATTATTTGAACCGGCACAATTGCTCAATACGGGAAATATCATTAACGAAAATTTCACCGCGCCTATTGGCGATAAAATTTAGTCGAAGCGATATCCGAAAAAATCTTATGTCCGAGTTAAACGATTTATATCAAGAGGTTATTTTAGATCACAACAAAAATCCGCGAAATTTCCGCGCGATTGAAACGGCGACGCAGACGGCGGACGGGAATAATCCGTTGTGCGGCGATGCGCTCAGAGTTTACGTCGAAATGGAAGCGGATAAGGTTAAAGATGTCGCTTTCAAAGGTTCGGGCTGCGCGATTTCCAAGGCTTCGGCGAGTATGATGACGCAGGTCGTTAAAGGGAAATCGAAAGAAGAAGCCGAAATTTTATTCGATGAATTCCACCGGATGGTGACAGGCGAGCTTGATATTGAAACCGAGGAAAATCATCTCGGAAGATTGAAAATCTTCGCCGGAGTCCTGGAATTTCCGGCACGAGTAAAATGCGCTTCTTTGAGTTGGCACACGCTTCACGCCGCCTTGAACAATGAAGTCGAGGTTTCCACCGAGTAATCGTAATCAATGAAGGTAGCTCTCGTCTTACAAAGAATTCTGCCGCCTTTGTGGTGCGGAATGGTTATCGCCATTGCGATGGAAGCGCAGTTGAAATTTCAGGCTCCGGGCATCACGCGCGAGCTCGGACTCGGCATCGGAAAACTCGTTTTTACGGCTTTAAATCGCGCCGAATGCATTATTGCTGTTGTTCTCGCCGTCGCGCTTTACGCTTTTGCCGGTGCGAAAAAAGCGAGAATCGTTTTCGGCGCGATTCTTTTTATTTTACTGGCGCAAACTTTCTGGCTGATACCGAATTTGATTGCCAGAATTGATACGATAACGAGCGGGCAGACGCCGCCCGATTCGGCGACGCATTTTATTTATATCGCATTTGAAATCACTAAAATTTTACTTTTACTCGCTTTGAGCGTTTTAGTAAATCGTCAAAGCGAAACTTGAAATGACTTCAAAATTTGAGAAATTCCGCTGAATAAAGGAAATAATCGCCGCAAAAGACAAAGAAAGCACAAAAAAGAAATTCATTTCTTCTTAAAACGAATTTCTTAAGTTCAAAACTACAATCGGAAAAGTTTTCGGCGTATAATCGTTCAAAATTATGACCGTTACACTTTCCGATATTCGAGACGCCCGAGAAATCATAAAAGATATTATTATTCCGACGCCGTTTATATCCGACGGCAAACTTTCGCGCGAAATCGGTGCGAAAACCGCTTACTTGAAAGCGGAATCTCTGCAAAAAAGCGGTTCGTTCAAAATTCGCGGCGCATACAACAAAATTCACCGTTTGACCGATGAAGAAAAACGTCGCGGCGTAATTTGCGCTTCGGCTGGAAATCACGCGCAGGGTGTCGCTCTCGCCGCGTTGATGCACAACATAAAAGCCACAATCGTTTTGCCGGAATTCGCGCCTTTGACAAAGGTAACGGCGACGAAAAACTTCGGCGCGGAAGTAGTTCTGTACGGAACGACGTTTGATGAAGCCTTTAATCATTCAAAGGAATTGCAGGCGCGGCACGGTTACACGTATGTTCACGCTTTCGACGACGAAAAAATTATCGCCGGGCAGGGAACAATCGGCTTGGAGATTGCCGAAACGCTTCCTGATGCATCGGTTGTCGTCGTTCCGATTGGCGGCGGCGGTATAATTTCCGGTATCGCCATTGCCGTTAAATCTCTATTGCCGAACGCTCGCGTCATCGGCGTTCAAGCGGAAGTCGCCGCGCCGGTCAACGCATCTCTTAAAGCGGGAAAGCCTGTCGGCGTCGAAATGGGACAAACGATTGCGGACGGCATCGCCGTTAAACATCCGGGCAATCTAACTCTGCCGATTATCGAAAAGTATGTTGATGAAGTCGTCGAAGTGTCCGAAGACGAGATCGCCCGCGCGATTCTGTTTTGCGTGCAAAACAATCGTCTCGTCGTTGAAGGCGCGGGTGCCGCAGGTTTGGCGGCGCTTTTAGCGAAAAAAGTTAAAGTAAATTCTGATGATACCGTTTGCGCCGTTTTGTGCGGCGGAAATATTGACCCGAATCTTCTGGCGCGAGTTTTGGAACAAGTTCTCGTTCGGCAGGGGCGTTATATAATGCTCAAACTTTTAGTTTTAGACCGACCGGGAATGCTCGCCGCATTGCTCGAACACGTCGCCGAAACGCGCGCCAACGTGATGGAGATTTACCATCGCCGAGCGATGTGGCTAGCGCCGCTCGGGAAAACCGGTATTGAAATGCTTTTAGAAGTCCGCGACGAGCAACACGGACGCGAAGTTTTACGCCACCTTCGCGAATCCGGCTACCACATCGAACGGGAAGGCGTCGGCGACTGGGAAGAGTAATTAAATGCCAGTTACAAAATTAAAATGCCTCTATCTGAGAGTCAGATAGATAGGTTGCAGAGGAGCATTTCCGAAAAAGAAAATGTTTCGAGGATTATCTTTGCTGATAATATCTTAATATTCTGCCTTAATATTCGGCATTAATTCATTTTTTCTCGCGCCTTTCCGAAGTTTAAAGCCTTCCTTGGCAAGACTTAAAATCGGACGGCGGTTTTGATATAAAAGTTTGAGCCACGCACTTTTACTCATTTGTGGGAAATAAATTCCGCGAAAGAAAAGCCGTGAAACCAAGTGGCTGATACGATATTCAATCGGTTTGTCTTTGATAATTTCCAGCGCCTGAGCGTTCCTTTCCGGGCTGTACGATTCTGACCATGCGCGAAACGTCTCAGCTTTAGCTTCTTCAATCGTCATTTTCAAAGGATTATGCGCCATTACAAACGGTGCAAATTCCATCCAGTGTTTCGGACGATCGAGCCGTCCAGCTTTTTCCAATCTCGTATACAGAGGCGTCGAAGGAAACGGCGTTAACTGACCGAAAACCGGCAAACCGGGCTGCCAGCTATTTATCTGTTCGAGCGTTCTTTCAGCAACTCCCGGAGTGTCGTTGTCCATTCCGAAAATAAACGAAGTAATTGCATAAATATTGCGTTTCGCAAGTCTTTCGAGAACGGCGGCATAATCACCTGGACGGCTGAAGTTTTTATTAACATCAGCCATATTTGCCGGATCAATTGACTCCATTCCGATGAAAATCCATTTGCCGCCAGCCTCAGCAATCAAATCAACTAATTCTTCGTCTTTGAGCAAATTGGCGCTGATTTGCGCAACCCAAGGCAATTGCGCTTCGGCTACAATAATGTCACGAAGAAGCGATTTCAAACGCTTTACATTAATGGCGAGATTATCGTCTATAAAAAAGACCGCAATTTGACCTTTTTCCCGCCGCGCGCGGTTTTTTAATCTTAATAACTCTTCGATAACGCTTTCATTTGTGCGAAAACGAATCGAATCGCCGAAAAATCCTGTAACAGTGCAAAATTCGCAGCCGTAAGGACAGCCACGTCCCGTCTCAATCGGCACGACGTGAAATGTTCCCCATCCCGCGCCCATTTTTGAAAGATACGGGCGAAGAAATCCTGGGACAAGACTGAATTGATCTAAATCCAGAGTTTCCCAAGGGATATGCGGATAAGGTTGAAGATTGGGTTTCTTATCATTTCCTTTTGCATCAACTTCGGGTTGATAAATTTCTTTAAGTTGTCCGCGGGCAGCGTCTTCGACTATCAAGCCCCAGGTTTCATCCGCTTCGCCGAGCGCCACAGCGTCAGCGTATCGCGGTCCGCCGTCACGTCCCAATGCTTCGTCTGGACATTCGGTAACGTGCGGTCCACCCATCACAACCTTAATACCGGCATTGCGCAATGCTGAAGCTACTTTATAAGCCCGTGCAACCATTCGAGTCATTGCTCCGATCCCTACAAGTCCGACGTTTTCCTTTCGGCAAAACTCGACGAGTTCAGCTTCGGTCATAGCCTTTGCATTTCCGTCAATCAAAATAACTTCGTGTTCGTCGGGGGTCAGCGCTTGAAGAAGAAACATCCACAAGTGCGGCATAAAGTTTCGTGTTATACCGTTGTCAGGATTATAAAGCAGGATTTTCATAGATAAGTTAAAAGTTTACAACTTCCCGTCAGGAATAAAAAGTTAACATTTAAATTCCGGGAGTTAAATTGGATAGTGCGTGACCAAAAATAAGGTATCTTCAAAAGACTTTCGAGATACCTTTCTCGAACAAATTCTGTTTGATTAAGACAGAATTTATCTTCCAGCCCGACGAGGACCAAATGAGCGAATGCGAACGTTTTTTGTCAAACTTTTTGATTTTTTCGGTTCAAAAAAAGACGTCGTTCCGCCGAAATCCGGTAAAACAATTCGATTAACCTTTTGTTCGGTCATTCGTTCAATATCGCGCATCGCTAATTCTTCGACCGGAGTCACAAGCGTAATTGCTTGCCCGGTATTTCCGGCTCTTCCAGTACGTCCAACGCGATGAACGTAATCCTGCGGAGCCTCCGGCACGTCGTAATTGATGACGTGCGAAACGGCATCCACATCAATTCCGCGCGACGCAATATCGGTCGCCACTAAAACTTGAGTTTTACCCTGGCGAAAATCGCGCAGAGCAGATTCTCGCTGCGACTGCGAACGGTCAGCGTGAATTCGATTTGCTTTCAGCTCGCGGGCAGATAAAATATGCGCCAGACGTTCCGCGCCGCGCTTGGTTCGCGTAAAAACGATTACCCGCTCGTAATTGTTGCTTTCCAGCAAATTAAGCAGCAAAGCCGTTTTTGATGCGGTCGCGACCGGATAAACAATTTGTTCGATTGTCTGCGCGGTTTTATTCAAACGACTGACTTCGACCACTTCGGGTTTGTTCATTATCGAGCGTGCCAAATCTCTGATCGGCGAAGACATCGTTGCCGAGAAAAGCAGAGTTTGCCGTGAATCGGGAATTCTGCCGATAACCTTTTTGATCGCCGGCAAAAAACCCATATCGAGCATTCTGTCGGCTTCGTCCAAAATTAATATATCTATTTTCGATAAATTAACGGTTCCTCGTTCGATATGATCTAAAAGACGTCCCGGAGTTGCAATAACAACACTCGCGCCGCGCCGTAGCGCATCGCACTGCATTTTCATACTGGCTCCGCCGATTAAACTGACGCAAGCCGCCTTTTTCGGTGCCAATTGTTTATAAGCGTCTTCAATTTGCGAAACGAGTTCACGCGTAGGTGCAACTACTAACACTCGGACGCCCGGTTTGAATTGTCCGGTTATTTTTTCAATAGCTGGCAATAAAAATGCCGCCGTTTTTCCGGTTCCTGTTTCCGCACAGGCTATTAAATCCAAACCCTTTAGAATAATCGGAATCGCCTGTTTTTGAATCGGCGTCGGTTCGGTAAAGTTTACGGATTCACATTTACGCGCGAGCGCAGTTGTTAATCCTAATTCTGAAAATTTCATTAAATTCCTTATTATATCGAGCAAATGACAAAATCAAATTGCAAAAAACAAGTGCCTCCGGCTAAAAATTAAGCCAGAGGCACTTTTGATGTAAGAGTTCTGGTTATTTACTTGATATTACCAGCGATTGTTGCGACCGCCGTAACCGCCGCCATTGCCACCGCCAAAACCATTACGATTTCCGCCGCTACCGGCGCGATCTTCGCGCTGTCTGGCTTCGTTAACGTTTAGATTTCGACCGTTGACTTCTTTGCCGTTAAATTCGGCAATTGCCGCGTTTCCTTCTTCCTTTGAAGACATTTCGACAAAGCCGAATCCGCGCGAACGTCCTGTTTCGCGGTCTTCGATAATATTGGCTGACTGAACGGTTCCTGATTGTGAAAAAAGATTTTCCAGTTCATCACTGGTAGTTTGGAAATCGAGGTTTCCGACATAAAGCTTCATTGACATTTTTGTATACCTTTCCCGTTTCGGGATAAAAAAGAAGCATCGAAATCGAATTGGCTCCGAAGAAACGGTAAGCAGCGAAGGATCGGATTCGGGGTTCTTGCTTGAAGAACAACTTCTGTGACTATAACCGACCTACTCCCGAACTATCCAAACGCCGTCAGATTGAAACTTTTCGAGACGGGCGCATCACCGTTGATGCAAGAGAGAAGGACAAACTAAAATCTATGATGCCTTATTTAATGGGGTTGTTGCAAACTGTTTTTGTAAATAAATTTAATTTGCCGGGACAGCGACAATTAAACGACGAGTTTAGATATTGCAGCTAAATACAACTTTTCCTTTCTATCTCATTTCTTATTCCAATAATTTCCAATAATTAAGCTGCTTATCTTTTCATTAAATCTTCCGTATAAAGTTCGCGATAAACCTGATAGTTGTTCATCACCTTAAAAACGTAATTTTTCGTTTCTGAGAAACCGACTTCCGAGGCGAAAACGCCGGGTTCCTTCGGGCGGCTGCGTTCAAGCCAGCGAGCAGCATTGTCTTCACCGCCGTTATAGCTCGCGGCAATAGCTTCGTACATTCCGCCGAACTCGTCTTTCAGTTCAGCGATGTAAACGCTGCCGATGGCGATGTTGACCGACGGTTGATAAAGATCGTCAGCTTGAAAATTGTTGTAACCGGCTTTTTTATTGTATTTAACGGCGGTATCGTAAACGAGTTGTAAAAGACCACGCGCAGCGGCGGGCGATTTGGCGTTCGCGCGAAAGCTCGATTCCTGTTTCATGATCGCCAAAACGAAACGTGGGTCAACGCCGCGCGATTTGGCGGAACGGAGAAGATCGGCGCGATACATTACGGGGTAATCGCGTTCGAGGCTTGAAGAAACGGCGACGATTTTTTGAATTTGCCCGCCGTTTAATTTCGCCAGTTTTTCGGCAGCCAAGCCGCTGTAATACGAACTTAAACTGCTCGGAATCGAAGAATAAACGGCAATCGCTTCGGTTTTGCGGTTCAATTTTTCGAGCGCCAAACCTTTTAAATATTTTACTTCGTCGGCGCTCGCCATCGAATTTGCGAAATTTCTGCGATTCAATAAAACGTCGGCGGCGCGAACGGCTTCCGCGTAATTCTGGCGGTGAAGCTCCATTCGCAAACGCGCGTGCAAAGCGTTTGTTTCGGTCGCCATTCCCGCAAATCTCGTTCTGGCTTTTTCAATCCACTGATTCGCTTCATCGTATTTGCGCGTTTCCCGCAGCGATTCGATCAAGTTCAAATACGAAGTTTCGACGCGCTCGCCGGTCGGGAACATCACGATGTATTGTTCATAAGTTCGCGCCGCTTCAGCGTGTTTATTCATCCGCACGTAAGACGCGCCTTTGAACGCCAAGCCTTCGCGCCCGTCTTTTGAGTTCAGGAAATCTTTCGTTAATTTATCGAACCAAAAAACCGCCTTTTCGTATTCGCGCTCCCACATATACGAACGCGCAATTCCGAAAAGCGTTTTCGGTACGACCGCATCGTTCGGATAAACGTCGAGAATCTTTTGCCAGTGCTCGCGCGCCTGCGGAAACTGCCGGTTAGTCGAGTAAACGTCGGCTCGCAGAGCGTGTTCGGCAGCCGATAAAGTCGAAAGTTTGCCGCTCGCGTCGCGGCTCGCCTGGTCTTGCTGAACGATTCGGCGAAGTGCGGCGTCGGAATGAACTTGAGCGTTTATGACAAAAGAAAAACTGCAGATTGCGGCGAAAAGATAAAAGATTTTTTTCATACTTCAGATTGGACGGAGAGAAAATGCCCGATTAGTTTACCGCATTTTTAGACGAGAGAAAAAACCGGCGCGTTGCATTTCCGAGCGGCGGTTAGCTGAAAGAACTTGATTCGATTAACGCGCCGACTTTTATAATTGATTTTTCCGCCTTTATAAACGAAACTTAAAGAAACTGTAACGACTCTTCCGCGTGATGCCTTGTAATATTTTACGCACCAATCGTTATTATTTCAGTCAATAAAAGGAGAAAACAAAAAGTGTCTTTGCGTAAAACGTCCGCAATTTTTTTAATCCTGCTCAGTGTATGCTTCACATTCGGGCAATCGAAATCGAAACCGAGCGACAAATTCAAACAACTCGAAGAAAATCTTCCGACGCCGAACGAGTATCGAAACGCTTCGGGAGCGCCCGGGTATCGCTACTGGCAGCAGCGAGCCGATTATGCGATTGATGTCGAACTCGACGACGTGAATCAAAGAATTATCGGCAAAGAAACGATTACATACAAAAATCTTTCGCCCGATACGCTTAATTTTCTTTGGGTACAAGTTGATCAGAATCTTTTCGCGAAAGATTCCCTGGCGCAAAAAACCGCGAGCGCGCCGAATTTTACAACTGAAAACGGTCTTCCGCTGTC
Source organism: Pyrinomonadaceae bacterium (assembly GCA_036388895.1). GTDB lineage: Bacteria > Acidobacteriota > Blastocatellia > Pyrinomonadales > Pyrinomonadaceae > SXVE01. The sequence continues at coordinate 19,016 of DASVQY010000025.1, read as the reverse complement.
TGCAATTGAACAGCTCGCCGCCCGAACTTACGAAGGAAGAGTAAATATTACTTCAGTTCGTGACGCGCGCGGAACGCCGCTGAAAAATACTTTAAACGAAACGATGCTGCGCGTTGATTTGCCGACACCGCTCGCGCCGAACGGAACTTTTGTTTTTTCGATTGATTGGAATTACAACATCAACAACCAGCGCGTTTTCGGTGGGCGAGCCGGTTACGAATATTTTCCGCGCGACGGAAATTACCTGTACGAAATGGCGCAGTTTTTTCCGCGTATGGCAGCTTATACGGATTATCAAGGCTGGCAGCACACGCAGTTTTTAGGCGCAGGCGAATTTACGCTCGAATTCGGCGATTACACGGTTAGAATCACCGTGCCGAACGATCACGTCGTTTCCGCGACAGGAGTTCTGCAAAATCCGCGCGAAGTTTTGAAACCCGAATGGATTCAAAGATTAAAACAAGCCGAAACCGCGAAAGAACCACTAAAAATCGTCACTAACGAAGAAGCCAAAGCGAACGAATCGAGCAAGCCGACCGGCAAAAAGACATGGATTTTCAAAGGCGACAACGTGCGCGATTTCGCTTTCGCTTCGTCGAGAAAATTCATCTGGGACGCTCAGGGGCACAATGTCGGTGGAAATAAAGTGATGGCGATGTCGTTTTACCCGAACGAAGGAAATCCTTTGTGGGAAAAATATTCGACGCAGGCTATCATTCACACTTTAAATGTGTATTCGCGCTACACGTTTACTTATCCGTATCCGGTGGCGCAGAGCATAAACGGTCCGGTCGGCGGAATGGAATATCCAATGATTTGCTTTAACGGTCCGCGCCCGCGCCCCGACGGAACTTATTCGGCGCAAACGAAATACGGCTTGATTTCCGTCATCATTCACGAAGTCGGACACAATTATTTCCCGATGGTCGTCAATTCCGACGAACGCGACTGGACGTGGATGGACGAAGGCTTGAACACTTTCGTGCAGTTTTTAGCCGAATCCGAATGGGAAAAGAATTATCCTTCGCGTCGCGGCGAGCCGCAGAACATTACCGATTATATGGTCAGCGAAAATCAAGTTCCGATCATGACGCAGTCGGATTCGCTGCTTCAGTTCGGCGCGAACGCTTACGCGAAACCGGCGACCGCATTGAACATTCTGCGCGAAACCGTTCTCGGTAGAGACTTGTTCGATTTTGCCTTTAAAACCTACGCGCAGCGCTGGAAATTCAAGCGTCCCGAACCGGCTGATTTTTTCCGCACGATGGAAGACGCTTCCGGGACGGATTTGGATTGGTTTTTCCGCGGCTGGTTTTTCACGACCGATCACGTTGATATTTCAATCGAAAACGTGCGTCTTTATCAGATAAATACGCAGAACCCGGACGTTGAAAAAGAGCTTCAGCGCAAACAGGCGAACGAGCGTCCACGCACGCTTTCGCAGCAGCGAAACGAAGCGCTTCCGAAACGCATTGATCAATATCCGAGTCTGCGAGATTTCTATAACGATTTCGATCAATTCAAAGTCTCTGATTTAGAGCGAAACGAATATCAGAAATTCATCGGCGGTTTGAACGAAGCAGAAAAACAGCTTGTTAACGGCAATAATTATTTTTACGTCGTTGATTTGAAAAACGTCGGCGGACTCGTAATGCCGCTTATTTTCAGGGTTGAATATATGGACGGCACCGCCGAGGAAATTCGCGTTCCGGCGGAAATCTGGCGCTACAATAACACGGAAGTTTCAAAATTGATCGTTGCGAGAAAAGAAGTAAAAGCCATCGTTTTAGACCCGAATCTGGAAACTGCCGATGCGGATTTGACAAACAATTTCTTTCCGCGCCGCGTTGTTCCGACCCGTTTCCAAATATTTAAGCAGGGACAGGGAAACAGGTAATTGAAAGTTGATGATTGATGGTTGATAACTCAAATTGTTTTTCGGCGTTATCAACTATCAATCTTCGGTCATTCGAATATTTTTGAAATTTTATGAAAAAAAGTATTTTTGTTTTAACTTTTTTGATTATTTCGGCGAGCAGCGTTTTCGCCGCGCCGGCGCATACGTTTCACACGAGTTTGACGCGAATGGATTATAACGCCAAAGAAAAACTCGTCGAAATTTCGATCCAGCTTTTTACGCACGATCTGGCTCCGGCTCTCGAACGGTTCGCCAAAAAAAATGTTGATCTCGAAAAAACGCCCGATATTGACAAATTGATTTTGAATTACTTGAACGAAAATTTTGTTTTGAAAAACAGCAAAGGCGAATCGAAAAAGCTCGTCTGGGTCGGCAAGGAGCACAAAGTCGAAACAACTTATATTTACGTAGAAATTCCTTTAACCGAAGATTTCGACGGTTACACTCTGCAAAACACGATCTTTTTTGAAACTTTTCAGAAGCAGGCAAATCTGGTCATCGCCCGTTACAACGAAAAGAAAGTTGATTTGATTTATAACATCGGCGACAAGGAAAAATTAATTTCTGCCGGTAACAAGACAGAAAAATAAGAGGTAAAACGTTTTTTACATCTATTACCTCTTATTTTGGTTATTTGGGGTGTAAATGAGAATTGAGGGGTGAAACTTGTGAGTTAGGCAGACATCTTCCGGTTAACCGACGACAAAGAAAGATGCCTGCGAATGAAACGTTTGCACGATTCAATATATAATGAGAAAAAGGGGTGAAATCTTACAAGATTTTTTCCAAAAAATTGAAAAAAATCTAAATTTTTGTCGCCCTTTTTTTATTATTCAGGTTTCACGCGGGTTCCGTAAAATTTGAAGCGTAAAAAAAAGACAAAAATTTTTTCTTAAACAAAGTCTGTAATCGGCGAATGTTATTTTGAAGCGCATCATAAGCGCATCTGATTGAAAATTCATAAATCTGAGTTGACAATGAAAAATCGCACGGAGTTAAAGGCAAGGCTAAATAAATGATTTAGCCTTTTTATTTTTTCGCCGGTTCTCGTGGTAAAATTTCGGTTTATTTTGAACAGAACAGGAGTTACGAAATGAAAATAGCATTGAACGGCGCGACGACGATGCGCGCCGATTTAACGACCGACATAAAAGCAGCGGGCAACGCCGGTTACGATTGCGTCGAAATCTGGGCGGCGAAGCTGCGCGAATTTTTGAAAACCCATTCCGCCGAAGACTTAAAGAATTTATTAAAGCAAAACAATTTAGAGCCTTATTCCATCAATTCAATCGAACACATAACTTTTCGCAGCAGCGAAGACTACGAGCAAATAAAAGCCGAAACCGAAGAATTATCGCGCTTTGCCGCCGAAATCAATTGTCCGTATGTCGTCGTTGTTCCGGGAAAACTGCCGGAAAACACGACAAAAGAGGAAATCACAAACGAATCGGTCAGAGTTCTGAATGAACTCGCTGACATAGCAGAAAAATACAACGTCGGTTTGGCTTTTGAATTTCTGGGACAAACCGATTGTTCGGTGCAAACGCTCGATTTTTGCAGGGAAATTGTCGAAAAAGTAGATCGTCCTAACATCGGTCTGGTGATTGATACCTTTCATTTTTACGCGGGAAATTCTAGCTTTGAAGCGATTGAAACGCTCGATCCGAATAAATTATTTATTTTTCACATCAACGATGCGGAAAATTTGCCGAAAGATGAATTAACAGACGCGCATCGTCTTTATCCGGGAACGGGAATCTTGCCGATTCGGGAAATTAAAGAAAGACTCGATGCAATCGGCTACGACCGTCTCGTTTCGATTGAAATTTTTCGCCCGGAATATTGGAGCGATGACCCTTTTGAAGTGGCGCAAAAGGCAAAAGAAGCGACCGAGAAAGCTTTAGGATTAAATGAAAAGGGAATGACCGTTTAAAAAGGTTTGCCGTAGAAATACACCGGAAACACAGAGAAAACGCTTAATTATGCTGTTCTCTATGAATTCCGCGGCTCATATATTTATGGATAAAGTAAAAATCGGAATCATCGGAACGGGTTATATCGGCAACGTTCATGCGCGGATTTTCTCGCGCGATGAGCGGGCGGAAGTCGCCGCGCTTTACGACATCAAACCCGAAAGAGCCGAAAAAACGGCGCGCGTCGTCGGCGGGCGGGTTTGCGGCTCGCGCGAAGAGTTGTTTGAAAATTGCGACGCCGTTTTGGTGACGACGCCGAATAAAACTCACACGGAAATCGCCGCACACGCCGTCGAAGCCGGAAAACACGTTTTCTGCGAAAAGCCATTTTCAATCGGTCTGGGAGATGCCGGAAAATTGCTTGAAATTTCAGAAAAGGGAAGCGGCGTTTTTCAAGTCGGGCATAACCGCCGTTACGCTCCGGTTTACGCCAAATTAAAAGAATTATTAAAAGAAGACAAAGCGCATTCCGCGCATATAAAAATGAATCGCGGCGAGCTCAAAAATCCGGTTTGGACGGGCGACACGAACGTGACCGGCGGATTTTTGTACGAAACGACGATTCATCTTTTCGATATGATTCGGTTTCAATTCGGCGAAATCGAAGAACTCATCGCTTACGGCTCGCAGCACGAATACCCGGAACTTGATGAATTTTCGATAATTTTCAAATTCAAAAGCGGTTTTCACTGCACGTTCGCTTCGTCTTCGGACGCGAGCTGGCATTTTCCGTTCGAGCGAATCGAGGTTTTTTGTCATCACCGCACGATTATGACACAAGAAATGGAACATTTAATTGATTCGCGCGGAATGGACGCGAATTACGAAACGCTTTCGTGGGCGATGACCGAAAAAGAAGAACGCTGGGGCTACGTTCAGGAAGATAAAGCGTTCGTTGACGCCATTTTAGAGGGAACAAAACCGCCGGTCACCGCACTTGACGGATATAAATCAATCGAGCTTGTCGAATCGGTTTATCGCGCTATCCGCACCGGCGAGCGAATAAGATTCGAGTAAGCGGAGAGTTCAAAATTTCTCGAAAAATGAACATTTCTTTGTTATGATTCGTAAAACTTAACGCGAAAACTCTCGAAAGAGTTCGGAGAAAACGATGATTCATTGTCAGAATTGCGGGCAGACAAATTCCTCGGAAAGCAATTTTTGCCGTTCGTGCGGAGTCAGATTTACAAACCAGCCGAATTCGGCACAAAGCAATTACGAATATTCGCCGCCGCGTCCTTATTCCTGGAAAACCGACGAGCTTCAGGTGTCAAAGCCGAACTTCCAAAAAACCGAACAGAAAACGCAAATTCCTCCGCTTGCCAATCAAATACCGCCGGTTAACCAAAACTTTCCGCAGCATTTAATTCATCAACAACCCGGACAATTAAGCGCCGATTATCACTGTCCGCGATGCGGCAGTCAATATCTGCCTATTATCGAACGAAGGGTTTCGACGGCGGGCTGGATTGTTTTTTCGGTTTTGCTGATTTTTACGCTTTTCTTTTTTTGGATCGGTTTGCTGATAAAAGAAGACGTCAGAGTTTGTCCTGTGTGCCGCGCGAAAGTCGGTTAAGTAACAGTCTGCTTCAGTTACCGGTAATAATAACCTTTCGGATGCCCGATTTTTACTTCCGGATTCGTGCTCGTAACCTGTATTTTGTAATAACCCTTTTTCGGATGAGTCGAAAGATAAGTCAAAGCGAATTGACGATTGAGCAGCAAATTTAAATCTCTAAAAAACGGTTCGAAACTAAGCGGCGCTGTCGAGCCTTGAAAAAAAGCGCGTCCGCCGGTTTCGTCAGACAATTTCTGCAGCAAGCCCTGTCCAATCAAAACAAAACGAGAATTTCCGTTTTCGGTCAATTCGGTCGGCGAGTAAAAAGAGTAAATCGCGACGCTACGCCTCTGCGCCTTCAAAATAGCGTTTTCCAGATCAATGCTTTGATTCAAACTGGCAATATCCAGCCCGTTTGAAGCGTCAACGCCGTCGGAAACGAGCAAAATCGCCCGCCTGCCGCTTGGCAATGCGTCGAATCTTTTCAAAACGTCTTCCACGCTTTCATAAGGGTTGCGCGGCGCTGCTAACCTTCCGGCGGCAATTCGCAAAGAACTCGCTGCTTTTTCCAAATCATCGGTGAATTTCTGCCGTATCTGCGTCGAACCGCCCCGCAAATACGCGACCATGACGCGCGAATCGCGCGGAAGATTTCGGATGAATTTCGCGATGTCTCTCAACTGCAAATTGAAATTTGAAGATAAATCGTCCTGAATCAAAATCGCCAGTGAGAGCGGCGTGTTCGTTACGCTGCGAATGGACAAAATCGTTTGTTCATCGTTGTTTTCTTTTACGAGAAGACGATCAGCCTGTATGAACTCTTCGGTTTGATTTTCTTTTAATTCCTGTTTGGTAAAGATTGAAATCGGAATCGTGACGGTGCGGACTGTTTGCGGTTGGTTGGATTTGTTTTGCGCTTCGGTTTTGCCGGAAAAAAATAATAAAAACGGAAAAACAAATAAAAAAACGAAGAGTTTAGTTTTCACCATAAAAGACCTGCCGTAAATTTAGGACGAACCTGCCGGTTTGATAATAATGGATTTTCTCGCGCCGGTGAAATTATTGATGCCGAAAATTTGAATTAAGTTTACAGTGCTTGTAAATTAAAACTGTAAAAATGAACGAATTAGAGCGCAGATACGACGTTACAAAAAAAGATTTGGCGAAAGGCACGCGGATGAAAATCGGCGCCTGGTCAGCGCCGGTTTTGCTCTCTGTAATTCCGTTTTTAATTTTTTTTATATCTTTTCTTCTGCTCGATTCGATTCCGCTTTTCTTTTTTTCTGTAATCTTCGGCGTCATCGGCTTAATAATCGGCTTAATAATTTCCGGCGTTTTGGCTTACAAATATTTTAATTGGACAAAGGAAATGCGCGAGCGCATCGCCGCCGACGGTATAAAAGCCGAAGAAATCGGCTGGTTCGTAAAAGAATTAAAACCGATGGAAAGAAAGGCTTTGAAAGAAATCGAAGCAAGCGATTTAATGCTCGCCGATGCTTACCGCGAAACGCTCGCTTCGCGTTTGACGGCGACGCGGATCGTGCGATCTTCCAAACAGGAACTGCAATTGGCGAAACGACGCCAAAACAAGTTGAAATATTTGAAAACCGAAAATTCCAAAGATTTTCAGGCTGAAATAAACCGCGATTTAGAAAAAATCTCTTCGATCAACAAAGAAGCCGAACAGATGCTCGCCGAAGCCGAAACGCGTCTGCAAATGATCGAAGCTGCATCGAGACGCGGAACCAATCTCGCCGATTCGGAACTCGCGCTGAAAAAACTTTCGGCGCGCACGCAGGAGCTTCCGCTCGCGCTCGAAGCCGCGAAAATGCAGGACGAAATCAGAAGGGAATTGGAAAAAGAACAAAGCGAAGAAGAAAGATAACCGCGAAAAGCTACAAAAATCATAAAAAGATTAATAAAAATTAGCCGCGAATAAGAATCAAACACGCGAATAAAAACCAAGCTAAATTCCGCCGTTTTCGTCGCTTTTCGGTTGATTGGCAGCTAATAATTTTTTCGCGTTTTGCGGTTATTAACTTTTACATTCCAAGCGCAGTCGCTCTATTTTTCTGGCTTTGCCGGTTTTTTCGTCAATGTCCAAAACAATCGCGCAAATCCAAACGTCGCCTTTCGAATGATCGGCGCGGCGGGCGGGAAACTTTGTGAATCTCTCCAAAATATGATGCTTGTCCATTCCGATGACGCCCGCGTAACTGCCCGTCATTCCAATGTCGGTAATGTAAGCCGTTCCGTTTTCTAAGATTCTTTCGTCAGCCGTTTGAACGTGCGTGTGCGAGCCGTAAACGGCTGAAACGCGTCCGTCGAGAAACCATCCGAGCGCGTATTTTTCCGAAGTCGCTTCGGCGTGTACGTCAACAAGACGAATTTTTACATCGTCGGGAATCTCCGCTAAACATTGTTCGGCGGCACGAAACGGATCGTCAACAGGCGGCATAAAAACTCTGCCGAGAAGATTCATCAAAGCGATTTTATGACCGTTCGCTTCGCCGACGAAAAGACCTTTTCCGGGCGTTCCCGGCGGATAATTGGCTGGTCGAATCAATCGCGAATTTTTTTCGATATAAGGAATTATTTCCGATTTGTCGAAAATATGATTGCCGGAAGTCATCAAATCAATTCCGTTTTTAAAGAAATCCTCAGCGATGGCGGGCGTAATCGAAAAACCGCCGGCGACGTTTTCCGCGTTTATTAAAGCGATATCAATCGAGTATTGTTCGCGCAAACCCGCAATATTTTCTAAAACCGCAGTCCGACCGGGACGGGCGACGACATCGGCGATAACCAGAATGTTCATATGCAAACTAAAAAGTCCCGGTTCACGAGCAGAAATTGAATTTCTGACTTGAAAACTGGGACTTTATAAAATTTATTGACGAAAGGAACCGCGTGAGCCGTTCAGACGCTTGAATTGAACCTATTATAAATAGGTGGGTGACTTTCTGCCCGTATTACGAGCATCAAAGCCGCCTTCTATGGCAAATCTTTAACTTTGAAAGATTGCACCGAAACAGCGGCATCAGCCTCCCGTTCTTCAAGTGTTGGCTCAATTATTTGGTCGTCTGGTGACGAACTCCGCAGAAAGTTCTTCCGCCTGAAATCTATTGTAGCACAGCGAAAGAAAAGTAAAAAGTGAAAAGTAAACAGGCTGAATCAAAGTGAAATTTTCGTTTTGTCGCTGCCATTTACTGCTTTTCTTTTATTTGTTTTCTCCTTATTTATTGTTCTCTTTCGAGTTCCTGGGGAGCTGTATCTTTGTGCTTGAGAACGCGGTCGAGAAGCTCGGCGCATTCGGCGCTGCGCGATGCGAGCTGCGCGTCGGTTTGTTCCTGCTGATTTTTCAATTGGTGAAACTCGTCGGCGATGTGTAAAGCGGCTAAAATCGCCACTTTCAAACTGTCAACAGTCAACGTGCCCGAAGAAATATCGCGCATTTTGCCGTCAACGTACTCAGCCAGGCGCATGATGTATTCGTTGTCTCCGTCGGAACGAATGTTATAAGTTTGATTGTAAATTTCGACCCGAATTGATTGTTCCGAAGATTCGGATTTGTTTCTGCCGTTCATCGTTCGCGTTTACCTCCCGACCGCTTCGGCGACATCGGAATCTATTATCGTCATCGCGTCGAGCATCGCTTCGACTTTTAATTGGATCGCGTCGCGTTCGGATAAAAGCTCTTCGACTTTTTCTTCGAGCCGCGATTTTTCCGTTAAAAGATTGCCGACCTCGTGACGTAAAGATTTTAATTCACGTTCAAATTTTTCCTTTTCCTCGCGCATCTTTTTGGCAAATTCGATTGTGAGATAAATTTTGTCTTCAAGATGCGAGAATTTTTCCATTCCCGATAAGCCGTTCATTAATTTCTCCCGCGAGCAGAATGTTGTGTTTCGCCTAAGATTATGTTGATTTTTCCAGAAAACTTCAAGTTGTTTCTGAAGTTTTTACCGATGAATGTTCGGAAATCAGAGACAAAAGCGGTGGTTTGCCCTCGAAACACACAAATAACACAAAAAATAAAAAATAAACCAAAAGAAATTTTCGTGTTATTTGTGTGTTTAGCGTGTTTCGCGGGCAATAAAATAATCTTCCAGACACTTTTTAAAATCTCTGTCTCGCGCCCGTTTTACTTTCCAGACTGCTGATAATTTGATTGTGAACCGAATCTACTTCTTCATCAATCAAGGTTCGCTCGTCACTTCTGTATTCGAGCCGAATTGTAATCGAACGTTCATCATCGGCGACGCCTTTGCCTTCGTAAACGTCAACAAAACTTACATTTCGACAAATCTCTACGTTTTGTTCAATTACTGAGTCGCGAATTTCGGCGAAACTTACGCTTCGTTTTACGAGCAGTGAAACGTCGCGCGTAATCGAGGGATATTTCGGCAGCGGATGATACAAAACTGCGGGTAAGTTTTCCGCTAAAACAGCCTGCAAATCGAGTTCGGCGACGAAAACCGGTTGTTTGAATTTATAACCGGAAGCAATTTCGTCGTTCAAACGTCCGAAATAACCGATTTTTTTTCCGCCGACCGAAACCGCAGCCGATTGACCTTTTCGCAAATGTTTTACGTCTTCGGCGGAAAAATCGGCGGAATCGAACCCGACTGCTTCGAGCGCGGCTTCGACCGCTCCTTTTAAATCGTAAAAATCCAGTTCCTTAACTGTCATCGCGCGATTGCCGGAAATTTCGCCGCCGGTTAAAGCAATCGAAAAAAGCTCCTTTTCGAGCGGCAGATTTTCCTCACCGGTTTTTGCCGCGAAAACCTTTCCGATCTCGAACAATTTCACGTCGCGTCTCTGGTGATTGATGTTCGTGCGAACGGCGTCTAGCAAGCCCGAAAGCAAACTCGGTCGCATCCGCACAGCGCCTTCGATGATTGAGTCCTGCAAAGTGACGAATTTTTCTTCGGCGTTTTCGTCAATCAAACCGGAAACCAACTCGAAAGTGTCGTCGAAGCGCAAATCAATAAAACTGTATGAAATCGCTTCGTCGAAGCCGAAATCAGCTAAAGTTTTCCGCAATTCTTTTTTACGAGGTTCCGTCGGCTGATATTCACCCGCGCTTCTTGCGGCGGGAAGCTCTTCGCCGATTTTGTCGTAACCGACGATTCGCGCGACTTCTTCGACCAAATCTTCTTCAATCGCAATATCGTGCCGCCAGCTCGGTGAAAGGTAAACGGTTTCGTTTTTGCGTTCGATGCCGAGAGCCGATAAAATCCGCAAAATTTCTTCCTTTTCGACTTCAAGTCCGGTCAATCTTTTGACCGCGGGTTGAATATCCTTCGATTCGATTTCGTTCGGCGCGAATTTCACCGGGTAAACGTCTACGAACTCTCCGGCTTCGCCGTCTGCTAACTCGCAAATCAATTCGGTCGCTCTGTTTGAGGCGCGAATCAGATTTTCAATGTCGACGCCGCGTTCGAAGCGATGACTCGCTTCGGTCGAAAGTTTCAGTTTGCGCGAAGTTTGTCGAATGCTTTCGCGTTTGAAATAAGCGACTTCGAGCAGAACATCGGTCGTTTCGTCGGTGATTGACGAATCGAAACCGCCCATTACGCCCGCGACCGCGACCGGTTTTTCAGCGTCGCAAATCGCCAGCATCGTTTCGTCGAGTCGGCGTTCGACTTCATCGAGAGTTTTAATCGTTTCGCCGCTGCGCGCCCGCCGCACGACGATTCGATTTTCCGTCAATTTATTCAAATCAAACGAGTGCATCGGCTGTCCGAGTTCGTGCATAACATAATTTGTTATGTCTGCGACGTTGTTTATCGAACGCTCGCCGACCGCTTCGAGCCGTTTCACCAACCAATCCGGCGACGGAGCGATTTTTACATTGCGAATAATCCGCGCCGTAAACCTCGGACACAAATCCGAATCTTCTATAGTCACTAAATTTCGATTTTGATTTTCGGAATTTTGACTTTCGTCATTCGTCACTCGTAATTCGGCATTCGTAATTGCTCCGACTTCGCGCGCGACGCCCAGATGCGAAAGGCAGTCGGGACGGTTAGAAGTTAAATCAATATCGAAAACATAATCGCCGCCGACCTCGTGAATGCCTTCGACAGCCAGTCCGACGCCGGTTAATTTACCAGCCAATTCGCGCGGCGATAAATCTATTTCTATTAAATCTTTAAGCCAGTTGTAACTGATGTTCATAAATTATTATACGGGTTGTAAACAATTTTTATTGCTTCTTGTTATTAAATTGCCTATTATAGCCTACAATAGTATAGCTAATGCAAAACCGTCCGGTTTTTACTATTCTTTCAAAAAATTTCAAAACTTGTGGAGGAACTTTAATGCTAATAAACCGTCGTGTGTTTTTTTTCATCGCTTTTGTAACGGTGATGTTTATTTTTACAACGAGCGCAATGGCTAAAGGAAGAGTGAATGTGGCTCTAAGTGCTGATAAAGAAGCATTTACCGAAAATGAAAGCGTTTTGATCAAGGTCACTATCTCAAATCCGAATAAAGGCGCAGTCAGAATATTAAAATGGTACACTCCGTTCGAGGATGTCGAAGAGCCTTTATTTGAAGTTACGCGCGACGGCGAAACAGTCGAATATATCGGCGCGCATTATAAACGTCCCCAGCCCGAAGACAAAGATTTTATTACGCTCAAATCGGGCGAAAGTTTTTCTCGAACAGTTGATTTAGCCAAATATTATGATTTGTCGGTGACCGGGTCGTATGTCATAAATTACGACATTGCGGCACTTAATCTTTATCAAAAAGGCGATAAACAAATTAATCAAGTCGAAAGCTTAAAGTCCGCCGACTTTAGTATTTTTATCGAAGGACGCGCGGCGAATAAACCGGAACCGGAAGACGCATCTGCCGTCGCCGGAATGAGCAGTTTCGTCAAATGCACGACGACGCAGCAATCCAGCCTTCTGACGGCGCGCGACGAAGCCGCCAAATATTCATCCGAAGCATTGAACTATCTGCTTTCTAACACGCAGGGCACGCGATACGTGACTTGGTTTGGCGCTTACAGTTCAGCGCGTCACAATACGGTGAAAAGCAATTTTACGAACATCAAAAGCGCGATGGATACAGCTTCGATGACTTTCGATTGCGGCTGTAAAAAACGATATTACGCTTACGTTTACGCGAATCAGCCGTATAGAATTTATATTTGCAGCATTTTCTGGCAGGCACCGACGACCGGAACCGATTCAAAAGCCGGGACGCTCGTTCACGAAACCAGCCATTTCACGGTCGTCGCCGGAACCGAAGACTGGGTTTACGGGCAATCAGGCGCGAAAAATTTAGCGATTACCGACCCGAACAAAGCTGTTGACAACGCCGACAGCCACGAGTATTTCGCCGAAAACAATCCTTTCCAACAGTAGTCTCGATAAAAAAGATTAAAATAAAAAACTCCTCATAATTCGAGGAGTTTTTCATTTGGGGAAGAAACAAAAGCTATTTGAATTGTTCCAAAAATCTCACGTCATTCTCAAACATCAAACGAATGTCGTCGAGCGAATACACCAAGCTGCACATTCTCTCCAGACCGAAGCCGAACGCGAACCCTGAGTAAATTTGCGGGTCGACATTGCATGCGCGCAAAACATTCGGGTGAACCATTCCCGAACCGCCGAGCTCAATCCAGCCGGAGCCTTTGCACGGGCGGCAGCGTTCGTTCTCGAAAACGCCGGAACCGTCGCATTTGAAGCAGGAAAAATCGAATTCGGCACTCGGTTCGGTAAAAGGGAAGTAGCTCGGACGCAGGCGAATTTTCGTCTCTTTCCCGAATAATCTTCGCAGCCATTCGCCGACCGTTCCTTTTAAATGCGCCATCGTAATATTTTTATCCACGCACAAACCTTCGATTTGGTGAAACATTGGCGTATGCGTTAAATCCGGCGTGTCGCGGCGAAAAACTCTGCCTGGCGCGATAATGCGAATCGGTACGCCGCGCCGTTCCATTGCGCGAATCTGCACGGTCGAAGTTTGCGAGCGCAAAGCTAGACCGGTTGTCGTATAAAAAGTGTCCTGCGATTCGCGCGCCGGATGACCTTCAGGAATGTTGAGCGCGTCGAAATTGTAATAATCGGTTTCAATTTCGCGGTCGTCTTCAATCGAATACCCGAGCGAAACGAAAATATCTTCGATTTTCTGTCGAAGAAGCGTGAGCAGATGCAGATGCCCCGTGCGCGGGCGCGACCCGGGCAAAGTTACATCTAATCTCTCGCGCTCAGTTTTCGCTTCGCCGATAAAGGTTTTCAGATTGTTTTCCGCTTCTTCAATCGCCGAAACAATTTCGCGCTCGACCGTCTGCACAAACTGACCGAAAGCGCCGCGTTCTTCGGGCGCGACACGACCGATCAACTTTTTCGCTCCCGCGATTTCGGATTTTCTGCCCGTGTGTTTTGTTTTTAATTCAACCAGTTCGCGGGTTAAATTTTCGGCATCGGCTAAATTTAAGCCGTTAATTCCCGTGCGAAAACTAGCAAAGCGTCCGAATTCCTGTTCAAACGCTTCACGAATTTTTTCTACTTGTTCCTGTTGTTCGTTCATTTTTTATTTGTCCAATCGCGGACTTCCTTAAACCATTTTGAAGAACTTTCTGTTAATCCCTTTTGCAGAAAAGACGTTGCGGTTTGGCTATCTAGCATCGGGAAAGTCAAACTGTTTGTAATTAATTGATAAAACTCGCCGTAAAGTTTATAAAATTCCACCCTTTCACCTTTGTAAAGCCAAACTTCCTGAATACCTAAAGCCGCATAAATTGGTATTTTGTTAAGCGACGGACTTGTAACGTCTACCTCAATTACCAGATCGGGCGGCGGGTCTGTCATTAAATCTTTCTTCTGCTTTCAGCGAATTTTAGGTTCATTCTGAATATAAAAGCAAGTATCCGGTTCTACGCCTTTGGCTTTCGCGCGTTTACGAAAAGTCGTTGAACCGGCGTTTATAAAATCAATTTCTTTTTCGACGCAAATTGTCGTAACCAAATTCTGCAAAATTCGATTCACGGATTTGTGTTCGTACAAAGGCACTTCGATCTCCAGAAAACCATCATCATAAGCAAAATGCAGCGCATTTGAGTCAGCGAACTCTTCTAAAATTCGCTCGTAAAAATCCCAGCCGACCCATTTCAGAATCAATTTTTGATTGATTGCCGCTTGTGCCATTTCTTTTAATGATGGATTCAAAACGCTTTCCATAATTTGAATTTTAACACAGGTAATTTTTAACGAAAATTACTCAATCAAAAAGTAAAGCGTCCGAAATCTTGCTCGAACGCTTCGCGGATCTGGTCAATTTGTTTTCTTTCGTTCGGCATAAAGCTATTCTGTGTTTTCGATTTTAAATGCAGGATTTTCGATTAATCCAAAAATATTGCCGAAAGGATCGAAGACGCCGGCAACGATAATGTCTCCGCCGACGTTTTGCAGTTCGGAATGAACTTTCGCGCCTTTTTTCAGCAGTTCTTCAAATTTTTCTTTGATGTTTTCATCGCCCCAGTAAACAACAACATTGTTTCCGGTAGATGCGTTTTCGACATCGGGGTCAAGTCCCAATTCAAAGCCGCCGACATTATAGCCGACGTAAAAAGGCTCGTCGAAATAAGGCTGAATTCCCAAAATTTCGGAATACCAATTCTTCGCCTTTTCCAAATCGCTGACTTTATAAATTGTCGTTCTCAAACCCAGAAACATTCGATTTAACTATAACGCAGGCAGACACGAGCAATGCCTGCCTGTGTTCGATTTTCGGCGAAACTAAGCCGCCGCTTGTTGATTATTGTTTATCGCATCTTTCGCCTGTCCAGCTAAGGCTGCGAACGATTCCGGCTGCTTAACAGCTAAATCGGCTAAAACCTTGCGGTCTAGTTCGACGCCGGCAAGCTTCAAACCGTGCATAAATTGCGAGTATTTCATTTCATTCAAACGGCAAGCCGCGTTGATGCGGACAATCCAAAGCCGCCGAAAATCGCGTTTTTTCAATTTTCTGCCCGTATAGGCAAAATTCAACGCGCGTTCAACCGATTCTTTGGCTGAACGGTAAAGTTTTGATTTCGTTCCACGATAGCCTTTGGCTAAAGATAATATTTTTCTGCGCTTTTCGGTGCGCTTATTCCCACGTTTTGCACGAGGCATATTTTTATCCTCCTAAATCTTTATAAAAAATCGATTGCGAATTAAAACGAAGATTTTTATTCAATTCTTAATTCGTAACTTTAAATTCGTAACTATTTTCTTCCGTACGGCAACATCGCTTCAACGCGCTTTTGATCGCCTTCGGAAACCAATACATCAATATCTAAATTGCGTTTTCTTTTTGAAGTTTTCTTCGTCAAAATATGTCGCGCGTGCGAATGTCCGCGTTTGAATTTGCCCGATGCTGTCGAGCGGAAACGCTTCGCCGCGCCTTTGTGTGTTTTAAGTTTCGGCATAAATACTCCTTGTTAATAATGTAAAATGGAAAATGGATAACGGATAATTAAAAAATATTTTCCATTATCCATTTTTCGTTACCCATTTACTTCGTTTTCTTCGGTACTAAAATCGTAAACATCTGATAGCCTTCCATCTTCGGTGCTACTTCAACATCAGCTACGTCCGCTAAATCCTGGGTCAATTTCTGTAAAATTTTCGCCCCCAGCTCGCGGTGCGTCATTTCGCGACCGCGAAAGGCGATTGCCGCGCGCACTTTGTCGCCGTCGGTCAGCCATTCTCTGGCGTGTTTCATACGATATTCGTAATCGTGATCGTCGGTGCCGGGACGGAATTTAAGCTCTTTGACGGCGACCGTAACTTGCTTTTTCTTGGCTTCGGCAGTTTTCTTTTTCTCTTCGTAGAGAAACTTTCCGTAATCAATTATCCGGCAAACCGGCGGTTTCGCGTTCGGCGCAATTTCCACTAAATCAACGCCCATATCCCGCGCACGCTGCACGGCATCGCGAACGTCCATTACGCCGAGCTGTTCTCCGTCTTCATCAATTACGCGCACGGACGGAACACGGATACGTTCGTTCGTGCGATGCAGCGGCTCTCTAAACCGACTGCGATTTTTGTTGTTGAACTTTCTAGCGATATTCAGCCTCCTCTTTTAAGAGTTCGTTGAGTTCATCGAACTTGTCGTGTTCATTGAGTGAAAGAATTTCCTCTTTTCTTCCGACTCAACGCACTTAACAAACCCGATAAAGTCAATGAACTTAAACATTCGCCAAAGCGCGAGCTTCCTTTAGCTTTCGCGCCATTTCAATAAATTCTCCGAGCGTCATTTGCCCGATGTCGCCTTGTTTGCGCTCACGCACCGCAACTTTTTCTTCTTCGAGTTCCTTGTCGCCCAAAACGAGCATAAACGGAACTTTGTTCATCTGCGCGTCGCGGATTTTTGCGCCGATTTTATCAGATTTCGTATTCGCTTCAACCCGAAATCCGGCGTTTTTCAATTCACGCGCGATTTTTTCCGCGTATTCGTTGATTCGGTCGGTAATCGGCAAAACGGCGACTTGGACCGGCGCGAGCCAGAACGGAAACGCTCCGGCGTAATGCTCGATCAAAACTCCGAAAAATCTTTCGACTGAACCGAAAAGCGCTCGGTGAACCATTACCGGACGAACTTTTTGATTGTGCTCGTCAACGAATTCCAGATCGAATCTTTCCGGCAAGTTGAAATCGAACTGAACGGTCGAAAGCTGCCATAAGCGCCCGATTGAATCTTCGACTTTGATGTCAATCTTCGGTCCGTAAAACGCCGCTTCGCCTTCGATTCGCTCGTAAGCGATGTTCCGCGCTTTCAAAGCATTTACCAGCGCCTTTTCCGCATTTTCCCAATCTTCGGTTGAACCTAAAAAGCCTTTATTGTCAGCCTCGCCGCGAACGGAAAGCTCGACTTTGAATTTCTCGAAACCGAAAGTTTTGAAAACATCGTAAGCGAAATCAACACAATTTCCGACTTCCGATTCAACCTGTTCGGGCGTGCAGAAAATATGCGCGTCGTCCTGCGTAAAACCGCGAACTCGCAGCAGCCCGTGAAGCGTTCCCGAAAGCTCGGCGCGGTAAACCGTTCCGAGTTCGGCGTAACGAAGCGGCAGCTCGCGGTATGAACGCGGATGCGATTTGTAAATTCCGATGTGAAACGGGCAGTTCATCGGTTTCAGGCGAAATTCCGTTTCTTCGTTAAACCATTCGGGCAGCCCAATCGGTTCGAAAAGATTGTCGGCGTAATTTTCTTCGTGACCGGAAGTTTGCCAGAGCTGACGTTTTGCGATGTGCGGCGTGAAAACCATTCCGTAGCCGCGTTTTTGCAGTTCGTCGCGCAGATAATCTTCCATTTCCTTGCGAACCGCGCCGCCTTTCGGGTGAAAGAAAATCATTCCCTGCCCGTAGTCTTCCTGAATCGAAAACAAATCGAGTTCTTTTCCGAGACGCCGGTGGTCGCGTTTTTCAGCTTCCTCGCGTTGCTTGAGCCAAGCGTCGAGTTCTTCCTGAGTCGCAAATGCGGTTCCGTAAATGCGTTGCATTTGCTGGTTTGCCGCATCGCCTTTCCAATATGCGCCCGACAAAGCGAGCAGCTTAAAAGCCTTTATTTTTCCGGTATGCGGAACGTGCGGACCTAAACAAAAATCAATAAACGGCGAATTATCTATATAATAAATGCTCGCTTCCGAAGCTTCTTCGACCTTTTCCGTAATCAATTCGCACTTTAAAGGTTCGTCACGCTCGGTGAAAATTTTGATGATGTCCGATTTGCTGACATTTTCGCGGCGATACGGAAGATTTTTCCCGGCAATCTGTCGCATGCGCTTTTCGATAACCGGCAAATCGGCTTCAGTCAACTGGCGCGGCGCGATAACGTCATAGTAAAAACCGTAGCGCGGATCTTCCATCAATGCAGGACCAACGCCGAGTTTCGTTCCGGGAAACAAATCCAGAACAGCGGCAGCTAACAAATGCGCTGTCGAATGCCGGATCAATTCCAAACCGTCGCGCGACTCGGGCAGAATCGGCTCGATTGATAAAACTTCGTCAGTCGCCGCAAGTTGTTTGTTTAAATCAACTTCTTCGCCGTTCACTTTCGCTGCCAAAGCCTTTTTCGCCGCATCGCGGTCAAAGTTCTTTAAAGCATCGGCTACGGAAACGGGCGCGGGAATTTGCTTTTGATTTTCGCCGTATTTTACGTTTAATTCGCTCATAATTTTGTTAATAGTTAATTCCTAGTTGAAAAATTCTCGAACAAATAATTAATCCGAAAAGCAAACTCGCTTTCAAATCAAATAATTAATCAACGATTAACGATTAACAATTTCTACTACTTAAAAAGATTTGATTTGATAAGAGCGACTTTGCCTTAGCATTTGTATAAATGCCGAAATACGCGCCGAAGTTAGCGCGTCGTAGTAGTTCGTGTAAAAAATGCAAAGTTCTTCGTTAGCATCTTATCAAAAAATTAAAATTGGTAGTCAGTAGCAGATTTGAACTGCTGACCCCTACCGTGTCAAGGTAGTGCTCTACCACTGAGCTAACTGACTATCCGTTCCGCTTCGGATAATTTAAAGCGAACTAATAAAATAGCGAAA
>DASVQY010000024.1:0-5375 GCA_036388895.1 Pyrinomonadaceae bacterium | reverse complement strand
TTTTGTTCATCGCTCTAAATATTAGTCTTCGCTTAAAACCTGAAGCATTTCGCTGTGAATCAGGTTATTTGAAGCGCAAATCGGCGGCGAATAAATGCTGAACGGCGAGCCATCGTAATAAGAAACTCGCCCGCCCGCTTCTTCGATAAAAAGTTTACCGGCTGCCACGTCCCAAGGGTGTAATCCTTCTTCCCAAAAACCGTCGAATCGCCCGCAGGCGACATAAGCCATATCAATCGCCGCCGAACCGTCGCGCCGAACGCCGCGCGATTGCAGAAGAAACTCGGTCAGATGTTTGGCGAAGGTTTTCTTTTCCTTAAAATTGTAAGGAAATCCGGTGACGATCAGCGCGTCGCCGAGTTTTTCGGTGTCTGAAACGCGTATTTGACGGTTATTTAAATTCGCGCCCTGACCTTTTTCGGCGGAAAACATTTCGTCGCGCGTCGGGTCATAAGTGGCTCCGGCGATAATTTCGCCGTCGCGTTCGAGCGCGATTGTGACGCAGAAACACGGATAACCGTGCGCGAAATTCGTCGTTCCGTCGAGCGGGTCAATTATCCATTTCCATTTTTTATCGCCGTCGGCTGTTACCGCCGTTTCGCCGGACTCTTCGGCTAAAATACTGTGTTTCGGGTAATGCGAGCGAATTTTTTCGATTATTAATTTCTCTGACGCGAGATCGGCTTCGGTGACGAGATTGATTCCGCCCTTGAATGAAACATCAATTTTTCTTCCGAATTTTTCAAGCAGAACAAACCCGGCTTCGCGTGCGGTTTCGATTGCAAAATTCAACATAAATATTTAATCGGACACAAAAAAACAGATTAGAACAGATAGAAAAACATCTGAACTAACCTGTGTCAATTTAAGAATCTCAATTTCTACCGAAAATAAATATCAACGTAATCGGTCACCGCGTCGCACGGATTATCCATTTCCTGCAATCGCCAGTATTTTCGTTTTCCGGTGATGCGAAAAGTCATTTCGCCCGTCCGTTCACACTCTACGCCTTCGGCAATGTGACTGATGCGCGTGACGATCTTTCCGTCAAACTTAAATTCTTTCGCCGCAGTCGAAGTAATAACGCCGTCAATTTTCAAGTAATCTTTGCCGTCGCGCGATTTCTGCTCGCCCTTTAAACGCAAAACGCCGTTTACGTTTGAAACCGTTGCGGCGCCGAAATAATCCCAGCTAATCCATTGCAGCGAAAGTTTGTGTTTGCCGAGCAGCATCGCTTTGGCGTTCGCGTCGGAAACGACTGTTTTTTCCTGCCCGTAAGCGGTGAAAACGAACGTTGAAATCAGCAAACTCAATAAGACAAATATCTTTTTTAACATTTTCAGCCTCCGCTTTAACGGACGAGGAATCAGTTCGCTTTTGCCTGCGTCTGACTAAAATGTTTTTCGGTTAATTCGAGAAATTCCTTCACTTGAGAATTCCAGAATTGCCAATTGTGTCTGCCCGGAAGCTGCCGGAATTCGTGCGGAATTTTCTTTTCAAGCAATAAAGCGGCGAACTCGCGATTGCTCGCAATAAGCCCGTCTTCAGTACCGCAATCGAGATAAAAAAACGGCAGCGTTTTCATTTTTTCGGCGGAAAGCTCGCGCGTTATTTTGTAAATATCGTTTTCTTTGCGCGATTGACTATCCTCCGCGCCGTAGACGCTCATAATCGAATCGGTCAGCGCCTTCCAACTGTTGCCGAGAATTTTGTCGGTAAACGAAGCCGCTTGCAGCGCGCCGCTGAACGAACCGGCTAAAGAAAACATTTCCGGGTATTTCAAACCAAACTTCAGAGAACCGTACCCGCCCATCGAAAGTCCGGCGATAACGCGATGATTTCTGTCGGCAATCGTGCGGAAATTTTTGTCAATTTCCGGTATCAGCTCTTTTACGATATAGCTTTCGTATTTGTCGCTGGCGACGGTCGCGCTGTCCGTGTACCAGCCGTTATTGCCTTCGGGCGTCACGATAATATATCTGTAATTCGCCGCGTAATCTTTGAGCTTTGTTTTATCCGCCCAATTGTCGAAATGTCCGGTCAAACCGTGCAGCAAATAAACGACTGCGTATTTTTCCGTTTTATTGTTTTCATATTCGGTCGGCAAAATTACACGATACGGCATCTCGCGCGCCATCAGCTTGCTGTTCAGCTTTAAATCCCGAACTGCAACTGAGGCTTTTAATTGCGGAGCGGTTTGATTAACTTCTGCTTTCGTCGAAGCTTTTTGCCCGTTGACGGAAAACGAAAAAGTTAAAACTAAAACTAAACCGAAGAATTTTGCGAAATGATTTTTAATACTTAATCGCATAATTTTTAACCGAACATTCTACCGAACCATCCGCTGTTTTCGTCTTTATGAGCAATCTGCGCAAGTTCGCCCGCGTCCAGCCAAACGCCCGAGCATTTGTCGCAAACATCAATTTTGACGTTTTCGTAATTGGTTTCGTGCAAAGTTCCGTCGCATCGCGGGCATTGCATACCGCTTTGGCGCGAGTCACCGGAATTGATTTTTGCCCTCATTTTTTCAATTAATTCCTGCTCTTTGCGGCGAAAATATTCGTTTTCCAGCGCCTGACCGCGATCCTCTAAATCTACTGCCATAAAATTGCATCTCCTTTTAATCTAAAAATTTCTTTAGCAAAAAAATAACAGACTAATCCGCGCGTTTCAAAATTGAATTTTGAAATTACCGTAATAATCTGTCTATTTTCCCCTATTGAGTTTCGGTTTTGTGAATAGATCGAATTCTCTGCCGCGCTTTTTTCGAACGTCTGATCGGATTTCGGCGTTTCAGATTGTTACCAGCCCAATCAGATACTTGTTTGAAAGGATGCCATTCGAAATCTTCGAGCGGAAGCACTTCGCTCGAAGAATTTCTGAGCTTGAGCGTTCCGAATGCGATAAGAAAAATTACCGCGTTAAAAAGAAATCCGGCTAAAATAACGAACCAGCCGGGCGCAAGTCCGACTTGTGCCCGCAGAGAAAGAATTTCCCAGAACTTGGCTTTATCTTCGGGCGTAGTTGTCGGAATCGGAAACGGATGAATATAGATTTTCAGCGTCCAGGACAGCGCCAGAAGAATAAAAATCCACAGATAATTAGCTCTCAAACGTTTTCCAACGGCTTCCCACTCGCTGATTGTAAAATGCGGCGAAATCAAATCGGTCGAAATGTGATCCGCCCATTCCTTATCCGGCGCAATCGTCCGGTGCGAAAGCATCGGCGCGAAATATCCCGTTTCTAAAATCCGCACGCGATTCGCCCACACTTCGTAATAGCGATAGCGCCGTGCTTCCATAAACAGAAAAATCGCCACCAAAATCGAATTTATCGGAATGGCGAAATGCGGGTTATCGGCTGAACTGAAAACAAATGAAAGTGTTGCGCCAGCGGTAATAACCGCCCAGTTAGTCGTCGCGTCTAATCGGTTACGCCACACGTTTGAACGCTGAATCTCGCCGCGATAAAAATGCACCATCGCCGTGTTGAACTCCGCAGGCGAAAGTTTTTGCGGAATGGCGACCGGATTGTTTTTGGGTTTCTGACTGCGGGCGCGGACTTCTTCGGCAAAAGCGCGAAAAGCGGGCGGCACATTGGTTATATGTATGTCTTCGGCGGTTTCGTCTGGTTGCCGAAATTCATTTTTCATAGTGCGTCCGGGATAAATGCGACGGTTAGCGTCCGTTATCTCGACGCCATCTAAAATTTACCCCTTTCACACTTCAGATGCAAGATAATTAAAGAAAGAGGAACAGTTCAATAGACACGAAATACTTAACCAATTGTGTCTATTTTCTGTCAACAAAAAATCTAAACTTTCAAATCAATTTAATATTGTCAATCGTATCATTAAAATAGCTACATTATTTGAAGTTATGTGTCTTTAATTGAGGTTTATTTCCTTGTGCCCTTATTTGAAAAAAAATCAGGATTTGAATTTGTTTTTAAGATGAAAACAGGGCAAGTTGCGCAGGTTCTCCAGTCTCTATTTCAAGTCGGTTACTGCCCTAGCTAACGCCCTGTTGATTGTTTTGCAATCTCTGTTAACTTATCATTGATAAGTTAACAGAGATGTCCGGTAACATACTTAACCGAAAAATATAGTTGCAAATTAAAATCGCGGCTTTACTCAAATGTTCTACGGCTTGACAGTTTAGCCGCATAAACCTATATTTCTTGTTTGCCCGTTGTTTCGGCTAAACTGATTTTTATGATTGATGCCGATGAACTTTTGATGCGCGAAGCGATAAATGCCGCCATCAAAGCGGGAAAAACGGGAGAAGTTCCAATCGGAGCGTGTTTGATAAACGAAAAGGGCGAGGTTTTAGCGATTGCGGGAAACCGGACGATCACGAACATTGACCCGACCGCGCACGCGGAAATTCTAGTTTTGCGTGAAGCTGCAGCGAAAATCGGCAATTATCGCTTGGGCGGGGCTACCGTTTACACGACGATTGAACCTTGCGCGATGTGCGCCGGCGCACTGGTTAATGCGAGAATCAAACGCCTGGTTTTCGGCGCTCTGGATGAACGATTCGGCGCGGTCGAAACGCTTTTTCGGATTTGCGATAATAGTTCTTTGAATCACCGGATTGAAATTAAATCCGGCGTGTTAGCGGAAGAATGCAGGAAACTAATGCAGGATTTTTTTCGTCGAAAAAGAAATCTTTTGAAACCGAAGGCATCGGAACAAAGGTTGACTTGATATTAACTGATATTCGCCGTTACACTTAGTATTAATTCGCGGAGAGGTGCAAGAGTGGTTGAATTGGACAGTCTCGAAAATTGTTGTGCCCGAAAGGGTACCGTGGGTTCGAATCCCACCCTCTCCGCCAGTAAAAAAATTACGAATTATCAAATTTGATTTTGGAAAGGTGCAAGAGTGGTTGAATTGGCAGCATTGGAAATGCTGTGAACCTCAAAAGGGTTCCGTGGGTTCGAATCCCACCCTTTCCGCCAGTAAAAAAATTACGAATTATCAATTACGAATTACGAATGAAGAAACATTTTCTCTTATAATTTGCAATTCGTAATTGATTTTTATGGCTTCAGGCTCCGCACAAGGTTTGAGTTGTGAACCCCGCTAGACGAGGAATCGAGCAACGGCAGCAATTTCAGCTTGTGTTGCGGTTAAGTCTGAAGCCTCCCATTTTGTAACAAAAAAAGCCGAAGTAAAGAAACTTCGGCTTTTTTTTGTTCATGCAGTTGATCCGTTTAAGGGACGAAAGCATTGGGGACGGGAATATCGGATTCTGCTCCCAATCTGACTGTCGTGAATCCCTGGCTCGATCCCAAGATGTACCACATTCCTTCCGACGCTCTGTAAACGGCTATGTCGGCTCGTCCGTCTCCGTCGTAATCCGCCGCAACCG
>DASVQY010000023.1:0-3868 GCA_036388895.1 Pyrinomonadaceae bacterium | reverse complement strand
CTTTGTTTGCCGCTCTGCTGGATAGGGCTTTTAATCAGAGAACAACGGACTTTTTGTAATGCCTGCCGGATGAGATTATCGTAAAAGACACGTACACGCCAAAAATTTAATTATCATATAGGAGGTATTTAAAATGCCTCTTTTTTATGCTCGTAATCTTACTTTTCACAAAAAGCAAAAATGAAAATCGTGCTTCAAAACGGTTGTAAATTTTTGTTGTGAACGAGCTGAAGACAACTTTTTCTATTGATGAAGGCGACGCGCCGCGCAAGGTCCGCTCATTTAAGGACAGCCTTGAGGATCTTAACCGCGATATCAATAACACCGACACCAAGCCTTTCTCTAAAAGTTACTCTTCTGCCTTCGATAATCTGGATCGACGTCTCGCCTCGACGCAAAACAATTTCCGCAAACTTTCGGATTTAAAGTTCGAAAAAAACCAATTTGACACGATCAGCCAGGGCGCGCTTGCCGGAGAACGCCGCGTCATCGGATTAACCAACCAGCTCAAATCGCTTCGCAAAGAAGCAAACGATCCGGCTAACGCTCAATTCGGAAAATATTACATTTCTGCGATCCGGGAAATTGAAAAAGAACTCGAGCGCGCCGAACGCAAATTCTCTTCGTTTAACCGGCAGCAAAGAAACCTGGGATCATCAACTTCCGGAACACCGCAAAACGGCTTCGGCGACGCTTTCGGCAGTCGCGTTTTCGGATCTGCTTTATCAGGCGGAGCGGCGGGCGGTTTTGCAGGAGGCGTTGCCGGAGCAGCAGCTGTAGCAGCAGTCAGCGCGACGGCGGCAGCCGTGAGTTCTCTTACTGATGAAGTTATTGATTTAGGAATCGAGTCGGTAAAACTAAGCGCCAATTTCGAGCAAACCGAGAACAATCTAGCTGTTTTTGCAGGCGGTTTGAGCAATGCAAGGGAGGAACTTGCCGCAGTCAACAAAACGGCGCGCGATACTGTCGGATTGCGTCTGGAAACTGCTGAAGATGGTTACAAGCGTCTTCGAGCACTCGGATTTCAAGCCGAACTTTCGCGCAAACTTGTCAGCGGTCTGGCAAAGGAAAAGGTGGTTTCCGGCTCGAATGAACAGGATATGCAGCGCGTGATTGTCAATTTTACGCAGCTGTCAGCCGGTTCATCGCGCGCCTCACAAGATATAAAAGAGATCATTCACGCCATTCCGTCAATGCGCAGCGCTTTCGTTGACGCATTCGGCACTGCCGATCCGAAAAAATTAAAAGAATTTATCGAGACGAATCCAGTCGAGTTTTTCGATAAGCTGTCGTCTGCGATGAACCGTGTCAAATCTCCGGCAGTCGGGCTAAATGAATCTATCGGTGAATTAAAGGACAGCGGCATTGAACTAGGACGTGCTTTCGGTCAACCGCTGCTCGATCCGTTTACCAAGGACGTTCAAGATTTAACTAAATACCTGCTTGAAAATAAAGAAACTGTCGCCGAGTGGGGTAAATACGTTGCTGATACTTACCGTAGCGTTTCGGATGTGGCGCGCGGAGCGAACAGCGTTGGTGAAAGCGGCGGCTATAAGCTTGCCGGCACCTTAGGACGTGCAGGTTTGTTCGCCGCAACCAGTGGGATTTCCGAGTTGATATTCGGCGGCACTTCACTGCTGCAATCGCTCGGTGAACAAAAAAGAAAAGAGGAAGAGCAAAAAAACCTTCCTAAAAAATTTGAAGAAAATTTATCTTCAGGTGTAAATTCAGGCGGAGTAAAATACACGCTCGATCCGGTTACCAACACGCTGCAGTTAATTAAAAAGACGGTCGAAGAAACGCCTTCTCTGGCTGACACTCTCGATGCAGATAAAGCGGAAAAAGACGCTCAAAAAGTCGTTGCCAGTTTGCGCGAGCTGACAACTACCATCGCGCTCGCCGATTCGCAGCAAAATCTTGACCTCGGCAAAGCACGCGCGGCTTTGGACGCCAAAGGCGACGCTTTTCGATTAATCAAAGAAACAGCCGATCTCGAAACGAGAACCTTACGCGAGCAAATCACTTTATCGAATGAATTAGCTGCTGCGAAAACTAAGAATTTAACTTCGGAAGAATTCAATTCCGGGAAAGGTTTAATTATTTCGCGCGAGAATGCCGCCAACATCGCCAAACTCGAAAATCAAATTTTGCTCGCCCAGGTTAATTCGCAAAAACAATTAAACGAAGAAATCGAAAAGGGTAAGAAAAAAGTCGAGGAGCTTGGGAAATCTTACGCCAACACGTTCGACGAGCTTTTCATCCGGGCAGCAAAAGATAACCCAATCGCTTCCACGTTTCTCGAAGGCGAAAAAGCTTTGAAATCGCTCAGGGAAAATCTCAAAGGTTTGCCCGCTGAAATGCAGAACGCGGCTATCGAAATGCAGCAGAAATTGAACGGTAACGCTCTTTTTGAAGCGCGTCTCGACAACAAATTAGCTGCATTTGATTTGCGCGACCGGGCGAAAAGTTTGCGGAGCGTGCCGAAAGAGCAGCTGAAAATTGATGATCCTAAAAAATTCTTCGACGACTACATCGAATATTTCTCGAAGAAACTGGAACAGGGCGGCGGTCGCCGCTTCAATGCTTCATTTACGCCGGACGGTAAAGGGTTTTTAGGATACTCTCAAACCGAAAACAGCCCTTTCACCAGGTTTCATTCGAATATTTACACGGACGCGAATGGAAATCTCGTTACAAACGGTTTTTCTCAGTCCGACGCTAGGAATGATTTGCTCAACTCCTACGACCGCGTGACGAGCGCCGATGGCGGCTTCGGCGGATTCTCCGTCAGGCAGAAAACATTTGCCGATTTAACCGAAGCTGATAAACAAACATATTTCGCCGCGACACAAAAACAGGAAATCAACCAATCGGCGAATGAGCGCCTTCAAAGCCAGCTTTCACTGCTCAATTCCGGCTCGCTCAATGAAGATCAGCAGGCGATTGTCGATAAGAAGATCTTAGGTTTAACCA
Source organism: Pyrinomonadaceae bacterium (assembly GCA_036388895.1). Taxonomy (GTDB): domain Bacteria; phylum Acidobacteriota; class Blastocatellia; order Pyrinomonadales; family Pyrinomonadaceae; genus SXVE01. The sequence goes on along the minus strand of DASVQY010000023.1, from coordinate 895 downwards.
GCAGTTTGGACCCGTCGCAAATCAAAGGCGATTTGCGCGAACAGCTCGCTCTGATCAATGAGCGCGAAGCCGGTCGGCGCGAAGCCCTTGAGCGCAGAAATATCAAACTGCAGGAAGACAAACTTGCCGTCGAGCAGCAATCAGCGGAATTTTTGAAAAGCCTTGTCGAGATTGCCAAAAAAGATGGTTTAAGCGGTGTAACTCGTGCGTTCGAGCTTCTGATCACCAATCAATCTAACGGCGCAGCGCAGGTTAAAGAAACTCAAAAATCGGCGGATAACGATTCTGTTAAAAGCTACTACGAGCAATACGAGGAACAATAATGTCAACCGGACGCTTTTACACAATTCAAATCGGAACAGTACATCTGACCTCGACCGGCGAAAATGACGGTATTGGCTGCAAGCTCGAAGTCCCGAACGTCGAAGACCTTTTAACAAATGTCGCGGGCGTCGCGATTCCTTCGATTACAGGCGCTCCTGTTTTTCAGACAATTCCGTGGACGAGCGGAAAGCAATTCGATATCCGAATCGAAGTACTGCCAAAGCAGCAGTGGGAAGATTTGAAAACACTTTTGAATAATTCGCTCGCTGCAGGCGCTTCTTTCAACGTCATCGGCACGGGCGAAATCGGAAATTTTAACGTTACTGCCCGGGCATTTCCCCAGAAACCTTTTTCCGCCGGTTCTTTCTCGCCCGGTCGAATCAAGGAAATAGTTTTACGACTTATCACAGTTTAGAGAGGTTTTTATTTTATGGCTTTAGAAGCATCGACTTACGAAAAAAATCAGGTTGCCAATTCGGTATTCGGCGGCGCGGCTTATACCCCGGCGGAAACGTTCACTTTGAAATTGTTTTCCAATACGGTCTCGCTCGCCGGAGTCGGCACGGAAATC
>DASVQY010000022.1:0-2802 GCA_036388895.1 Pyrinomonadaceae bacterium | reverse complement strand
AAGAGAATAAAGAATCTCTTTTGTTTTAACTCTGCGTCTCAGCGTCTCGGCGGTTCAAACTATTTAGCGAAAATCTGCGAAAAATCCGCAAAGGCTTTAAATTCGAGCGCGTTGCCGCTCGGATCAAGGAAAAACATTGTGGCTTGCTCGCCGGGTTCACCCGCAAAACGGGTATGCGGTTCGATGATAAATTCGACATTCAAACCGCGCAGACGCGCCGCCAGAGCCTGCCATTCTTCCATCGGCAAAATCACGCCGAAATGCGGGACGGGAACATCGTCGCCGTCAACGCGGTTGTGATGTTTTTTAAAATTTTCCGCCGGCGCGAGATGCGTGACGATTTGATGCCCGTACAAATTAAAATCAATCCAATGCGAAGAGCTTCTGCCTTCTTCGCACTGCAAAATCTGCCCGTAAAACGCCCGCGCCTCTTCCAAATCCCGCACCGGAAAAGCTAAATGAAAGAAATTGTTCATAAATTAATGTTTGTTATGCAAATTGGTTGTTGATTTTTAATAATACTGCAAGTTTGTTTTATCTCGAAATCGTGCTGATTTTACTTATAATGGGCATAAATATAATTATTTCGCCTTTGGCTCTGTCAATATACATTCCAAAAGATGTTTTGAAAGATGTCGAAGGGGGCTGGTTTTAACAATTACCGACAAATTAAAAAGTTTGTTTGCAACTATGCGGAAAAGGGCGCATCATACAAAGCGTTAATCTTCTCTCGCATCATTGCTGATGCGCTCGTCAAAGACGGTTTGTGGATAAGTTCGAGAGCAGGTTCGTTTATAACTATAGAAGTCGCTCTTGAAATTTTGAGCATCCGAAACCGAAATTCTTCGTTGTTGACCGTTTTTCTCCGAAGTTCACTCGATTCGACGCTTCTTTTGAAATTCCCTGCGGGGAAGAAAAGGTAACTATTATTATGTCAGCAAAACTTTACGTCGGAAATCTTTCCTTCGATACGACAACCGAAGATTTGGAAAAAATGTTTGGCGAAAGCGGCACGGTTCAATCAACCAACATCATCGAAGACCGCGACACGGGACGCTCACGCGGCTTTGCGTTTGTCGAAATGTCAAACGATGAAGAAGCGCAAAACGCTATTACCTCGCTCAACGGCAAAGAAATTGACGGTCGCGCATTGTTAGTCAACGAAGCCAAACCGCGCGAAAATCGCGGCGGTTCCGGCGGCGGTGGCGGACGCGGCGGCTATGGCGGCGGTGGAAATCGCGGCGGCGGTCGCTACTAAATTTTTGAACATTTACAATGTTTAAGACAAATGCCTTCGGCGGTTGCCGAGGGCATTTTTTTGCCTCAAACATTTTCAAACGGATTCATTTTCAAATATTAAATTTTTGCCGCATCCGATTACAAAACGGCAAGAATTGTTTTGAAAGATGTCAAAGGTGATTGGTTTTAATTATTCTTAGAATTACCTTTGAAAAGCTTTGCATAATGCAATTTAATAAGTTGGATTATCGTCAGCCTTTGCCGGTTTCATCATGTGGGGCGTGGACTGGTTTGGATTCGGGCGATCCTTTTTGACGGAGATAGATTGAGAGAAATACCATCAACCCGATTGATAGAAATTCGCTTTGCCAGTTTTGGAATGATTCAAACCAGAAGCGCGAAGTGCCGAAATATTCGATGAATGATGTCGGCTGTTCGCCGTGAGCGAGTTGTTCCAGGTTGTAATCTTTGACGCTGCCGTATGCGTGGAGCGCGAAAGATGCAATGAAGAGAAGAAAGAACGTCAGGCTGAGCGAGTTTTCGTAAAGTTTTAATATCCAGCCGCCGCGTCGCACCGGAAACGGCGCGTCTTTTTGGTTTCGGGCGTCAGCCGGAACAACGTCAACGAGTTCGATTCGCGCCGGGTCTTTTGATTCGGCAGAGCCTTTCTGAAACAGGAAAACAGTTAGCAAAACGAACATTCCCATTTGCAGAAATTCGCTTTCCCAATTTTCAAAAACCGCTTCGATAAAATGCCCTTCGCCGAAATATTCGACGTAGCCGACGGCAGGCAGGCGATGTTCGCTCCTGTCTTCGTTGTATTCGTGATAGCCCGTGAAATACTGTCCGACGAGGGAAAAAGCGAATAGGGCGAACAACACAAGCGACAGCCCATTATTGCGAAAAAAGTGTTTCATCCGGCATTACCTCCGTCGCAAAATGTAACCTTTAAACGCATTTCTGGCTAGCGTTTTTTGAAAATATTGCCTACGCCAACCGTAAACCCGGCGTAAAAAGTCGCTCTTGAAGTATAAAATTACTCTTTCAACGCTACTAAAAATTTATCCGCCGTTTCGCGCGATGAAAACTTAGCGAGAAATTCGATCAGTTCATCCGTTTCATCAACCTTGGCTTCCGACGCTTTTTGCAGAAATTCCAAAAACTTTGCTTCGCCCAAATCCTTTTCCAATTCGTGCAGCTTCAAAGCGCCTTTGACATATAAAACCAGAGGCGTTTGCTGGCGGTTTTTAGTTCGGTCAAAACCGTAAATCGCAGGCAGGTTTTGGTTTAGCTTTTTCTTCTTCTCCAAAACCTCATTAAAAGCGTCCGAGCCTTTCAGCCTTCGCGTAGCGAGCATCGCGCTGTATTCGGCAAAGCTTTCGTTGAGCCAGGCGTTTTGCTGATTCGCGCCGATCCACCAGTTATGCGCGAGTTCGTGGGCGACGGGAAAGAAGAGGCTTTTGGCGTCGTCAATACGCGGCAAAATAAAATAACCTTTGCGAAAATAGCCGCCCTGCCCGCTGATTTCGGGAAACGGGCGAATGACGGCGGTTACTTCGCGCT
>DASVQY010000021.1:0-18899 GCA_036388895.1 Pyrinomonadaceae bacterium | reverse complement strand
GGCGTGGGCGGGTATCGCGCTAATTGCCGGGCTGCTCAATGCGATTCCGTATGTCGGGACGATTCTCGGAATTGCTCTGGCGGGGGCGTTTACCGTTGCCGAAGGCGGCAGCATTTGGGAATTTGCGGGCGTGATAGGAGTTTTCGTCGCGGTGCAAACTCTGGAGGGCTACATACTGACGCCGCGCATTTTGGGCGGGCGCTTGAATCTGCATCCGATGGCTGTCTTCCTGGGACTGCTGGTCGGCGGCAAATTGTTCGGTTTGCTCGGCATAATACTCGCTATTCCGGGCATTGCCATCGGCAAAGTTTTCCTAAAATTCCTGCGCGAGCTTTATCAGGCTTCGTATTTTTATCACGCCGGCGACCATCATCCGGCACAAGCGCCAAGCGAAAAAATCGAAGAACGCATCGCCGAAGCCGCCGAAACGGTTCTCGCCGAACAGGAACAAAAAGGCGGAAAAGACGAAGAAACGAAAGAACCGCCGGAAAGCGAAATTCCGACGATAATCGAAAAGCCGGCGTGAAAAGAAGATTATCTGATAATTAAAAAGACTTCCGTCTAAAACAAAAATCAAATGGAGAATTGAAACGAATCGAAGACACAACAACTTCGTTTCCTGCTTGAATCTGGCTATAATGGCTAAGTTGGAGATTTTTTAAATTATGAGAACAACTAACATTGCCGAGCAGAAAAACCATTTAAGCAGTTTCCTTGCCGACGTAAAGCGCGGCGAAGAAATCCTGATAAGCGATAGAAACCAGCCGATTGCCAAAATCGTTCCGCTTCATAATACTTCGGATTTTTCTGCCGAAGAATTGGCTCTGGCGGCAGCGGGCATTTTACGTCTGCCCGAAGAAAGCGAAATTAGCGAATCGTTTTTGAAGGAAAAACGCCCGGCTTTGAAAAGCGAAACGGCAATCAAAGCAATAACCGACGAACGAGATGAAGACTGAAATCGCCTTTTGGGACACGAGCGCGATTCTGCCGCTTTGCTGTTCACAAATTTTCACGACGCAATCAAAAAAGTGGCTGCGAAAATATCCGAAAATCGTAGTTTGGTGGGGAACCTCGGTTGAAATCAACAACGGTCTGGCGAGACTCAAACGAAACGGCGATTTGACGGAAAAAGAAACAATCAAAGCCTTGCGTTTATGTGAAAAACTCAGGAAAACTTGCCGTATCGTTTCGCCGGTCGAAAGAGTCATCGAATTGGCAAACGATTTACCCGAAAATTACGGCTTGCGGGCACTGGATTCGTTTCAACTAGCGGCGGCGCTGGTTTGGTGTCAGGAAAAAACGCGCCGTCGTCCCTTCGTTACGGCTGATGAACGCTTGGCTAAAGCGGCAGAAAAAGTAGGTTTTAATGAGATTTTGTTAAGTTGATTGTGAACAATGAAACTTAACAAGACAAATCTATCAAAAATGAGAATCAGGATGACAAAACAAACAATTTTACAACGATTTGGTTCACTTGTATTAATGACAATTGCTTTGCTTTTTATTGCTGATATTCAAGCATTTGCTCAAAAGAAAGATTACAAACCGGGCGAGAAAATTGAGTGGAAAAGTTCTGACTATCCCGAAACATGGGTAGAAGCCACTTTCGTTCGCCCTAGTCAGGACGGCAGGCAGCCGATTATCCGTGAAATGCCGAATGAATTTCACAAAGACGGGTTTGAAAGGGGAACACAGTGGGACAAAATTCGTCCGCTTTCGGCAAAAACTGCTAATAAAACTCCGGTCAATACCAACCAAAATGCAAATTCGGTGAATGACGTTGAAGCAGAGAACAAAACCACAACAACAAAGGATTTTGGCTCTGGTTTAATGACGCAAGCCGAAATTCTCAGCTTTTTGCAAACAAAACTCGGCGATAAACCGTTTCAAAATCCGCGCCGCGAAGAAATCAAGAAAGAACTCGCCGAAATGATTAAAGTGCGTGGTTTGGATTTTCGTTTCGATTCAACTGCGGACTTTTACAGCAAACTCAACAAATACGTTGCAATGACTAGCGACATCACTTTCCCGCTTTCATATAATTATGGCGCGCCGACAAGAGAAAGCTGGCTGACGGGCGCGTGGCAATTAGGCAAAATCGGCGCGGCGGTTGATTACGAAAAGAACAATCGCATTTACCGGCAAGGTGAAATCGGCGTCGGCAATGTCGGCGCACTGACGATTAAGGCAGACGGCACATACGTCTGGAACGCCGGAGCGAAAAATTCGACCGGCGGCAAATGGCGCAAAGCGACAAGAGAAGAAATGAAAGATCAAGGCGGCGACGGGATAGTTTTGCTCAAAGCCAAAGGCGGAGAAGATTGGATTGTGATGCACGACCGAAATACGACGCTCAAAGGCGATTGGATTAATATTTACCAGCTTAATTGGCGGCAGATCAAAGAATACGGCTCGCGCGGCGGTAAAAAGTAAATTTGAAATTATGAAAACACTAATCAAAAACGGACGAATTGTAACGGCGGTTGACGATTATCGCGCCGATATTTTAATCGAAGATCAGCAAATTTCCGTCATTGGCAAAACGCTCGAAATGGAAGCTGATGTTGTAATTGACGCGGCAAATAAACTCGTCATTCCGGGCGGGATTGATCCGCACACGCATATGGAATTGCCGTTTGGCGGGACGCAATCGTCGGACGATTTTTTCACCGGAACTCGCGCGGCGGCGTTTGGCGGGACGACGACGATTATTGATTTCGCCGTGCAAACAAAAGGCGATTCAATGACGGCGGGCGTGGATACGTGGCACAAAAAGGCTGAAGGTAAATGCGCGATTGATTATGGTTTTCACCTGATTACGACCGATTTTGAAGACTCGAATAAAGCCGAGATGTTCAAATTGATGGACGAAGGCATTACGAGCTTTAAATTATTTATGGCTTATCCGGGCGTTTTTCTGGCGGACGACGCGACGATTTTTCGCGCGATGAGCGCGGCTGGCGAGCGCGGCGGTTTGATTTGTATGCACGCCGAAAACGGCATTGTGATTAACGAAATTATCAAACGCGCACTCGCCGCAGGTCGAACCGCGCCTAAATATCACGCGCTGACGCGCCCGACAATTGCCGAAGCCGAAGGCGTGCATCGCGCTATCGCGATTGCCGAAATGGCTGAATCGCCCGTTTATATCGTGCATTTGTCCTGCACAGACGCTTTGAATCAAGTACGCGAAGCGCGCGACCGAGGTATTCCCGCGTTTGCCGAAACCTGCCCGCAGTATCTTTTTCATTCAATCGAAGATTACGGCGACAATTTCGATGGCGCGAAATATGTGATGACGCCGCCGCTTCGGGAAAAACACAATCAAGCGGAATTGTGGAAAGGCTTGAAGATGGACGATTTGCAAGTTATTTCCACTGACCATTGCCCGTTTTGTATGAAAGAGCAGAAGGAACTAGGCAAATACGATTTTTCAAAAATACCGAACGGCGCGCCGGGCGTCGAAAATCGGATGTCGCTGATTTACAACGGCGGAGTCGTCGAAAATCGAATCTCTTTGAATCGCTTTGTCGAATTAACATCAACCGCCGCCGCGAAGATGTTCGGGCTTTTTCCGAAAAAAGGAACGATTGCAGTCGGCTCGGACGCCGACATTGTGATTTTCGACGCGGAGAAGGAACATACTTTCGGCGTCGAAAACGAGCATATGAACGTTGATTATTCTTCCTACGAAGGCTGGAAAGTAAAGGGCAAAGTCGAAACCGTTCTATCGCGCGGGCGCGTCGTTATCGAAAACGGTGAGCACAAAGGAAAAGCGGGCGACGGGCAGTTTTTGAAACGGGGCGAATGCGTGAAAATCTAGTAATTTTTATAAAATTCTGATTGTTGACTGTTCCTTTTCAACTTAAATCTCTCCATATTTATGCAAATAGATACTCCTGACGCGAAGTTGAAAACGGCGGTTATTGCGGGAGCAATCGGTATAACCGTTGCCGCACCGTATCTTGCGCCTTATTTCTTACCATTTCTCTCGCCATTTTTGATAGACGTTGCCAAAGCCGGAGTTACGGCGGTCGGCGGTGTCGCTTCAAACGCGCTTTGGGATTTAAGAGGCAGTTTTAAGCCAACTCACGAAAACGAAGATTTAACGCGGCTTCTTGGCAAGGCATATTCAAGAGCAATTGAAGATGTTTTAAAACAAGCGGAAATTAATCAAGCTAATGAAAAACACAAAAAACTAATAGAGCTTGTTTTGCCGAGCATTAAAGAGAAATTGGACGAGCATTTGGCGACGAATAAATCCGCCGATTTGTTTAAGTTGTTTCCGAGCGAAGAAAATCTCGCGCAATTGCCCGTCAACGGCGAAAAGAAGTTGCCGTTTTATCAAAGATTGTTCGGCAGAAAATCTTTGCCGAATGAGCCTGTCAGCGAAGAATTCCTAACTCAACACACATCGAAAGAATTTATCTTAAAACTTTCCAACGACAGCGCGGCGGCGAAGCGTTTGATTGCCGAAGAAGTGGAAATTTCCGTGCGCCGTTGGTTTGTGCAGCTAAATCCGGCGCTGGCGAATGAATATTCTTTTCCGCCGTCTTTGGATAAATATGTTTTTGAAAAAATCGGCGAATTGATTCCGCAGAAAATCAATGAACTTGTTAAGGAGGAAGATTTTAGCTCCTCGTGGATTGCTTTTCAGCGTTCACATTTGCAGGCGATTTTGCGGCAGGTTAATGATAAGCAAAACGGGCTTTCCAATGAAGATAGAGAACTGCTTCGCCCGCTTGGCGAATTTTTGGATAAGCTGTCGAAAAATAATGAACTGGTTGAGAATCTGGCAAACGGAACTTCTGAAATTCTCAACCGCGTCGGCGAATCTGAAGAAAATATCAAAGAATGTGTTGCCGAAGAAAGCCGGAAATTGCAGAGATGGTTAGAAACAAATTTAGGACAAATTATTACTGTTACAACAAAAAATCTTGAAGTCAGCAAACGAACCGAAAGTAAAGTTGATAAACAAGCAGATAAACTTGATGAAATAGAAGAAGCCATTTCCCAAATAATCGTTTCGCCGTTTCCGTCGGAAAGCTCGCCTAATTTTGTGGCGCTGCCGAATTTGAAGGAAAACATTTACGGGCGGGAAGAGGAGATTGCGGCGATCACCGAGTTTTTGGAAACCGAAGAAAAACATCCGATTATTATTGCGCCGACCTGTTTCGGGAAAACTTCTTTGATTAAAAAGTTTCTGACCGAAAATCTAAACGAAGACCGCACGGCATCGAAACGCCCCGATTTATTCAGCAAAATTATTTATCTGGATTGCCGGAAATACGACAATTTTGCGGGCATCGCCCAGCATTTTGCGACTCTTTTGCAGACTTCGCTGGAATATGAAACCGGCAAAGAAGAGCATTTTTTGAAGCACACGGTTTTCCCGAAAATCAAAGCCGACAAAGTTTTGATGATTTTCGATAATTTTGAAGCGTGGATAGAAAACGGCAGATACAAAAATAATGAAATCGCAGTTTTTCTGAACACATTTTTTATCGCCGAGAGCCGAATCCGCGCCGTTTTTATCTCGTGGCATTCGCCGGATAAAGAAATCGAGTTTGATACAAATGTTGATCAATTACAGATTGTCTCGGATAAGCTGTTGGAGGGTTTGGAGCATAATGCGGCAATTGAGATGGTTCGCGGCGAAGGCGGAAAATACTGCGGCAGAAACAGAATTGTTGATTTGGATTCGGTTTCCGAATCCGATTTGACCGAATTTTTCAAAGATGTGTATTACATCCCGCAGGCGATTCAATCAATGGTGCATTTCATCGGGCGCAGGAAAATCACCTTTTCGCAATTTTTAACCGAATATCAAGCGGCATATCAAGCTGAGGAAAAAGATGAAACGAATCTTGAAGAAAAACGAGACAAACGATTGCGCCCGACCAATGCCCTGATTAAATTGCAGATTTCCCTGCTAAGCGAAAAAGCCAAATATCTTTTACGCCATATAGCTTTTTACGGTATTGATGTTCCGCAGGAAATTTTGATTTTGTCGGCGGATGATTTGAACCGATTATCGGAAGAAAACCGATCCGAACTTAATCGTTTGGTTGACGACCGCCTGGTCATTCAAACAGTCAACCGCGACGATGACGATAAAAAACCGTTTATTCTTCATAATCTGCACCCTTTTGTGCGCGGTACAGTGCGGCGCGATTTTGCTTTGTTTGAAACGGAACATGAAAAACATCTCGAAAATCTTTCCGACCAAATGGAGGAAAAGGCAAGAAATGCCTGGGAAAATAAATTTTATTACAAACAGCTTGCTTTAACGGAATGTTGGGAAAAGCTGGAAGATTATTTTATCAGTGAAAAAGGCAAGCTCGAACGTCAAGATCAAAGAGTTACTGTAGATTTTAGTAAAGCGCTAGCCTCGCAGCAAATCGCCAGAACTTTCGCCGTAAGATTATCCGGCGAGCAAAGAAAGCAATTACAAATTCAATCCGAAAAACTCTATGTAGAATATATAAGGAAAAATCCGAATCACGCAGATGCTTACTACAATCTCGGTCTTTTGCTAAACGATGAAGGAAGAAACAAAGAAGCTGAAGATAGTTATCGCAAAGCAATTGAGTCGAATCCGAATTACGCAGATGCTTACTACAATCTCGGTACTTTGCTACAGAACGAAGGAAGAATAGAAGAAGCCGAAAATTGTTATCGCAAAGCAATCGAATTGAATCCGAATTACGCAAGTGCTTACAACAATCTCGGTCTTTTGCTGAAGAATAAAGGAAGAATAGAAGAAGCCGAAGATAATTATCGCAAAGCAATTGAGTCGAATCCGAATTACGCAGATGCTTACTACAATTTCGGTATTTTGCTGAAGAACGAAGGAAGAATAGAAGAAGCCGAAGATTGTTATCGCAAAGCAATTGAGTCGAATCCAAATGACGCAGATGCTTACAACAATCTCGGTACTTTGCTACAGAACGAAGGAAGAATAGAAGAAGCCGAAGATTGTTATCGCAAAGCAATCGAATTGAATCCGAATTACGCAAGTGCTTATGGAAACTTAGCCTTGGTAAAGGCTGAATATAAAGGCGAACAGGACAAAGATGGAATAATCGAATGCTTGAGAAAATGTGTCGGCTTAAATCCGGCTCATAAAGAATGGGCAAAGACTACTTTTAAAGATTTTGATTTTCTCCGCGATGATCGGCGGTTTAAGGAAATTGTTGGAGATTGAAAAGCCTGAAAGTCGAGCATTTAACTAAAGACATAAATTTTGAGGGAAAATGATTATTCGATTGGCAGAACGAGATTTAAAAACCAGATTTGGAATTTTCCGAGAGATTCTTTATTACGACGGGCAGACGGAATCCATTGCGCTCGTGATGGGAAATGTCGAGGCACAGGAAAATGTTTTCTGTCGAATTCATTCAAGCTGCGTTTCCGCTCACGTTTTTAACAGTGTCGAATGCGAATGTAGAGAGGAAATGGAAATGTCCCAATTTCTAATCGAGCGAGAAGGAAAAGGTGTAATCGTTTATCTTGACCAGGAAGGCAAAGGAAACGGGCATCTGGCTTTGATGGCAAGTATAGAACACAAGAAAGCAGGCTTGAATCAGAGCGAAGCATACAAAAAAGTCGGGTTTGAAGCGGACGCCAGAAGCTTTCGTCCGGCGGCTGAGATTTTGGCGGATTTGAAAATTAAATCGGTTGTTTTGCTGACGAATAATGCCGGGAAAGCAGATGATTTGCGAAATTGGTCAATCACTGTTTCCGGGACGAAAGAGATAAAGACGCCGGCGGCAGGAAATGTTTGAAATCCGTGAGATAAAACCCGGTGAATACGAATTTCTGCGAGAAATGCTTTACGAAGCAATTTATTTTGCGGATGAAAATCAAAAACTGCCGAAGTCAATCGTTTTTGAGCCGCAGCTTTCAAAATATATTGATAATTTCGGGCGAAAAGGCGACCTTGCTTTTGTGATTGTCGTTGAAAACGAATTGGTCGGGGCAATCTGGGCGCGGCTTTTTCCTGAAAGTTATCAAAGTTACGGTTTTTTTGATGAAGAGACTCCAGAACTCAGTATGGCAATTAAGGAAAATTACCGAAACCGGGGTTTTGGCACCCGTTTGCTTAAAAAATTGCTGGAAGCGTTAAAAATAAACGGGTTTGAGAAAGTTTCCTTAAGCGTTGACAAACGAAACCGCGCTCTCGATTTATACCGAAGAATCGGTTTTGAGACGGTCTCGGAGCAAAAAACTTCGCTGACAATGCTGAAAAAATTATGACCGAAACAATCCAACACGAAGACGGACGCGTCGAGCTGCGCGAGGAGGCATTGCGCGAGATTGAAAAATCTCCGCTTTATAACGAAGATTTAGCGCCCGTTCCAATAGAAAAACGCAACTGGACGACGTATAACTACGCCGCGCTGTGGATTTCGATGGCGCACTGCATCCCGACCTATATGATGGCGTCGGGCTTAATTTCGGCGGGAATGAATTGGTGGCAGGCGCTGATTACGATTTTACTCGGCAACGTCATCGTGCTTGCGCCGATTTTGCTCAATTCGCATCCGGGCACAAAATACGGCATCCCTTTTCCTGTGTTTGCGCGCGCGAGTTACGGCACATACGGCTCGAATCTTCCGGCGCTGATGCGCGCGATTGTCGCCTGCGGTTGGTTCGGAATTCAGGCTTGGATCGGCGGGCAGGCGATTCACATCTTTTTTTCTTCGATAATTCCGGGCTGGAATACGGCTTTAGGCGGCGCAGTCGGCGGGCATACGCCGACCGAATGGATTTCGTTTCTGCTCTTCTGGGGAATGAATATTTTTATCATTTATCGCGGGATGGATTTGCTCCGGCACGTCGAAAATTGGGCTGCGCCGTTTGTGCTGGTGATGACGGCGGCGCTGCTCGTCTGGATCGTCTGGCAGGCGGGCGGTCTCGGATTTCTGATCAATCAACCCGACAAATTTAAAACTTGGGGCGAGTTTTGGGCGATTTTCGTTCCGTCTCTGACGGCGATGATCGGATTTTGGGCGACGCTTTCTTTGAATATGCCCGATTTTACGCGGTTCGGGCGCAGCCAGCGCGAGCAAGCCGTCGGTCAAGTCGTCGCGCTGCCGACAACAATGGTTGTTTTCGCGGCGATGGGCATTGTCATCACATCGGCGGCGGCTGTCGTTTTTCCGCAGATGAAACCTGATGAATTGTGGGACCCGGTAAAATTAATCGGACAATTTTCGCAGCCCGTCGTCGTGGCGATTTCGATGTTTACGGTCATCGTGGCAACTCTCGCCGTTAATATCGCCGCCAACGTCGTCTCGCCCGCAAATGATTTTGCCAACGCTTTTCCGCGCTGGATTTCTTTCAGCACGGGCGGTTTGATTACTGGAATCGTCGGGATTCTGATGCAGCCGTGGCGCTTGCTTGCCGATCCAAGCGGTTATATTTTCTCGTGGCTTTTGGGATATTCGGGCGGTTTAGGCTCGATTGCCGGAGTTTTGATTGCCGATTACTGGCTGGTGCGAAATAAGAATCTGAATCTCGGCGATTTGTATCGCACTCGCGGAATTTATCAAAGCTGGAATTGGCGAGCCGTCGCCGCGACTGTTTTGGGTTGCTTTTTCGCGTGGATTGGGTTGATATTTGAACCACTCAGGGTTTTGTATGACTATGCGTGGTTTGTCGGTTTCGGGGTTTCGTTTTTTGTGCATTGGACTTTGATGCGAGCGTTTCCGCCGCGAGGGAATTTAACCACAGATGAACGCAGATAAAAAGCGGATAAAAGCAGGATGATGATATGAGTGAGGGAACGAATTTGATTGAAGAGTTGTTTGAGGAAGACGAAGCGAGAGAAAAAATCAATCAAATTACCGAAAAAATTATTGGCTCTGCTTATAAGGTTTCAAACAGCTTGGGCTGCGGTTTTCTCGAAAGAGTTTATGAAAATGCGTTGGCGCACGAAATTAAGAAATTCGGGCTAAAAGTCGAACATCAGAGAAAAATAAAGGTTTTTTATGAGAATGTAGAAGTTGGAGTATACGAACCGGATTTATTGGTTGAAGATTTAGTAATTGTCGAACTAAAGACTGTTAGAACAATCGAAGACGTTCACAAGGCGCAGTGTCTAAATTATTTGAAAGCAACGGGAATGAAAATTTGCTTGTTGATAAATTTTGGGAATCCACGTATTGAAGTCAAGAGAATTGTGATGTGAAAGAGGGTTTAACCACAGATAGACACAGATGGAAAACAGGATGAAAACAAGATAAAAGCTATTTTGGAGTCATCGTTAATATCGAATATCTGATTTTATCCTTTTGTTAAATCCTCATTTATCCTTCTTAAATCCGTGTTCATCAGTGGTTAAAAAAAAATATGAAATACAAAAAGGTTAAAAATTATTACAACGGCGAATTTGTCGAAAGCGGCTCAACAGAATCTTTGAAAGTAGTCTCGCCGATTGACGGCAATTTGTTGTCGCAGGTTCCGATGTCAACGGCGGAAGAATTAAAGGCGGCGGTCGAATCCGCTCATAACGCCTTCGATAGTTGGAGCAAACTGCCGATAAAAGAGCGCGTTCAGGTGTTTTTCCGCTATCATTTTTTGCTTGAAAAGAATTTCGACGAATTGACCTCGCTGGTGTCGGAAGAAAACGGCAAAACGTGGGACGAGGCGAAAGCTGAAGTCGAAAAATCAATCGAGTTGACGGAATTTGCCTGTTCGATGCCGCAGCTTATTGCGGGCGAGATTATGGAAGTTTCGCGCGGCGTCGAATGTCGCCTCGACCGTTTCCCCGTCGGCGTCGTCGCTTCAATCGCGCCGTTTAATTTTCCTTTGATGGTGCCGAACTGGACGATGCCGAACGCGCTCGTTCTCGGCAACACAATGATTATGAAGCCTTCGGAACTCGTGCCGCTATCGGTTCAGAGAATGGCTGAGCTTTTGAAAGAAGCCGGGCTTCCCGACGGCGTTTTCAACATCGTCAACGGCGGAAAGGAAATCGTCGAAGGCATCTGCGCTCATCCCGGCATCGAAGCCGTCAGCTTTGTCGGCTCGACCAATGTCGCAAAGCTCGTCTATCAGCAAAGCACAAACAATCTGAAACGCTGCGTCGCGCTCGGCGGCGCGAAAAATCATCTTTTCGTTTTGCCGGACGCGAATCCGACGATGACGGCGACCAATGTTACGGCTTCGATGTCGGGCTGTGCCGGACAACGATGTATGGCGGCTTCGGCGATGCTCGCGGTCGGAAATGTCAACCCGATTATCGAACAAATCTGCGACGAAGCGCGCAAAGTCGTTCCCGGCAAAAACCTCGGCGCTGTGATTTCAAAAGCAGCGAAAGAGCGCATCGAAAATTATATTTCGGAAGCCGAGCGAAACGGCGCGAAAATCCTCGTTGACGGTCGCGGCGCGGTTGTCGCAGGCAAGGAAAACGGAACTTACGTCGGACCGACGGTGATTGATTACGTGACGCCCGAAATGTCGGTCGCAAAAGAAGAAATTTTCGGTCCGGTGATTTCGATTATTCGCACGGACACGCTCGACGAAGCCATCAAAATCGAAAACGCAAATCCATACGGCAACGCCGCTTCGGTTTTCACGCAGAGCGGAGGTTTGGCGCGTTATGTGATGGAACACGCCAACGCCGGAATGATCGGCGTTAATATCGGCGTTCCCGTTCCGCGCGAGCCGTTTTCATTCGGCGGCTGGAACGATTCGCGCTTCGGCGCGGGCGATATTACCGGCAAAAGCTCGATTGAGTTTTGGACGAAGCTCAAGAAAACGACAATTAAATGGAACCCGGAGGCTGGCGTAAACTGGATGAGTTGATGTATTTTGAAGAGCGCGCGTTTTTTACTCTCTCAAAAAGCTCAGATGAAAAACAAAATTAAGTTTTTGATTCTAATAGTCGGAATTCTTTTCGCCGGGCTTGTTTTCGCGCACAGCAATCAACACGCACAAACCAAACAGATCGAAACCGCCGGTCAGAAATTTAAAAACATCAAAGTTTTAAACGAAATGCCCGCCGACCAAATGGGCAAAGTGATGAATCTGATGTCGGCGTCTTTGGGCGTCAATTGTAATTTTTGCCATACGTCGGAAGAAGATTTTGCCAAAGACGACAACGAGCACAAACAAACGGCGCGCGAGATGTTGAAAATGACGTTTGCGCTCAACAAAAATTATTTCAACGGGCGCATTGAAGTTTCCTGCAACACTTGTCACAACGGCAAATCGCACCCGCAATCCGCTCCGAATTTAAATTCGATTGCCGCCGAAAACGCGCGTCCGAAACAACCGGAAACGAAACCGGCGATTGAACAAATTTTAGAAAAATACGAACAGGCTTCGGGCGGGAAAGCAAATCTCGGCAAAATTAATTCGCGTTATATTAAAGCCAGCCGCGTCGAGCCGAACGGCAAAAGCGAACCGGAAGAAATCTGGCAAAAAGGCAATAAATTGCTGGTTGTCACAACATATTCGCAAGCCGTTGTCAGCGAAGCGTTTGATGGCGCAAACGTTTGGAAACGGGCAAATGAGCATTCGATTCCGCTCAAAGCTGACGAAGCCGAACAAATTCGGCGCGAAGCAGAGCTTTTCGCTTCGGCAAATCTGAAAGCGATTTATCCGAAAATGGAATTCGGCTCGATTGAACAAATCAATGGGCGCGAAGTTTATCAAGTCCGCGCCGCGACCGTGAACGGCGGACGCGAACGGCTTTATTTCGACCGCGAAACCGGCTCGCTCGTCCGTCGCACGGCAAGCGTTCCGACTATTCTCGGAAATTTTGTTTACCAAGTTGATTATTCGGATTACAAAGATTTCGGCGGCGTCAAATTGCCCGCAACAACGCGCTTTGCCGTGCCGAACATCAATTGGACGCGAAAGATTTTGGAAGTCAAAAACAACGCGGCGATTGAAGACGCTAAATTCAATCAGCCCGCGAAATAATCTTAAGAGGAAATGTTATGTCAAGAATTGTTAAATGCGGTTTGATTCAGGCGCGCAATGTCGCGCCGACCGATGCGCCGATTGAAGAAATCAAAAAACAAAACGTCGAAAATCAAATGAAAATGGTCGAAGAAGCCGCGCGAAAAGGCGTGCAGATGCTTTGTTTTCAGGAGATTTTCACGACGCCTTATTTCTGCGCCGAACAGCAAACGCGCTGGTACGAAGCGGTCGAAAGAATTCCCGACGGCAAAACCGTGAAAATGATGCAGGATGTGGCGCGCGAATTCGGAATGGTTTTGATTGTCCCGATTTACGAAGAAGAAATCACAGGCGTTTATTACAATTCAGCCGCCGTGATTGACGCCGACGGCAAATATTTGGGGAAATACCGCAAAACTCACATTCCGCACGTCAATCCCGGTTTTTGGGAAAAGTTTTATTTTCGTCCGGGCAATCTCGGTTATCCGACTTTTAAAACGGCTTTCGCGCAAATCGGCGTTTATATTTGCTACGACCGCCATTTTCCCGAAGGCGCACGTGCGCTCGGTTTAAACGGCGCTGAAATTATTTTTAATCCGTCAGCGACCGTCGCCGGACTTTCGGAGTATCTCTGGAAGCTCGAACAACCAGCGCACGCCGTCGCCAACGGCTATTTCGTCGGTGCAATTAACCGCGTCGGCACGGAAGCGCCCTGGAACATCGGCGAATTTTACGGTCAAAGCTATTTCTGCGATCCGCGCGGTCAAATCGTCGCCGAAGCCTCGCGCGACAAAGACGAATTAGTTGTAGCGGATTTAAATTTCGATATGATTCGTGAAGTCCGCAACACATGGCAATTTTTCAGAGACAGACGACCGGATGCATACGGCGCGCTTGTAGCTGATTAAAAAGATGCAATTTGAATGGGACACGAAAAAAGCTGCGGCAAATCTAAAAAAACATAAAATTGATTTTGCCGAAGCAGAAACGGTTTTTGGTGACCCACTGGCTAAAATTTTTGACGATGAGATACATTCGATTGACGAAAAACGCGAAATAATCATCGGTCATTCGATTAAAAATCGGCTTTTGTTGGTTTCTTTTACCGAACGCGAAAACGATACTGTTAGAATTATCAGCGCGAGACCGCCGACCTCACAGGAAAGAAAGGATTACGAAAATGCCGAATAAAAAAGAAGAAATGTCGCCTGAATACAAATTCGATTATTCTCAGGCGAAACCAAATCGTTTCGCGGAGAAATACAATCAAACGCAAAGAACTGTTGTCTTAGATTCTGATGTAGCCGAAAACTTTCCCAGTTCAGAATCAGTCAACGAAGCGTTGCGCTTTCTGATCCGAGTAACCAGAGAAAACCATACGACTCTCCAAAATAAATAAAGAATTTGCGGCTAATTTTATGCGAGAAAGACAGCATTATTTTTCCGGCACGAAATGGGAATCAATCGTCGGCTATTCGCGCGCCGTTAAAGTCGGCGAGCGGATTTATGTCACGGGAACAACGGCGACCGATGAAAACGGAGCGATTGTCGGCGTCGGCGACGCTTACGCACAAACGGCTCAGACAATTCGCAATATCGAACGCGCTTTGAAAGGCTTGGGCGCGGGATTGGAAAACGTCGTGCGGACGAGAATGTTTGTCACGGACATTTCGCGTTGGGAAGAATACGGACGAGCGCACGGCGAGTTTTTCAGTGAAATAAAACCTTGCGCGACGATGGTTGAAGTTTCAGCATTAGTTGATGCCGAGATGTTAATTGAGATTGAAGTCGAAGCCGAGTTGTAAAAAATTATGTCAGTCGTTCATCATTCACCCCTAAATATCGAACAAATCGAACGCAATTTTCGAGAAATCGCGCCGCCTTTAAACGAAGCCGAAGCGATTCTCGAAGCCAACCGCTGCGTTTATTGCTACGACGCGCCCTGCGTGCACGCTTGTCCGACGCACATTGACGTTCCGTCGTTTATCAAAAAAATTGCGAGCGGAAATCTGACGGGTTCGGCGCGCGTGATTTTTGAAGCCAATCCGATTGGCGCAACCTGCGCCCGCGTTTGTCCGGTCGAAGTTTTGTGCGAAGGAGCTTGCGTAGAAAATACTCTGATGCAAAAGCCGATTGAAATCGGCAGGCTCCAGCGTTACGCGACCGATTTTGTGATGAGCAAAAACCGCGATGTTCTAAAAGCCGGAGCGCCGAACGGAAAATCAGTCGGCGTCATCGGCTCAGGTCCCGCCGGATTATCGTGCGCGACTTTTCTTGCCAGACTCGGTTATGCCGTCACGATTTATGACAAAAAGCCTTTGCCCGGCGGCTTGGATACTTACGGAATGGCGGAATACAAAATGACGCAAGCCGTTTCGGTTGCGGAAGCCGAAATGGTTGGGCGTCTCGGTGTTGAATTTCGACAGAACACGGAAATCGGGCGGCACGTTTCGCTTGAGGATTTGGAAGTGAATCACGATGCGATTTTCCTCGGAATCGGTTTAGGCGCGACAAATCGTTTGAACGTTTCGGAGGAAAATCTGGCGGGCGTTTACGACGCGCTGGATTTTATCGAGCGCGTCAAAACGCGCGAATGGAACACAATTCCCCTCGGAAAAACCGTTGCCGTAATCGGCGCGGGAAATACGGCTGTTGATGCCGTGACGCAGGCGCGACGCTTGGGCGCGGAAAGAGTTTTGATGGTTTACCGCAAAACCGACAAGGAAATGCCAGCTTACGAATACGAATACGAGCTGGCGAAAAAAGATGGAGTCGAATTTGTCTGGCAATCCGCGCCGATTGCGATTCTGCCGGGCGAAAACGGCTCCGCTCTGTCTCTGCGCTGCGAGAAAACCGACGGCTCGAACCGAATTTTTGAAATCCCATGCGATGTGATTATCAAAGCCATCGGACAGCAAAAACAGCGTTCATTTTTCGAGCAAATCCCGAATCTCGAATTAGATTCCGGCGGGCGCGTCATCGTCAACAATGAAACGATGCAAACGACGAATCCCAAATATTTTGCCGGCGGTGATTGCGTCAACGGCGGCAAAGAAGCGGTTGACGCTTCGCAAATGGGAAAAATCGCGGCTCAAGGAATTCATTTCAGTTTGACTGGAGAACAAGTTGAATTTGCCGGAGCGCGTTTGCCTATGATCGAAGAAACCGGCGCAATTAAACAGCATTAATTTTTATGGGATTGAAATCTTTGGGCGTTTTAAACGTAATTTTCAGAGAAACCAAATTGCCTAAAATAATTTGATTTCGATCTTCTTGATATGTATGGACGTGTCGGTATTATTGTAAATGGAGTTTGAATGGGACAAAGAAAAAGCTGTTGCAAATTTCAAAAAACACGGCGTTAGTTTTGAAGAAGCCGAGGTAGCTTTTGAAGATGAAAATGCAGTTGAAATTTACGATGAATTAAATTCCGTTTAAGAAATTCGTTTTCAAATTATCGCGCTGTCGCCGATTCGACTTCTTTTTGTTGCATTCACTGTCCGCGAAGAAAAAATTCGCATTATCTCGGCAAGAAAAGCGAACGCAAAACAGGTAAAAATTTACAATGAATACAACCGATAAGGAAATTACTTATACCGTAACCGAAGAAGAATACAGGGAAGATTTGAGGAATGGCTTGACCGACGAAGAAACGCTCAAGCCCGGCATATATAAAGTCCGCCGCTCGCGTTTTATCAACAAAAAGAAAACGTCAAAAGCGAAAATTTCGCTTTATCTGGACAGCGATATTTTGGAATATTTTCGACAGCGCGCCGAATCGCCGAACGCCGCACCGTATCAAACGCAAATCAACAACGAACTGCGCCGCGTTATGGAAAACGATTCAAGAGAAATTGCGAGTATCGAAAACGATATTTTGAACAATGAAGAGTTTTTGCGAACTTTGAAAGAAAAACTTAAATCAGTTTAAGCATCAAGCCTTTATGTTTAATAACATCTTATAATTTGGTAATTAATGGTGCATATAGTTTCCATAATTTTACAGTATTAAGTGTGGCAAAAATGAATGATAAACTTAGCATAACCTTAGATAAATCTGAACCAAATTTAGAGAATAATAAATCCGATGCAATAGTTCGTATTGGTGGCGTAGTACTTGGCAATATTCCAATAGTCGGCTCAATATTAACAGAGGTCTTTAAAGAGATTATTCCTAATCAAAGGGAGGAACGCGTTCGTATTTTCATTGAGATTTTAGGGGATAAACTTAAGTATTTAGAAGAAGATGTTTTGAATAGTAAAATGAAATCAGAGGAATTTATTGACCTGTTAGAAGATGCTTTACCTCAAGCTGCACGCGCGATGAATAAAGATCGCCAAAATTATATTGCTTCTCTGTTAAAAAATAGCTTAAATGATGAACAGCTTGAGCATATAGAAAAGAAAAAGCTTCTACAACTTTTAAATGAATTAAATGATGCCGAAATTCTCTTACTTCACTTTATAAGTTTGGAATCAAGTTCAACTGACCAAACAAAAAAAATTGAATTTGCGGAAAAGCATCTCTATCTTTTCGATGATTATAATGAGCGAAGTAATGATGTTTCTTTAAGAGATAAATCACATATGCGAAAGTGCTACATGTCAAAGTTAGAAGAGGTAGGATTAGCTTCAAAAGGCACTCCAGAAACTCCAATATCTGCACCTTGGTTTAGTCGAACAACTAGCAGTATTTCAAAAGATTACAACAAAATAACCCTTATCACTCAAGGGAATTTAATAATCACTCCTTTAGGAATGCTTTTTCTGCGTAATATTGATTTGATTGAAAAAGAAGAGAGTTAAAAATAGATTTTCGACATTATAAAAACTATGGCAGATTTAAACGTAAATTTTGCGGGCATCAAATCGCCGAATCCGTTTTGGCTGGCTTCGGCTCCGCCGACAAATATGGGTTCGATGGTCGAGCGGGCTTTTGACGCGGGCTGGGGCGGCGCTGTTTGGAAGACTTTGGGCGAGCCGATTGTCAACGTTTCGTCGCGTCTGGCTTCGATTGATCACGGCGCGATGCGGATGATCGGTTTGAATAACATTGAATTGATTACAGACCGCCCGCTCGAAGTGAATCTGAAAGAGATTTACGAGTGCAAAAAGAAATATCCGAATCACGCCGTGATTGTTTCTTTGATGGTCGAATCGAAGCGCGAAGCGTGGCACGAAATCGTCAAACGGGCGCAGGACACCGGCGCTGACGGTTTTGAGCTGAATTTCGGCTGCCCGCACGGAATGTCGGAACGGGGAATGGGTTCGGCGATGGGACAAGTGCCAGAATACACTTGTATGGTCACCGAGTGGGTGAAAGAGGTTTCGGCGCTTCCGGTTATCGTAAAGCTCACGCCGAATGTCACGAACATTGTTCCGCCGGGACGCGCCGCGCAGCGAGGCGGCGCGGACGCTGTTTCTTTGATAAACACAATCAATTCGGTGATGGGTGTGGACATTGAGACGATGATTCCCTATCCGAACGTCGGCGGAATGGCGGCGCACGGCGGTTATTGCGGAACTGCGGTCAAACCGATTGCGCTCAATATGGTTTCGGAACTGGCGCGCGATGCGGAATTCAACATTCCGATTTCCGGTATCGGCGGAATTAATACGTGGCGCGACGCGGTGGAATTTCTGCTGCTCGGCGCGGGAACCGTTCAGGTTTGCACCGCGGTGATGCATTTCGGTTATCGAATTGTCGAAGATTTGATTGACGGTTTGAACAATTATCTTGATGAAAAAGGCTTTGCTTCGGTCAATGACATCATTGGAAAATCCGTCCCGCGAGTGACCGATTGGAGCAATCTCGATCTAAATTACAAAGTCGTCGCCCGCGTCAACAACGAAAATTGTATTCAGTGCAATCTCTGCCACATCGCCTGCGAAGACGGCGCGCATCAGTGCATTGATTTTACAATGGTTGATAACAAGCGTTTTCCGATTGTGGACGAGCACGAATGCGTCGGCTGTAATCTTTG